>JBDLTG010000001.1:0-16150 GCA_039805885.1 Bacteroidota bacterium
TTCGGTACAACCTAGAGAACCTCCTGGATGACCTGAATTAACAGCGTGTACCATTCGAAGGATGTCTCTTCTTACTTGGATAATTAAATCGTTTAATTGTTGAGTGTTAGGTTTCATTTTGAGTGTAAAAGTTAAACTGTTGCAAATGTAAATTTTATTTTCCCTTAAGACAAATGATTTTTATAATTGTTTATTATCGAATGTATAGGCATAAAAAAAGCCCAATTTTCATGGACTTTTTTAATAATATGCTATGTGTCGGGGATGAAACTAGTTGTTTTTTATCCGTTTTTCGCAATTGACTGTATTAATGTTTGTAATATTTCTTGCCCTTCTTCCCAAAGTCCCAGTTGTGATGCCAGATTGAGATGTCCTTTTGGGCCAACGTTGTAAAAAAGACTTCCCCAATTTTGAGCTAAAAATTCGGCTCTTTCTGCCGAGATATAAGGATCATTAGCGCTGGTGATTACAATGGATGGGTACTTTAATTTGTGTAAAGGAATAGGAGCAAAGTTCCAAATTTCGGCAGGTGTATGCTCGGATGATTCTACATCGGCGGGAGCTACCAGTAGAGCACCTGCAATTTTGCTGGTATCATTTTGTTGTGACCAATGAGCTACTAAAGAAACCGCCAGACTGTGAGCCACAATAACAATAGGTGTATCAATACTTTTAATAGTAGCATCCAGATTGATTAACCAATCCTGTAATTGTGGTTGATTCCAATTATTTTGAACTACTTTTTTTGCATTTGGGAAATGATTTAACCAATTGTCTTGCCAATGTCCTGCGGTTGAATCTCCTAATCCGGGAACTATTAATAAGGTATGTTTCATGTTGTTTTATGCTACTGTAAGAATAACTACAAAGCTATGAAATGCTAACTTATTATATCAAATTAGTATAATAAAAATTGATTTTTGTTTTAGTTTGCGTTGACAAGTTTAAATAAAAATTAAGAACTACACGACAACATAGAACAACCGACTTTGTTTCTTGCCCAATCAGGGCGTTTCGCAAACCATTTTTCTTGGTCTTCTTGTTCAGAATAAGGTTTTTTAAGTAAATTAAAAAGTTCATCGATTAGGCTGTAATCTCCTTTGTCGGCGGCATCGATGGCTAGTTGAGCCATATAATTGCGTAGAACATATTTTGGATTGATAGCATTCATTTTTTCAGCACGTTCTGCATCGGTTTCCTTTTCTAATTGCAAACGAAGGCTGTATTTCTCAAACCATTTATTCCATGTTTCTGTGATTTCTGGAAATGCTTCAATTGAACTATAAAGAGCATCTTGAATAATCGTGATGCCTTGTTCTGGATTTTCTTTTGGAAAACGATTTAGGTTTCTATAGAAAATAGTCATATCGGTTTCTGTCAAATGCAAATTGTTTTCCAATTCTTGAATTAAAGTTTGATCGTTTTCATTTTCGGTGAAAAGACCAATTTTAGAACGCATCGTATTCAAATATTTACTTTCGAAGGCAGTGCCGAAATCAGCAAGAACTTTTTCTAATCCTTCGGTTTCTCCGATTAATGGAAATAAGGCATTGGCAAGTTGGTACAAATTCCAAAGCACCATATTGGGTTGGTTCCCATAACGGTAGCGTTTGTGTTGAGAATCGGTGGTGTTGGGTGTCCAGCCATAATCATAGCCTTCGAGCCAGCCATAAGGACCATAATCTATGGTTAATCCCAGGATTGACATATTATCTGTATTCATCACTCCGTGTACAAAACCCACTCGTTGCCAATGAATGACCATTTCCAGGCTGTTTTCGGCAACTTTTTTGAAAAATTGCAGGTAGCTTTCTTTATTTGGTTCTCCTAATTCGGGATAAAAATGTTTGATAGTATAGTCAACTAGTGTTTTTAGGGTTTCAATATCGTTGCGAACCGCAAGGATTTGGTAATTTCCAAAGCGTAAAAAACTTGGCGCAATTCGACTGACGATAGCTCCTTTTTCGTAAGCGGGATTACCATTGTATAACACATCTCTTAAAACTTCATCACCTGATAAGGCTAAAGATAATGCTCTTGTGGTAGGAACGCCAAGATGAAACATGGCTTCGCTGCATAAATATTCCCGAATGGAAGAACGCAAAACGGCTAGTCCATCGGCGGTTCTAGAATAAGGTGTTTTTCCTGCTCCTTTAAGTTGGATTGCCCAACGTTGATTGTTGTGAACGATTTCGGTTAAATTAATAGCGCGACCATCGCCAAGTTGTCCTGCCCAGTTTCCAAATTGATGTCCGCCATAACACATGGCAAAAGGTTGGGTATTTGGGAAAACTTCATTTCCAGTGAAAACGTTTTTGAATTCGTCGGTTTGTGCATCAGCTATTGATAATCCTAAGTTTTTCAGCATTTCTGATGAAACATGGATGATTTCAGGATTTGCCGTTTTTGTAGGTGTTGCAAATGAAAAACAAGCATTTTCAACCTGTCTGACATAGTTTTCTGTAATTGGGTCGGCGGGTAATTCTTTGTTGAAAGTATCTTGAATGTTGAGTTTCATTGTATTTGTAATTATTGATAATACAAAGTTACAAATATTAACACCACTTTCTTTAAACCACATAACAAGGTATTCGCATTTAGGATTTTTAGCCACGAATTACACAAATAAGCACAAATTATACCCTGTTTTAATTACACGAATTATTAAAATAAATAGAATTTGTGTTATTTGATTTTAATCTTCTAATTGGTGTTAATAGGTGTAATTCGTGGCTGAAAATTCTAAAAGTTAAGGTTCTGATTTTGCTGTTAAAAACAGAGTAACATTTTCTAAATTAAACTATCTTTGCCAGCCGAACAATCGGAAGAAAAACCTTAGTATGAAGTTTGATTTATTACAAAAAGACCCACTTTCTAAAGCCAGAGCGGGAAGCATTACCACAGATCACGGTGTAATTGAAACGCCTATTTTTATGCCTGTAGGCACTGTTGCCTCGGTAAAAGGAGTGCACCAGAGAGAATTAAAAAATGATATTAATCCTGATATTATTCTTGGAAATACCTATCATTTGTACTTGCGTCCGCAAACTAAAATTTTAGAAGCTGCGGGTGGTTTGCATAAATTTATGAATTGGGATCGTAATATTTTGACGGATTCTGGAGGTTATCAAGTATATTCTCTTTCGAATAATAGAAAAATTAAGGAAGAAGGAGTAAAGTTTAAATCGCATATTGATGGTTCTTATCATTTCTTTTCACCAGAAAGTGTAATGGAAATTCAACGTACCATTGGAGCCGATATTATTATGGCTTTTGACGAATGTACGCCTTATCCTTGCGATTACAGATATGCACAAAGATCGATGCACATGACGCACCGTTGGTTGGATCGTTGTATCAATCATTTGGATAAAGTACCAGTGAAATACGGTTATGATCAAGCTTTTTTTCCTATTGTTCAGGGAAGTACTTATAAAGATTTAAGACGTCAATCGGCGGAATATATTGCGAATTCGAACCAAGTAGGAAATGCTATTGGCGGATTATCTGTTGGAGAACCAGCGGAAGAAATGTACGCCATGACTGAGGTGGTTACCGAAATTTTGCCAGAAGACAAACCTCGTTATTTGATGGGAGTAGGAACGCCGATTAATATTTTAGAGAATATTGCATTAGGAATTGATATGTTTGATTGTGTGATGCCAACTCGTAATGCCAGAAACGGAATGTTGTTTACGGCTAATGGTACCATCAATATCAAGAATAAGAAATGGGAAGATGATTTTTCGCCAATTGACGAAATGGCAATCACATTTGTAGATACGGAATATTCAAAAGCCTATTTGCGTCACCTTTTTGCTGCCAATGAATATTTAGGAAAGCAAATTGCTACGATTCATAATCTTGGTTTTTATATGTGGTTAGTGCGCGAAGCTAGAAAACATATTTTAGCTGGCGATTTTAGACCATGGAAAGAAATGATGGTGAAAAATATGAGTCAACGTTTGTAGTTTTGTGGATTTGGTTATTTGTTAATCAAATCATCAAATTAACGAATTAACAAATCAATCCTATGTTAACAATATTAGATAAGTATATCCTGAAAAGATATTTAGCCACTTTTGGGGCTATGTTGTTGATGTTTATCCCAATTGGGATTATAATTGACGTTTCGGAGAAGATTAATAAGATGATTGAGAACAAAGTTCCGTTGATGGACGTTGCTATCTATTATTATAATTTTACCATCTATTTTGCAAATGCTTTGTTTCCAATATTTTTGTTTTTATCTATAATTTGGTTTACATCAAAATTGGCTAATAATACTGAGATTATAGCTATTTTGAGTTCGGGAATTTCATTTACCCGCTTTTTAAAGCCGTATATCATTGGTGCATCCATTGTTTCTGTTCTGGTTTTGTTAATGGGTTTTTATGTAGTTCCAAAAGCCAGTGAGGGATTCAATAATTTCCGTTATACGTACTTAAGATCGGGTGGTAAAGAGCTAATGGCTGGCGATAATACTGATGTTTACAGACAGCTGAATGATAAAGAGTTTTTGTATGTAAGTAATTTTAATACTGCGTCTAAAATGGCTTTTAACTTTGTTTTAGAGAAATTTGATAAAGAAAAAATGGTCTCTAAAATCACAGCCAGTAGGATTAAATGGAATGAAAAAGATAGTACCTATACTTTATATGATTATGCTAAAAGAACAGTTGGGAAATTAGGTGATAAGATTGAAATTTCACCCGAAAAGAAAGTCAAGTTTAAATTTGAACTTAAAGATTTAACTCCAGTGGTTTATATTGCCGAAACATTGCGATTGGGTGATTTGATTGATTTTATTGACACGGAAAAAAAGCGCGGCTCTTCAAATATCAATGTTTATTTGGTTGTTTTGTATAAGAAGTTTAGTGTTCCAGTTTCGGCATTTATTCTAACAATTATTGCTGTTTCGGTTTCTTCTATGAAACGAAGAGGAGGAATGGGAATGAATCTAACCATAGGAATTGCTGTAGCTTTTGGTTTTGTGTTTTTTGATAAGATATTTGGAGTATTAGCCGAGAAATCTACTTTTTCCCCTTTTCTAGCGGTTTGGTTCTCTAATATCATTTTTGGAATTTTAGCTGTATTTTTGTTGCGCAATGCCAAACGATAGACTTAAAAGTTATTTAAATCTTCATCTCATTGTTTTTATTTGGGGGTTTACCGCTATACTTGGTGCTTTGATTACCATTGCGGCCGATATAATTGTCTGGTATCGAATGCTTTTTGCAGGTTTGTTTTTGGGATTTTATTTGTTCTTTTCTAAAAAATCTTTTCGTATTCCTTGGTATTCTTTACTCAAATTAAGCTTTGTAGGTTTATTAATTGCGTTGCATTGGATTTTCTTCTTTCATGCGATTCATGTTTCTAATGTGTCGATTACCTTATCGGTTTTTTCATTAGGAGCTTTTCTTGCTTCATTGTTGGAACCATTGTTTTATGGGAGAAAAGTACTTTGGTACGAAGTATTCTTTGGATTAATTATAATTGCAGCATTGGCAATAATCATGCAGGTTGAGGTAAATTATTTTGAGGGAATGTTATTTGCTTTAATCTCAATAGTTTTAGGCGTTTTGTTTACCTTATCTAATGGGAAACTTATTCAGAATCATGATTCGGCGGTGATCACTTTTTATGAGTTTCTGGCAGGGTTGTTTTTTATAAGCTGTTATTTCTTTTTTCAAAATAAATTTACTGCAGACTTTTTTATCGTTTCTTTTAATAATTGGATGTTGTTATTGGTTTTATCCAGTATTTGTACAGCTTATGCTTTTACTGCTTCGGTAAAGGTTATGAAACAATTGAGTCCTTATACCGTGATGTTAACGACTAATTTGGAACCTGTTTACGGTATTGTTTTAGCTTATTTTATTATTGGAGGAAAAGAAAAAATGAGTCCTTCATTTTATTTAGGGGCAGTTGTTATTATTCTTACGGTAATTTTGAATGGTGTTTTAAAACACCGAAGAAATTTTAGAAAAACGTATAATAGTAGTTAATAAAGATTCATGTTGTACTTTATTAAAAAGTGCCGCATTTTTACTATTCAAAATTTATCTTTTACATTCTTGATTTTTAAATAAAATGAAAAAAAATATTTTTATCAGACCAGTGATTAATTTCTTTCTTATTGGTTTGTTGATTACTACAATAAGTCGTTTAGTGTTGTTTCTTGTTTTTATGGAACGCGTTACTCAAACGCCTGATTATTGGATGATATTCCCTATTGGTTTGCGTATGGATATCATTTTATTGTCTTATATATCATTTTTACCGACCTTATTATTAGCTGTTTTGCCTGATAATTATTTGCAAAAAATAAAGCAATTTTTCAGTTTCTATTTTATCGCTTTTTTATTTCTATTGCTTTTTATGGAATTAGCGAGTTATGATTTTATAAAAGAATACGATACACGTCCTAATAAATTGTTTATTGATTATTTGATTTATCCTAAAGAAGTAGTGGGCACTTTACTGAAGAGTTATTTGACTTCAATGTTGTTTTCGTTTTTGGTTTTAGGTATAGCCTTGTATTATAGTATTAAAAATGCTGCTTTTTGGTTTTATCCAAAATTTGTAGCTTATCGTACTAAATTAATGTTGTTTCCTCTAGTGGCTTTTCTATTGTTTTTTGGCGCGCGTTCTAGTTTGGTTTCAAAAAGACCTATTAATGCTAGTAATGCGATCTTTTCTACAGATCAATTGACTAATAATTTAGGTTTAAATTCAATGTATACGGTTGGGTTTGCTCTGTATTCGCTTAAAAATGAATCGAATGCGGCTAAGATGTATGGTGAAATGGATACTAATGAAGCTATTAGTCGTGTAAAAAAATATATGGGTGTTCCTCAAACTAATTTTACTGATGCCAGTTTACCATTGATGCACTTGCAAAAATCGAATACTACACTTGTAAAACCTTATAATGTTGTCATCTTTTTACAGGAAAGCCTTGGTGCGGAATATGTAGGGAGTTTAGGAGGATTGCCCTTAACTCCTGAATTTGATAAACTGACTAAAGAAGGAATGTTGTTTAGCAATTTATATTGTACAGGAACTCGAAGTGTGCGAGGTATTGAGGCTGTGGTTACTGGTTTTTTGCCTTCGCCTTCTGAGAGTGTGGTGAAATTGAGTAATTCACAAACAGGATTTTACACACTTGCTGAAAATTTAAGAGAGAAAGGATATCAAACCAGTTTTATTTACGGTGGGATGGCTAATTTTGATAATATGGCTGCTTTCTTTAATGGAAATGGTTTTAGTAAAATTATTGATGAAAAAGATTATGATTCATCAAAAGCTGCTTTTAAAGGTACTTGGGGGTATTCTGACGAAGATTTAGCGACAAAAGCCAATAGTTATTTTAAATCAATGGGGAATAAACCATTTTTTTCTCTGATGTTTTCTACTTCAAATCACGAACCATTTGAATTTCCTGATGGAAGAATAAAATTATATGATAAAAAGAAAAACACGGTAAATAATGCAATGAAATATGCCGATTTTTCTATTGGAAAGTTTTTTGAAATGGCTAAAAAAGAAGCTTACTTTAAAAACACTATTTTTCTGGTTATTGCCGATCATAATACCAGAACTTATGGCAAAAACTTAGTTCCAATTAATAAATTTCATATTCCTGCTTTACTTATTGGGCCTAATGTTCCTAAAGGTGAGGCTTATAAAAAGTTGTGTAGCCAGATAGATATTGCTCCTACATTATTAAGTTTCATAGGAATGGATATTAATAATCCTATGCCAGGGCGAAATTTAATGAGTTTAGCTGCAAATGTTCCGGGAAGAGCTATTATGCAATTTCACGATAATAATGCTTTTAGAGTTGAAAACCAAGTGGTTATTTTGCAGCCTAATACAAAACCGTTACAGTTTGAAATGAAAAATGATACGGTATTGATTCCTACTAAGCTAAATCCTGAATTGGCCAAAGATGCTTTAGCACATATTACAACGGCATCTTATCTATATAAAGAGAGAAAATACAGAATGAAAGGGCAAAAATAGATTAAGAAAATTGAAGTTTTTTGTGTTGATTTTCAGGTGAATCAAGTTTATAATGAGTTTAATACAAGGATGGCATTATAGGTTGTATCTTTACTAAGTAGTACTAAAATTAAAAATAAAGGGGTGTAAATGATTTAATATTTTATATTTGCACTTCCAAATAAAATAATAACGCACAAATCCTATGGAATATTTAGATTTTGAGCTTCCAATAAAAGAACTTGAAGAACAGTTAGAAAAATGTCAAGTTATTGGGCAAGAATCAGATGTTGATGTTACTGCTACATGCAATCAAATCAACGATAAACTGATTGAGACTAAGAAGAATATCTATGAAAACCTTACTGCTTGGCAGCGTGTTCAATTATCAAGGCATCCAAGTAGACCTTATACCTTAGATCATGTTAGAGGACTTTGTGGAGATACATTTTTAGAGCTTCATGGAGACAGAGGTTTTAAGGATGATAAAGCCATGATAGGTGGTTTAGGAAAAATTGGTGGTCAATCTTTTATGATTATTGGTCAACAAAAAGGATACAATACTAAAACACGTCAGTACAGAAACTTTGGGATGGCTAATCCTGAAGGATATCGTAAAGCTTTGCGATTGATGAAAATGGCTGAGAAGTTTGGAATTCCTGTAGTTACTTTAATTGATACTCCTGGTGCTTATCCTGGTTTAGAAGCTGAAGAGCGTGGACAAGGTGAGGCTATTGCCAGAAATATCTATGAAATGGTTTTGCTAAAAGTGCCTATTATTACCATTATTGTTGGTGAAGGTGCTTCGGGTGGAGCTTTAGGGATAGGAGTTGGAGATCGCGTATATATGCTTGAGAACACTTGGTATTCTGTAATTTCTCCTGAGTCATGTTCTTCTATTTTATGGAAAAGCTGGGAATATAAAGAAAAAGCAGCTGACGCATTAAAATTGACTTCTGCTGATATGAAAAAGCAAGAATTAATAGATGATATTATTCCAGAGCCATTAGGCGGTGCTCATTATGATAGAGAGACCACTTTTAAAACAGTTGAAGAATATATTTTAAAAGGATACAACGAATTGAAAGTTTTATCAACAGCAGACTTAATTGCTCAGAGAATGGATAAATACACTAAAATGGGTGAATTTAAAGAATAACAAACCTGTTTTTAAGATTATAATCCGAAGCCTTACCGTTTCGGATTTTTTTTGGTTATGAACAAAAAAAGACTAGTTGTGAACATATTGTTGTAATAACTAAACTGTGTTTTTTTTAAAATTTGTGGTACTTTCGTGATATGGAAAATTTCAAAAATGTTAAGCCTGTAAAGGTGGATAAATCTACTATTATAAACCTGGAAAAAGGAAAGTTACCTCCACAAGTTCTTGATTTAGAAGAAGCTGTGTTAGGTGCGATGATGATTGATAAAAAAGGAGTTGATGATGTTATTGATATCCTACAGCCTGACGCATTTTATAAAGAAGCCCATAAACATATTTTTGAAGCAATTGTTCAATTGTTTACAGAAACCCAACCTATCGATTTATTGACTGTCTCAGCGCAGTTGAAAAAAAATGCAAAATTAGAGTTAGCAGGAGGCGATTTTTATTTAATTCAGTTAACCCAAAAAATATCTTCTTCGGCTCACATTGAATTCCACTCAAGGATTATTCTTCAAAAATTTATTCAGCGCAGTTTGATTCGAATTTCTTCTGAAATTATCGAAGATTCTTATGATGAAACTACCGATGTTTTTGATTTATTAGACAGAGCAGAGTCTAAACTTTACGAAGTTACCCAAGGAAATATTAAACGTAGTTCGGAAACTGCACAAAGTTTAGTATTACAAGCTAAAAAGCGTATTGAAGAAATTAGTAAACAAGAAGGTTTAAGTGGTGTTGAAACTGGTTTTACTAATTTAGATAAGCTAACTTCTGGTTGGCAACCAAGTGATTTAATTATTATTGCAGCGAGACCTGCAATGGGAAAAACAGCATTTGTATTATCAATGGCAAGAAATATGGCTATTGATTATGGACATCCAGTGGCATTATTCTCATTAGAGATGGCATCTGTACAGTTAATTACCCGTTTGATTTCGTCTGAAACAGGTTTGTCTTCAGAGAAATTGCGTACTGGTAAATTAGAACCGCACGAATGGACGATGTTGAGTACTAAAGTAAAAGACTTAGAAAAAGCACCTTTATATATTGACGATACGCCTTCGTTATCCATTTTCGATTTGCGTGCTAAAGCTAGACGTTTGGTTTCACAACACGGTATTAAGATTATTATTGTCGATTATTTGCAGTTAATGACAGCTGGAGGAAATGGAAAAGGAGGAGGGAATCGTGAACAGGAGATTTCGACTATTTCTCGAAATTTAAAAGCTTTAGCAAAAGAATTAAATGTTCCAGTTATTGCGCTTTCTCAGTTATCCCGTGCCGTTGAGACGCGTGGTTCTAGTAAAAGACCTTTGCTTTCTGACCTTCGTGAATCGGGAGCGATTGAGCAGGATGCCGATATTGTTTCATTCTTGTATCGTCCTGAATATTATAAAATTGACGAATGGGATGATGATGAAGCAGCTCCTACAACTGGGCAAGCTGAAATTATGATTGCAAAACACCGTAATGGTGGAATTGAAAACGTTCGTTTGAAATTTATAGGTCATTTAGGTAAGTTTGATAACTTGGATGATTACAGTAGTGGTTATGATGCTGATTTGCCATCATCAATGAATCAAGACGATAATTCTTTTATTACTAAAAATCTACCGTCTCCTCATGAAGCTTTTGGAAGTAATTTAAATGATGACGATGACGACGATATGCCGTTTTAAGATAAAAGCACTATATTTGAAATAAAACAGTCCAATGGTTTTTAGAAAAATAGCCTTACTCATTATTGTCTTAATTTCTTTTTCGGTGAAGGCTTCTTTTATTTTGTTGCCAATGGATGAAACTTCGCAGCAAAATCATCTAAAAGCCTATGGAATTACTTATTGGTGTTTAGATAAAAAATATAAGGCGAGTTGGTTGCTTAATTATCGCGGAGGGTCATTTTTATTACCTGATGCGACTGAAATCCGAAAAGAATGTCAGATTCGAGGAGTAAGTTTCGAAATTTTATCGGATAATGAAGAGCAGGCTATTTTAAACGAAATTGCAAGTCCATCCCAAAATATGGAAAATGTAATTCTGGAAAAAGCACCAAAAATTGCTGTTTATACGCCTAAGGGAAAACAACCTTGGGATGATGCTGTAACTTTGGTTTTAACTTATGCCGAAATTCCCTTTACCGCTATTTATGATGAAGAAGTTTTAAGCGACCAATTAGTTCTTTATGATTGGTTGCATTTGCATCATGAAGATTTTACTGGTCAATACGGTAAATTTTATGGTTCTTATCGAAATGTGCCTTGGTATATAGAACAAAAAAAAGATGCTGAAATTCTTGCGACCAAGCTTGGTTATGCAAAAGTTTCTCAGGAAAAAGGGGCTGTAGCCAAAAAAATCAGAGATTTTGTTATCGGCGGTGGATTTATGTTTGCCATGTGTTCAGCAACGGATAGTTTTGATATTGCTTTATCAGCCGATGGCGTAGATATTTGCGAATCAATGTTTGATGGAGATCCTAGTGAGGCTAATTATCAATCGAAATTGAACTATAATAATTCATTTGCATTTAAAGATTTTGTCTTAGAAAGAAGTCCGGAGAAATATGAGTTTTCAGATTTAGATATGACTGAAAAAAGGATTATTCCTATGGAGAAAGATTATTTTACGTTGATGGAGTTTTCGGCCAAATGGGATCCTATTCCTAGCATGTTATGTCAAAATCATACCCAACTCGTAAAAGGATTTATGGGGCAAACAACTGCCTTTGATGCGAGATTAATTAAATCTAATGTTTTGATTTTGGGAACTTGTGAGCTAAATGGAGAAGCAAGATACATTCATGGACAAAAAGGAAAAGGAATGTTCAGCTTTTATGGCGGACATGATCCGGAAGATTATCAGCACAAAGTAGGGGATTCACCAACAGTTTTAGATTTACATCCTAATTCACCGGGTTATCGATTGATATTAAATAATGTTTTGTTTCCTGCAGCAAGAAAGAAAAAACAAAAAACCTAAATATTTTTTGATAGAAAAATCCAAAAAACAAAAAACCTCAATCGTAAGATTGAGGTTTTTTTATAAGTAAGTAATTCTAAATTGAGTTGATAAAACGTTTATTTTACTTTATTAAGTACAGCTTTGAAAGCTTCTGGGTGGTTCATAGCTAAATCAGCAAGAACTTTTCTGTTCAATTCGATTCCGTTAGCTTTTACTTTCCCCATGAATTGTGAATAAGACATTCCTTCTAAACGAGCTCCAGCGTTGATACGTTGAATCCATAAAGCACGGAAATTTCTTTTGTTCACTTTTCTATCACGGTATGCATAGCACATTGCTTTTTCTACCGCATTCTTTGCAACTGTCCAAACGTTTTTACGTCTACCAAAGAAACCTTTGGCTTGCTTCATTATTTTTTTTCTTCTTGCTCTTTTAGCAACTGAATTTACCGATCTTGGCATAATTTTATTGTTTTTTTGTAGCAGGCGTCCCGAATTTAATCAAGGGAACTTACAGCCATACTCCAAGGTTATTGAAATTGTTTTTAACCTAAAGAATAAAAAAGTTAGAGGTTAGAAGTTAGAGGTTAGAAGTTTTAAAACTGATAACAAATAACTTTTAACGATTAACAATTATATAATTCTTAATTGTTGTTTGATGCTTTTCATATCTGTTTTGTGAACTAGCGCTGAGTGAGTCAAAGCTAATTTACGTTTTTTAGATTTTTTAGTCAAGATGTGACTTTTAAAAGCGTGTTTTCTTTTGATCTTTCCAGAACCAGTAACTTTGAAACGTTTCTTGGCGCTAGATTTGGTTTTCATTTTAGGCATTTTTTCCTAGTGTTTTAATTTATTCTTACTTACTTGTCTTTACGAGCTTGCGAAGCGAATGAAGCTTTTACTAACTCAATATATTGTCTTCCTCTCTTTTTTATTCCCCTCCTTTGGAGGGTTAGGGGAGGATTATTTCTTTTTCTTTGGAGCAATGAACATAATCATTCTCTTTCCTTCAAGAACTGGCATTGCTTCTACTTTACCATATTCTTCTAAATCCGTAGCTAATCTTAATAACAAGATTTGACCTTGATCTTTATAAATAATCGAACGTCCTTTAAAGAAAACAAAAGCTTTCAATTTAGCACCTTCTTTTAAGAATTTCTCAGCGTTCTTTCTTTTAAACTCATAATCATGCTCATCTGTTTGAGGACCAAAACGAATTTCTTTAACGACAACTTGTGAAGATTTCGCTTTTAGAATTTTTTCTCGTTTCTTTTGCTCATAGACAAACTTTTTATAATCCATGATTTTACAAACCGGTGGATCTGCATTTGGTGAAATTTCAACTAAATCTAGTTCAAACTCGTCCGCTAATCTTAATGCTTCGGAAAGTTTAAAAACTCCAGGCTCAATGTTTTCACCTACAAGCCTTACTTCTTGCACTCCACGAATAAGATTGTTTATCCTGTGTGCATCTTTTTTTTCTACGCGAGGTTGAAAACCTCTGTTGCTTCTTATTGCTATGACTTTAAAATTTAAGTTAAACTGTAAATACTTTTAATGTTTTGTTTATTTCTTCGTTTACAATTGAAGCAAATTCTTCTATTGTTACGCTGATATTTCCTTTTACTTCTTGACCTTGACGACGGATAGAAATGGTTCTGTTTTTCTCCTCTTCCTCACCAACGATAAGCATAAATGGGATTTTTTGCAATTCAGCATCCCTAATTTTCTTACCAATTGTCTCGCTTCTGTTGTCAATTAGCCCGCGAATTTCGTGAATTTCCAGCAAATCTAAAACTTTTTTAGCATAATTTTCATATTTCTCGCTCAAAGACAATATAATAGCCTGTTCAGGCATAAGCCAAAGAGGGAAATTTCCTGCTGTATGTTCCAGTAAGATAGCGATAAAGCGTTCCATAGACCCAAAAGGAGCTCTATGAATCATCACTGGGCGATGTAATTCGTTGTCAGAACCTTTGTAGGTTAATTCGAAACGTTCAGGTAGGTTGTAGTCAACTTGGATTGTTCCTAGTTGCCATTGTCTTCCCAATGCGTCTTTCACCATAAAATCTAATTTCGGTCCGTAGAAAGCAGCTTCGCCATATTCAACAACGGTATTTAAACCTTTGTCAGCGGCAGCGTTGATAATAGCATTTTCAGCTTTTTCCCAGTTTTCATCTGTACCAATATATTTCTCTCTGTTCTCTTTATCTCTTAATGAAATTTGAGCAGTAAAGTTTTCGAAACCTAATGAACCAAACACATAAAGAACAAGGTCAATTACTTTTTTGAATTCCTCATCTAATTGTTCTGGAGTACAAAAAATATGCGCATCATCCTGAGTAAATCCTCTTACACGGGTTAAACCATGTAATTCGCCAGATTGTTCGTATCTGTAAACAGTACCAAATTCAGCATAACGCTTTGGTAAATCTTTGTACGACCAAGGTCTTACATTGTAGATTTCACAGTGGTGAGGACAGTTCATTGGTTTTAATAAAAACTCTTCACCTTCAGCAGGAGTGTTTATTGGTTGAAAACTATCAGCACCATATTTTGCATAATGACCGGAAGTTACATAAAGCTCTTTTTGGCCAATATGTGGAGTAACTACTTGTTCGTAACCAGCTTTTTTCTGAGCTTTTTTCAAGAATTGTTCTAGTCTATCTCTTAAAGCAGCTCCTTTTGGTAGCCATAAAGGCAAACCTTGACCTACTTTTTGAGAAAAAGCAAACAATTCTAATTCTTTTCCAAGTTTACGGTGATCGCGACGTTTTGCTTCTTCAAGAAGTAAAAGATACTCAGTTAAGTCTTTTTGTTTTGGGAAAGAAGTTCCATAAACACGAGTCAGCTGCTTGTTTTTTTCGTCACCTCTCCAGTAAGCACCAGCAACACTCATTACTTTCATGGCTTTGATAAGTCCTGTGTTTGGGATATGGCCTCCACGACATAAGTCGGTAAAAGTATCGTGATCACAAAAAGTGATTGTTCCGTCTTCTAGATTCGAAATCAATTCTGTTTTGTATACATTGTCCTTGTATAGTTCTAAAGCTTCTGCTTTAGTAACAGGGCGAAGTTTGAATTCGTGTTTTCCTCTCGAAATTTCTAAAACGCGGTCTTCGATTTTCTTGAAATCAGCTTCGGTGATTTTTTGATCTTCAAAATCCACATCATAATAAAAACCATTAGCGATAGCTGGACCAAGAGTTAATTTAATTCCTGGGTACATTTCTTCAAGAACTTGAGCCATCACGTGAGAAGTAGAGTGCCAAAAAGCTTTTTTGCCTTCTAAATCATTCCATGTATATAATGTAAGACTGCCGTCCGTCGTTAAAGGAGTCACTGTTTCTATAGTTGTACCATTAAAAGAAGCCGAAATTACATTTCTTGCAAATCCTTCGCTAATGCTTTTAGCAACATCCATCGGAGTTGCGTCTGGCGCAAACTCTCTAACTGACCCATCGGGCAAAGTAATCTTAATCATTGTTAGTTTAATTTTGAGAATGCAAATATAGAGTATTAGAAAAATACATACAATATATATTATAGTATGTTTCTTGGAATCCAAGTCTAAATAAAAAAGCTTACCTATATATGTATTGTTTTTTTTGAAGCTATTTCCCGCTATTCACTACAATCTTCCTTGTCCCGTTAAAAAAAAACGGGGCAAGAAAGGATTTTCGTTGCTATCGGGGCTAGGGTAAAGGCTGGAAAAGGCTATTTTGTTCTTGAAAATGGATGAATTCTTTCTGTGTGATAATGTAGTAAAGTCTAATTAATCGCTGTAAGAAGGTAAAATGAGCCTTGAGCTTTTAAAATGCTTAAAAAACTAGCAATTTAAACTTCATGTTATCAATGCGTTAAAAAAAAGATTGAAAATAGTTTATAAAAGTCATTGTTAAAACGAATAAAGGTTCTACTTTTGCACCCGCAACAGCGATATACGTTCTAAGAAATACTGACAAGCAGATTGGTGATTATGTTAAAATAAAAGTCAAAAAAAGCTTGTGAGAGAATATTA
>JBDLTG010000002.1:0-30825 GCA_039805885.1 Bacteroidota bacterium
TCAGCAACAACTTCAGTAGCATCAGTTTCTTTATCAGATGTTCTGTTTGCAAGACCATCAATAATTGAAGCAGTTACTAAAGATAAAATTTTATCAATTGATTTAGAAGCATCATCATTTGCAGGGATAACATACTCTACTTCACGTGGATCAGAGTTAGTATCAACCATTGCGAAAACTGGAATGTTTAATTTTTGAGCTTCTTTTATTGCGATGTGCTCAGCTTTAATATCTACTACGAACAATGCAGCTGGAAGTCTAGACATATCAGCGATTGAACCTAAGTTTTTTTCTAATTTAGCACGAAGACGATCTACTTGTAAACGCTCTTTTTTAGATAAAGTCATGAAAGTACCATCTTTCTTCATTTTATCAATAGTAGCCATTTTTTTAACTGCTTTACGGATAGTAACAAAGTTTGTTAACATTCCACCAGGCCATCTTTCAGTGATGTAAGGCATGTTTGCAGCAGCTGCTTTTTCAGCAACGATGTCTTTTGCTTGTTTTTTGGTAGCAACAAATAATATTTTTCTACCTGATGCAGCGATTTTTTTCAAAGCTTCGTTAGCTTCTTCAATTTTAGCTGCAGTTTTATATAGGTTGATAATGTGAATACCATTACGCTCCATATAAATGTAAGGAGCCATGTTTGGATCCCATTTTCTAGTCATGTGTCCAAAGTGAACACCTGCTTCTAGTAATTCTTTTACTTCTACTTTGTTTGACATTTTTTGTACTAGTTTACGTTCTGTTGAGTAAGCAATGCATAAATGGCGATTTCTCGGCTAAATGCATTTAGATGCTAAACTAATTTCTCACCTCAGTGAGACAACAACAACAACATTGTTTAAATTCAATAATAAATTCAATAAAGTCTTGCTCCTGTGAACAAGACAGGCAATATTAACGTTTAGAGAATTGGAATCTCTTACGAGCTTTCTTCTGACCGAATTTCTTACGTTCAACCATTCTTGGATCTCTTGTCAATAAACCTTCTGGTTTCAAAACACCTCTGTTTTCAGCATTTACTTCACACATTGCGCGAGCGATTGCCATTCTTACAGCTTCTGCTTGACCAGTTACACCACCTCCGTAAACGTTTACTTTTACGTCAAAGTTAGATGCATTTTCTGTCATAGACAATGGTTGCAAAACTTTGTACTGTAAAGTAGCTGTAGGGAAATAAGTTGCAAATTCTTTTTTGTTTACAGTGATTACTCCTGTTCCTTCTGAAACATAAACACGTGCAACAGCGGTTTTTCTTCTACCGATTTTGTGAATAACTCCCATTACTTAAGATCGTTTAGGTTAACAGTTCTAGGTTTTTGAGCTCCTTGTTTGTGCTCAGATCCTACAACAACATTTAAATTTCTGAAAAGTTCAGCTCCTAATTTGTTCTTAGGTAACATTCCTTTTACTGCTTTTTCAACTAAAGATGCAGGGTTTTTTGCTTGCAATACTTTAGCAGTTAAAGTTCTTTGTCCTCCTGGATAACCTGTGTGACGCATGTAAATTTTTTCGTCCATTTTGTTACCTGTAAGGTTGATTTTCTCTGAGTTGATAACAATTACGTTATCTCCACAGTCCACGTGTGGGGTATAGCTTGGTTTGTACTTTCCTCTTAAAATCATAGCGACTTTAGAAGCAAGACGTCCTAAGTTATGACCCTCTGCATCTACAACGATCCACTCTTTAGTAGAGTTTGCCTTTGTAGTTGAAATTGTCTTGTAGCTTAATGCGTTCACAATAAAAATTTTTTAATTAAACATTCCATCCCCAATAAAGGGGTTGCAAAAGTACAATTAATTATTTTAAATACAAATACCTTAAATGAATAATTTTTTTGGGTTTTTATGCTGATAATCAATCGGATATTTATTGCGCTTAAGAGAGCTTCTTTTTTATAATTCCAGTTGATGCTTTGGTTCTAAATTTATCATACATTTGATTTGAAAAATAAATTGATTATCTTGCAATCTTGCAATGGAAATAATGGAGGTAAATATACTTCTTTTTTAGAGCTAGTAAAGTAGTGTTTTAAAAAAACATTTTGCCGTATCTCTATCTTGCAAAACACTAAAACTAAGACAATAAATTCATTATGAAAGTTAAAGCAACACTGAAGCAAATTGCCAAAGAATTGAATGTTTCTGTTTCTACAGTTTCTAAAGCATTGAATGATAGTCCTGAGATTAGTAGCCAAACTAAAATTAAGATTAAAGAGTATGCTAAACTTAAAAATTACAAACCCAATATCATTGGTTTGAATTTAAAAAACAGAAAGACAAAAACCATAGGAGTAATTATTCCGAATATTTTGAATTCTTTTTTTGCCAAAGTTTTTAGTGGAATCGAAAAAGTAGCTGATGAAAAAGGGTATAATGTAATTACCTGTATTTCGAACGAATCGATAGTTAAGGAAATTAATACTTTAGAAATGTTGAGCAACGGAACTACCGATGGTTTTATATTATCGGTTTCACAGGAAGCTCAAAAACTCCAGGATTACTCTCATTTTACCGATATTATTAATGAAGGAACGCCAATTGTTATGTTTGATCGCATTGCTGAAGAGGTGGAATGTGATAAAGTAGTTGTAGATGATTACGATTCGGCATTAAATGTTACCCAAAGATTAATTGATACAGGTTGTAAAAACATTGCGTTGATTTCTTCGGTAGATGATTTGAGTGTTGGGAAACTAAGAACCCAAGGGTATTTGAAAGCCTTGGCCGATAATGGAATTCCAGTAAATGAAAATATTATTCTTCGTACCAATTCTGAAGATGATATGAAAAAAAGAATTGAAGCTGTTTTTGAAAACAATACTATTGATGGTGTTTTTGCTTTAGACGAACGCGATTCGGTAGCGGCATTGAAAGTTGCGATTAAAAAAGGCTATAAAATCCCGGAAGAGTTATCCATCATTGGTTTTGCTGACGGAATTTTAGCTTCCAGACGATTAACGCCAAGTTTGAGTACGGTAAGTCAACATGGAGTAGAAATTGGCGAAGTAGCTGCCAGATTACTGATTCAGCGTTTAGAAGCCGATGAAGAAAACGAAGCTCCTTATCAAACCGTTGTTATAAAAACCAATTTGAAAGAAAGAGAATCCTCTAGAACCAAAAAAAAATCCATTTCTAAAAAGTAAAGAAATGGATTTTTTGTATAAAGTGTAATCTAGATTCTGCATTCTGAACACTGAATACTGCCTACTTTTTTTAATGCGCTTCCAGCCAGTTTTTTCCCATTCCTAAATCGACAACCAAAGGAACTTCCAGTTTAAAAGCATTTTCCATTTCGTGTTGAATCATCGGTTGGATTTTTTCTAATTCCGAGTTATGAACGTCAAACACAAGTTCGTCATGTACTTGCAATAACATTTTCGATTTCCAGTTTTCGGCAATTAGTTTATTATGAATGTTGATCATCGCAATTTTGATTATATCAGCTGCCGAACCTTGAATAGGAGCGTTAACCGCATTACGTTCGGCACCACCGCGAACAATGGCGTTTTGCGAATTGATGTCTTTTAAATACCTGCGACGTCCTAAAACCGTTTGCACATAGCCATGATCTCGGGCAAAATCAATTTGCTCATTAATATAAGATTTCAATCTTGGGTACGATTTGTAATAGGCTTCAATCAAATCGGCACTTTCTGAACGAGAAAGATTCGTTTGATTTGAAAGTCCAAAAGCCGAAACGCCATAGATAATTCCGAAGTTTACCGTTTTAGCATGGCTACGTTGTTCACGAGTCACTTCTTCTAGCGGAACATTGAAAACCTTAGAAGCAGTCGATTTGTGAATGTCTTCGTTGTTTTGGAAAGCTTTAATCATGTTTTCTTCGCCACTTAAAGCGGCAATCACACGCAATTCTATTTGAGAATAATCGGCAGAAACCAAGGTGTAGTTCTCATCACGGGCAATGAAAGCTTTTCGAATCAAACGTCCTCTTTCGGTACGAATAGGAATATTTTGTAAGTTTGGATTATTCGAACTCAAACGTCCAGTTGCCGCTACGGTTTGCATATAATCGGTATGAACGCGTCCTGTTTTTGCATCCACTTGGTTTGGTAAAGCATCAATATAAGTGCTTTGTAGTTTTACCATTTGGCGCCATTCCAGAATATCACGTACAATTTCGTTGTCATTGGCTAAATAACTCAGGACTTCTTCGCCAGTTGCATATTGTCCAGTTTTTGTTTTCTTTTGTTTGGCACCGCCAATTTTTAATTTGTCAAATAAAATATCACCGAGTTGTTTTGGCGAAGCCAAATTGAATTTCTCACCAGCAGTTTCATATATTTTTTGTTCCAAAGCATTGCTTTCGGCAGCCATTTCCACTGACATGCTTTTCAGGAAAGGAACGTCAAGTTTGATTCCTTCGGTTTCCATCGCTGCAAGGACAGGGACAAGCGGAATTTCGATTTCGTCAAATAGTTTTTGAGTAGCTGTTTTTTCTAATTCTACAGCAAATAATTCCTTTAATTGAAAAGTAACATCGGCATCTTCGGCAGCATATTCTTTAATGTCTTCCAAATCTACGTCGCGCATTGATTTTTGATTTTTTCCTTTTTTACCAATTAAATCTTCAATAGATTTCGGAGAATATTTCAAATAAGTCTCTGATAAAATATCCATATTATGACGCATATCAGGATTAATCAAATAATGCGCAATCATGGTGTCGAATAATTTTCCGGCTACGCGAATGCCGTAATTAGCCAGTATTTTTAAATCGTATTTGATGTTTTGACCAATTTTTTCAATCGTTTCATTTTCGAAAAACGGAATGAATTTTTCCGCCAAAGCTTTGGCTTCGTCTTGGTTTTCAGGAAACGGAATGTAGAATCCTTTTCCTTTTTCATAAGAAAAAGACATTCCAACCAATTCCGCATGCAAAGCATCCAGTCCTGTGGTTTCGGTATCAAAGCAAACCGTAGTCTGTTTTTGTAAATTTTGCAATAACAATCTAATTCCTAAATCGCCTTGAATGATTTGGTACGAATGCGGTGTGTTTTCAAGTGTGTTGTAAAATTGTTGGTGTGTTACTTCGCCATCATGAGTGGGAAGTGTGCTTGAAAAAAGATCAAATTGCTCTTCGTTCTTAGGTTGTGGTTTTTTATATAGTTTTGCGTCAGGTTCCGAGTGTTGAGGGCTGCTTTCTCCAGTAGCTTTTGGTTTGAAAATAGCATCAAACTGTTCCGCCATTCTTCTAAATTCGAGTTCGTTGAATAAAGCATCCGTTTTTTCTACATCAGGAGTCGAAAGTTCATAGTCTTTTTCACAAAAAGTTACTGGACAGTCTAACAGAATAGTCGCTAGTTTTTTAGACAATAATCCCAGCTCGGCATTTTCTTCAATTTTTGTTTTTATTGCACCTTTAAGTTGGTGCGTGTTAGCTAAAAGATTTTCGATTGAGCCATATTCGGCCAGGAATTTTTTAGCAGTTTTTTCTCCCACGCCAGGTAATCCGGGAATATTATCGGCCGAGTCTCCCATCATTCCCAGATAGTCAATTACTTGTTCCGGTCTTTCAATTTCAAATCTTTCTAATACTTCAGGAATTCCCCAAATCTCGATTCCGTTGCCCATACGGGCGGGTTTGTACATGAAAATATTTTCCGAAACCAATTGGGCAAAATCCTTATCAGGCGTAACCATAAAGACTTTGTAGTTTTCCTTTTCAGCTTGTTTGGCAATCGTTCCTATCAAATCATCGGCTTCATAGCCCGCCACTTCAATAATTGGAATGTGCATAGCGTTCAATAGGGCCTGAATATAAGGAACCGCAATTTTGATGGCTTCGGGTGTAGCATCACGATTGGCTTTGTATTCCGGGAACAATTCGTTGCGCAAATCACTGCCGCCTTTGTCAAAAGCCACCGCCAAATGGTCTGGTTTTTCACGCTTAATCACATCCATCAGCGAATTCATAAATCCCATAATGGCCGATGTATCCATGCCTTTAGAGTTGATTCTTGGATTTTTAATAAAGGCATAATAGCCTCTAAAAATTAAAGCATAGGCATCGAGTAGAAAAAGACGTTTTTGTGACATTGAAGTGTAAATTGAATTTAAAATGTAAAAATATAGAATTCAATTTACTTTATGATTATTTCTAATTGCTTTGTTGAGATTTGTAAGAATCTAGAATTTTTATTTTTCATTTTGCTAGTGCGAGCGCAATGTCATTAAGTTAAGGAATTGTAAATTAACCACCCCGCCTTTCAGGCCCCCCTCCAAAGGAGGGGAAATGACGAGACTTCCCCTCCTTTGGAAGGGTGCCCAGCGGGCGGGGTGGATTTTCTATATTCAGGAGCTTAGCCTTTTTAACAGAATTAGCTTGTAGCTTAATGATGTTGAGCTAGCTCCTATCATTCACGCGGTTGAAGGGAAAGAATGATGGTTTGTGTATTTAATTGATATACGGCTAAGGTTTAGTAGTCACGTCCAGTAATTTACACGGTATCTGGTTCTCGATTGTATCGAGGACCTATCTAAATAAAGAGATAATTGGTAGCGTTTGCAACGCGGATTATCAAAACAAAATGCTTTTTGGTTGAACGAGGAAAGTTTAATGAGCCGCGTTGCAAACGCTTTGTTTTGTTTTCATAGAAAAGTAGGCACTCGATGCAATCAAGCCAGATTGGGGTCGGGTAGGTAAACCGTTATTAACTCCTAGTCTGTTATTCTGTTATTTTTAATTTTTTCAATACAGCGGCTTTTTTAACTTTCAAGTCTTTGTCGCTGAATTCTTTTTGAGATGTTATTTCTTGATTTGTTAGCCCACAAAATATTTTCAGGTTTTTTGTCTCGCCAACTTTAACACCTTTTGTTAGAACATCGATTGAACTTAAGTATTTGTCAAAATGAGGTAATACAAGTTCTATTATTTTTCTGCTTAAGTAATCTGCAAAAAGATTAAATTCTTTGGTTATTTGATAGTAGTTTCTTAATGTGGGGTCTAAATCTTGGATATATGAACTTGAAATGGGTTCAAAATTTTCTACAAGAATATCGGTATCAAAAATTGAAACGATTGCGATTTCAGTTTTTATGTTGTTTGAAGAACCATGCCATGATCCACGAGAGTCTAAGTGAATGATGTGTATAAGATCGTTAGATTTTCTAATCAGTTTTCTTCCAAACTTTCTAAATCCAAATGGAGTAAGTTTTTCAGCGACAATTGCTTCAATTGATTTTTTGGCATTGCTTAATTCTGTTTTTTCAATTGGCTTATAGAATTTTAAATCTTCCCAGTTCATTTGTATTTGTACGTATTATATTTTTCAAATATATTAAAATATTCTTACAAAAATTATACGGAAACGAAAACCGTTAATGTGAAGTTAAATTTTTGAGGAGCACTGTTTTCTTCATTTTGTCTTCATTTTACAGAGGTACATTTGATCTATAAAATAAAAGGTATTAATTTAAATTTTAAAAGTCATGAAAAATCTAGTTATGTTACTCGTAGCAGTTTTAGGAACAAGTGTAATGGTTAGTGCAGCTCCAACTCCGGCAAAAGCAACTCCTGCAAAAGAAGTTAAAGCAACTAAACATCCTAAACACAAAGCTGAGAAAAAAGCAAAAGCAGCGAAAGAAGTTACAAAAGAAGAAATGAAAAAATAAAAATTGTTTTTGTTTTGCTTTCTAATAATTGAATTGTAGGATAAGCAAAGTAGAAAGAATAATTATGGAGAAAGCTGGTGAAGAAATTTATCAGCTTTTTTTATTCGTTAATTTTTTTAATAATGCACAACAAGGCTTTTTATAATTGCTTAATTTTAATTGTGCTAATAATTTTGTGTCTATGAATATTCTGATTGTTGAAGATAATAAAGAACTCGCTGTCGAAGTCTATGATTTTTTATGTAATGTGGGTTATTTGTGCAAAATTGCCAATACTTGTAGCGATGCGTTAGAGGAAATACATAGCAATGATTATGATGCGATGTTACTGGATCTTGGCTTGCCTGACGGAGATGGATTTGAGGTTTTACAGGCTGTTCGGAAAACAAAATCAAAAATGGCAGTCATTGTCATTACGGCTCGTGGCGAATTAGATGACAGGATAAATGGTTTGCAGCTTGGCGCTGATGATTATTTGACTAAACCTTTTGCCTTGACTGAATTGAGTGCCAGATTGTTTGCTGTAATTCGCAGGATGCACGGCTTTACGTTGAACGATTTGAACGTACATGGATTTTCTTTGCAATTGCAGGATTACAAGGTGAGTTATAATGGTATTCCAATTAATTTGACAAAAAAGGAATTTGATATTTTCCAACATTTGGTATTGAATAAAAATCGAGTAATTACCAGGTTGCAACTTACTGAACATATTTGGGGCGATATCCTGGAAGTCAATTCCGATTCGAATTTTATTGATGTTCATGTCAGGAATCTTCGAAAAAAACTGGATAAACATATTGATATTAGTTGGTTTGAAACGGTTCGAAATGTTGGATATCGTATAAATGTTTAAAAAATAAACTGTGAAAATAAAACACCAACTTGCTATTTTTAATGCGTTAACAAGATTGTTATTAATCTTGATTTTATGGTTAATGCTTCCTGTTTTGGTCGAAAAAGTGGTTTATAAACACATCAATAATAGCTTATTAGAAAAAAAGAAAAAGTTTATTGATAATTTGGATCAAAATGAAATCAATGATTTTATTGTTCGAAATGATTCAACCGAAACCTATTCTCAATTCTCCACCTTACATAGTGAGTTTTTGGTGCTTTCAAGATTACCTATAAAACCCAATCAAAAAAAGAATTCTTTTATAAATGACTATCGCATTATTGAAGGAGAGTCGAATGAGTATCGAATTTTACAATACCATTTCACCTATGAAAAAGAGGGTTATCAGCTAGAAATAGGGAGCAGTCTGAGCGAGGTAAATGACCTTACTTTTATTATTCGGTTTTTTATTCTAATTGTTTTTGTGGTAATCGTTTTGATTACTTTTCTGGTAGACACTTTTTATATCGAACATTTACTGAAGCCTTTTTATAAAATAATCGACACTAAGATAAGGCGTGTTAACGAACCCGAAGCTTTTGATCATACGCCAATACAATCAGGATCAAAAGATTTTAGAGAATTAGATTTGGTTTTAAATCAAATGATGGATCGTATTGGAGAGCTTTTCAAAAAAGAAAAACAATTTATTTCGAATGTTTCGCACGAACTTCTTACGCCTATTGCTTTGCTTAAAAATAAGTTCGAAAATTTATTGCAAAATGATTCATTAGATGATAATGCTTTCGATAAAATTGTGAGTTCGCTCAAGACTTTAGACATGCTAAAAAAAATCATTAATAATTTATTATTGATTTCAAGAATTGAGAATAATCAATATGAAGCAAATGAGAATATCGATTTTTACGAAATTATAACCGATTTACAAGAGGATTTACAAGATCGAATTGACGATAAAGAAATTAGGTTTGCCAATAAAATGCAACATCATTTTGCCTTTACAGGAAATAAAACCTTAATCCATATTCTGATTTATAATTTGGTTACCAATGCTATAAAATACAATCAGCCCAAAGGCGAAATCATAGTGGCTGACGGGTTTTTAAATCAAAACTATTTTATTTCAATAACCGATTCAGGATTTGGAATGGATGCTTCTCAGCTCGAAAGAATATTCAACAGATTTGCCAGAATTAGTTCTGATCAGGATGGTCAAGGCTTAGGGCTTGCCATAGCTGAGAGTATTGCTCTTTTTCATCACATTGAAATTAAAGTTACTTCGCAAATAAATCATGGAACTACTTTTACACTTTTATTGCCAGAAGATTTAAAATACAATTAAAAGTTAATTTTATTTAAGCATTTCAATCTTCATCTATTCTTCATTTAGTGATTATATCTTTGGGGTATAATAAATGAATAATAACAATAATAAATTATAATTATGAAAAAATTAGTTATGTTGGCAGTAGCTGTCTTAGGAACTACTGCAATGGTAAATGCTCAAACAACTCCAGCAACTCCAGCTCAAACTGCTCCGGTAAAAGAAGCTAAAGTTTCTAAAAAAGCGAAAAAAGCTGATAAAAAAGCAGCAAAAGTAGAAGCAGCTAAGCCTGAAGCTGCTAAAGCTAAAAAATAAAACAACATAGTTTATTTAAGTAAACGATGTTGAGGTTTGTAAAAGGTTTTTAAATTTTCAATGATAAAAAGCTGGTGGAGGGATCTATCAGCTTTTTGTTATTATTTGAGTTAAATTTTTGATAATAAAAAGCCATAAAATTTTCATTCTTTGTTACTTTGCTTAAAACTAAACACATGATCATTCGTTTTGTAATTCTTTGTGCTCTTTTTTTATTCATTGAGTTTTATTCTTATCAAGCCATTCGAACCTTAATCAAATTAAGATGGGTTTTGGTGAGTTATCAAATTATAAGTTTACTTATTTTAGTATTTATAATCTATTCTTTTTCGCAATTAGATCGTTCTGTTGGGCAAACCAAGCAATTCATGTTTACCACAGGTTTGATGTTATTGGTTTATGTTCCAAAAATTGTTGTCACAATAATATTATTAGGTGAAGATGTTTTCCGAATAGGAGCTGGAGCGATTAATTATTTTATAGATAATTCAGTAAATACGAATGTTTTTCCGGCAAGGCGAAAATTTATAAGTCAGATTGGATTAGGCTTGGCTGCGGTTCCTTTTTTGTCTTTGATTTATGGAGTCACCATTGGGAAATACAATTATAAGGTAATCAAACAGCGTATCTTTTTTCCTGATTTACCTGATGCTTTTGACGGTTTTACGATTACCCAAATTTCGGATGTGCATTCGGGGAGTTTTGATAATCCGGATAAGATTAATTATGCGATTGATTTGATTAATGAGCAAAATTCGGATATGATTTTGTTTACTGGTGATATTGTCAATACGCACGCTAAGGAAATGCATCCGTGGATTGAAACTTTTAAGCGAATTAAAGATCATAAATACGGTAAATATTCGGTTTTAGGGAATCATGATTATGGCGAATATGTATCTTGGCCATCGGAAGCGGATAAAGAGCGAAATTTTAACGAAATTAAAGAATTGTACGGACAAATCGATTTTAAGTTGATGTTGAATGAACATCAGTTTTTAGAAAAAGGAAACGATCGAATTGCCTTAGTAGGTGTGGAAAACTGGGGAAATAATTTTAAGAAAGCCGGTGATTTGAAGAAAGCTTCGGAAGCATTAGACGAAAAAGAATTTAAAATTTTGATGAGTCATGATCCTAGTCATTGGGATTATGAGATAAAAAATCACGACAAGAATTTTCATTTAACGCTTTCGGGACATACGCATGGAATGCAGTTTGGGATTGAAATTCCGGGTTATTTTAAATGGAGTTTGGCACAATATGTCTATGCACAATGGGCAGGTTTATATGAGCATTTAGGGCGTTATGTGTATGTAAATAGGGGTTTTGGCTTTCATGCTTATCCTGGTAGAGTAGGAATTATGCCTGAAATTACAGTTATCGAACTAAAAAAAGGAGATAAAGTAGCATAATTCGTTAAAAATGCTACATTTGTATGAGAAGAAACGTTATTTTTCTTAGATTTAAAAAAAATTAATTCTTGGTTTTATGTCAAAATTTGGAGAACTTATAAGTGCACAAGTACCTGTGTTAATTGATTTCTACACAGATTGGAATGAATCTTCGGTTTCTATGCATGAGGTTATTAGAGATGTTGCTGCTGCTTTAGGTGATAAGGCAAAGGTGATAAAGATTGATGTCGATAAAAATCAAGAACTTGCCGAAGCCTTAAGAATTAAAGGACTGCCTACTTTGATGGTGTATAAAGACGGTCAGATGGTTTGGAGACAATCAGGGGAATTAGATGCTAATTCGCTTATTACGATTGTACAGGAGCTACTGGCTTAATCTTTTATTGCCTCGAAAGAAAATTGATGCTCAGCTAAATGTTTGAGCACTTTAGGTAGCACGTATTCCAGGTTTTTAAAAGCCTTTACGCTGTCGTGAAATATAATTATACTTCCTGATTTAGTATTGGATACTACATTGTCCAAACATGCTTCTTTTGTAATGTTTTGGTCAAAATCGGCGCTAAGAACGTCCCACATAATTATTTTATAGCCTTGTTGTCTGAGTTTTTTAGCTTGGGCTTCTTTTATTTTCCCGTAAGGCGGTCTGAAGATTTTTGATTTCAGATTTTTGATTTCAGATCTTTGATTTGAAATAGCGGCTTCACACAATTCAAAATTGGCTAGGTATTCATCAGTAGCAGTTTTCCAGCCATTCAAATGATTGTTGGTGTGGTTGCCTATGCTGTGTCCTTTTTCAAGGATTTGATTAAAGATTTCGGGATGTGCTGCAATGTTTTTGCCGATGCAAAAAAAAGTAGCTTTGGCATTGTATTGTTCCAATTGGTTTAAAACCCAAAAAGTAATTTCGGGAGTTGGTCCATCATCAAAAGTAAGGTAGATTTTCTTTTCGTTATTAGGGATATCCCAAATGAAGTTAGAAAATATTTTTTTGATGATACGATGTGTTTTAATCCAATAAGCTTTCATTTGGAGTTCATTTGATATTAAAGATAAAAAAAATGTAGCAATCTTTTTTATTGGGATTGCTACATTTTTTAATAAAATCAATAGTTTATTTATTCTTTATCACGACCAAAACGATGGAATATATCAATGTAAGTATTGAAGGTGCCTCGGTGTTTCTGGAAGAAAGCAGCGTCGTTGTTTTTCTTAACTACGTCTAATAAGGCTCTGTAACGCTCAATGTCAGTAACAATGTCGATTGCTATGTCTGTTTGGTCGCCAGCACTCATTTTGCTATAGTAATTTAGATTTTCTTTGTACTTACCAATTAGCTTTTCAACAAGTTCATGAGCTTTTCCTTTTTCACCTACTTGATAATAATTGTTTACAAATGGTTCCAGTAAGGAATAATAACCAAATTTGTCAATTGGCATTTTTTCCATGGCTAAATTAATCACTTTTTTAGCCTTGTCTATTTTACCATCTTTAATGAGTTGGTCAGTCAATCGGGAAAGATTAGTTCTGTAAGTAATACTTTCACGACGTGTTTCCGGGTCGTGGTAGATGTTTCCTTCGCTATTACCCCAATCCCATTTCATTACGATATTGTACATTTTGTCCGCATCAATTTGACCCATTTCCATAGGGTTTCCGTCTTTAGGAATGGTTGTTTTTACAGGAACTAATTTGTAAATCATACCGTCTAATTGCAGGTAATCTTTCATCCATAAGTATTCTTCATCGTCAAAGGCACCACCACTAAAATAGATTGGTCGTTTCCAGTTGTTATTAGCAACAAGATCCAACATCATCAATCTGTTTTTGTATAAGGCACTTCCTTTGATATCAATATCGATATAAGGAACTATTGAATCGTAATATTTCTCAGAAACAATTTTGTTTTTGATGATCGTGTTTTTGTCAACAGGAATTCTAATTTGGCTTGTTGGATAGAAATGGATGGTTTGTCCGTTTGCCATATCAACAGTTGATTTTGGATGTTTGATGAAATCCATAAAGCCTTTTACGCTCCATCGGCTTTTTATCTTCGGAATACTTACTACATAATCCAGTTTATCTCCCACATATTGATCGTGTGTAAAAGAAATTGGCAATGGCTCTGATTCATAAGTTTTGGTCTTCATTTGGTCTATGTACCAATCGGTCATGAAAAGACTCGTGTTAACGATTTTTACATCGGTTCTGATATTTTCAATTTCTTGTGCATACCACAATGGGAAGGTGTCATTATCACCAATGGTAAATAAAATGGCATCTTTATCACAAGAGCTTAAATAGGCTTTGGCCATAGCTAAAGCAGTGTATTTATCAGAACGATCGTGGTCGTCCCAGTTTTGAGAAGCCATTATAACAGGTGCTGTCAATAAAGAAGCCGCTATGATAACTGGTCCGGCAATTTTTGGAGATAGATATTTTTTGGCGCTTTCGTACAATGAATAGACACCTAATCCTATCCAGATGGCAAACACATAGAAGGAACCCACTAAGGCATAATCTCTTTCTCTTGGTTCAAAAGGTCTTTCGTTTAGGTAGATTTTTAAAGCAATTCCTGTGAAAAGAAATAAAGCCAGTAATACATAAAAGCTTTTTAAATCTTTACCTGCGTGATACATTAATCCAATAAGTCCTAAGATGAAAGGAATGAAATAATATACATTACGTCCTTTGTTATTTAAGGCATCTGTAGGTAAATTGTCTTGCGAACCTAAATGGATATCGTCAATAAACTTAATTCCACTAAGCCAGTTTCCGTCCTGGTTGTCATATCTTCCTTGGTTGTCACTTTGACGTCCTACGAAATTCCACATCAGGTACCTCCAATACATATAGCCAAATTGATATTCGGCCATGAAACTAAGATTGTCAGCAGTGGTAGGTTTTTCGATTATAAGGTAATCGCCATAGCTTTTTAAGAATTTAACATAGCCTTCGTTGTCAATTTGTTTTTGAGCATAGGCTTGTCTGAATTCAGAAACGGTTTTTTCTACCTCATTTTTTAATTGGGCAATCGCTTTATTGTAATCTTCTTCAGAAAGTTTGCTTGCATCCACTCCATATCTGGCCAAGTCATTTTCGTATGGATAATCAGGATTAATGCTGAATTGAGGAGGATTAGTAAAGTTGATGTAGTTTTCAATGTGTTCGGTGCTCCACATTCTAGGTAAGAATGTTTTTTGAGCATTATCACTATTTTGTTCTGCGTTTTTGTAATTGTTTACAATAACATATTTACCCGTTTTATAATCTCTCTCGTAGTTAGGAGCTTTGTCAAGGTAAGGCATGACTTTGTCTAAACCGGCAAAACTTTCTGTGTATTGAGGGCCGTAAAACAAAGGATTAGAACCGTATTGTTCTCTATTGTAATAGGCTAGAACTTCACGGGCATCTGATGGTTTGTTTTCGTTAATAATAACATTTGAATTAGCTCTAATAGGTAGCATTAACCAAGTCGAGAAACCAATTAGAATAAATAGAATACAAAGAATAAGGGTGTTGTAGGTAACAAGTCCTTTGCTTTTAGTGTATTTTAATCCAAAATAGAAAGAGGCTATTAGGGCTAAGGCAGCCAAGATAGTTCCGGAATCAAAAGGCATTCCAAGGCTATTTACGGTAAAAACTTCTGCTTTGGCAAAAAACGCCATCGTTAGAGGAAGTAGTAATTTGAAAATAAATAATAAAACAGAGATTACTACAACATTGGCAATGATGAAATTTTTAATCGTTACGGTTTTGTAGTTTTTAAAATAGTACAAGAATCCTATTGCAGGGATTGTCAATAAGGCCATAAAGTGTACTCCAAATGAAAGACCCACTACTAATGAAATAATCAATAACCATTTGTTTCCTCTAGGAGTGTCCATGTCTTGTTCCCAACGCAATCCCAACCAAAAAAGTAAAGCAATAAGTAAAGATGCCATCGCATATACTTCGGCCTCTACGGCGTTGAACCAAAAACTATCAGAAAAAGTATAGGCTAAAGCGCCTACGAAAGAACTTCCTAAAATTACAATGTCGTTACTTTTGTTAGGTTCTTCAGAGCTAGATATGATTTTTCTTAAAATCATAGTAGAAGACCAAAACATAAAAAGAATAGTAAAGGCACTGGAGAAAACAGAAGTCATGTTAACCATTAAGGCAACATGCTGCACATTAGTAGCAAACATGGCGAAAAAAGCACCAATCATTTGAAACAAAGGAGCTCCAGGAGGGTGACCTACTTCTAGTTTTGCTGCTGTGGCAATGTATTCTCCACAATCCCAAAAGCTCATAGTGGGCTCAACAGTAAGAGAATAGGTTATTAATGCGATTCCAAATGCAATCCAGCCTATGATAGTATTCCATTTTTTGAAATTGAAAGACTCCTTGTTCATGTAGTAAAATTTAGTTAATTTTTCGAGGTACAAAGAAAATGTTTTTTTGTTTAAGGATGGAGGCATTAACAAAATTTTCTGCAAAACTAATGGCTTTTTTAAGATGTTGATTATGAGGCGAATTTTTAGTTTTTGAATTTTTTTTCGAAAAAAAACGAAAAAAAGTTTGTGTAAACTGAAAAACGGTGTAAATTTGCACTCGCAATAAAGCACTGCTGGTCTATGGTGTAATGGTAACACAACTGTTTTTGGTGCAGTCTTTCAAGGTTCGAGTCCTTGTAGACCAACTAGCAAATTAAAAAAACCCTGTAAACTTAACGTTTACGGGGTTTTGTTTTTTATGGACGTAGTGAAGCGCGTAGCTCAAAATCTTAATGAGTATTTTCCTTATTTCAAAATTACCAGAATCTTAACACCGATTGCAACTCGGAATCTGTATTTTCATGTTTTCATAATCTATTATGGAAAATCGATTTCAAATTGAAATACGTTTATTTATGGAAAACACCAAATTACAAGCTTTTATCCCGTTCTTATATATTGTATGGTCTGATAATTTATTGACTGAAAAAGAGTTTGCTACCTTACAAAGTTTTATTGATTCACAAGATTGGCTTTCGCAGGAAGAGAAAGAATTGTTGTTTTCTAAAATAACAATTGCTAATCCGTCATCTCGTCAGGATATTACCGATTGGAAAAACAAAATTGAACAAAGCATTCAGGAGAACCCTACTGTAAAATCTATTTTTGAAATTGCGGTGGCACTTTCAGAAAACGATGCTGTGATTCAGGGTTTAGAAACTTCTTTTGTAAAACTCGAAAATGATTTAGGGATTCTTGGTGAAGAAGCTATTGGTAATTTTAAAACTAAGGTAAAATCCCACACGGTCAATTCGCATACAGAGGCTAGTTTTTATGTTCAAAAAATCACGGCTATTTTAGATGGAGCACAAGCGCCGATTATCAATAAAGTAAAATCCATTATTTCGAGACCTGAATTTCAATATGAAACTTCAACAGATATTGCGGTTTATCGCCAAAAAGTATTTGATTGGTGCAAAATTCTGGCTCAGGAAAACCTCGGAAATATGGCTTATCCCAAAAAATACGGCGGAGGCGAAAACATAGCCGATTATTTTTCGATTATGGAAACTTTGAGTTACCACGATTTGAGTTTGGTAATTAAATTTGGAGTGCAATTTGGACTTTGGGGAATGAGTGTGCAATCGTTAGGAACTGAAAAACATTATGCTAAATATCTAAAAGACATTGGCACGCTAAAATTGCCAGGTTGTTTTGCAATGACCGAAACGCATCACGGTTCGAATGTAAAAGGACTCGAAACAACTGCTACTTATAATCACGAAAATCAAACTTTTACCATTCATACGCCGCACGAAAAAGCACAAAAAGAATATATTGGGAATGCAGCTGTTCACGGGCAGATGGCAACCGTTTTTGCGAAACTCATTATTGCAGGACAGGATCATGGCGTGAATGCTTTTGTGGTGCCTTTGCGTGATGAAAATGGAGTGGTTTTAAAAGGAATTGCCATTGGAGATTGCGGTCGTAAAATGGGATTGAATGGGGTTGATAACGGTACGATTCGTTTTGATCAGGTTGTGATTCCGAAAGAAAATATGCTGGATCGTTTTGCCTCAGTAAATGATAAAGGCGAATTTGAAAGCCCAATCCCGAGTGACAACCGACGCTTTTTTACAATGCTGGGAACTTTGGTTGGAGGAAGAATTGGAATTCCGCGTTCGGCTTTGTCAGCAGCTAAAAGCGGATTGACGATTGCTATAAAATACAGCGATCAGCGCAAGCAATTTGGCCCCGAAGGAGGTGCGGAAGTTCCAATATTGAATTACCGTATGCACCAACGCAGGCTGTTAATTCCGTTAGCTAAAACCTATGCGGTACATTTTGCTTTGCAATATCTCACGCAACGTTTTATTGATAAAACCGAAACTGAAATGCAGGAAATAGAAGCTTTGGCAGCAGGTTTGAAGTCCTATTCGACCTGGAGTACCACGGCAATTTTACAGGAATGCCGTGAAGCTTGTGGCGGAAAAGGCTATTTGTCTGAAAACAGGATTGATGCTTTAAAAAACGATACTGAAATTTATACCACTTTTGAAGGTGATAATACCGTTTTGATGCAGTTAGTAGCTAAAAACCGTCTGGCGGAGTTTAGAAAATCGTTTGGTGAAATGGGTTCTTTTGGAATCATTAATTATGTATATGAAAATGCCAAATCAGCTATAGCCGAAAAAAATCCGCTTGCGATTAGAAAGATTGATGAAGCGCATTTATTGGATAGTGAATTTCATTTGCAGGCGTTTCAGCATCGCGAAAAAACCATTTTGGCTTCGGCTGCTAAGCGTATCAAAAAGTTAATTGATAATGGTTTAGAAGCTTATGATGCTTTTAATGTGGTGCAGCACCAAATGATTGATGTGGCTGAAGCTTATTTGGATCGGGTGGTTTTGGAACAATTCCAAATCGCTATCGCAGCTGTTAAGGATAAAAAAAGCAAAGCTATTTTGACGAAATTAAATCAATTGTATGCGCTTTCGCAAATAGAAAAAAATAAAGCCTGGTATTTAGAAGGCGGTTATATGGAAGCGGTAAAAACAAAAGCCATCCGAAAAATGGTTAATCAGCTTTGTTGGGATATTCGGCCAAATGCGGTAGCTTTAGTAAATGCTTTTGCTATTCCAGATTCCTGTCTGGCTGCACCGATTGCACTTTAAAATGCGTAAATGATGCTTTTTGAGTTAGAGAAAAGCCCTAAACATGTTGGTGTTTAGGGCTTTTTTTAGGAGAAATCATGTCGTGTTTTCTTTTATATTTTAAAAACCAGTAGCGGTTTAGTGGCGTGATTCGCGAGGTCTTCGCTAATGCTTCCGGTAAAAAAATGGGAAAGCCCAGTTCGTCCATGAGTGCAAAGACTTATTAAGTCTGCGTTTATTTCTTTAGAGAAATGAATAATGCCTTTTTCAATGTTTAAATCATTGTAAATGTGGGTGGAGAAATTTTTTATTTCAAAATCGCTGATAAATTTATTCACTATTTTTTTTGTAATAGCTGTGGTTTTGAAACTGTTTGGTGTGCAGATAGTTACTAAGTTGAGTTTGGCATCAAATAAATTTGCAAAATCAATTATTTTTTGGAATGGTTTTTTTATTTCTTCTGAAAAGTCGGAGGCAAAAACGATGTTGCTGGGGTTGAAATTGGTAGTTTCTTCTTTGATAATTATAACGGGAACAGCGGACAGACGGACTACTTTTTCGGTGTTGGAACCGATGATTATTTCTTCTATTCCTGAAATGCCATTGGAGCCCATTACTACTAAATCGATGTTGTGTTCTTTGCTGTAAGAAAGAATGCCGTGTGAGGCTTTTTCCAGTTTGATAGATTCGACAATAGTGAGGTCTTGTAGGTAGTTTTTGTCTTTAATATACTGCATTGTCTCTTTTGCTTTTTTTATAAATAGCATTATTTCAGGTATTGCAGCACCGCCTGTAATAGCGTCATTCATCTGGCTGGGAATTTCCAGCATATGTAAAAGGTGTATCTCTAAATCGTTTTTCCGGGCTATTTGTGCCGCTGCTTTTAGAGCGTTTTCGGCTTGTTTTGAGAAATCGGTAGGGACTAAAATACGTTTCATAGGTTTTGGTTTTTTTGGGTAAGGTTGGGATGTGTCTGTTATTCAAATAAAGGTAAGGAATAATTTTACAGCAATCAATTATTTTTAGTTTATAAAAATAAACACTATATTTGTGCCGTTATTTATTAAAATCTAGATAATGAGGGGACTAAATGTCCCCTCTTTTTATAAAAAATATGACATTTAAAGAGAAAGTAAATACGTTATTGGTGGAGGCTCTTGAAGAAAAGCCTACGCTTTTTTTGATTGATTTGACTATTAATGATGCATTTAAAGTTATGGTAACTTTAGATGATGATAATGGTGTAATTTTGCAGGACTGTATTGATATTAGTCGGGCAATTGAGAATAATCTGGATAGAGAAGAGCAAGATTATTCTTTAGAAGTAGCTTCAGTAGGGGTGGGGTCGCCGTTAAAAATGGTTCGTCAGTATAAGAAAAATATTGGTAGAACCTTGATTGTGACTACAAAAGCTGAAAAAATTGAAGCTGAATTAGTTGATGCTAATGAAGATTTTATAATTTTGTCTTGGGAAGCAAGAGAGCCTAAAAAAATAGGAAAAGGAAAAGAAACAGTACAGAAAGAACAACAAATACCTTATACAGAAATCAAAGAGGCGGTTGTTACAGTAACATTTTAATTTAAAGAATTCGCATGGAAAATTTAGCATTAATCGATTCATTTTCAGAGTTTAAGGATGATAAACTTATTGATCGTGTAACGCTTATGGCAATTTTAGAAGATGTATTTAGAAATGCATTGAAGAAAAAATACGGTTCAGATGATAATTTCGATATCATTATCAATCCTGATAAGGGAGATATGGAAATTTGGAGAAGGAGAGTAATTGTTGCTGACGAAGATTTAGATTTCGAAAATGAAGAGATTACTTTGACCGAGGCTAGAAAAATCGAAGCAGATTTTGAAATTGGAGAAGAAGTTTCTGAAGAAGTAAAATTGATTGATTTAGGAAGAAGAGCTATTTTGGCATTGCGTCAAAATTTGATTTCTAAAATACATGAACACGATAATACCAATCTTTATAAGCAATTTAAAGATTTAATAGGCGACATTTACACCGCCGAAGTTCACCACGTAAGACCAAGAGTTGTTATTTTAGTGGATGATGAAGGGAACGAAATTGTTTTACCAAAAGAAAAACAAATCCCATCTGATTTCTTCCGTAAAGGAGATAATGTTCGTGGAATTATAGAAAGCGTTGAATTAAAAGGAAATAAACCTCAAATTATTATGTCTAGAACTTCTGAGAAGTTTTTAGAGAAATTATTTGAACAAGAAATTCCAGAGGTTTTTGACGGTTTGATAATGATTAAAAAAGTAGTGAGAATTCCGGGTGAAAAAGCAAAAGTAGCTGTGGATTCTTATGATGATAGAATTGATCCGGTAGGAGCTTGTGTAGGGATGAAAGGTTCTCGTATTCACGGAATTGTACGTGAGTTAGGTAATGAAAATATTGATGTTATTAATTATACTAATAATATTCAATTGTTTATTACAAGAGCATTGAGTCCGGCAAAGGTGTCTTCGATTAAAATCAATGAAGAGACTAAAAGAGCTGAAGTGTTTTTGAAATTAGAAGAGGTTTCAAAAGCTATTGGTAGAGGAGGACACAACATTAAATTAGCTGGTTTGTTAACTGGTTATGAATTAGATGTTATTAGAGAAGGTGATGTTGCCGGAGCTACTGCAGATGAAGATGATGTTGAATTAACAGAGTTTTCAGATGAAATTGAAGAGTGGATCATAGAAGAATTTGCAAAAATTGGATTGGATACTGCAAAAAGTATTTTGAAACATGATGTAGAAGATTTAGTAAGAAGAACAGATTTAGAAGAGGAAACAATTCTGGATGTAATGAAAATATTGAAAGAAGAGTTCGATAGTTAGTTCTATACTTCTAACAACACAACGAAATAGGTAATAATAAAAAGGTTATATGTCTGAAGAGAGAGTAATAAGAATAAACAAAGTTTTAAGGGAATTGAATATTTCTTTGGAAAGAGCTGTGGATTATCTTAAAGATAAGGGGATTGCGATAGAGTCAAATCCAAACACAAAAATTTCTGATGATGTATACAATGTCTTGTGCGGTCAATTTGCGGGTGACAAAGGGAAAAAAGAGGCTTCAAAAGAAGTTGGCGAAGAGAAAAGAAAAGAGAAAGAAGCTTTACGTATAGAGCGTGATAGAGAGGCGGAAGATAAGCGTAAGCAAGATGAAGAATTACAAAGACAACAACAGGAAGTAATTAAGGCAAGAGCCGTAATTTCAGGCCCTGTTCAAGTTGGTAAAATCGATTTAAATCCTGCAAAACCTGCTGCTCCTCCTGTAGTTGAAGTGAAAGTAGTTGCTCCTAAACCTGAAGTTGTTGAAGAGAAACCGGCTGCTAAAATTAGTACTCCAGAGAAAATCGAATCAGACAAAAAAGAAGACAAACCTATTGTTGCCGAAGTTAGCAAGCCTGTTGTTGAGAATATAGCACCTAAAAAAGAAGTTAAGAAAGAACAAGAGCCAGTTGCTGCTGCTCCTTCTCCAGTTAAAAAAGAAGAAGTAAAAGAAGTAGCTAAGGTTGATAAAGAGGTTGCGAAAACTGAAGAAGCACCAGCTGAAGAGGCTATTGCAACGCAGTATCAAAAACTTTCTGGAGCTAAATTGACTGGACAGACTATTGACTTATCACAATTCAATAAGCCTAAAAAGAAAAAAGAAGATCCTAAAATTACTCCTAATAAGCCGGGTGCACCTGGAGCTGCAGGAGCTAATGCAAATAAAAATAAGCGTAAGAGAATTGCTCCTAAACCAGGAACACCTAATACGCCAACTACACCTAGACCTCCGGGAACTCCAAATCCTAATAAGATAACACCTAATGCAGGTGGTGGAGGATTTAATGCCAATAGAGGTGCTAGACCTGGATTTGTAAAAGGAAATCGTCCTGCTATTGTTGCTAAAGTTGAGCCAACAGAAGAGGAAGTAAAAAATCAAATTAGAGAGACTTTAGAAAAACTTCAAGGTAAAAAAGGAGGAAAATCTAAAGCTGCTAAATATAGAAGAGATAAAAGAGATACCCACCGTCAAAAATCTGACGATGAGCAAAGAGCTTTAGACGAAGGAAGTAAAACTATTAAAGTTACTGAGTTTGTTACTGTAGGTGAAATTGCTATCATGATGGATGTGCAAATTAACAAGGTGATTGGAACTTGTATGTCACTTGGTATCATGGTTACTCAAAACCAACGTTTGGATGCGGAAACATTAACTATTGTAGCTGATGAATTTGGTTATGATGTTGAGTTTATTACAGTAGATATTGAAGAAGCTATCGAGATAGTCGAAGATAAAGAAGAAGACTTAGTAAACAGAGCACCTATTGTTACAGTAATGGGTCACGTCGATCACGGTAAGACCTCTTTACTGGATTATATTCGTAAAGAAAATGTTATCGCTGGTGAGTCAGGAGGAATTACACAGCACATTGGTGCTTATGGAGTAACTCTGGACAATGGCCAAAAAATTGCTTTCTTAGATACACCGGGTCACGAGGCGTTTACCGCGATGCGTGCACGTGGAGCTCAAGTTACCGATATCGCAATTATTGTGATTGCTGCCGATGATGATATCATGCCACAAACTAAAGAGGCTATTTCTCATGCGCAAGCAGCTGGTGTGCCAATTATTTTTGCCATCAATAAAGTAGATAAGCCAAATGCTAATCCTGAAAAAATTAAGGAGCGTTTAGCAGGTATGAATTTATTAGTAGAAGACTGGGGTGGAAAAATCCAATCTCACGATATCTCTGCTAAAAAAGGAACAGGTGTTAAAGAGCTTTTGGAAAAAGTATTATTAGAAGCAGAAATTTTAGATTTGAAATCAAATCCAAATAAAGCAGCTCAAGGTACTGTTGTAGAAGCATTCTTAGATAAAGGAAAAGGATATGTTTCGACTATCTTAGTTCAACACGGAACATTAAAAATTGGAGATTACTTATTAGCAGGTAAGCATCATGGTAAAATTAAAGCCATGCATGATGAACGTGGTAATATTGTTACTGTTGCAGGTCCTTCAACGCCAGTATCTATTTTAGGTCTGGACGGTGCAGCTACTGCAGGGGATAAATTCAATGTGTTTGAAGACGAAAAAGAAGCAAAACAAATTGCTGCTAAACGTTCTCAATTAATGCGTGAGCAATCAGTACGTACACAACGTCATATTACTCTTGACGAAATTGGTCGTCGTATTGCATTAGGTCAATTTAAAGAATTGAACGTAATCCTTAAAGGAGATGTAGATGGTTCTGTTGAAGCATTATCTGATTCGTTCTCTAAATTGTCTACCGAAGAAATTCAAATTAACATTATCCATAAAGGTGTTGGAGCAATTACTGAAACTGACGTTATGTTGGCTTCTGCTTCAGATGCGATCATTATCGGATTTAACGTTCGTCCTGCTGGAAATGCAAGACAACTGGCTGATAAAGAAGAAATCGATATCCGTTACTACTCAATTATCTATGCGGCAATTGACGACTTGAAAGATGCAATGGAAGGAATGCTTGCTCCAGAAATGAAAGAGGAAGTATTAGGAACTGCTGAAATTAGAGAGTTATTCAAAATTTCTAAAGTAGGTACTATTGCTGGATGTATGGTTATGGATGGTAAAATTACTAGAAATGGTAAAATCAGAATCATTAGAGATGGTGTAGTAATTCATGAAGGGGAATTAATCGCATTGAAACGTTTCAAAGACGATGTAAGAGAAGTTGCTAAAGGTTACGATTGTGGTATCCAAGTAAAAGGATTTAATGATATTGAAGAAAGAGATGTTATTGAAGCTTACCATGAAGTTGCTATCAAAAAGAAATTGAAATAAAATTTCGATTTAGAGTATATAAGAAAATCCCGAGTAATCGGGATTTTTTTGTATTTAGTTATTTATAAATAATTTATGGAAAGAATTTTTGTTTATTTGAGCCTCTTTTTGGTTTTGTTGTTAAATGCTCAAAATAAAAAGTTTCATTTTTTAACCCTTAATAATGAAAATAATAAGGAAATTGAAACTGATTTCTATGTTGATAAAATTTATGATGCGAGACAGTTTAACCAAAATATCGGTTCTGCACAAAAATCTATTGCTAATTTAAACGTGCAAATAAATTTCGAAAATTCATTAGTAGATGAATTTGGTTCGTTTTTGTCAAAGGTTTATCCAAAGAAAGATAATAAGAGATCCATTTCAATTAGAATCAATGATGTTTATTTGATTGAGTCAACTTCATCAAATAAAGAAACGGGCTATGCAACAGTTATTTTCGATGTAATTGAAAAAATTGAAAATAAAGATTTTATAGTTGGTTCCTATTCTTCAACTATTGAAAGTTCTGGTTATGATGTGACTTCTAAACATGCTGAAAGATTGATTTCGGCTATAAAAAAATGTTTTGATGATTACAGTTTGGCAAATAGTAAATTTAGTAGTCCTATTGAATTTAATCCTCTAGTTGTAATTGGGACTAAGAATGTTCAGGGGCTTATTAAGAAAGGTATTTATTTAAGTTATACAGATGTTTTTAACGGGAATTCGCTAAATATTGATAATTATACAATTACTAAATATCAGGATGGTAATTGCTTGTTGAATAATCATACAGGAATGGTGGAAAATTGTTATTATGGCTTTAGTGATGGTAAGTCTTTTTATTTGAATGCTTCTAGGTACTCTACGGTGAAATACTATTTGAGAACAGAAATTTTAGGAGATAATTATTATATAGATGAAGTGAATTATCATTCAACTGATTTTTCTTTTCTGAAATCACAAGGTATTTCGGCTTTGGTCCTGTTTCCTGATTTGAATGCTAATACTGTTCCTTTAGTGATAAATAGGTTTAATGGAGCTCCTGTTCTTTTGACTAATAAATATATGGTTGATTTATTGTCTTCGGATAAAGAGTTGTTGAAAGAGTATAAAAAGACCTCTAGAGGAGTTTTAGATAAAAAGAAGTTTTATAAGCAATATTATAAATATGATTAAAAGCTTTTATGTGTTATTCTGTGTTTATTGATGCTGGTATTTAGAATTAATTGAGTGGTTGTTAAAAGGAATGTTTTTCAGAATGTTTTTTAATGTGGTTTTGTAAGTTTTAGAATGGAGAAAAACTGATGAGTCAGAACAAGTTTAGTTTGCGGCTTTTTGAGGCGATTTAGCCAATAAAAAAAGAGCCTAATAAAGGATAAAATCACTTTATTAGGCTCTTTTTTTTATAACAAATAGTGTTAAAATTTTATTTTTTAGGTTTTATTAAAAAGGCATTTTCATAGACTTTTTTAATTTCGACCAAATTTCTTTCGGCTTCAATTCGGCTTTTAAAATTTCCTATCCATACTTTGTAATTTGGTGTGTTGAATACGATGGTTCCGTCTAAATCGGCAAAATTTTGTTTGCAATCGCTTAAGGTCTTTTTCGCTTTTTCGCTGACACCACTGAAGACTTGGATTTTATATCGCTCATTTACAGCTATTGAGCTGTTGATCTTTCTTTTTTCGTTTAGTAGTTGTTCGAATTTAGGATTTTGCTGAATGTTAATTTTTGCTTCCTGAGCTGATAATTTTAGGCTTAAAATACTTAGATAGGCAATGTAAAAAATGCGGTTTTGAATAGTTAAAATTCTCATAACGTGAAGATTTTTAAGTAAAATTACTAATTATATACTTAATGTGAAATAAAAAACTTATTTAGAATAGATATAAATTGTTGTTTGGGTTGTTTTAAGGTTTTGAGAATAGTTCTTAAGTCGTATTTTTGTGGCTGTTTAAAATAAAGGGACATTTTTTATATGAAATTGTTATATAAAAAATTGTGCCAATTTTTAGTAGATAATCATTATACTTTATGAAAAAGGTGGGTAACCATAATTCGAACTCAAGGAAAGTGTTTTTATGTTTAGCAATGATGCTAACTTTTTCCTTCTCTTCATTTGCGCAAGATGCTGCTCCTGCAGCTCCAACCGAGGCTGCTCCGGCAGCTGCTACAGCTGGTGGTGATCCAGTAAAAGGGAAAGCGCTTTTTAATGCTAATTGTGCTGCGTGTCATAAGCTTGATGCTAAGTCAACAGGTCCTGCACTTAGGGGAGTTGCTGAGAAGCATGAAATGGCTTGGATCTACAAATGGGTTCATAACAGCTCTGAAGTAATTAAGTCAGGAGATGCTGCTGCTGTTAAATTATTTGAAGAAAATAATAAATCAGTAATGACTGCTTTTCCTCAGTTAGCTGAGGCTGATATTGATAATATTATAGCTTATACTTCTGAAGTAAAAGCTGAACCGGTAGCTGCGGCTGGTGGTGCTGCTACTCCTCCTGGAACTAATGTTGAAGGTGGAAGTTCTAATAATGTAATTTTAGGAGTTCTTGCTTTAGTTTTAGTAGTATTAGTAGTGATGTTGTTTATGGTAAACAATGTCTTGACGAAAGTTGCTAAAGCAAATGGTATCGAAGTTGCTCCTAAAGCTGCTCGTACTCCAATCTGGAAAGCTTTTGTTAAAAATCAATTTTTAGTATTGGTTTCTTCTATCTTCTTATTATTAGCTAGTGGGTATTTTGTTTACGGCTTTTTAATGCAAGTAGGTGTTGATCAAAATTACCAACCTATTCAACCAATTCACTATTCTCATAAAATTCACGCTGGTGATAATGAGATTAACTGTAAATACTGTCACTCTGCAGCCAGAGTAAGTAAGAATGCAGGTATTCCTTCTTTGAATGTTTGTATGAACTGTCATAAAAACATTTCTGAAGTTGCTGAGACTACAGCTACTCCTGAGTACAGCAAAGCATTTTATGATGCGCAAATCCAAAAATTATACGATGCTGTTGGTTGGGATAAAGCAACTCAATCTTATACAGGAAAACAACAACCTGTTAAATGGGTTCGTATCCATAATTTACCTGATTTTGTTTATTTCAATCACTCTCAACACGTAACTGTTGCAGGTATTGAGTGTCAAACATGTCACGGTCCTGTTGAAACTTATGAAATTCAAAAACAATTTGCTCCTTTGACTATGGGTTGGTGTATTAACTGCCACAGAAAAACTGAAGTTAAAATGGAAGGAAATGGGTATTATACTAAAATACACGAAGAACTTTCTAAGAAATACGGTGTGGATAAATTGACTGAAGCACAAATGGGAGGTTTAGAATGTGGAAAATGCCACTATTAATCAAATTATTAAGATTTTAATATATATATACAATGTCATCAAACAAAAAATACTGGAAAAGTGTTGAGGAACTAGAAAATGGTTCTATTGTTGAGGCGCTTAGAAATAACGAGTTTGTTGAAGAGATTCCTACGGATGAATTTTTAGGGAATGCTGATGCGATGTCATCTTCTTCAACTTCAAGACGTGATTTTCTAAAGTACGTTGGGTTTAGTACTGCAGCAGCTACACTTGCAGCATGCGAAGGACCTGTGAACAAGTCGATTCCTTATGTATTACAACCAGAGCAAATCATTCCTGGAGTAGCAGATTATTATGCAACTTCTGTTTTTGATGGTTTTGATTTTGCAAATCTACTTGTTAAAACACGTGAAGGGCGTCCTATTAAAATAGATAATAATACTATTTCGGGAGCTAAGTTTGCTGCAAATGCTAGAATTCATGCCTCAATATTGTCATTGTATGATAGTATGCGTTTAAAAGCGCCTAAAGATGGTGGGAAAAATTCTAACTGGCCGGCTGTAAATTCGAAAATTAAATCAAGTATTGCTGAAGCGAAAGCTAAAGGTGGTCAAGTGGTTTTCTTAACGAATACTTTAGCAAGTCCTTCGACAGAAAAATTAATTGCTGATTTTATTGGTGCAAATCCAAATGCAAAACATGTAATTTATGATGCTGTTTCTTCATCTGAAGCTTTAGATGCTTTTGAAGCTGTTTATGGTGAAAGAGCTTTAGTGGATTATGATTTTGCAAAAGCTTCACTTATTGTTTCTGTAGGAGCTGACTTCTTAGGAGACTGGCAAGGTGGAGGATATGATGCTGGATATGCACAAGGAAGAATTCCGAAAAACGGAAAAATGTCTCGTCATTTCCAATTAGAAGCTAACATGACTTTGTCTGGTGCTGCTGCTGATAAGCGTTTACCAATGTCGGTTGCGAATCAAAAACAAGCATTAGTACATATATATAATGTAATTACAGGTTCAGCAGTTGCTGTAAACCTGGCGCCTGAATTTAAAGCAGAAGTTACTAAAGCCGCTCAGCAATTGAAAGCTGCTGGTTCTAAAGGACTTTTGGTTTCAGGTATTCAAGATAAAAACGCACAATTATTAGTGTTGGCAATCAACCAGGTTTTGGCTAGTGAAGCTTTCTCTACGGTTGGTGTAAGACAAATAAGAAAAGGTTCTGATGTACAAGTTGCTCAGTTAATTAATGACATGAAAGCAGGTAGCGTTCATACTTTAATTATGAGTGGAGTTAATCCAGTTTATACTTTGGCTGATTCAGCTTCTTTTGTTGAAGGTCTTAAAAAAGTAAAAACTTCAGTTGCTTTATCTTTGAAAGAAGATGAAACTGCAGCTATCTCAACTATTGCTGCTCCAGTACCTCATTACTTAGAGGCTTGGGGAGATTTAGTTTTGACTAAAGGAACTTATAGTTTAACACAACCAACGATTCGTCCATTATTTGATACAAAACAATTTCAAGATGTTTTGATGTCTATCAATGGTCTTACTGGAACTTACTATGATTACTTAAAAGCATATTCTTCATCATTTATTGCAGGTTCTACTTGGAATAAAGTTTTACATGATGGAGTATTTGTTGGAGCTCCTGCTGCTTTATCTGGTGGTGCTGCTGATTATACTGCTGCTGCTTCTGCATTGGCTAAGTCAAAAGCGGCTAGTGGATTAGAGTTAGTTTTGTATACTAAAACAGGTATGGGAGACGGACAACAAGCAAACAACCCATGGTTGCAAGAGTTTCCAGATCCAATTACAAGAGTATCTTGGGATAACTATGTTACTGTTTCGGGAGCTGATGCTAAGAAATTGGAACTGTCAAATGAAATTGTTGCTAATGGTGGTTTAAATGGTAGCTATGTTACTATTACAACTGCTGATGGGGCTAAATTAGAAAACGTTCCAGTAATTGTTCAGCCAGGTCAGGCAGTTGGTACTGTTGGTTTAGCTTTAGGTTATGGTCGTAAAGCGGCTTTAAAAGAAGAAATGCAAGTAGGTTTAAACGCTTACACATTATATAAAGGTTTTAATGATGTTCAATCAGTAACATTAGTTAATGCTGGAGGAGAACATGAGTTTGCTTGTGTTCAAGGTCAAAAAACCTTAATGGGTAGAGGAGATATCATTAAAGAAACTACTTTAGAAATCTTCAATACTAAGGATTCTGCAATTTGGAATGAAACTCCAAAAGTATCTTTGAATCATAAAGAAGTTGAAGCAACTACTGTTGATTTATGGGAATCTTTTGATCGTTCTGTAGGGCACCACTTTAACCTTTCTATCGATTTAAATGCTTGTACAGGTTGTGGAGCTTGTGTGATTGCTTGTCATGCAGAAAACAATGTGCCAGTTGTTGGTAAGACTGAAGTTAGAAGAAGTCGTGATATGCACTGGTTGCGTATTGATAGATATTATTCTTCTGAAGAAACTTTTGCAGGTGATAATGAAAGAAAAGAAAATATTGCAGGTTTATCAAGTTCACTTTCTACATTCAACGAAATGGAGAAAGCATCAGATAACCCACAAGTTTCTTTCCAGCCAGTAATGTGTCAGCACTGTAATCACGCACCTTGTGAAACAGTTTGTCCAGTTGCTGCAACTTCACACAGCCGTCAAGGCCAAAACCACATGGCATACAACAGATGTGTTGGTACTCGTTACTGCGCTAACAACTGTCCTTATAAAGTGCGTCGTTTTAACTGGTTTTTATACAATAAAAATAGTGAGTTTGATTTCCATATGAATGATGATTTAGGCCGTATGGTATTAAATCCAGATGTGAGTGTTCGTTCTCGTGGGGTTATGGAGAAATGTTCTATGTGTATTCAAATGACACAAGCAACTATACTTAAAGCCAAGAGAGAAGGAAGAACAATTGTTGATGGCGAATTCCAAACTGCATGTTCAAATGCATGTTCTACAGGAGCTATGATTTTTGGAGATGTAAA
>JBDLTG010000003.1:0-49309 GCA_039805885.1 Bacteroidota bacterium
ATAGCCTTTTTTGTAACTTGATTTCGTTATTAAGAATTAATTCTTAATAACGAAATTAAAAAAAAAAAAATCAGAAGTAAATAAAATTTAAGGATTAGAATGCTATAAAAAAATTATTTAATTTAAAATAATGCAAGATTCAAACTAGTATTAATCTCTATTTTTCACATAAAAAAATTATTTAGTGTCGTGCTTTTTTTTAAATAACAATTCATAGAATTCCCCATAAACACTAGGTTTTCTATTGATATTTAAGAAATTAAATAGTGTATTAATCAAATTCAATAGTATTTTGGACATTTTCAAAACCCTTATAGATAGTTCATTTATAAATTTGTTAAAGAAGATCAAACAAAAATTACTAAACCATTAAAAATGAACAAACTTAAGCGCAACCATTTTTTATTTATTAGAAGTAAAATTCCAATTGTAAATTATCAAAAGTCTATCCATAACAATCCATTGATTGTTTTTTAAAAGAACTACTAAACTATATTAATACTAAAACCAAATTTTATGAAAAAGAATAATCCTAAGTTTCCATAATATCCAAGTAAATGACTTGATTTATTTTTTGGAAGAACATAACTAACAATCCTTAAAATTTTATCAAAACAGCATACAACTAAATTAAAATCAATAGTTAGGAATACAAATCAAAACCAATTCCTATTTTAAAAAACCAAAATTATGAAAAGGACTCTATTTTTATTTTTGTTGCTTACAAATTGTATCCTTGTGTTTGGGCAAGATAATGTTACCGTAAATGGTATGGTAAGCGACGGGCAAAATATGCCAATGCCAGGAGCTACTGTTATTGAAAAAGGAACAAAAAACAGTACTGTAACCTCAATCGATGGTTTCTACCAAATCAAAGTAAAAGCAAATGCTACATTAGTATTTTCCTTTATAGGTACAAAAACGGTTGAAGAAAAACTAAATGGTAGAACTACCATAAACACTAAATTAGCCGATGAAACAAACAGCCTTAATGAGGTTGTAGTAGTAGGTTATGGAAGCACAACCCGAAAAGAACTTACAGGAGCTGTATCTTCTGTAAAAGGAACAGAACTGGCTAAAGTACCAGTACAAAACGTGGCTCAAGCATTGCAAGGACGTATTGCAGGTATGCAAGTAAACATGACTGACGGAACTCCAGGATCTGAACCTTCTATTAAAATACGTGGAGGAATGTCTATTACTCAAAGTAACGAACCATTATATGTTATTGACGGTGTGCCGCAAACTGGAGGATTAGGATTTTTAGACCCTATGGATATTGAAACAGTAGATGTACTAAAAGATGCCGCTTCAACTGCTATTTATGGAGCTCAAGGGGCAAATGGAGTTATTTTAATTACCACCAAGCAAATAAAATCAGGTAAAGTAACTGTTAATTATGATGCTTATGCAGGTGTAAAACAGATTACTTCTAATATTCCAGTAATGGATCCTTATCAATATGTGCTGTTACAGTATGAAAATGCACTTGAGGGTACAAAATTGCCTAGCTTTATAAATAATTTCGGAAACTTTGATGAATTAGAATCTCTATATGGCAATCGCCCAGGAAAAGATTGGCAAAAAGAAGTTTTTGGAAAACCCATAATAAGCCAATATCATAAATTAAGTATAAGCGGTGGTGAAGATAATACTAAATTCAATCTTTTTTATTCTGTAAATGATGACCAAGGTATTATGCTTGGTAGTGGTTCCCGAAAAGATATTGCAAAACTAGTTGTAAATCATAATATAAGTAAAAAGTTTTCGGTTAATGCTATTGTAAACTATTCCAAACAAAAAATAACCGGACTAGGTACAACTGAAGGAGGAAATGCCCGATTGAGTATACTGCAAAACATCTTAAAATATCGTCCTACCAATGGTAATTTAGGTACTGATGATGATCTTGCTGATCTGCCTCTGGATCCTTTTGACAATTCAAGCTCTCCTATTTTTCAAAGTCCTCTAATTACTATAGAAAACCAGAAAAGAGAATCTGTTAGAAGGGCTATCAATGCTAGTGTACAATTACAATACAACCTTAGTCCTAAATTAGTATATAAAGGATTGGTAAGTTTTACTGATAATGCTATTACCAGAAAATATTTTAATGGTAATTTAGGAATACAAGCCATTAGAAGCGGTGGGCCAAACGGTGGAATTAGCGATAATATTGCAACTCGTTTTAATTATAACAATACCATTACTTACAGTAATACCTTTAACAAAAAACATAAATTAGACATTACGGCTGGTCAAGAATATATCCATAATTATTCCGAAGAATTTTCTGTGAGTGCTTCTGCCTTTCCTGAAGTTAATTCTGGCTGGAATAAATTAGAATTAGGAACTATTGCTGGAATTCCATCATCATTTGCTGAAGAAGATAAAATGATGTCCTTTTTTGCGAGATCAAATTATGCTTTCAATAATAAGTATTTGTTTTCAGCTAGTATTAGAGCCGATGGTTCTTCTAAATTTGGAACAGAAAACCAATGGGGTTACTTCCCGTCTGTATCAGCAGCATGGAGAGTTATTAACGAAAATTTCATGAAAAACGCAACAGAAATTTCTGACTTAAAACTTCGTTTAAGCTACGGTATAGCAGGAAATAATCGAATAGCTAATTATGCTGCATTAGGTATTTTCAACTCAGGATCTTACCCTCTTAATAACCAAGTGGTAGTTTCAGCCTTTCAAAACAATTTACCCAATCCAATGTTAAAATGGGAAGCTACTCAATCAGCTAATATCGGTTTAGATTTAGGTTTTTTCAATCAACGCATTTCTCTTACTACCGAATGGTATGATAATCGTTCTAAAGATTTACTTTTTAACACTCGAATTCCCGCAAGTGCTGGTTTTCAAAGACAATTTCAAAATATTGGATCTACTTCTAGCAGCGGTCTCGAATTTACTTTGAATACTACAAATATCCAAAAAACTGATTTCACTTGGAACACCAGCTTCAACATTGCTTTCAATAAAACGAAAGTACTTAGTTTGAGCAAAGGAGAATCTTCATTATTAACTAATAGTTACACCGCTTCAAATGACTACATATTACAAGTAGGAAAACCTGTTGGATTAATGTATGGCTATGTAAATGATGGCTTATACCAAGTAAGTGATTTTGATTACAATACTACAAACGGAACATATACTTTAAAACCAGATGTCGTTAATGATAATATAGTAGTACAACCCGGTTTTATTAAATTCAAAGATATTAGTGGTCCTGATGGTGTACCAGATGGCCTAATTAATGACTCAGACAGAACAGTAATAGGTAATGCAAACCCTAAATTTACTGGCGGTATAAACAATACATTTAGCTATAAAGGATTAGACTTAAGTGTTTTTCTTAACTTTACTGTTGGCAATGACATCTATAATGCCAATGTATTGAACAATTCCAGATTGGATCTGGAAAATCAAAATACATTAGCCCGATTTGCTGATAGATGGACGACTATTAATGCGTCTGGACAAAGAGTAACTGACCCTGTTAAACTAGCAGCTCTAAACGAAGGAAAAACCAATCCTGCATACAATGGAAATACTACAGGTCGTTTGTACAGCGATATTATTGAAGATGGTTCTTTTTTACGTATCAACAATGTAAGTTTAGGCTATACTTTACCTAAAAAATGGCTTGCGAATTCCAAAATTTCAAATATGAGATTTTATTTAACTCTTTACAACTTATATGTATTTACTAAATATTCAGGTTATGATCCTGAAGTAAGTATCATCAATAACGCCTTGACTCCTGGGGTTGATTTTAGTGCTTATCCTAGATCAAAATCATTCATTACAGGTTTAAACATTTCACTATAATTTAAAATTTAAAGAAAATGAAAAACAAGATATTTTCCCTAAAAACAATTGTGGTAGCTGGTATAGCTTCTCTTTTGCTTCCCCTTAACTCCTGTGATAATCAACTTGAAGTAACTCCTTATTCTTACTTTACATCGGCCAATTTTTTCTCTAATGAGAATGAAGCTTACATGGCAACTTTAGGGGTCTATCAAATAATGTCTTCACTTGATACTTATGGTTGGAATATACCAATGATTTTTGATGCTGACACCGATATTCTTCAAAATACTGGTTTAAGTACTGTTGACTGGCGAACAATAGCTCACTATCAGGGAATTTCTCAAACCCTTACTTTTTTTACTGTATGGAGCGAATTTTATTCTGGAATAGACAGAGCCAATGTCGTAATTGAGAAAATACCTCAAATGGAACTCTACAAAAATGGAACAGAAGACCAAAAAATCCAATTAAATAGAATGATTGGTGAAGCTAAATTTTTACGTGGTTTTTATTATTCTGAATTAGTTCGTCTTTGGGGAGATGTTCCTTTTAAAACCAAAAGCTCACAAACAGGAGACAACCTTAGCGGAGGATTAGTTGATCGTTATGAAATTTATACCCAAATTATAAAAGACATGCAAGAAGCTACTGCCGTTTTACCTGAAGCTACACCTACAGATGAACGTATCAATAAATGGGGAGCTAAAGCTATGCTTGCCAGAGTGGCACTTTTTGCTGGAGGTTATTCTTTAAGAGCCGATGGAACAATACAACGTCCTGATAATTACAGAGACTATTACCTATTGGCACAACAACAAATTAATGATATCATGGCTCAAAATCCATATTCATTAAACAAATCGTACTCACAAGTATTTAAAAATCAATGTCAACATACTAATTTAGAACCTAGCGAAAATATTTTTCAGGTTGCTTTTTACAATCCTGCTGGAACGCAAGGAAACGCCTCATGGTTAGGTTATTTTAACGGTCCTCTTACTACAAATGGTTCGTTGTATGCCGCTACTATAGGTCGATCTTTAGTTCCAAAACCATTTCACACTAGTTTTAATGCGGCCGATCAACGAAGAGATTTTTCGATAGCCACATATACTATTAATAATCTTGGTAATAAAGTCCCTCTTTTAACAGCCAGACAGGATGAAGCCTGGACTGTAGCCAAATGGAGCAGAGAATACCAAACTAATTCCACTCTGGAGAGAAGTTATACTCACATAAACTGGGTAATTATGCGTTATTCTGATTTGTTATTAATGCGTGCCGAAATAGAAAATGAATTGAATGATGGTCCTAATGCTATTGCTTATGATGCTATCAATCAAGTACGAAGAAGAGGTTTTGGTATAGATGTACCAGGAAGTAGAATTGGTATTACAGTAGGAAACCAAGGTACAGGATATACATCGGCAGCTACTGTTCTCATTAATATTACAGGTGGAGGTGGTAGTGATGCCGCTGCGGCTGCGGTAACAATGGCTAGCGGAGGACGTATTGCAACAATTGGAATGCTACGCTCTGGTGACGGTTACACTTCTACTCCAACAGTAACTATTACAAGTACTGACGGAAAAGGTTCAGGAGCTACCGCAACAGCTACGCTTTTGACCAAACCAACAGCTACACAAATTAATCTTTCAGGATTAGACAAAGCCAATTTCCTAAAAGCAATACAACAAGAAAGAGCCTGGGAACTTTCTGGCGAGGGAATGCGTAGAGCCGATTTAATTCGTTGGGGAATATTAGCAGATAAAATAACGGAAACCAATACAGCTGTAAAAGCAATTCGTACGAACTATTTCTATCCTGCATTTACAAATTTTGTAACTGGTAAACATGAGTTGTATCCTTTCCCATCCAATGAAACTGATGTAAACAAAAGTATTACCCGTCAAAATCATGGGTATTAACCTAAATGCAGATTAACTCAATTTAATAAAAAAACTATGTTAAAAAACATATTTATATCACTTTTAATAATTGTTCCTTTATTGGCAACAGCACAAGAAGATATTTACGATCCCTCTAAAGAATACGAATATCCTACAGATCCACTTGTGAAAAATAAGCTAGAAAAATGGCAGGATCTAAAATTTGGCGTACTTCTTCATTGGGGTGTATACACTCAAGCAGGCATCCCTGAATCTTGGACTATATGTGGAGAACCTTGGCCTAAACGCGATACCTCATTAAATTATGAAGAGTACAAAAAATGGTACTGGGGCTTGGCTAACCAATTTAATCCAACTCAATTTAACCCCGAAAAATGGGCAGAAATTTCTAAAAACAGCGGAATGAAATATGTGGTTTTTACCACTAAACATCACGATGGATTTAATATGTTTGATACGAAACAGAGTGATTATAAAATTACCAATGGTCCGTTTAAAAACAATCCTAAAGCCGATGTAACCAAATATATTTTTGATGCCTACCGCAAACAAGGAATGATGATTGGTGCCTATTTTTCTAAACCAGATTGGCATTCGCAAGATTTTTGGTGGGATCGTTTTCCTACCCCGAGCCGAAACATTAACTACGATATAGCTAAATATCCAGAGAAATGGCAAAACTTCAAAGATTTCACCTATAATCAAATTGGGGAAATTTTAGGAAACTACGGTAATGTTGATATTTTATGGCTTGATGGCGGATGGATTCGTCCTGCATTAAAAAGTGAGTTAGCACGCACAGAATGGGGACTTGATAAAAGAGGAAGATCTAACTATCCTAATTTCAACCAAGAAGTAGATATGCCGCGTATTGCTAAAATGGCAAGGGAAAAACAACCTGGAATTATAATTGTGGATAGAACCGTTCATGGTCCATACGAAAACTACCGTACACCAGAACAACAGATTCCTAAAGAACAAATGAGTACGCCATGGGAAACCTGTATTACTCTTACCAAAAGCTGGAGTTATCGTAAACCTGCCGAGGAGAAGATTAAATCCTCTGCATGGGTAATTCATACTCTAGCTGAAATTGTAGCAAAAGGGGGAAATATGCTTTTAAGCTGGGGACCTACTCCAGAAGGCGAATTTCCTAAAGAAATAGAAAAACCGCTTCAAGAAGTGGGCGCTTGGCTTAAAGCAAATGGAACAGCTATCTATGGTACTCGAATTACCGAAAATTATAATGATGGCAATACTTGGTTTACACAATCAAAAGATGGTAAAACTAAATATGCTATTGTTTGTATTAAAGAAGGCGAAACAGTTCCTGCTACTATTCAATGGAAAGGAAATCAGCCTACAAAAAACGGTACAATTAAACTTGTTGCAACGGCTAAAAACGTAAATTGGAAAAAAGAAGGTAATGGCGTAATAGTGGAAATTCCTAAAAATTTAGTAGGAAAGAATACAGAAGCTGTAGTCTTTGCTTTAAATTAAACATTTTAAAACCACCTAAAATCATGAAAAAACTATTATTAGCCCTAGCATTTATAACCCTGGGAATTACCTCAAACAATGCACAAACTGCTCCTACACCAACAAAATATGATAAAGTTGCCAATTCTGAAGTAGCAAAATTAGACGCTTTACTAAAAATAATTAGCAATCAAAAAGCCAAACTTTTTGCTCTAGAAATAGATCGACAAACTAGAAGAGGTGAAATGAAAGAATTAGGCGATACTGCTACTGAAGAACAAAAAGCTTCCTTGAAACAATGGTATAAAGACTATCCTGCAAGGTTAAAAGCAATATTAACTCCAGAGCAATATGATATTTTAGCTGAAGAAAAAGCAAAAGAAAAAGCAGCAGCAAAATAATTTCTATTTGCTAAAACATAAATAATTACAGAGGTTGTCCTAATAGGGCAACCTCTATTTTTTAAACAAAATTCATCTATTTCCAAAAATAACTTATAAATCATCGCCCTTCAGACACATTTTAATTAAAATTGATAGCTTTTTAGCTAAAATCAAACTTTATAAACATAATAAAATCTTTATTTAGCAGTACTAATTCAATATACTCATAATTATGACTACTACAAATAAAACACAGCTATCACAGTCCTATGCAATCGGGATTGATATTGGAGGTACTTCATTGAAATGTGGCGTTGTGAACCAATTAGGAGAAATTGTATTCTCCTATTTAGTCCCACTTAAAAACGCAAAAACTGAGGAAGAAATTACAATTCTAATTGTCATCGCTATTCTACAATGCGCCGAACAACTGAACGAACCAATTGTAGGTGTTGGAATTGGATTTCCTGGTGTTATTGATAATGATGCCATTATTGGCGGAGGAGATAATCTACCAAATTTTAAACAATTGGAACTGGGCAAAACTTTAAAAAAATTAACTGGATACAAAATCGTCATTGACAATGATGCTAACCTAATGGGGCTTGGCGAATTAATCTACGGTGCTGCCAAAGATTGCACAAATGCCGTTTTCTTAACAGTAGGCACTGGAATTGGCGGAGCCATTATGATTAACAATACACTTCACGGAGGCTATAACAATCGTGGTGCCGAATTAGGACATATCGTAATTCAACAAAATGGTTTGTCCTGCGCCTGTGGTGGACGTGGCTGTCTAGAAGCTTATGCCTCAGTTACTGCATTAGTCGACTATTATAAAAAACTAAATAAATCCACAATAGAAGAAATTGACGGTCGCTACATCATAGAAAAATACCTTTCTGGTGAAATTTATGCCATCAAAGCAATGGAACGTCATTTTGATTATTTGGCAGCAGGTATTATCAGTTTTATAAATGTATTCAGTCCACAAAAAGTAGTCATTGGCGGAGGTATTAGCGAATCAGGTCAATTTTATATCGATGAATTAATACGCAGGACACAATCATTCGCAATTCCTGTTGCTATAGCCAATACAACAATTGTAGCTGCCAATTTGGGCAACAAAGCTGGAATATTAGGCTGTGGTGCTAATGTATTCCAAAAATTCAAAACCTTAGATTATGCAACTCTATAAATTATTTAATAAAGATCACAAGTAAACACAGCTATAATCAATAACAAACCAAGCATTTAACTAAAATTAATAGCATTTTGTACAAAATCAAAACCGTCTTAAAATAGGGATGGTTAAATTCGTTTTGTAATTTAAGAATCAAGAAATGTATTTTAATTATTAAAAACTAGACCAAAATCCAATAAGTATTTTAGATATGATACACTTTATAAATAAACAAAAAAAAGAATTAAATCAATTAGTAAACAGCATCGTTTTGATATTGATTTTTAGCATTTATGGAAATAATATTTATGCTCAAACCTCATCAGGGTTAAGCGATAAAAAAATTGCCTCCATATTTGCTTTAGAAAAAATATATTTAAACAATGCGTTTAAAAAAGTAAAAGAAACGGGCAAAATGCCTCGTTCTAGTTCAAAGGAATATACCCCAATCCATGATTGGACTAGTGGTTTTTATTCTGGGAATTTATGGTTAACTTATGAGTTTACCAAAGACAAAGAAATCTTAAAAAAAGCAGAATACACTACTGCTTTGCTAGAAGAAAACAAGCATTTTACCACCGACCACGATATTGGGTTTATGATTTATTGCAGTTACGGTAATGGGTATAGATTAACCAAAAATAATAAGTACAAAGAAGTAATTATTGAATCAGCAAAAACTGCAATTACCAGATACAACTCAACAGTAAAATCGATCATGTCTTGGAATCCTAATTCAGAACGGGATTGGAAATTCCCCGTAATTGTTGATAATATGATTAATTTAGAGTTATTGATAAAGGCTACCGAATTTACGAATGACAGTACGTACTACAAAATAGCCATTAATCATGCCAATACGACTATGAAAAACCAGTATCGAGCCGATTTTAGCTGTTCACACGTGGTAGATTATGATCCTGAAACTGGAAAAATGCGCAAAAGAGATTGGAACAATGGTAACAGCGATCCAGCTACTGCAGCTTGGAGTCGTGGACAAAGCTGGGGATTATATGGTTTTAGTTTTATGTATCAATATACTCATAAAAAGGACTATTTAGTACAGGCAGAAAATGTAGCAAACTATATTTTAAACAATCCTAATATGCCAAAAGATAAGATTCCATACTGGGATTATAATGCACCACAAATACCTACGGTTAGAGATGCTTCTGCCGCGGCATTATTAGCATCAGGCTTATTACGTTTAGCTCCTTTGACTGCCGAAAATGGTAAAAAATATTTTAAATATGCTGAACAAATTTTGATCAGTTTATCCTCAGATGAATATCTTAATACTAGCAAAAAAGGAGATTACTTATTAAAACATGCTACTGGAAATTATTTAAGAAATTCTGAAATAGATGGTGGTTTAATTTATGCCGATTATTATTTTTTAGAAGCCTTACTTGCTTATCAACAAATGAAAAAAAAGTTTGATTAGATCAATTTAAAAAACAGAGAAAACAAATTAACCTAATTTAAAAAAGCTATGTTAAAAAAAATAAACTCCAACTTATTGACTCTATTTCTTTTTTCTACAATGTGCTTACAAGTGGTTGCTCAAAAAAGACCAAACGTAGTCATTGTACTTACAGATGATATGGGATACAGTGATCTTTCTTGTTATGGCAATCCACTAATTAACACTCCTTTTATTGATGGTATGGCTAAAAAAGGAGTTTTGGCTACTAATTTTGTAACAACTTCCCCTACTTGCTCCCCATCCCGCTCTTCTTTAATCACTGGAAGATATTGTACCAGAACAGATTTAGTTTGGCCAGTCGGTCCAGGAGAAAAACCTTGTTTAAAAGATAGCGAAGTAACTATTGCCGAAATGCTAAAACCCGCAGGATATAAAACCGCATGTATTGGTAAATGGCATTTGGGAGATTATGGCACTGCATTGCCTAACAAACAAGGTTTTGATTTGTTTTATGGCATGATGTACAGCCATGATTATAGAGCACCTTATGTACAAACGGATACTATTATTAAAATTTTCAGAAACACTAAACCCGAAATTTACAAACCAGCAGATACGATATTGACCTCTATTTATACCAAAGAGAGTATTAAATTTGTTACCGAATCAGCTAAAGAAAAAAAGCCGTTTTTCCTTTACCTTACCTATAATATGCCTCATTTACCAGTAGGTATTGCAGCTAAAAAAAACGGATTGCATTCGGCGGGTGGAGCATTAGGAAACGTTGTAGAAGATATGGATGATGCGCTTGATAGTCTATGGAAAACATTAGAAAAAAATGGGCAAGCAGACAATACTATTTTTATTTTCACAAGTGATAATGGCCCTTGGCTAAATGCACCAGAAAGAATGTTCGAAGACGGAATCACACAACCCTATCATATAGGAACGGCTGGTATTTTTAGAGGTTCAAAAGGAATCTCATACGAGGCTGGACATCGGGTTCCCTTTATTGTTTATTATAAAGGACATACTCTTGTCAATGAAGTTATAAGAACTCCACTTGCTAATATTGATATACTGCCAACTATTGCAGATTGGACTCAAGTAAAATTACCTTCCTATACCATAGATGGAGAATCGATAAAAAACGTTTTAAGTGTTAAAAATTACAGTAAGCTACATCAGCCTATTTATTATGTTAACCGTGTGTTAGAAGGAGTTAAAGAAGGCGAATGGAAGTTGAGAATAACCGTAAAAGAAGGCAAAACACTAAACGAAATGTACAATCTCTCTGAAGATCCAGCAGAAAGAGTAAACCTATATGACAACCCCAATTATAAAGCAAAACAAGAACATTTAAGCTTATTATTTAGTCAATACCCAGGATAATTCTTGTTCTTTTAATTTTTTTATAAAAATAAAAATAACATTTCATGACTATCAAGCAGAATTGTACAATGCAGCACCTTTTAGCATCGAAATACAAAAAATCTTAATTCAAAAAAACATCAATAAACAAAGTCTTTAACTAAATTTAATAGCATTTTGAACAAATTTAAAACTGCTTTCAGTTAATGATAACTAAATTCGTACTGTACTTTTAAGTGTAATAAATTATGAAACTCAAAAAAAGCATCGTGTTTTTAAGTCTGTGGGGATTAACAACTATTCCATTGATTAGTTTAGCTCAAACCGCTAGCCATCCCAACATTCTCATCATCATGACCGATCAACAAACGGCTGATGCCATGAGTATAGCTGGCAACAAAAATTTACATACTCCAGCAATGGATAAATTAGCACAAAATGGTGTTCGATATACCAAAGCCTATTGTGCCCAACCATTATGTACACCATCGCGCACTGCTATATTTAGTGGGAAAATGCCTTTTGAAACTGGTTTTGTAGGCAATGTAACAGAGAAAGATGGACAATGGCCTGAAGATCTTTTGATGATGGGGAAAATTTTCCAAAATGGAGGCTATAAAACGGGCTATGTGGGCAAATGGCATTTGCCTGTTCCAACTACTAAAAAAATTCAACATGGTTTTGAATACATAGAAAACACTAACTTTTTAGATTATAATGATGCAGCAACACCTTCATTTTGCGCACGTTTTATTAAAGAAAATAAAAGCAAACCATTTTTACTAGTAGCTTCATTCTTAAACCCACATGATATTTGCGAATGGGCTCGTGATGAAGATTTAAAAATGGATGTTTTAGCAGATGCACCTCCAGCAGATCAATGCCCCACTTTGCCTGCTAACTGGGAAATTCCAGCTTATGAACCAAAAATTGTTCGTGACCTACAAAAAACAGTGGGATTACGTACCTATCCATCGGTGAATTACACCCCAGAAAAATGGCGTCAATACCGCTGGGCTTATAATCGATTAGTCGAAAAAGTAGATGGTTATATCGAAATGGTTTTGGCTTCGCTAAAAAAATACGGTATCGAAAAAAACACCATCATTATTTTTACCGCCGATCATGGCGATGGTAATGCAGGACACAGTTGGAATCAAAAGCAAATTTTATACGAAGAAGCGGCTAAAATCCCTTTCATCATTTCGAAAATTGGCGAATGGCAACCTCGAACGGATGATATGTTGGTTTGTAATGGAATCGATATTATCCCTACCATTTGTGGTTTTACTGGTATAGCAAAACCTAATTATCTAAAAGGAATAGATATCAGCAAAAGAATTGAAAATCCTACTCTACAACTACGTGATACACTAGTTATTGAAACTGATTTTGCAGATAACGAAGAACTGTTAGGCATTAATGGTCGTGCGGTAATTACTAAAGATTTTAAATACATTGTTTACAACAAAGGTGAGATCAAAGAACAGTTATTTGATTTATCCAAAGATCCGGGTGAAATAACTAATCTAGTAGTGAACAAATTGTACAAAAAGAAATTAGTCGAAATGCGTAACTATTTAAAAAAATGGTGTAAAGAAAATGGCGATAAGTTTACTTTGAACCTATAATAATTAAAACTTTCATGCTGTAAATAGATACTTTAGAAGTTACAATGGAAACAATTTTAAACTTAAGATGGCAAAAGACGATACTAAATTCTATCCTCTTTTTAATGGTAAGTGCTAGTGTTGTAGCGCAAAAAAAGCCCTTGCTAATTTATAAATCAGATTTTTCCAAGCCTCTAGACTGTACTTTATGGATAGCTGAAATTGATAATATACCTGGACAAACATCAACTGTTTATACACATAAAAACACTTTGGTGCTAGATACTCAAGGTGGTGTTACCGTATGGTTAAATAAGCTATTGAATGGTAACATACGAATAGAATACGACAGAATAATACGAATGGATAATAAATGCAACGACAGGGTTAGCGATTTAAATCAATTTTGGATGGCAAGCGACCCAAAAAACACAAAATTGTTCTCTCGTAATGGTAAATTTGAAGAATACGACGATCTATTATTATATTATGTAGGTATGGGCGGATGGAATAATACCTCTACTCGCTTTAGAAAATACCTTGCCACATCAAAACCTGTCATACAAGAATATACAGATAAAGCACATTTATTAGAATCTGAAAAAAAGTACCATATCAAAATAATTGTACAAAACGGCACATCTAGTTTTTGGGTAAATGACGAACTATTTTTTAATTATGTAGATCCAGCCCCTCTCACATCCGGATATTTTGGGTTTAGGAGTTTGCATTCCAGGCAGCAGATTAAAAATCTACGTATCTATGCTCTTTAGTATTTATAAAAAACAAAAGAATAGATGCCTCAAAATTATCTAACCCAGTTAGACAACTTTATTTAAAAAAAATTATACTAAACGAATCAAAATAAAAAAAATGAAATTATCAAATCTTTCCCTATCACTGGCTGTTTTCATTTGCTTCACAATATCTTATGGGCAAAACAATAATGCTATACGCAATATTGACTGGCGTTTAAGCGAGCAAAAAGACATTGCCAAACCAGAACAAATCTTGGACAATCAATTTATACCTATTGGTGATAAAGAACCAAAAGGTGTTATTATTGAAGATATGAAAAATAAGCATAATGGTAATCCAGTCTATAAGTTTATTTGTACTGGAGAGGCTAACCGAATTGAGCTTTCCTCGACATTTGGAACTAATGAAAATCTAAAAGGATATTCTAACGAAGAAATCAATGCCTTATCTAAAATGTCTGAAGGCTATATCAATTCTTTTCACGGTAATTATGGCGATATTGTAACCTACGATTGGTACACGAGATTTCCAGAAGCCGAATCTCCAACGAAAGGCGGAATTATTGCGCAGATACACGGCCGTCCAGATCGTACATTATTCACCAATCCCAAAGGAGAGTTGGTAAAATTATCGATACAAGAAATGACAAAAATGTTAGATACAGTATATTTTGACAAGCATATAGTGAAAAACATTAAAACAAAAAAACCAAATGGTTGGCGTGTAGATGCTGCTGCAGGTGGTCCTATTGCCGAAATGAGCTACCGCCCACCCTATTTGTATATGTTAGTACGTAGTAGTGCAGAGCGGGTATCGGATAGTGAAAGCAGAACCAAACCATACCCTAATAAAGTACCTGTAGGCAAAGTAATTGGGGAGAATGGAAAAACTGGATTTTTAGCATTTTCGGAACCAACAAGTAGTGTGCCTATTAATAAGTGGATTCATTTTAAAATGGAAATTAAATACAGCAAATACAGCCACACGGCTAATGAAGTTTTAGAAAAGGGATACATCAAGATGTGGATGGACGACAAAGTGTTGTGTGATATCAAAAACGTTGACATTGGTAAAAACGATGAGTTAGGTCCTTACTTCAAATATGGTATTTACAAACCCTTCAAAGATGGTTTTACTGTAGAAAATAGCGGTTTTAAGGAAACAATTCAAAAAAAATAATATCAACAGTTACTGCACAATAATGTAAAAAAACATCAAATGAAAAAAACATTTCTAGCTCTTTTTTTCTTATTCTTTATCCTTTCAAACTATGCCCAAACTGATAAAAAGAAAGTATTAGTTTGTAGTTATCAATTTACCAATACTGATGAATTAAAAGACTGGAAAATTGAAGGAGAAGGAAAATCATTCATTCAAAACGGAAAATTAATTTTGGAACCCATTCATTTTCAGATGCTAAAAAAGTTAATGGATCAAGGGAAAATTTCAAAGAAAAATAATGTAGACGAATATCAGCCTTACATTATAGAAGCGATGAAAAAAAAGTATGGGAAAGATATTTCCAGATATTATGTTAGTAATAATACGGATAAAAGTTCTACTGAAAAAGACACCGTCTTTTTAGGCGGTAGTTTTAATATTTGGAACAAAAAATTCCAAACTCAATCCAGTTTTTCAATAGAATTTGATTTTAAGGCACTTTATCCCACTCCTTTACACATGATTCTGTTTTCTGCTTTAGGAACTAACGGAAAAGGAATTTTTGATACAGGATTTCCAGAGCGTAATGGACTTTCCAGCGAACTAATGACTGGACAATTAAACAATTATCGTATCTCTTATTTAGAACCACAGCGCAAAACTGCCAATCTTCGTAAAGCTCCTGGTAGAAAATTATTATATGAAGGAGAAGATATTGTTTCTAAAAATCCAAATAAAACCTATCACTGCGAAATCACAAAAATTAACGACGAAATCAGTTATATAGTGGATGGAAAAACGATTTTCACTTACAAAGACAGCCAACCTTTAGCAGGAGGTTACTGGGGATTTAGGCTAATGCCTTGCGCATTAGGAGAGTATGACAACATCAAAGTGTACAATTACCAATAATATAAATAAGCTGATATTAACCCAATTCAAATCCTAAACTGTATAAAGAGATGTTCAAATTAAATTATCAATCCGCACAAAAAAAAATAAGTCAATTCTTCTTTTTAGGATCATTATTTTTTTCGGTACATACCACTTTTGCACAAGCTACAGTAGAGGAGATTTTTAAAGGATTTAATCAGTTTTCAGAGGCTTATAAAGTAAGTAATAACGAAGTAAGCAGTGCTACTGGTATTAAAAATATAAGTTTAAACGCTATTAGACCACAAGGCAATAGAGAATTTCCGTATCCTACAAAAGGACATACATTAATTGCCAATCCACCAATATTCACCTGGCCTATGGCCGATTACGAATATCCAAAAACTTTTCCTGAAATTCCAAGTAACAAAAAGTTAGATGATTACGTACGCTATGATTTTCAATTAGGACAAGATAAAAACTTTTCTGGTAAAACTACTATTACTGCAACCGGTTTGCGAATGCCATTTTACAATAACCATAAAGCCTTGGAATCTGGAATCTGGTATTGGCGTTATAGGATAGCTGGAAAACAGTGGTCACAAACATTTGAAATTGTTATTTTACCAAGCATACCAAAATTCGAATCGCCAAAAGAAAATATTGCGCTAAAACTAATTCCCTCGCAGCATCCTCGTATTTTCAAGTCCTTGAATTTAAAAACGCCAACAGCCGACCAAAGTAAGCTAATAGCACAGTACAAAAGTAAAGCTGATGCAGCTTTAGGCAAAAATGTAGAAGACTATAAAGTTAAGGGAGAGGATATACCAGCCACAGCATCAAAACAAGAGCGAGACCAAATTATGAAATTTCGTTTACGCTACGAAGTGGAAGCGATAGACAGCAGTATCGAAAACCTTTTGATGACTTATGAGATTACACAAAGCAATAAATTTTTAGACAAAGCCCTTTCTCTGGCAAAATATATAGCTTTTTTAGACGGTGCAGAGATGTACGAAATGGCCGATTTCTCTGCTTCTAAATCAATGGCAACTATAGCAATGGCTTATGATATAGGATCGGATAAAATTCCAGCAGCAGATAAAAAACAATACGAAAAATTCATTAGTTCGGTCGCCAAGCTTGTAATAGGCGAAGCTTTAAGTCAAAATATTGGTTCTGCTGATGGCATTGTAGGCGAACATTTTTTTCAACATACTTTTTATGACACCTTTGTTGCTACACTGGTTATGAAAGACCACATCCCCGAAGCAAAAATATGGTTTGGTATGCTTTATAATATCTGGCTTTCACGTTCTCCTGCTGGAGGTTTTGCATCCGATGGTGTTTGGGCTAATGGTAATATGGGATACCTACACGTAAGTATGGAGTCTATGGTGAGTAATTTCCTTTTGTTTAGAGATTTGTTCAAAGTAAATATTTTCAGCCATCCGTGGTATTTGAATTGTGCCAATGCCCTAGCCTACACCATTCCTATTCAATCAGCTGGCGATGGTTTTGCTGATGGAAGTGATGAATGGGAGCAATTAAACAAACTACGAACTGGATTTGCCTACATTCTTGGACAAGAGCTAAATAATCCTTTTGCCATTAACTACGCTTATAAAATATCCAATCAGTCATTAGATAGCATTTATCAGTTTAATGGAGCTGGTTTTTCTGATTATCGTTTACAGCACCAGCTAAAAAAAATAGCTCAACTAGATTGGAAAACAATTCCACAGTCAGCAATTTTTCCAGAAAGTGGCATTGCAGTTATGAATACCGATGTATTGGATGCCAAAAAGAATTTATTTCTGTCTTTTTACAGTTCGCCATTCGGAGTGGGATCGCACGCTTTAGCCGAGCAAAATAGCTTTAATATCATTTATAAAGGTAAACCTTTGTTCTATCCAACTGGCTACCGAATCACTACACAAGATAAGCATTATCTATTAGCACAAAAACACAGCAGAGCCAGAAATACTATTACCGTAGACGGAATGACACAGGGCTATAGCCAAAAAGATTACGGTTGGTTGCCTAGGTATTTAGACGGAGAAAATATCACTTATGTGATGGGAGATGCTTCGAATGCTTATAAAAAAATGGATTCAACTGTAATCAACTGGATTACAGTATTGAAAAATGCCAATAGTTATGATGCTAAAAACGGATTTATCATTAATGATGAGGATGATCCTAAAGTAAGTAAATTTCGTCGTCATATAGTTCTTTTACGTCCCAATATTGTGGTAGTCTATGACGAACTGGAAGCGAAAAAGCCTGTAACTTGGACTTTCCAACTCAATGGCGTGCAACGGGCAAATATGTCATTAGATCCTAAAGATAAATGCTTAATTGCCAATACAGATAACGGAGATGCTCGGGTAAAGGTTTTTAGTAGTTTACCAACTGCACAAAAAATGATTGATAGTTCCTTCGTTAAACCCTACGATTGGCTTAATCCACAAAGGGGAAGACCTGCCAAAAAATTTGACAAACAACAATTTCATTACAAGGTAGAAAATATCGAAAAATCAAAACAGATGCGCTACTTTGCCGTAATACAAATCGATGAAAGCAATGAGTTATCATTTACAAAAATACAGCCAGATGACAAAGGAAATATTACTGTAGGTGATTATATAATCAATGCACAACTGAACTTAAATGAGCAAGCAAGATTGGAAGTAGAAAATAAAGTAACTGGCGAATATTTGTTATATGGTCCAACTAATGGGGCGTCCAAAGCCAAAGACCGTAAATTTTCTTTAAGCACCATTTTGACCAACAAAACCAATGGTTTTCAAGAATCAATAGACCGTTATCCAATGATGGTTACAGAGGATAAATAAGTAAAAACCAATTGTACTAAAAAACACAAATACGGATACAAAAAATAATTAAGGAGTATTTTTTAAACAAAACCTAAACAACTTTAGTTGGAATCAAAAGTATTTTAATGAAGATATTAGTTAGTTTTACTTCTCAATAATGTAACTGCTTTTTAACTTTTAAATCTTACAAATAAGTAAAAAAAGACCACAATAATAACTATATTGTAGTTGTATAAAACAACAATTACAATCAATAAAAATAAAATGAAACACTGGACTAAACATAAAGTAATTTTATATACTGTTTTTGGTATTTTACTTTTTTTATTACTTCCTACGAGTACGGCTAATGCTCAAAATAGTAATAAACAGTTTAGGAATATTTCTGTCGATAAGGGCTTATCACAAAGCTCTGTTTTTGCTATCCGACAAGATGCTCTGGGTTTTATTTGGATTGGCACTCAAGACGGTTTGAATCGTTATGATAGTAAAGGATTTAAAGTATATCGTCCAATAAAGAATGTTAAAAACAGCCTGCAATCCTACTACATTCGAAGCTTATTTACCGATCATAAAGGTCGATTATGGATTGGTGGAAATCAGGGAATCAGTACTTACAATTATGATACCGATAGTTTTATAAACTATAAACTTCCACGTACTTTGGGAGAATGGTATATCTCTTCGATAACGGAAGATAACAATCACCAAATCTGGGCTACATCCATCACTGGAGAAGTTTTTGTACTCAATCCGAAAGAGGGAAATTTTACCGCGGTCAAATTTAATGCTTCTTCCCATGAAATTAAGAAAATTGCTTATATCGGTTTTTGGCAACAACAAATTATTTTAGGTACTGATGTTGGTCTTTTTAAATTAAAACCAAATACCCATCAATTGATAAAAATTAATTTAGAGGCAAAAAAGCCTTACATCAATGATGTTTTTATAGATGGCAAAAAATTATGGGTTGCAACCGAGGGATTCGGCCTAATTCAATATAATGTCGAAAATGGAAAAATTAGTTCTCTACTACATAGCGCAACTACAAATAGTATAGCCGATAACAATATTAGATGTGTAGGAAAAGATACTGAGGGAAATATCTGGATTGGTACTTTTAAAGGACTTTCTATTTATGATTCAAAAAATAATTCTTTTACTAACTATTACCATCAAATAGCACAGCCTTATACTATCAGTCAGAATTCGGTGCGTTGTTTCTTTAAAGACAAACAAAATGGTATTTGGTTAGGAACTTATTATGGCGGACTTAACTATTACCATAAGAACGATATCAAGTTTAATTTGCTGAGCCAAAACTCAGCGAAACCTTCGTTAAACGATGAGGTTATTGGTGTAATAAAACAAGATGCAAAAGGCAATTTTTGGATTGGAAGCAATGATAAAGGAGTAAACTATTGGAATAAAAATGCCAATACAATCAGCTATTATTCGAATAGCGAAAATAATCCCAACAGCCTAAGTTCTAACAATATTAAAGCCATTGCTTTTGATAACAGTGGAAATGTATTGATTGGAACTCATAATGGAGGATTCAATTTGCTCAATCCCAACAGTGGCAGTGTACAGCGATTTCTTCATGATGAAAACAACCCCAGTTCTATTGCTGGCGACTTAGTCTATAGCATTCTAAAAGATTATAAAAATCGTATTTGGGTGGGTACTCGATCAGGATTGGATCAATTTCATCCCGAAACCAAATCTTTTACACATATCCACTTAGACAAAGCGGGAAAACGTCCGTCTTCTGACGACATTACCTATCTCTTTGAAGATAGCAAACATCGGATTTGGATTGGAACTACTAATGGAGTTACGCTGTTTTATCCTGATAATCTTTTATTTGGAAACCTCGGACATGGAAAATTAAGTGATGATATTGTCAATTGTATTACCGAAGATAAAAAGCATCGAATCTGGATTGGAACCCGAGAAGGATTACGACTGTATGATGAAGCTCAGGAATCTTTTATGAGCTTTAAAGCATCAATAGATTTTGTAAAAGAAACGATTTATGGTATCATTCCAGATGATGATGGAAACCTATGGATTTCTACCAACAGAGGTTTGATTAAATTCAACCCAGACAAAGGTTCCGTGCAAACTTTTGACGAAAGTGACGGACTGCAAAACAAGCAATTTAACGAATATTCTTTTTACAAAGCTAAAGATGGCATGTTGCTTTTTGGAGGAATCAAAGGACTCTCCTATTTTTACCCATCGATGGTAAAACAAAAACCACTTCCGTTAAAACTTAGTTTTACAGCATTAGAAGTTTTAAACAAAACGGTTGCCGTTGGTGATGAAACAAATATTCTGGAAAAACATATTGACCAGGCTGAAAGCATCGAAATTGGACATGAATACAAACAATTCAGTATCTTTTTTAATACGTTCAATTACATATCGTCTAATCGCACGCAATATTATTATAAACTAGACGGAATTGACAAAGATTGGCAACGTACTGACCAACTAAAAATTAGTTACAGCAACTTGCCTATAGGAAATTACGAGTTGCAAATTAAAGCGATAGGACCCAATGGCGAAATGAGCGCCATTAGAAATTTAGAAATTACAATACTGCCACCATGGTATAAAACCACTTGGTTTATTCTATTGTTATTAATTGTAATTGGTACAGCATCTTATATTGGTTTTCGAATGATTACTGAACGAATTAAGGCTTTACAACAATTAAAACTGGAACGAATTGACAAAGAAAGGGTTAGCTATATCAATCAGGTAAAGATGGATTTTTTTACCAATGTATCGCACGAACTTCGAACTCCTTTAACGTTGATTTTAGCTCCTTTAGAAGAATTATTGAAATTGCCATTTACAGATAAAGCAACCAAAAAGAAACACGAACTGATGTTTATCAACGCAAAAAGGCTTTATAATTTGGTCGACCAATTATTTGAGTTTAGAAAAACCGAAATGGGAACACAACAACTCAAAGTCGATAAGAGTGATATTGTACGTTTTACACATGAGGTTTACGAATCTTTCAAACCACTTTCAGAGAAGAAACAAATTCATTTTACCAACCATTCTTCGGAGGCAGCACTTTCGTTTTATTTTGATAAGGATGCGATGGAGAAAATCTTATTTAACCTGCTTTCCAATGCCTTTAAATACACCGAAGCTGGTCATAATATAAGCATTGAATTATTGAAAAAAGAGGATAAAATATTGATCAAGATTGCTGATACCGGAGTAGGAATTAGTGAAGATGATTTGGCTAAAGTTTTTGATCGTTTTTATCAGGTGAATAATAAAGAAATGAATTTGGGTTCTGGCGTTGGCTTGGCTTTTACCAAGCGTTTGGTCGAATTGCATCATGGCACTATCACTGCCGAAAGTACCAAAGAAGAAGGAAGTGTTTTTACAGTGACCCTTCCTATTTCGGATGAAGTTTATAAAAATGATTTCCATGTCGAAAATACTATTCAGGAGGTAGCTGTTGAAGCAGAAAATGAACCTGACAAAGAAGAACTTTTGCTATCAGAAGACAATGAAGACATTATAAATGAAATTACCGAAGGCGTTCAAGCTATCAAACTGCTCATTGTTGATGATAACAAAGAAATTTTAGCCTATCTACAGGATTATTTCTCTAAAATGTATGAAGTGACTGTGGCTTATGACGGTCAGATGGCATTGGATTTACTAGAAGTACAACCGTTTGACATCATTCTCAGCGATGTAATGATGCCCGAACTGGATGGATTGCATTTTTGTAAACGCGTGAAACAGAATATCAATACTTCTCATATTCCTTTTATGCTGTTAACCGCCAAAACGGAAACCAGTCAGCAAATAAAAGGATTGGAAATGGGCGCTGACGATTATATTACGAAACCTTTTTCAACTCAGTTGTTAGCGGTAAAAATAGCCAACCTGTTGCGCTCCCGTAAACGTTTGAAAGAATATTATTCTGTAACCAAAGAAATGGTACCAGAGAATATTGCTTTTAATGTCCTTGATGAGGAATTTCTAAAACAAGCCATCAGCATTGTTGAAGAATATTTAGCTGATTCTGAATTTTCGGTGGATAAATTTAGCAGGGAAATAGGAATGAGCCGCTCTAACCTTTACTTAAAATTGAAGGCTATTACCGGTGAATCGGCTATGGATTTTATAAAGAGAATACGCTTTAAAAAGGCGGTTGAATTGATGCAAAGTAAACGATACACCATTGCTCAGATTACCTATATGTGCGGTTTTAATTCGCCATCTTATTTTTCGACAGCTTTTAAACAACATTATGGCTGCATGCCAAGTGAGTATTTAGACAAAATAGATGAAACAAACCAATGATAGGATAAACTGAATTTAAAACAGAATAAAAAATAACAATAGTAAACAGTCACTACAAACACAAATAACTCATTCATGAAATTTATCAAATTCTTTTTTTGGCTTGCTTTTATCTTTCCCTTAGCTCTTTTGGCACAGAAAAAAGCCGCTGTTAGTATTCAAAACAATTCGGCTTTAGATCGAAAAGAAGCCGTCGTGGCTATAAAATGGGAGACTGTTTTATCCCGTTATCCTCAAATAGACACTGCTAATTTTGTAGTGATTAATCCAGTTACAAAAAAGCAAATCCCTTTCCAATTGGAACATCACGGACATGTATCTGTTCAAAATTTATTGGTACAATTGGATATAAAAGCAAAATCGACACTTTCCCTTTCGATACAAAAAGGAAAACCGGAAACTTATGTTACTAAAACTTATGCCCGTTATGTTCCAGAACGCAAAGATGATTTTGCCTGGGAAAATGATAAAATTGCCTTCCGCGCTTATGGAAAAGCACTCGAAAAAGAAAAAGACAATGCTTATGGTTTTGACGTTTGGGTAAAACGAACCGATCGAATGATTCTTAACGAACGCTATAAATTGGCAGACTATCATGTAGATCATGGAGATGGATTAGACTACTACCATGTTGGATATACATTGGGAGCCGGTAATATGGCTCCTTTTGTAAATGATACTATTCGCTACTCAGGAAATTATCACCAATGGAAAATTCTGGATAACGGTCCTTTACGCTCTACTTTTCAATTGAGTTTTGATAGTTGGAATGCAGGCGGGATAAAAGTTAGTGCTACAAAAAACATTTCGATAGATGCTGGTTCACAACTCAATCGTATCGAAAACGTCTATACTTTTGATGATACTAAACCAATGCCTGTTGTAGTAGGAATAATCAGAAGACCTGAAACCGGATTTATCTCTCTAAATGAACAACAAGGTATTATGGGTTATTGGGAACCCACTCTTGGCAAAAATGGTACAACAGCAGTGGGCTCAATATTGACCACTCCCGTTACAAACATGTGGGTTGATGCTGCCCAAATAATAGCTAAAACTACTGTCCAAAATAACGAACCTATTGTTTATTACACGGGAGCTGCTTGGGATAAGGCAGGAAAAATTACCGATGCCAAAAAATGGTTTGATTACTTGAATAATTTTTATCAAGGAGTAAAGAACCCTTTGATTGTAACTGTAAAATAAGCACATTAAAAAAGAATGCACTGAAAAGTAACTCTTTTCAATTTCATTAAAAAGGCGATTAAATCAAATTAGATTTAATCGCCTTTTTATTTAATAACATTTCATTTTACAATTATTTAAAAGGCAATCATTACCTAACCAAAAAAAGCATATAATCACTAAAAACCAAACACTTAACTGTTATTTTTTAAACACAAAACAGGACTTTTACTCAAATTTGAAAGTTTAATGGTAAATATTGAAATAGCATTTCCGAATTCAAATATAACTTCGCCATATCAAAATAATGAAACAAAGAAATTCAGAAACATAAAAGATTAAACAACGATAAGCTTAGAACTTTTGACTTTAGAACTTTCTTAAAAAAACATATAAATACTAACTAAAACAATTAAAACAATGTCAATTAACTTATTTGATTTAACAGGGAAAACAGCACTAATTACAGGAGGAGTTCATGGTTTAGGAATGGCAATGGCCAAAGGACTGGGAAATGCAGGAGCAAAAATTGTAGTAAACGATCTTTCACAAGAAGCTATCGACAAAGCTGTTGCAGAATACAAATCAGTGGGAATTGAAGCTTACGGATATGTATTTAATGTATGCGATGAAAAGGCAGTAATTGCTAGCATTACACAAATAGAAGCAGAAGTTGGTCCTATTGATATTTTAGTAAACAATGCCGGAATTATCAAAAGAACGCCAATTATTGAAATGGAAGTAGAAGATTTTACAGCAGTAATAAATGTAGATTTAATTAGTCCTTTTATTGTTTCTAAAAATGTTGCCAAAGGAATGATCCAGCGTGGTGGTGGAAAAATAATCAACATCTGTTCTATGATGAGTGAGCTAGGAAGAGATTCTGTAAGTGCTTATGCTGCTGCAAAAGGAGGATTGAAAATGTTGACTAAAAACATGGCTACCGAATGGGCAAAATTTAATATCCAAACTAACGGAATTGGTCCTGGTTATTTTGCAACAAGCCAAACTGCCCCTATTAGAGTAGACGGACATCCTTTTAATGAATTTATTGTAAGCAGAACACCAGCTGGTCGTTGGGGTGATCCAGACGATTTACAAGGAGCTGCCATCTTTTTAAGTTCTAAAGCAAGTGATTTTGTAAACGGACATATTGTTTATGTTGACGGAGGAATATTAGCTACTATAGGAAAACCATCTAACGAATAGTAGTAGCATTACTACTCCCCTATTAAAAATCATTTTTATATAAAAACTATGTCAAAAATTGAAAATACAATAAATTCAAATCAAGGGAGCGCCGTAATTCCAATGGTTATTTTAACCGCATTATTTTTTATTTTCGGATTTGTAACCTGGTTGAATGGGCCACTAATTCCATTTTTTAAAACTGCTTGCGAATTAACCGAATCTCAATCCTATTTCGTAGCTTTTGCTTTTTATATTGCTTATTTTGTAATGGCTATTCCATCCTCTTGGGTGATAGAAAAGGTGGGCTATAAGAACGGTTTATCACTTGGATTAGTGGTAATCGCAATTGGTGCTTTTACCTTTTATCCAGCGGCTGAGGCACGTACATTTATTCTATTCTTAATAGCATTATTTGTGATGGGTACAGGTTTGGCAATTTTACAAACAGCAGCAAATCCGTATGTAGTTGTAATTGGCCCTCGTGAAAGTGCTGCAGCAAGAATTAGTGTGTTAGGTTTGGCAAATAAATTCGCTGGATTTATTGCGCCTATTGCCTTAACAGTTTTAGTACTTTCAAATATGAAAGACTATACTGCGGAAAAAATTGCACTTCTTGATGCTGGCGCAAAAGCAAAAGCACTTGATGCACTTGCGTTGCAATTACAGACTCCTTACATCTATATTGGTATTATTATTATGATATTGGCAGTATTTATAAAATTCTCCCCGCTTCCGGAAATCGATTTAGACGAAAATGGACATGTGCAACATTTAAGTATTTTTCAACAAATTAGAGATGTATTTCAACATCCACAGTTGGTTTTTGGTGTTATTACGCTAATGCTATATGTAGCTGGTGAAGTAATTGCAGGTGATTCTATAGGTGGATTTGGTAAGCACCTGGGGGTTTATGGAAATAATGGCGATTTTTATCTAAAACTTACTTCGTTTACTATGACTACCATGGTAATAGGGTATATTTTAGGAATTACTTTAATCCCTAAATATGTTTCACAAGTTACTGCTTTAAAAGCTTCAGGTTTTTTAGGTATTTTTTTAGTACTGTTAATTGTTTTAATCTCTCCTAAGATTATGATTCAATTATCTGGAGGACTTCCTAATTTACCTCTTGTAATTCTTTTGGTGGCTCTTATAGGGCTTGCCAATGCACTTTGTTGGCCGGCTATCTGGCCAATGGCATTACAAGATTTAGGAGGATATACAAAAATAGCAGGAGCCTTATTAATCATGGCCATTATAGGAGGAGCTATTTTTCCATTAATGTACGGTTCATGGGCAGATTCAATCAATTTGGCTAACGAAACAAATGGTGCTGTGGAAACGGCAAAAAGTGGTAATCAAATTGCATATTTAATATTGTTACCTACTTACTTAATGATCTTGTTTTATGCTTTTAAAGGACATAAATACAGAAGTTGGTCAAGAAAATAATGCAGATTAAGAATATACAATAAATTAATATAATTCAAAAAACGATGAAAAGTACAATAGACAAAGCAACAGGATTTGAAAAACGATTTGAGAATATCAATACGGTAGCTTTTCAAAATTCAACTGAAGCCTCTAAAGCTGTAGCTCAAGAAATTGCAGCACTTATCAAATCAAAACAAGAAAATAACGAATCTTGTATATTAGGACTCGCAACAGGTTCTTCTCCAAAAGGATTGTATGCTGAATTAGTTCGCCTTCACAAAGAAGAAGGATTGAGTTTTAAAAATGTAATTACATTCAATTTAGATGAATATTATCCAATGGAACCGGATTCTATAAATAGCTACGTGCGATTTATGAAGGAATTGTTATTGGATCAAGTAGACATTTTACCTGAAAATTACCATATCCCTGACGGAACTCTATCAAAAGAAGAAATTGCGGATTATTGTGCAGATTACGAAGCCAAAATTGAAGCTTTGGGTGGAATTGATTTGCAAATTCTTGGAATTGGTGGAAATGGACACATTGGATTCAATGAATCTGGTTCCTTACAAAACTCAAAAACAAGATTAGTTGCCTTAGACCACATCACCAGAGTGGCTGCAAGCAGTGATTTCTCAGGATTGAGCAATACGCCAAGAACGGCTATCACCTTAGGAGTAAAAAAAATAATGGAGGCCAAACAAGTAATCTTGATGGCTTGGGGTGAAGGAAAATCAAACATCATTCAAAAATCGGTTGAAGGAGAAGTTACCAATCAAATTCCTGCTTCCTTTTTGCAAGAACACAACAATGCTGTTTTTGTTTTAGATAAAGAAGCTTCTTCAAAACTGACAAGAATCAACAGACCTTGGTTAGTCGAAAAAATTGCGTGGACAGATAAATTAATTCGAAAAGCAGTTTTAGGCTTGGCATTGGATTTGAAAAAACCAATTCTAATGCTTACCGATGCAGATTATATTGAAAACGGAATGAGCGACTTATTAGCCGATTCAGGTCCAGCTTACGACATCAACATCAAAATTTTCAATAAATTACAAAACACCATCACAGGATGGCCTGGAGGTAAACCCAATGCGGATGACAGCAACAGACCTGAAAGAGCGGAACCGGCAAGAAAAAGAGTCTTGCTTTTTAGCCCGCATCCGGATGATGATATCATCAGTATGGGAGGTACTTTTATGCGTTTGCAAGAACAAGGACATGAAGTACATGTGGCTTACCAAACTTCTGGAAATATTGCAGTTGCTGATGATGAAGCCTTGCGTTTTGCAAGTTTTGTTTGTGATTACAATGATAAATTTGGGATAAAAAGTGTGGAAGCAGAAGCTATTTATAAAAAAGCGTTAGCCTTTTTAAAGAATAAAAAAGCGAGTGAAATTGATATTCCGGAAGTTCGTTATATCAAAGGATTGATTCGAAAAGGAGAAGCTCGTGCTACCAGTCATTTCGTTGGATTGCCAGATGTACAAATTCACTTTATGGAACTTCCTTTCTATGAAACAGGAACTATCGAGAAAAAACCTTTAGGAAAAGACGATATCCAAATTACGATGGATCTTATCGAAAAGGTAAAACCGCACCAAATCTATGCTGCAGGAGATTTAGCCGATCCTCACGGAACACACAAAGTATGTTTGGATGCTGTTTTTGAAGCCGTTAAAGAATTGAAACCGAAAGATTTCATGAAAGACTGTTGGGTTTGGCTATACAGAGGTGCTTGGCAAGAATGGGGAATCGACGAGATTGAAATGGCGGTACCTATGAGTCCGGATCAGGTTTTATCTAAAAGACACGGAATTTTTAAACACCAGTCTCAAAAAGACGGCGTAGTATTTCAAGGATCAGATGCTAGAGAATTCTGGCAAAGAGCCGAAGACAGAAATGGTGAAACTGCTCAATTGTACAATCAATTAGGATTGGCTCATTATGCAGCAATGGAAGCTTTTGTGAGATGGGAATTTTAATTTTTTTTAATTTGTTGTAGTGGAAAAATGAGACTTTAAAGCCTCATTTTTTTTTAATAAACCTATAGCAATCAAAAAATACTAAATAAAAATTTTTAATATATACGTGTTAATTAATAAATAATTCATAACAAATATTATCTATTAATGATTTTATATTTTAATTTATAGTAAGTTTGTAATTCAACCCTTTAATTTTTTCTAAAAAGTACAATAATGAACTTAAAAGATTTATTAGACGTTAGTAAAGACAAGAGCCTTTCAGGTCAAAAGTGGCATATGTTAAGACAGGCAATCACAAAACGATTGTTGTCAGAAGGCAATGCTACCATTGCTGAATTAAGTTCTGAATTACAGTCTAGTGTTCCAACAGTTACTAAAGCTATTAATGAATTATTGACTGAAGGTTATGTTATTGACATGGGGAAAATCACTAATAGCGGAGGCAGACGTCCTTCCCTATTTAGCATCAATCCTACTTGTGCTTACTTTTTAGGGGTCGAAGTCGGTATTGCCAGTATGTCTATTGGATTGCAGAACATCAAAAATGAGTTTGTAAGTATCGAATTAGGAACTTCTTTTGTATTGGAAAACAGCCAGGAATCTTTATTAAAATTTTGCACTTTAATCAATTCATTTATCGAAGATACCTCTGTCGATAAAACGATGATTGTAGGTGCCTGTATCAATTTTTCAGGTCGAATTAATTCAATGGAAGGATTTAGCTATAATTACTTCTTTAGTGAAAATAGACCTCTGACTGAAATCATTTCCGAACAATTAGATTTACCTGTACATCTCGAAAACGATACCAGAGCTATGGCTTTTGGTGAATACAGTGAAGGTGTGGTAGATGATGAACAGAATATTATCTTTCTCAACTACAGTTGGGGGGTGGCCATAGGAATGATAACCGACGGAAAACTGTATTATGGAAAATCAGGTTATTCAGGAGAATTTGGTCATAGTACCATCTTTGATAATGGAATTATGTGTCAATGTGGTAAATTAGGTTGTCTGGAAACCGAAATTTCAGGTTGGTCATTGGTAAATCAATTCAAATCTGCTTTAGAAGAAGGAAAACAATCGAAAGTAGTTCTTGATGACCATTCTTTAGCTTTACAGCATCATGCTATTATAGCCGGAGCATTGAATCTGGAAGATAGTTTATGCGTGGATTTAGTTACCAGACAAAGTGAAAAAATGGGACGTTATTTATCCATTTTACTCAATATATTTAATCCTGACTTATTAGTTATAGGTGGAGATTTTGCCCAATTAGGTGATTACACCCTTTTACCCATTCAATCTGCATTAAAAAAATATTCATTAGGTTTAGTTAACCGCGATATGAAACTTAAAAAATCGACATTAGGCCGTCGTGCCGGTGTTATTGGTGCCTGTTGCGTCATAAAAGAAAAAATGCTATCTCCATTAATGAACAATTACGCAATATAATTATTACAATTTACTACATTTTTTCTTAATTATTAAAATATTTTAATAATTAAGTTTTTAATATTAAAATATTTTATATATTTACATAATGATAGTAAATAAATAGAAAAAATTCTGCCCTAAAATATTTTTTATCCATTTTCTACTATCTCATGAATCTGACATCATTGAAAATGTTTAAGTTCAAGAGAAAAACTTCGCACTTAATTAATCAATAAACAGATTCTATTTTAAAATTAAAAATGGTTGAATGTGTTATTGATTAACTTATCTACTTAATATAAATTTTAATAGATAAGTGCCACAACACAAAAAAGAAGTAATACTCATTTTTAAAAACAGAAACATCCGTTTTAAAAATTGCAGCATTAAGAATTAACTAAACTGAAAATATCTTTTTTAAAAAATATTTATTGTTTTCCATAAAAAAGCCAGCAGATGCTGGAAACATTGCTGGCTGATTCCTTAATTTCAGGAATAATGATTGGAAAATAGTTTAATAGACCTTGAAGAAAATTATTATTAACCAAAAACATTACAAAAGTATGAAATTATTACCAAAAAGTAAACCGAAAGATTATTGGTTTACACCTAAATCAGGAAGAGTTATGAAACTGACATCCACCTTGTTTTTAGCGTTTACCTTGCAATTACCCGCATCACTATCTGCAAAAACTGTTGCTTTTACTGGGGATAGTGCTAACAAAACCAACCTTATTCAAAGAAAGGTTACAGGAACAGTAAGAGATGAAAAAGGAGGTACTTTACCAGGAGTAAATATTATAGCCAAAGGCACAACTATTTCTACACAGACAGATTTTGATGGAAAATTTGTGATCGAAGTACCTGATAATGTAACAACATTAATCGTTTCATATATAGGTCTTCAGGAACAGGAAGTAAAAATTGGAAACTCTCCACTTAATATTGTTCTAAAAGAAGTTGGAATCCAAATGAACGAGGTTATTGTAGTAGGATATGGTTCTCAAAACAGAAGAACTTTAAGTACCTCCGTATCTAAATTGGACAAAAAAGTTCTGGAAAATGTACCTTACTCAAACGTAACGCAATCATTACAGGGAAATGTTACCGGTTTAGTTGTTCGTACTGCATCAGGACAACCGGGTAAAGCCTCTAATATTATAGTACGTGGAGGTACTTCTATCGATAATCCATCAGGTGCAACTCCTATGTATATTGTTGACGGGGTTATCCGTACTCAAATTGATGACATTAACTCAGCCGATATTGCATCATTACAAGTTTTGAAAGATGCCGCTGCAACATCTATCTATGGAGCACGTGCTTCTAATGGTGTTGTTATCGTCACTACGTCTACAGGTAAGGCAGGCAAAACTAAAATAACTTACAATGTATCGACTCAGAATAGTCAGGTTGGTAAAAAGTATGATTTTTTAGGTGGCGAAGACTATATCAGACTGCATCGTCAGGGAATCTATAATGCCGCCGAAATTGCCGGACTTTCTACCACTACCGGTATAGCAAGATTAGGACAACTAACAGGTGCTACCCCTGCAGGTACTGGAAATAATTTACTGAACAACACTCCATTTGCCACTTTATTAAAATCCAATTTAGACGCCACTACAATTCAAGGTTTACAGGCTAAAGGTTGGCAAGAAATGACCGATCCATTAAATGCCAATAATACGATTATGTATAAAAGCACAAACTGGAATGATATTTTATTTCAAAATGCATTTACACAAAACCATACTTTAGGTATTAGTGGCGGTGGAGATACAGGAGTTTTTGACTTAAGCCTTGGGTATTTAAAAGGAGATGGTATTACTATCTTCACCGGATACCAACGTTTTACCAGTAAACTAAACGCTTCTTTAAAAGTAGCAGATAACTTTACGGTAAATGGTAGAGTATTATACTCAAAAGCCAGTAACAATCAAGTGGTTGCCAATAGCGTGGTTTTTAACAGATATTTAGGAAACGCTCCTACAACCAAATTATATCTGGAAGATGGCACCTTGGCACCAGGCCAGAATAACATCAATGGAAATCCCCTGTACCAGATGGATAAGGTGAAAGGAATTAATGAAAACAATAAATTACAGATGAGTGTCGATGGTGATTTAAAAATTACTAAAGATTTAACTTTCACACCTTCGTTATCACTTTACAATGAAAATGAAAATAATAATACTTTTCAACAGGCATTCCTGAGTGGTAGTAATGGTTTAATAGATAATACACGTACCGCCACACGATTAAGTAATCAAATATCACAAATACAATACGAAGGGGTGTTTACTTACACCAAATCATTAAATAAAGCAGGTGATCTTGATGCAAAATTAGGGGTTTCTAAATTCGACAGAACCATAAAAGCTTTTAATGCTTCAGGAAAAGGAAGCCCTTCAGATCTTGCACAAACTCTGGATTCTTCCCCTATACCGGTATCTGTTTACAGCAACAACACCAAATTGGTTTTGAATAGTGTTTTTGGACGTGTAAACTACGATTACAAAAGCAGGTATTTTGCAACAGCTTCTTTCCGTTATGATGGTGCTTCTAGTTTAGGCCCGGATCAAAAATATGGTTTCTTCCCAGGATTATCTGTGGGATGGAATGCACATGAAGAAAAATTCTGGTCAGCGATGCCTAAATTTATTTCTTCTTTCAAACTTCGTGGAAGTTACGGGGTAAACGGTAATTTAGGAACTTTGGGCGATTTTCAAGCTGGAGGATTATATGCAGCTTCGGCAAACGGATTCAATAATAGTTATAATGGACAATCAGCGGTAATAAATTCTCAAATTGCAAATCCAGGATTAAAATGGGAGCAATCACAAACTTTAAACGCAGGTTTTGATTTAGGTTTTCATGATAACAAAATTAGAGTAATCGGAGACTTTTATAATAAACTGACTTCTGATTTATTGACTAATTTGACACTTCCTTCAAACAGTGGTTTCTCTACGGTATTGACAAATTTGGGTGGATTGAGAAGCAAAGGTTTTGAATTAGAATTAAATGCTAATGTATACAATCAAAACGATTGGAAAATAAACGTTGGAGCCAATGTTTCCCACAATACAAATACTATCGAAAAACTTCCTTTCAACGGAAATATAAACAATAGAATTGGTGGAACTGAAATTTGGGATACTGCCAGTGGATCTTACAAATTTGTGGGTGGCTTACAAGAAGGACAAAAAATTGGCGATTTTTATGCACATGAACAATTACGCATCCTTTCTACCCAAGCGGAAGCAGATGCATACAATGCTGCATATCGTGACGTTTATGTAACTAAAACTGCCGCTAATGGAGGCAATCCAAATGGTATTAAATTCCCTGGAGACGCAGTATTCTTAGACTCAGACAAAAACGGTATAATAGACAGTAAAGACCGAACTTTTATGGGAAATATGTTTCCTAAATTTGTGGGAGGTTTCAATTTTGATGCAAGTTATAAAGGTTTCTCTTTAACTGTAAGAACCGATTATTCTTTGGGAGCTACTATTTACAATGAAGCCAGAGCTCGCTTTGTAGGGCAATTTCAAGGAAATTATGGATTATTGGCAGAAAGCCTACAATCTTGGCAAAAAGAAGGAGACATTACTGATGTACCACGTTACCGTTGGGCAGATCAAACTAACCAAAATAACTTATTTCGTTCTGAAGCAAGTGGGGCAAATTATAACACTAATATGTTTCAAGGGAACAGCCGTTACTACGAAAGTGGAGATTACCTATGTTTGAGAGAAGTTACAATCAGCTATAAGTTACCCGAATCAATCATAAGTAGAATAAAATTATCCTCAGCACGTATATTTCTAACAGGAAGCAATTTACACTATTTCACAAAATACAGTGGTTTAAGTCCTGAAGTACAAGGAATCGATGGAGGTTCAAGCCTTGGTTTGAATGATGCAGGAGCAAAAGGTACTTACCCAGTTCCCAGAAACATTACATTGGGTCTAAATATTGGTTTGTAAATCTTAATAATTAAATTATCATGAAAAATAAAATTCTTTTATATACTATACTTTTTACCGGTTTATCACTATTGAACTCGTGTCAAGACGATTTAAACCTTACATCTGAAAGCGTAATTACTTCTGATAGATTTTGGAAAACCGAAGACGATGCAAAAGCAGGTGTAAACGGTATGTACTTCAATTTCAGAACCCAAACCCAACAAAATTATTATTTATTGGGAGGAGCCAGAAGCGCCGAAATCACAGGTGGAGTTCAATCACCTCTAAACTTGGCAAATTATTACAATAACAACCTGACTGCGCAGAATATCGATGTGGATTGGGCTGGCTTGTACACTGTCATTCAACAAGCGAATTTGGTTTTGAAATATGTTCCGACTATTAAATTTAGTCCAACAACAGTGAATGAACAAAAAAGATATATTGCTCAAGCCTATACCATGCGTGCTTTGGCTTATTTCATCATGGCACGTTCCTGGGGTGGTGTACCAATTGTAAAAACTCCAACTGAAACCCTAAATCAGAATGAATTCATCGTTCCTCGTAATACGATTGAAGAAACCTTCACATTCATTAAGTCTGATATTGAATCTGCGATTGCTAATTATCCGGATGCCACCAACAATAAAGTACAACTGTCTCTTGCGTCAACGTATGCACTAAAAGCAGATGTTTTTTTATGGACTGCTAAACAATTATCAGGAGGAAACGCTGATTTAAACACGGCATTAGCTGCAATAAATGCCATTCCGGCCGGACCTGCCTTATTGCCTAATTTCAAAGATGTATTTAGTTTTACCAATAAAGGAAACAACGAAGTGCTTTTTACGGTAAGATATTCTTTAGCCGATGTACAATCTTCTTTATCTGACAACTGGAATTCATTTATGTATGTTGGACCGTCTGACTTTGCCCCACTAACTGCAGCACAAGCAACAGCTGTATTTGGAACTTTAGGTTCTGGATCGGGTAATGCAGGGATTTCAAGAGTACAACCGGATATCACACGTTTTAACTTTAATGCTACCGATAACAGAAAAGCAGCTACTTACTTGACTTTAATGAACGGTTCTACTCCTGTAGTAACAGGCTTGATGAAATACAACGGAACAGTTGACGGGACTGTAAGACGATTTGTAAGCGATATCATCATTTACCGTTGGGCAGATATTTTATTGATGAAAGCTGAAATTAAAAATGCTCTAGGTCAGGATCCAACTGCCGAAATGAATCAAGTAATGCAAAGAGCTGATGCATCCGCATCATTTACAAATGGCTCTCCAGCAGCTAATAATGATGCCATTTTGAATGAGCGTTTGAAAGAATTAGCATTTGAAGGTAAAGCCTGGTGGGATTTAGTTCGTTTCAACAAGACAGATCTTGTACCATCAATGGCAGGTAAAAAGATATTATTCCCAATCTCACAAAATACCATTAACTTCAATCCAAAAATCACCCAAAATCCATAACATTTCTGGATTTAAGAGATATAATCAACCTGTAAACCGGGAATATCAAAATTCCCGGTCTAACGAAACAGGATAAAAAGACAATTTAAAAAAATACCTCATGAAAATAGAACATTTACAAGGACTTATTTCAGCTCCCTTTACCCCTTTTGACAGCAATGGAAATTTAGATGTCAGCCTGATTCCCTCCTATTATGCTTTTCTGAAACGAAACGGAATAACAGGAGCTTTTATTAATGGGTCTACCGGAGAAGGAGTTTCTATCACATTGCAAGAGAAAAAAGCTGTGGCCCAAGCTTGGGCTGACTGCTCGAATCATGATGCCGACTTTAAAGTTATGGTATTCTTAGGAGGTACCTGTCTGGCAGATTGCATTGACTTAGCAAAACATGCTTATGAAATCGGCTTATATGCCGTTTCGTTAACCGCTCCCTTTTATTTCAAACCTGCCAATGTGGATGTACTGGCACAAGCCTGTATCAAAGTGGGAGAAAGTGTGCCTAATATGCCTTTATATTATTATCATATTCCTGTACTCACTGGTGTAAATATAGCCATGTTTGATCTAGTGAGAGCACTTGACGGCGTACTTCCAAATTTTGCAGGAGTGAAATATACCCATGAAGATTTCATGGATTACCAAAGTTGTATGAGCTATGAAAATGGAAAATTTGATATGCTTTGGGGACGTGACGAAAATATGTTATCCGCATTAGTATTGGGTGCCAAAGGGGCCGTAGGAAGTACATTCAATTATGCAGCACCTTTGTATTATGATTTGATTGCCGCCTATAATGCCAATGATTTAATCAAAGCTCGTGCTTTACAACAAAAATCAATCGATATGATTCGTTTATTGGGTAAATACGGCGGAATTTCGGTTGGGAAAGCCTATATGAAAATGGTAGGATTCGATTTAGGTGAATTTAGATTACCTGTTAAAAACATGAGTGCTGACCAATTTGAACTGTTCAAAAAAGATGTAGCCAGTCTTCATTTCGAAGATTTTAAATCAAAATAGATTAGTTCGTTTTATCATAAAACAAACAAGATGAATAAATATATTTTCCCTCTAACTTTTTTATTAATGATTATGTCAACAACTGATGTCCTTTCTCAAAAAAAAGCCATAAACCATATCGAATGGAAAACAGCCGCACAACTGCAAAATGCAGACGGCAGTATCTCATTAGGCTTTGCAGGTGCTATTAACGGCATTAGCAATGATGCTTTAATAGTTAGCGGAGGTGCCAATTTTCAGGATAAAATGCCTTGGGAAGGAGGAAAAAAACACTATTCAAATGAAATTCATGTCTTGCAGAAATACAATGATAAATACAGCTGGAACAAAAATATACAGAGTATATTACCCGAACCTATCGCCTACTGTGGAAATACGGTAACTGATTTAGGGGTGGTGTATGTAGGCGGCGAAAATGAAAATGGACTTTCGAATAAAGTATATATTCTAAAATGGAATGCCGCCAAAAATGAGGTTGAAACAAAATCCTTACCTAATTTCCCGGTACACATTACAAATATCGGTCTTACACATATTGGGAATGTAGTATACGCCATTGGCGGTGATGAGGCGGCTAAATCTTCTGAGCTATTTTTAAGCTTGGATTTAAACAGTACTAATCCGGAATGGAAAACATTACCCCAATTACCAATCGCTTTGGCTAATTCGGTGGTGGTTGTCCAAAAAGACAAAGACGGAACAAGTATTTATGTGATTGGAGGCAGAACCAAAACAGCTTCCGGAATAAGTGATTTGCACAATACCACTTTTGTTTTTAATCTAAAAAAGCAAATATGGGAAAGTCGTGCAAATATTTCGGATGGAGAAAAAATAACTAATTTTTCGGCGGGTGCAGGCGTAGCGGTGGGGAATCATTCGATCTTAATCGTTGGTGGAGATAATGGTAGTGTTTTTCATAAAATCGAAACCTATCTGAGCCAAATTGCACAAACCGATTCTCCTGAAGAAAAAGCCAGACTGGCCGCTGAGAAAAATCTGTTGAACACCAATCATGAGGGGTTTTACAAAGGGATGCTCTTGTATAATACCTATACCAATTCCTGGTCTAAGATTGGTGAACTTCCCTTTCTTGCTCAGGTGACGACAACAGCCACAATGTGGAATAACAAAATTGTTTTGTCTAATGGGGAAATAAAACCAGGCATTCGTACTCCTGATGTTATGTTAGGGACAATAAAATAATGACACACAGAATAGTTTATATCAGATTTTCATGTTGAAAAAAAGGTTTAAACTTAAAAAAATAAAATATGAAAAATAGTAAATATTATCCTTGGGTAGTTGTAGGCTTGTTATGGCTAGTAGCCTTACTAAACTACATGGACAGACAAATGTTGGCCACCATGCGTCCTTCAATGGAAACAGACATCCCTGAATTAGTATCCGGTGAGAATTTTGGTCGTTTGATGGCAATCTTTCTTTGGATTTATGCTTTAATGAGCCCTATATCCGGGATTATTGCTGACAAATTAAATAGAAAATGGCTGATTGTAGGAAGTTTGTTTGTATGGTCAGCAGTAACCTATGCTATGGGATATGCCACGACTTACAATCAGGTATATTGGCTAAGAGCATTGATGGGAGTGAGTGAAGCCCTTTATATTCCTGCAGGCTTATCACTGATAGCCGATTACCATCAGCAAAAAACAAGGTCTTTAGCAATTGGGATACATATGACCGGATTGTATGTAGGTTCTGCACTGGGAGGTTTTGGAGCTACAATTGCCGCTACTTATTCCTGGCATACTACGTTTCATTATTTTGGGATAGTGGGTGTTATCTATGCTTTCGTTTTGGTTTTCTTATTGAGAGAGAGAAAAGTTGCTGAAGTAAAAACTACCGATTCCGATTTGATGACAACAAATGAAAAAAGTTCTCTCTTCAAAGGTTTGGCTTTATTATTCACTAATATCTCTTTCTGGGTAATCTTATTTTATTTTGCGATAATAAGCTTACCGGGCTGGGCTACTAAAAACTGGTTGCCTACCCTATTTTCAGAAAACTTAGGAATCCCGATGGAACAGGCAGGTCCGTTAGCCACGATCGCCATCTCTTTTTCATCACTATTGGGTGTGATTTTTGGAGGCATCTTATCAGACAAATGGGTGCAAAAAAATATCAAAGGCAGGGTTTATACCAGTGCCATTGGACTGAGTTTAACAATTCCTGCATTATTGTTAATTGGTTTTGGACATTCATTATTTAATGTGGTGGGAGCGGCACTTTGTTTCGGGATTGGTTACGGAATGTTTGATGCCAATAACATGCCTATTATATGTCAGTTTGTTTCTTCAAAATACAGGGCAACGGCCTATGGTGTGCTAAATATGACCGGAGTGGGTTGTGGAGCATTAGTAACTTCGCTGTTAGGAAAATCATCAGACAGCGGAACACTGGGCTACGGTTTTGCCCTGATGGCAGTTGTAGTCGTAATTGCTTTACTGGTTCAAATCAGTTTTCTGCGGCCAAAAGTAAATGATTTTGTTGATGCTTAAAAACCTAATAAGCATCAATTACTAAGTTCAAATAATAGTTAAGTTGGTTTGGTTTTTTATCTGTTGAGGCGGAGTCTTGTGTTCCGCCTTGAGGGATAGCCTACGCCTATTTTTTTGATAATTTCTGAAAAATAAAAAACATGAATACGATAAAAAGGAATCTATTTTTATTGGTCTTTTTCATTTCAATAGCCTTTCATTTTGAGTCTGTTGCACAAAACGCAATCACCAAACTGGCCTGCATTGGAGATTCGGTAACAGCGGGTTATCTCTTGTCTGATGCTGCAAATGAATCCTATCCTTCGCAACTTCAAATCCTGATGGGAGATAAATATGAGGTGAAAAATTTCGGGCATAGTGGAGCTACACTTTTGAAAAAAGGAAGTACTCCTTACTCCAATACAAAGGAATGTGCCGATGCCATTGCCTACAGACCTGATATTGCCATTATCCATTTGGGATTAAATGATACCGATCCCAGAAATTGGCCTAATTACAAAGAAGAATTTGATGCCGATTACACCTGGTTATTAGATACACTAAAAAAGGAAAATCCGGCTATAAAAATCTACATCTGTAGATTAACTCCCATATTCAATGAGCATCCCCGTTTTAAGTCGGGAACCAGAGATTGGTATTGGCAAATTCAATCTCATATACCTCAGATTGCAAAAGCGAATCAGGTTGAATTGATTGATTTACATGAAAAGTTATATCATCGTCCAGATCTTTTCCCCGATGCTTTGCACCCAACAAAAGAAGGGGCAACTATTTTAGCCCAAACTATTTATGAGAACATCACACAAAATTATGGCGGATTAAAATTAGCTGCTGTTTTTACAGACAATATGGTTTTGCAACGCAATCAACCTATTCAAGTTTATGGAACGGCTAATGGCGGAGATCAGGTAGAAGTCACTTTTAAACAACAAAAAAAGAACGTCACAGTCGATCGATATGGAAAATGGAAAATTACTTTCCCCTCTATGACAAAGGGTGGACCTTATGAAATGAGTATTCAGTCTAAGGGAACAAGAATCGTTTTGAAAAATATTTTAATTGGAGATGTCTGGTTTTGTTCCGGACAGTCCAATATGGCATTCCAACTTCAAAACTCAGAAAATGGTTTGGCAGAAATAAAAAAACTAGTTGCAAATTCTTCTATTCGGTTGTTCCATGCCAAAGCGATCCGTGAGACTGATGAAACGGCTTGGGATACTGCCACTTTGAAAAAAACCAATCAGCTGCAATTCTTTTCCGGAAATTGGTCAGTTTGTGATTCGATAAATGCCAAAGATTTTTCGGCCATTGCCTATTACTTTGGTAAAAATATCGCAAAGGAAGAAAATGTAGCTGTTGGTTTAATTCAAGTTGCCGTTGGCGGATCACCAATAGAATCCTGGATTGACCGATACACATTAGAACACGATGATAAAGTGGTTGATGTATTAAACAACTGGCGCAAGTCAGACTTTATAATGCCCTGGGTTAGAGAACGTGCCAATATAAATTTAAAAAACGCAACCAATCCTAAACAACGCCATCCTTATGATCCCGCGTACAATTTTGAAGCTGGAGTTGAAGCCTTTACAGAATTCCCAATAAAAGGAGTGATTTGGTACCAAGGAGAAAGTAATACACATAATGCTGAGTTGTACGAACATTTGATGTTGGTACTGGTGCAAAGTTGGCGTAAAGCCTGGAAAACAGAATTGCCTTTTTATTATGTGCAATTATCAAGTATCGACCGACCGAGTTGGCCTGCATTCAGAGATGTCCAAAATAGAATCCAAGATAAAATACCAAACAGCGGTATGGCTATTAGTATGGATTATGGAGATTCTTTAAATGTTCATCCAATCAGGAAAAAAGAAGTGGCTAATCGATTAGCACTATTGGCCTTGCATTACACCTATGGAAAACCGATCACTGCCAATGGCCCTAAAGCTTTAAAAGCGATTGAAAAAAAAGATACTATCCTAATATCATTTGCATTTGCTAAACAATTAACTACCGCTGACAAAAAGGAATTAGTAGGCTTTGAATTAGTAAACGAAAAGGGAATTCATTTTCAAACGAAGGCAACCATAATTAAAAATAAAGTGAGCATCAGTGTACCAAAAGATGAAAAAATAAAAGCGGTTGCATATGCCTGGAAAGCGTTTACCAAAGCAAATTTAGTTAATGAAGCGGGATTGCCCTGTTCGACTTTTAAACTGGAACTGAATCCTGCTGCTAAAAATTAAAAAGAGTTCCTCTTCTATTTAATGACTATAACGAGACAATACATTAACAACTGGTACAAATAAAACATATCAGTTACAAAACATACTTTAAAATGAGCTATTCAAAAACAGATCTTCTAAACTTAAAAGATTTTTATCAGAATCAATTATTAAATGACACTGTCCCTTTTTGGTTTCCACGTTCTATTGATACCGAATTTGGCGGGTATTTATTAATGCGTGATCAGGACGGAAGTTTGATTGATGATGACAAAGCCGTTTGGATACAAGGGCGTACCGCTTGGTTATTAGCTACACTTTATAATACAGTCGAACCAAAACAAGAATGGTTAGAAGGTTCTAAAACAGGTATCGATTTTTTAAACAACCATTGCTTTGATACCGATGGACGAATGTTTTTCCACGTAACCCGTGATGGAAGTCCGATTCGTAAACGCCGCTATTATTTTTCTGAAACCTTTGCTGTTATAGCAATGAGTGCTTATGCAAAAGCCATTGGAGATGAAGCAATTGCCGAAAAAACACGCTTTTTATTCGGGAAATGTATTGAATACTCCACTACTCCCGGTTTATTAGAACCTAAATTCACAGCTACCCGACCTTCAAAAGGAATTGGTAATCCTATGATTATGATCAATACGGCACAGCAGTTAAGGGAAAATATTGGAGATCCCCGTTGTGATGAATGGATCAGCAAATGGATTGCGGAAATCGAGCGCGATTTTGTAAAAGACGACATCAAATGTGTAATGGAACAGGTGGCTCCTGATGGTTCAATCATCGATCATATTGATGGCCGCACCCTAAATCCCGGACATGCCATTGAAGGTGCCTGGTTCATCCTCCATGAAGCAAAATACCGCAACAATGATCCTCATTTAATTGAATTGGGCTGCAAAATGCTCGATTATATGTGGGAACGCGGATGGGATAAAGAACATGGTGGTATTCTATATTACCGTGATGTATATGACAAACCGGTACAGGAATACTGGCAGGACATGAAGTTCTGGTGGCCTCATAATGAAGTAATCATTGCAACACTTTTAGCCTACACCATGACCGGCGATGAAAAATATGCAACATGGCATAAAATGGTACATGATTATGCGTACAGCAAATTCCATGATGCAGCAAATGGAGAATGGTTTGGATATTTACATAAAGACGGAACTATTGCCCAAACGGCCAAAGGAAATATGTTCAAAGGGCCGTTTCATTTGCCAAGACAGGAATGGTATTGTTTGCAACTGCTTAATGAGTATCTTGATGATAACAAAAATGGCATCAGTAATAAACTGGATAAAACACACATTTAAACTATAAAAAATGAAAACAGCTATTGTTAACGGGATAGTACATACAGGTGATGAAATAATTGACAAAGGTGTCATTATTATAGAAAACGGAAAAATTATTTCAGTTCAAAAAGAAATCCCCAATGAAATTGAGCTGATCGATTTAAAAGGTAACCATATTTCAGCCGGTTTTATAGACATCCAAATAAACGGTGGTGAACAATTTTATTTTAGTCAAACCCCAACAGAAGAAACCATTCAGGATATTTATGAAACCAGTTTGAAATATGGAACTACCCATATGCTACCTTGCCTTATTTCTTCTTCCAATGAAACAATCCATAAAGGAATTGAAGCTGTTCGAAACTATAAAGCCAAATACAATAATGGAGTAATCGGAATGCATCTGGAAGGACCGTTTCTGAATCCTTTAAAACGGGGAGCACATAGCAGTAATCAAGTTCGATTACCAACTAATTCTGAGTTGGAAGAAATCATCCGTTATGGTAAAGATGTGATAAAAGTAATCACAATTGCCCCGGAATGTTTTACTGATGAGCAACTGGATATGCTATTGGAAAGTGGTATTGTTATCTCGGCAGGACATTCGACCATGACCTACAAAGAAGCACAATATTATTTTTCTAAAGGGATTAAACTGGTAACCCATTTATTCAATGCCATGACCCAGTTTGGACATAGGGAACCCGGTTTAGTTGGGGCAACTTTCGAAAATGAAACGGTATATGCACCTGTCATTTTAGACGGTGTTCATTGTGACTATGCCGCAGCCAGGATAGCCTATCAATTAAAGAAAGATAAATTCTTTTTAATCAGTGATGCTGCCTTTTTAGGACGTAAAGTTTCCAATTTTAAATGGGAAGATTTTGACATTCATCTGGAGAACGGTTTTTATCGAAATAAGGAAGGGAATTTGGCCGGTGCCAGTATTTCTATGGAAGAAGCAGTACAAAATGCTTTCAATCATCTAAATATATCTGCTGATGAAGCCATAAAAATGGCAAGCTCCCGTGTGGCAAGTGCCATCAATATGGAAAATCAATTGGGAAAAACAAAACCCGGTTTCCCCGCCAGTTTTGTCACATTCAATGATGATCTGTCCAAAATAGAAACCTTAAACTATAATCCGATTTAATCAAGATATTTTGAATACGACAACAAAAGCCATATCACTTTCGAGCAAAATAAAATCAAAGGAATGGAAACTCCTCTTGACAGGAATACTATTTGCTTTTTTGTGGTCATCGGCCTCAACGGCTACTAAAATTGGACTGGCTTCAGCCCAACCTTTTGTGATTTCTATTTTCCGATTTTTAATTGCAGGGGCAATCATGTTGTTTGTAACCCATCTATTGATGCATAACCGCTTCCCTGCAAAAAAAGAATGGATACAGCTTAGTATTTATGGTTTTTTGAATATTTCATTTTACCTCGGTTTGTATGTAATCGCGATGCAACAAGTATCGGCTGGTTTGGGAAGTCTGGCAGTAGCAACTAATCCTGTTTTTATCGCATTGATTTCTGCAATCTGGTTATCCCATAAAATCAAGCTTCAAAATATTCTTAGTTTGATGCTTTGTTTTGTAGGGGTTCTTTTAGCTGCCTATCCTCTTTTACAAAACAGTTTTGCAACGGTTAGCGGTATCCTGATTTTACTGGCAAGTATGATTGCTTATTCACTGGGAACCATTTACTATTCCCGTGTCAATTGGAACGGATTACATATCCTTACCATCAATGGTTGGCAGACTATTATCGGCGGTGTTTTTTTATTGCCTGTTTTGTTGCTGACCTACAAAACCGATAAAAATATTTTTGATGCCAAATTTTGGTTTTCCGTTTATTGGTTAGCTATTCCAGTATCAATAGGAGCGGTTCAATTTTGGCTGTACTTATTAAAAAACAATTCCATTAAAGCTTCATATTGGCTCTTTTTATGTCCGATTTTTGGATTTATAATAGCCCATTTCATGACTAAAGAACCCATTAATTTATATACTTTTTTGGGTGTTGCCTTTGTAATATGTGGATTATACACCAGTATGTTTTTAGAAAAAAAAATAAAAATTAACTAACTAAAATAAAAAATAAAATGAAAAATGTTTTAGAAATTAAACCTGACATCAGCTATAAAAGTGCCGGTACATTTGAAGAAACGAGGTTCGAAAAAATTCACAATGAGATTTTTAAAAATTCTGTTGAAGCTTCAAAAATTGTAGCACATGAAATAGCCACATTAATCAGATCCAAACAAGCCAAAAATAAATCTTGTGTTCTTGGCTTGGCTACTGGCTCCTCACCTATTAAGATCTATGAAGAATTGGTACGCATGCACAAAGAAGAAGGGCTTAGCTTTAGCAATGTAATCACCTTCAATCTGGATGAATATTATCCAATGAAGAAAGAAAACAACCAAAGTTATCACTATTTCATGCATCAGCATCTATTTAATCATATCGATATCAATCCGGAGAACATCAATATTCCTGATGGTACAATTCTTATCGAAAACCTGAATCAATATTGTGTTGACTATGAAATGAAAATTAAAAATGCCGGAGGACTTGATTTTCAATTATTGGGAATCGGCCGTACAGGCCACGTAGGATTTAACGAACCGGGTTCACACATCAATTCTGGAACGAGAATCATTACGTTAGACCATATCACCAGAGTAGATGCTTCTTCTGATTTTAACGGGATTGATAATGTGCCTAAAAGAGCCATTACGATGGGCGTTTCCACCATTCTTCGTTCTAAAAGAATTGTATTGATGGCTTGGGGCCAAAATAAAGCTTCGGTCATAAAAAGAACAATCCAAGGGGAAATCAGTTCTGAAGTCCCTGCCACATTTTTACAAAATCATAGCAATACCACTTTCGTTTTAGACCAATCGGCAGCCTCAGAATTAACCCGATTTGAAACCCCTTGGTTGGTTGGAGAATACATCTGGACCCAGGAATTAAAAAGTAAAGCGATTGTTTGGTTGTGCCAAAAAACGAAGCGATCGATATTAAAGTTAACCGACAGAGATTACAATAATAACGGCATGTCAGATCTTTTGGCGCAAGAAGGTTCTGCTTACGATTTGAATATTAATATGTTCAATATATTGCAGCATACCATTACCGGATGGCCCGGAGGAAAACCCAATACAGATGATTTCCACAGACCCGAAAGAGCCAATCCAGCCAAGAAAAGAGTGATTCTTTTTAGTCCACATCCGGATGATGATGTGATTTCTATGGGAGGAACCTTTTCGAAACTGATCAAACAAGGACACGATGTACATGTTGTCTATCAAACTTCCGGTAACATTGCCGTTACAGATGATGAAGCTTTAAAATTTGCCGAAGTATGCAACGATTTTATTGGCGAAACCAATTGTGATATTAACTTTCAAGAAGTTATTGATTTTTTAAATAACAAAACCGAAAATCAAATTGATTCTCTTGAAGTTCGAAAATTAAAAGGACTTATCAGAAGACGTGAGTCTTATGCCGCTACCAGATACATTGGATTAAAAGATGAAAACACACACTTTTTAGACCTTCCTTTTTATGAAACAGGCCGAGTACAGAAAAACCCATTAGGAACGGAAGATATAGCCATTGTTACAGCCATTATTGCAAAAATAAAACCGCATCAGGTTTTTGCTGCCGGAGATTTGGCCGATCCACACGGCACGCATGAAGTTTGTTTGAATGCCATTTTTGCTGCAATGGCAAAACTAAAATCAGAACCTTACATGAATGATTGTTGGTTGTGGTTGTACCGTGGTGCCTGGCACGAATGGGATATTCATGAAATCGATATGGCAGTTCCTTTAAGCCCCGATGAAGTTTTACTGAAAAGACATGCCATTTTATTCCACCAATCCCAAAAAGATAGGGTTATGTTCCAGGGAAATGATTCCAGGGAATTTTGGGTAAGAGCAGAAGATCGCAACAAGAATACAGCAAAACTGTATGATGATTTAGGCTTGGCCGAATATGAAGCTATTGAAGCTTTTAAACGTTTTGATTACTAATTCTATAATTTTAAATTCTTAATAAGAAAGGTCTAGAAATAGCCCGATGAAAATTTAATTATTGTACTTATACGCTAATCCATTCTGAATTTCTGCAAAAAAAATAATCCCAAACATATTTTGTATGCTTGGGATTATTGCAATTTTAAATATATTCTTTCAATGAAGCCATATCAATTACAAAACGGTATTTGACATCGCCTTTTTCAAGTCTTTCTAAAGCTTCATTTACCTCCTGCACTTTGATTAATTCGATGTCGGCAGTAATATTATGTTCTGCACAAAAATCAAGCATTTCTTGTGTTTCGGCGATACCTCCAATATTAGAACCGGCAAAACTTTTTCTGCCCATTACTACATTAAAAGCACCAACTTCTAAAGGTTCAGGTGGTAAACCAACTAAAACTACCGTCCCATCGTATTTTAAAAGATTCAGATACGAATTGATGTCGTGTTTAGCCGATACGGTGTCAATAATAAAATTCAGTTTTCCTGTGTATTGGCTCATTTGCTCTGGGTCAGATGATAAAACAGCATTATCAGCACCAAGACGTTTAGCATCTTCCACTTTTGATTGCGAAGTGGTAAATACCGTTACTTCAGCTCCCATGGCTTTGGCTATCTTGATAGCCAAATGTCCTAATCCGCCAATACCCAAAACACCTACTTTTTTCCCTGATCCTGCATTCCAATGTCTTAAAGGTGAATACACCGTGATTCCGGTACACAATAAGGGGGCAGCGGCAGCCAAATCCAGGCTTTCCGGAACGTATAACACATATTTGTCATCGCAAACATAAGTCTCAGAAAAACCTCCATAAGTAACTCCTCCCAAATATTTATCAGGGGAATTAAAAGAAAAAGTTGGGAATTGATCACAAAATTGTTCCAAACCTTCGTGACAGCTCTCACATTCCTGACAAGAATCGACAATACACCCCACAGCAGATAAATCGCCAACTTTAATTTTTTTAACGTGACTGCCTATTCTAGTAACTCTTCCCACGATTTCGTGTCCGGGAACAATGGGGTAAGCTGTCATTCCGAAATCATTCTTGATTTGGTGTAAATCAGAGTGGCATATTCCTAGACAGTATGCCTGACACTTGGGGTCGTACATTAATGAAACGAAGAGAGGCCCAGTTAGCAAGAGAAAATAATGAAAAACCTAGAACACTCTACGATATTGATTTTCTTTTAGGAGTATACGATGAAAGCCGTATGGGAGCATTACGTTTTAAAATTAATCCCAGAGGAGATTTTCTGGACAACAATAAAACAGCTTCTACTCCACCATGGTCATCCATTCGTGAGTTGCAAAACGTAGCCGCTAATTTTGAAAATGACGATGACAATGATGAAGTAAAAAAATGGTTATCTGTTTTAATGGCACCAGGTTCCTCATTAGGTGGAGCAAGACCAAAAGCCAATGTCTTAGATTCCGATAAAAGTCTTTGGATTGCCAAATTCCCATCTAAAACAGACACAACGGATAAAGCTGCGTGGGAATTTCTAGCCTATCAGCTGGCAATAAATGCCGGAATAGAAATGGTACCTTGTCGAATAGAAAAAATTATGGGGAACTACCACACCTTTTTCACAAAACGTTTTGACAGGGAAAAAGGAGAAAGGATACATTTTGCTTCAGCAATGACAATGACAGCTAATAATGAAGATACAATTCGTGACAATCATGCAAGTTATTTGGACATTGCTGAATTTATTAGCAATTATGGAGCAAATATAGAGGCAAATTTACATCAACTATGGCGCAGAATAATTTTCAATATTGCTATTTCCAATACAGACGACCATTTAAGAAATCACGGTTTCATACTAACAAAAGAAGGTTGGATACTCTCACCCGCATATGACCTTAATCCATCTATTGATAAAGATGGTTTAGCTTTAAACATTGATACTGATAACAATGCCCTAGATTTTGAATTAGCAAAAAGCGTTGGCGAATATTTCCGTTTAAACAAATACCAAATGGAAATCATTATACAAAAAGTTCTTCAAGTAACAAGTAACTGGAAAACTGTAGCCAAAAAAATAGGGATTTCAAGAAGTGAGCAGGAGTTGATGATAAAAGCATTCCATTTTTAGATATTTAACATGAGTAATTATTATTCAAAAAAACAAACTTTATATTTACCGAAAAATGTGGTGATAAATTTTGTTAATCACTGCATTTTATATTTGGAAGGACAAAACACAGAAACACTTCATGTAAATTGACATCAATGTAATAAACTTTTTAATTTGCTTTAGTTTTTAAAGTAAAGTTTTAACTACAATATAA
>JBDLTG010000004.1:0-60200 GCA_039805885.1 Bacteroidota bacterium
TACCAAAGTAGCGTGGATAGCCCGACAGCACCAAGTAAAGGGGCTGAGTACGTGCATGCAAAATTAAGCCCCTTTGCTTGGTGGTGGTACGCCCGAATTGTCTTTTTTTATAGGAAGTTTAAGTGTGTTCAGTTTTGGTTTGCTGATAAAAAACAATGAGAAAATCGAATAAGTCAATCGTAAAAAGTTTAGGCTTTGAAAGGTTGGTTTTAAAGCTGAAAAATCAACAAAATGTTAATAACTTCGCTACTAAAACGCCTATTTTACCCTTGATATCATTCTCGAATTTATATATTTGCGTGTTAGACAAAAAACAGATTTTTTACTATATTTTATTATGAGCGACGAAATTAAAAAGCACAATTATTCAGCAGATAGTATTCAGGCATTAGAAGGAATGGAGCATGTAAGAATGCGTCCTTCAATGTATATTGGAGATGTAGGTGTTCGAGGACTGCATCATTTAGTTTATGAAGTAGTAGATAACTCTATCGATGAGGCAATGGGAGGTCATTGTGATACGATTCGAGTGGATATAAATGAAGATGGTTCTATTTCGGTAGAAGATAATGGGCGTGGTATTCCTGTAGGTATTCATAAAAAAGAGGGTGTTTCGGCATTGGAGGTTGTAATGACTAAAATTGGTGCCGGAGGAAAATTCGATAAGGATTCGTATAAAGTTTCCGGAGGTCTTCACGGTGTTGGGGTTTCGGTGGTAAATGCATTGTCAAACCATTTGAGAGCAACAGTTCACAGTAGTGACGGAAAAGTGTACGAACAGGAATACGAAAAAGGAAAAGCACTTTATCCGGTAAAACAAATTGGAGAAACGACAAAAAGAGGTACAATTGTAACTTTTTATCCAGATCCTAGCATATTTACACAAACAATAGAATATTCATACGATACTCTATCAGCACGTATGCGTGAATTGTCTTTCCTTAACAAAGGGATTACAATCACTTTTACGGATAAAAGAGAATTAGATAAAGATGGAAATTTTACTTCTGAAATTTTTCATTCTGATGAAGGTTTAAAAGAATACATTCGTTATTTAGATGGAAATCGTGAGCCGATTATTGCACACGTTATTTCGATGGATCACGAAAAAGGAGAAATTCCGGTTGAGGTTGCCTTAATCTACAACACTAGTTACACGGAAAATATTTTTTCTTATGTAAATAATATCAATACACACGAAGGAGGAACACACTTGCAAGGTTTTAGAACTGGTCTTACCAGGTCATTGAAGAAATATGCCGATGCTTCGGGAATGTTAGATAAATTGAAGTTTGATATTTCAGGAGATGATTTCCGTGAAGGTCTTACTGCAATTATTTCGGTAAAAGTAGCAGAACCACAGTTTGAAGGTCAAACGAAAACTAAACTTGGAAATAGAGAAGTTGTTTCGCCTGTAAGCCAAGCGGTGAGTGAAATGATCGAAAACTATTTGGAAGAAAATCCAAATGATGCTCGTATTATTGTTCAAAAAGTGATTTTGGCTGCTCAGGCCCGTCATGCGGCTAAGAAAGCGCGTGAAATGGTACAACGCAAAACCGTAATGGGTGGCGGTGGATTGCCAGGAAAATTATCAGATTGTTCTGAGCAAGATCCTGCAAAATGCGAAGTATATCTTGTCGAGGGAGATTCGGCGGGTGGAACGGCTAAGCAAGGTCGTGATAGAAATTTCCAAGCTATTTTGCCATTACGTGGTAAGATTTTGAATGTGGAAAAAGCGATGCATCACAAGGTTTTTGAAAACGAAGAGATTCGAAATATATTTACAGCACTTGGTGTAACTATTGGAACTGAAGAAGATAGTAAAGCATTGAATATTTCGAAATTGCGTTACCATAAAGTAATTATTATGTGTGATGCCGATGTCGATGGTAGTCACATTTCTACTTTGATTTTGACGTTTTTCTTCCGTTTTATGAAAGAATTAATCGAAGAGGGACACGTTTATATTGCGGCTCCGCCTTTGTATTTGGTTAAAAAAGGAAATAAAAAAGAATACGCTTGGAATGATGTACAACGTGATCAAGCGAATGAAAGAATGGGTGGAAGCGCAGGAATTCAGCGTTATAAAGGTCTTGGAGAGATGAATGCAGAGCAATTGTGGGAAACTACAATGGATCCTAGTTTCAGAACTTTGCGCCAAGTGACTATTGATAGTTTAGCCGAAGCGGATCGTGTGTTTTCTATGTTGATGGGAGACGAAGTGCCGCCACGAAGAGAATTTATCGAGAAAAATGCGGTTTATGCTAATATTGATGCATAAAAAATAGTTTATTCGGTGGTTAATTTGAGCAATAAATTGTAGATTAGCAGGAGTTAACCAATTTTTAAATAACCGAATAAACGTTAAAATATGAAAGTTACTATTGTAGGAGCAGGAAATGTTGGAGCAACCTGTGCAGACGTTATTTCTTATCGAGGAATAGCTAGTGAAGTAGTTTTATTGGATATTAAAGAAGGTTTTGCCGAAGGTAAAGCTTTAGATATTATGCAATGTGCTACCGATACCGGATTTAATACCCGAGTAGTTGGGGTTACCAATGATTATTCAAAAACAGCGAATAGTGATGTTGTTGTGATTACATCAGGAATTCCTAGGAAACCGGGAATGACCCGTGAGGAGTTAATAGGTATCAACGCTGGAATTGTTAAGAGTGTAGTCGAAAATGTACTTCAATATTCTCCGAATACTATAATTGTAATGGTGTCAAACCCAATGGATACAATGACCTATCTGGCATTGAAATCGACTGGTTTGCCTAAAAACAGAATAATTGGAATGGGAGGTATTTTAGATAGCTCCCGTTTTAGAACCTATTTGTCTTTAGCTTTGGATAAACCGGCAAATGACGTTTCGGGAATGGTTATAGGTGGTCATGGTGATACAACCATGATTCCGTTAACGCGTTTGGCTTCTTATAATGGGATTCCGGTTTCGCAATTTCTATCAGAAGAAGTTTTGCAAAAAGTTGCTGCTGATACTATGGTAGGGGGAGCAACACTAACAGGACTTTTAGGAACATCAGCCTGGTACGCACCGGGAGCATCTGTAGCTTTCTTGGTTGACAGTATTTTGAATGATCAAAAAAGAATGATAGCCTGTTCAGTTTATGTTGAAGGGGAATACGGTCAGAATGATATTTGCATTGGAGTGCCATGTATAATTGGTAAAAATGGAGTAGAAGAGATTCTTACCATTCAATTAAACGATCAGGAAAAAGCATTGTTTGCTAAGAGTGCTGATGCAGTTAGAGTGATGAATGATGCTTTAAAGTCTGTTTTAGCTTAACTTTTTTTCACATATAAAGTGAAGACTGCAATTTTGCAGTCTTTTTTTTGAGATTAATTAATAAATAAAGTTGGTTAATCTTAACCAGAATTATATATTTGCTCGGTTTAAAAAATGATTTGGTAGATTCTGTTTTAACAGATAATGGCTAAAGTGTTGTTTACAAGCTTTTAACACAAAATAATAAATTTAAAATAATTAATTTTTAGTAATAATGCAGAATAAAGGACTTATTAAATTTTTCGCAATTCTATTTGCATTGGTAAGTATTTACCAACTTTCATTCACTTTTGTCGCAAATAATGTAAAAAATGATGCGAAAACTTTTGCTAATGGTAACTCAGAGAAAGAGCTGAGATATTTAGACTCTATTGGCAAAGAAAAAGTATTTAATCTAGGATTTACTGAATTTACTTTTAATGAAGTAAGTGATAAGCAAATCAATAAAGGTCTTGACTTAGAAGGAGGTATTAACGTAATCCTTCAAATTTCAGTTAAAGACATTTTAAAAGGATTATCTAATAATTCTAAAAATCCTGTTTTTAATAAATCTTTGGCTGATGCTACAGCAGATTTACAAGGAAATAAATCTTATTTAGAGAAATTTTTTGATGCTTTTGATGCTAATTCAAAAGGAACTGTAAAATTAGCTTCTCCTGATATTTTTGCAAATAGAAGTTTGCAAGGTGAGGGTGGTGTTGATTTTCAAATGTCTGATGCAGATGTAAAAAAAGTAATCAGAAAAAAAGTTGACGAGTCAGTTGAAAGTGCTTTTGGAGTATTAAGAAAACGTATCGATAAATTTGGTGTTACACAACCTAATATTCAAAAATTAGGAGAATCAGGAAGAATCCTTGTAGAGCTTCCAGGTGCTAAAGATGTAGATAGAATTAAAAAATTATTACAAAGTACTGCTCAATTAGAGTTTTGGGAAACTTATAAAATTGAAGAAGTTGGTAACTATTTAATGGCTGCTAACGAAGCTTTGAAAAAAACAGAAATCAATAAAGTTGAAGCGAAGCCTGTAGTTAAGGATTCATTGAGCGCATTATTGACGGATACTAAAGATTCAGCTACTACTAAAAAAGGAAATAATCCTTTATTAGATAAAATGGTTGGTCAAGGTGGAGGACCAGTTTTGGGTCTTTTCTCACCAAAAGATACTGCTGTAGTTAATGGTTATTTTAAAAGAGCAGATATTAAAATCTTATTGCCAGCTGAATTGCGTTATGCTAAATTCGTTTGGGGAATTGTTGAAAAAACTAAAGATAGCAAAGACAAAGAAATTGAAACTGTTGCTTTGTATGCTTTAAGAGGAAATAGAGATAATATTGCTTCTATGAGTGGAAGTGTTGTAACAGGCGCTAATGCTACTTTTGACCAGTTAGGAAAACCATCTGTTTCTATTGAAATGAGTGGACAAGGTGCTAAAACCTGGGAAGAATTAACTGGTAGAGCTTATACTCAAAAAACAAATATTGCTATTGTATTAGATAATGTAGTTTATTCTGCTCCTGGAGTTTCTAGTGGACCAATTGCCGGAGGAAGATCTGAAATCTCAGGTTCGTTCACAATTGATGAATCAACCGATTTAGCTAATGTATTGAGAGCTGGTAAACTTCCTGCTGCTGCTGATATTGTTCAATCAGAAGTTGTAGGACCATCTTTAGGTCAGGAAGCTATTGATAATGGTACAACATCTGCTCTTGTAGGTTTGTTGTTAGTGTCTTTATGGATGGTAGTTTATTATGGAAAAGCAGGTTGGTATGCTAATATTGCTTTAGCAGTTAACTTATTGTTCTTATTCGGAATTTTAGCAAGTTTAGGTGCTGTATTAACTTTGCCTGGTATTGCAGGTATTGTTTTAACAATGGGTACTGCAGTTGATGCTAATATCATTATTTACGAAAGAGCAAAAGAGGAATTACGTGAAGGAAAATCTCTTGCTGAAGCGGTTAAGATTTCTTATAGCTGGACTGGAGCAATGCGTTCTATTGTAGATGCTAACGTTACGCACATCTTAATTGGTGCAGTATTGTTTATTTTTGGTTCAGGTCCTATTAAAGGTTTTGCTACTACATTATTAATTGGTATTATAACTTCGTTGTTTACATCAATTTTTATAGCTAGAATTTTTATCGATATCAACATTGCTAAAAAAGCAGATTTATCATTTGTAACTAATTTTTCTAAAAACTTCTTTAATAATTTCCATTTTGATTTCTTAAAAGTTAAGAAAGGAACTTATATCTTTTCAACAATTGTAATTATTGTTAGCGTTGTATCTCTTTCAACAAATGGATTAGATCAAGGAGTTGATTTTGTAGGAGGTAGAACTTTCCAAGTGCGTTTTGAAAAACCGGTTGAAACAGAAGTAGTAAAAGCTGAGTTAGAAAAAGTTTTTGATGGTAGTGCCGAGGTGAAAATCTTTGGTAATGACAATCAATTGAAAATTACAACTAAATATAAAGTTGAAGAACACGGAACTAAAGCTGATGAAGAGGTAAACAAAATAATGTTTGAAACCTTGAAGAAGCATTATGCTGCAGGATTAACTTATGATAAGTTTGTAAATGCTTACGATGGTAAAAAATTAGGTATTCTTCAGGCTTCTAAAGTTGGGCCAACTGTAGCTGAAGATATTAAAACCAATGCTTACTGGGCAGTCTTAGGAGCTATGCTAATTGTATTCTTATATTTAGTAATTAGTTTCAGAAAATGGCAGTATGGTTTAGGAGCGATTGCAGCGGTAGCGCATGACGTTATCTTTGTATTAGGAATTTATTCTTTATGTTATAAATTTATGCCATTCGGAATGGAAATTGACCAACATTTCATTGCAGCAATCCTTACTGTTATTGGTTATTCGATGAATGATACTGTAATTGTATTTGATAGGGTTCGTGAATTTTTAGATGGAAAAACAAAAGGGACTTTTGCTGAAATTGTAAATAAATCGATCAATTCAACAATGTCAAGAACAATTAATACTTCATTAACAATGATTGGAGTATTATTAATCATGTTCCTTTTTGGAGGAGAATCAATCAGAGGATTCATATTTGCAATGTTAGTAGGTATCGTAGTCGGAACTTATTCATCGTTATTTATAGCAACTCCAGTGTTAGTGGATTGTATTTCAATTGATGACAAAAAACAAATTGAAGAGCAGCATCAAGCAGCATAATTTACTTTGTTAGTATATAAATTAAGACCCAGCTTTTGTTGGGTCTTTTTTTTTGAATTTAATTTATTCATTAACAGCTTTCGGTTTTATATTTAGCAATTAATTTCATTAAACCTTCGTTTTTTAATATATTTACCTTGTAATAGGATTTCCCCAAATCTCAATCTATTTTAAAAATTATACAATGAAAAAGAGTATACTTTTATTTGTCTTTTTACTTAATTTTAATCTTTTTGCTCATACTGTCAATGAAGCAAACTTTAAAATTAGTGCAATTGCCGTTAGTCCTCCAGTTGTTACTTCTCCAATCTATTTATGTCAAAACAGTACTGCATCTCCGTTAAGAGCAACTGCTTCAGCGGGAAATACTTTAAAATGGTATGGTACAAATGCAATAGGAGGAACAGCAAGCGGAACTGCTCCAATACCCTCAACTACAACTTTAGGTTCTACCTCTTATTATGTAAGTGAAACCGATGGTGTAACTGAAAGTGCACGATCTCAGATCGTTGTAAATGTTGTAGCTAATAATGGAGCTACCATTCTCAATTTTAGATGTGACCCTTCTCAAATTCCTTTGTATTCTAATAATTACACTCCACCTGCAACGGTTAATAATTCTGTTTTATTTGATTGGTCTAATAATCCACTTATTTCAAATTCATATAATTATAGTTATTCTATTGATGGTGGTTTGGCAGTTACAGGAAATGTTAATGTATCTCATATTATTATTACTAATATGACTCAAGGGCAATCAGCTACTTTGACTTTATCATCAGCAACGCATCCATGCGTGCCACCGCAAACAATTACATGTAGTGTTCCTTGTAATACTTTATCAACTCCCACTTTTGACCCAATTGCTCCTATTTGCTCTGGTGATCCAGCTCCGACATTGCCAGCAGTTTCAAAAGAGGGTATTAAAGGAACTTGGTCTCCTGCTTTAGTAAACAATACAACTAGTGGAACTTATGTTTTTACACCAAATGCGAATGAATGTGCCAGAAATCAATCTATTAGTATAGTAGTAAATCCGGATAACTCCGGCTTTAGCGATTTTTCTATTTGTTCAGGAAATGGTGCACCAACTTTAGCTACTACATCTCCTAGTGGTATTACGGGAACTTGGAATCCTGTAACGGTTGATGATACAAATAGTGCTTCTTATACTTTTACTCCTGATCCGGGACAATGCGCTACTGTACAAACGATAGATGTTACAGTGATGCCATCAAATATGTTAGTTGATTTTGATTGGGCAGTGACAGAGGCATTTGTAACAAATCAAAAAATTACTGTTTCGGCTATTACAGCTGGTGGAGATTATTTGTATCAATTAGATGATGGCCCGTTTCAATCCAATCCTGTTTTTGAATATGTTGCCTCGGGCTTACATTCGATAACTGTAATGGATCAAACGGGATGTAGTGCTCCTATAACTAAGGCTGATATAATGGTAGTGAATTATCCAAAGTTTTTCACTCCTAATAATGATGGTTATAATGATTATTGGAACATAACAGAATTAAGTACTCAGCCTTATGCTTATATTCGAATATTTGATCGTTATGGTAAATTTTTGAAACAAATTAGTCCTAATGGTTCCGGTTGGAATGGTACTTATAATGGACATTATGTGCCATCAGATGATTATTGGTTTGTGATTCATTATTCAGAAAATAATATCGTAAAAGAATTTAGATCTCATTTTTCGTTGAAAAGATAAAATGAAAAAAGGAATTGCCGTAAGCAATTCCTTTTTTTATGTTTATGAGGTAATTAAATCAGAAATAATAAATTCGGATCCGCTTTTATATTTGGTATTATAATGCACTTTTACTTCGTTTCTATCGGCCAATTTTCGAACCAAATTTAATCCCATTCCGGTACCGGATTCTCCTCTTGAAGATTGTCCAAGAGTATAAAACATTTGAAATATTTTTTCTTCTTGATTTTCAGGTATTCCAGGCCCGTTGTCTCTTATTGCTATTTGTTGCAGTTCATCGTCGTAAGAAATAGTGATCTCCGTAATTTCTTTGTCATTGTATTTGATAGCGTTTGATAGTAAATTTTGAATAATTTGTTTAAATGCTACCGATTGAAAACTAATGCTGTGATTCAAGTTTTCCTTGGTGATTTTGATACTGTTGTTAGGATTAATTAATTTGATGACTGCATTGGTTTCGCTAAAGATATTAATAGATTCTTTTCCTTGGTTATTTTCAACATTTTTAGAATAATGTAGCAAATCATCAATTAATTTAGACATCGACATAGCCGATGATTTTACCATATCAAATAAGTCTGTAGCTTCATCTTTTAGCTCTAACAGATGTTCTTCTTCGATAAATTCAACTAAGGATTTAATGTTATTTAAAGGCGTTTTTAAATCATGTGCAATGATATTAGCAAATTGTTCTAATTCACCATTTTTAGCTACTAATTTTTCGTTTAACTTTTTTAATTCTTGGTCGTAATCCCATATTTTCAAGAAAGACTCTACTTTTTTTCTAGTAATTTCAGTATTTAATGGTTTGAATAAAAAGTCGATAGCACCTAATTCGTATGCTTTGTTGATGTATTTAGCTTCGTCACTTATGGCAGTTACAAAAATGGTTGGAATATTAGCCGTATTGGGATGCTGTTTTGTTATTTCAACAAATTCATAACCATCCATTTCGGGCATTTGTACATCGACCAAAATAAGGGAAACTTTTTCTTTTAATAATATTTGTAATCCTTCGTTTCCAGAATTACAGCATATTATTTCTCTGTTAGGACTTTCTAAGATGCTTTTTAAGGCAATTAAATTTGCCGGTTTGTCGTCTATTAATAAAAGAGTATGTTTTTTAACGGTATTCATTATTTAATGTATTTATAATGGTTGTGGTATTTAGTTCTTTGTGCTTGTTATAAATAATTTTTGCTGCTTTTGGCATGATGGCAAAATCGGCTTCGTTACAGTCCTGAATGATTGTATTTCCATTATTTTCGGCCATGATTTTTAATCCAATAGCACCGTCTTGATTAGAACCAGATAATAAAATTCCGCAACATTTTTCTTTTAATGATATTGAAAAAGATTCAAATGTGACGTCAATGGAGGGGCGACTAAAATTGACCTGTTCTGATACATCCAGTGAAAACGTATTTCCTTCTTCTAAAAGAACGTGATAATCAGCTGGAGCGGTGTATAGAAATCCTTTTTCCATTTTTTCTTTATCTTCTATTTCTTTGACCACATAATGGGTGTTTCTTTGTAAAATAGTTTCAAATGAAGATGTCGTATTCTTTAATCGATGCAAAACAATAACAATAGGTATGTTTATGCTTTTGTCTAAATGATTTAAAATAGACAAAATAGCATCAAAAGCTCCTGCTGAGCCACCGATTATTATGACTTCAGGTCTCATTTTATTTTTTGATAAATTTTTTGCTCCCGGTCGATTTCTTTAAAATTGTCATAAACTGAACTAAATCGCAAAGATTCTTTTTTACCAATTGCCAAAAAACCATGAATAGGTAGACTTTCATAAAAAAGCTCTAACGCTTTGTTTTGCAAATTGTTGTTGAAATAAATCAACACATTTCGACAAAGTATGAGTTGGCATTCTTTAAAAACACCATCGGCAACCAAGTTATGATTTGAAAACAAGATATTTTGCTTTAATTCAGATTGTATCATCGAATGTCTTTCGTCAGAAACAAAATAATTTTTTAAGGATTCTTTTCCTCCGCATTCATAATAATTCTTAGTGTATTCTTTAAAGTTAGTATTGTCATAAATCCCTTTTCTAGATTTTTCTATGGCATTACTACTGATGTCTGTGGCATAAATTCTACTTTTCGAATGCAGGCTATTTTCTTTTAACAGAATATTTAAAGAATAGGTTTCTTCCCCAAAAGAACAGCCGGCACTCCAAATATTAATTTTGGGATAGCTTTCTAAATAAGGAAAAATGTTTTCCTGTAAGGATTTAAAAAAGCTAGGATCTCTAAAAAATTCGCTCACATTTACCACAATTTCATTGATGAAATTTTGAAAAATAGTGGGGTTGTTGATTAATTCAAATTTTAACTCAACAACATTTTTCATATTGTTGATATCCATAAAACGATTTATTCTCCTAAGCATGGATGCCTTAGAGTAATCACGAAAATCGTAATCGAATTGTTTTTTTATGGTAAAAAGCAATTCATCAAGTTCTTTTAGGATTATCATTTATATATCCAGATACTAATTAAAGAAATAAGTTTTTGAATATCAATAGGTTTTGATTGATAATCTGATGCCCCCGCTTTTAATATTTCATCGCGATCGCCTTTCATTGCTTTGGCTGTTAAAGCAATAATAGGTAAGTTTTTCCATTTTGGATTTTCTCTAATTTTTTTAGTCGCTTCAAATCCATCCATTTCAGGCATCATAATATCCATTAAAACAATGTCAAAACTAGGATGTTCTTCTAATGTATTCAAAGCTTCTAATCCATTAAAAGCAGTTGCTATGATGGCTCCTTTGCTTGTTAAAGCTGCCGATAAAGCATAAATGTTTCTGATATCGTCATCGACAATCAGAATGCTTTTATCTTTCAAAATCTCGCCTCCAGATAAATTAGGAGCATTTTTATATTCTTTTTTTTCTGAAGTTTCTACTTTACTTAAGAACAACAAAATTTCATCTTTTAGCCTCTCGGTGGCATTATTGGTTTTTATTACAATACTATCCATACTTTTTTCAAGCTCTAATTGTTCAGTATCGGATAATGTTTTTCCAGTGTTGATGATGATTTTGATATTCCTGTTTTTGGATATACTTTTTAATTCAGAAATGGCTTTTACATTGTCTGAATCAGGTAAACCTAAGTCTATTATGGCGCAATCAATTTCTACATTTGTCAGTATGTTTTCAGCTTCTGATCGGGAATAGGCTTGTATGCAAATGGTGTTTTTATCATTGGCGTGCAGCAATTGTTTTATCGAATAATTTAATTTTTCATCATCTTCTAAAATCAGTACTTTTTTATATACTTTGTTTATTTCCTCATCGATAGAAAGGAAGGCGTTTTTAAGTTTTTCGGGAGTAATTGGTTTAACTAAGAAATCAAAAGCCCCCATTTCTTTAGCTAATTTTTCTCTTTTCATTCCTGACATTACGTGTACAGGAATGTGTTTTAATTCCGCATCTTCTTTAAGCCATTTCAAAACAGTCCATCCGTCAATTCCAGGTAATTTCATGTCCAGAATGATGGCTTTAGGATTGTATTTTTTAGCATATTGGAATCCGGTTTCTCCTTGATGAGCAATAATTGCTTTAAACCCATTAGTATGTGCTACCTGAAGTAAAACTTCTGCAAACGATGGATCGTCTTCAATGATTAAAATGGTTTTATCATCAATATCTGCTTTGTATCGGTCATCATTAATGTTCGCCGAAAGGTCTACAAATTCCTCATTGGGTTTTGGATATTCTGATTCAATTTGTATTTCTTTCACCTTTTCAGGAATTGCAGGAACGGCAGTGTCAGGAATGTTATTGCTATTTTCGCTTTGAAATTTTATTGGAATTAACAGTCCAAATGTACTTCCGTTATTGAGTTTACTGTCAAAAAACACTTCTCCATCCAGTAAATCAGCCAGTTGTTTAGAAATGTATAAACCTAAGCCTGTTCCTCCATATTTTCTACTAGTAGAGCTGTCTGCTTGTTGGAAACTTTGGAATAATTTCTTTTTATTTTCATCTGAAATTCCAATACCGGTATCTTTGATTTCAATTAACAGGATTTCATTGCTGTTTAGTGACGCTAATTTCGGATTGGTATATTCCCATTTTTCGTTTACTGCATCAAAAGTCATGGTAACAGTACCGCCATCAGGAGTGAATTTTAAAGCATTAGACAGGAAGTTTTTAAGAATTTGCTCTATTTTACCTAGGTCGCTATAAATTTCTCTTGGACATTTGTCTGTGATTTTAGTTTCAAATTGAATCTTCTTTTTCTCCATTTGAGCTCTAAAAAGCCCCTCCATGTCCGAAAATATTCGTTCAGAAACAGTGTTTTCGGGATAGATTTCGACTTTTCCAGCTTCAATTTTTGAAATGTCTAAAATATCGGTGATTAAGTCTAATAAGTCTTTTCCAGAGGAGTTAATTACCGATAAATTTTCCAATTGTGAATTGTTTAAATTCCCAGAGGTATTGTCTTTTAAAATATCCGAAAGAATTAAAATACTGTTTAAAGGTGTTCTTAATTCATGAGACATATTGGCTAAAAACTCCGATTTGTATTTGCTTGCTTGCGCAATTTCTTCCGATTTTATATTTAATTCTTCTTGAGCAATAACAAGGTCGTCGTTCTTTTTCTCAATTTCATAGTTTTTAGTTTCCAGTTCCCGGCTTTTTTCTTCGAGATAAGCATTGGTTTGTTCTAATTCAGCGGCTTGGGTTTTTAGTTCTTCTTCTGATTGTTGTAACAGTAAGCTGTGCTTGTTGAGTTCTTCGTTATTTTGTCTTAATTCTTCTTCTTGAACCTGTAAAATGCTGTTTTTACGATTAATCTCTTCAATAGAAATTTTTAATTCTTCGTTTCTAATAAATACTGCAATGGCACTTCCTAATGAATTTTCTAAGGTGATTAATAATTTTTGGTCTGTCTGATTAAAGTTTTCCAAAGAGCCAATTTCAATAACACCGATAATCTCATTTTTATAAGAAATAGGAGTGATTAAAACATTATAAATAGGTGCTTTCCCTAGTGAAGAGGCTAGGAATGAATATTCTTTGCTTAGATTATTCAAACACTTTTGTTCGTTGTGTTTAACCACTTCTCCTATTAATCCTTCCCCAAAAGCAATTGTTTTAGGGCTGTGGTCGTCATCGGCATAACTGCCAATTTTTATTAGATTGTTTTTGTTTTCGATGTAATCGGTGGTGTAAAAAGTAGCTTGGCAAGCATTAGTTTGCTGGCTTAGAATCTTACTGATATTTGCACCAAAAGCATAAATGTTTTTAGAATTAATGATAGCATCGTTTATTTCGATGATGTTTTTTTCCAGCAAACTATTGGCAGCAGCCTCATCATTAAAACGTTTTAATTCTAAAGACATCGTATTTAGTGACTGGTTTAATGTGTCTGATTCACTTCGTATTATGATGGTGTCTCCAAAATTTCCAGAGCTGATTTTTGTGGCTAAATTAATTTGCTCTTTAATAGCATTAGTTAGCTTTTTTAGTGATTCTCTGATGGAATCTAACTCTATATTGCCTGTAAGTGTATGTTGAAAATCAGTATATCCCAAAGCAATTTTTTCGATTTTTGCGGCAATTATATTTAGCGAATTTGAAGTATTACTAATCAATTTATATACTAAAATTCCAGTTGTAATTAGTAACAATGAAAGGGATAGTAGCGCAATGATAGTGCTGGAAATAGCTTTATTCTTTTCTTGTTTTGCTAAATCAGTGATATAATTTAGCTTTTTGATTTTTAAAACATTGAGTTTGTCATTTATAGCTGTAGATTGATTCCACCATGCTTCTGGTGTTATTTTGGAGGTGTTATAAAGAATCGATTCTGCGGTGGCTAAAAATGATTTAAATTCCGCCGATTTTTTGAATCTAATTATTTCGTTATTGATTTTCTGGTCGTTGTAATTTTCTAATTTAAAATCAGCATTTTTATTTAGGTTTCTTATATTATCATAATATCCATATAAATCGCTATGAATTGTATCATCGGTTAATTTATCGAATACGATGCCTCTTATTAAATTAGTAGCTGCTTTTGAATCAATATAAGATTTTAAATTATTAGCTAGTTTAGCCAAATTTACATTGTTACAATTTACAATCTCTCTCTCTATTAAATTATTCAATATGTTGTTTAAATCTGCATATTCATTGAAGTTTTCTAATGAAGATGTAGTTGCGTTTTCGGTATTGTAATGGATTGTATTGATTATTTTTCTTGCTTCATCAATATTTTTAATAACAACACTATCAGTAGAGTTTATTTTAGAAAACCACTCGAGTGTTTTCGCCATTTTTAATTTGAATTCCACTTTTTTATTGGGATCAAATTTTGAATATTCACTTAATGTTCTTTCGTCGTTAATAAGCATTATACCCTCAGATAAATTGGCAATTTTATCAATATTTTGAATGCTATTTTCAATTTGGGAGTACTTTTGATAAGTATCATTAATATTTAAAATAGTAAAATAAAGTAGTCCAAAAACAGGTATTAAGAGAATTAAAGTTAATTGTTTTTTAAAGGATAAATTTTTCCACATAATTTAGAAGTAGGTTAGATAGCTAATTTATTTAATTTATTTGGATGATTAGTATTTATAGCAAAAATATTGGGGAATAGTTAAGATAGAAAAACAAAAAAGCATTTCAAATAAGAACTGAAATGCTTTTTTTTTTGGATTATTTAGAGCTAAAAAGTTAGTTGGCTTTTTTTAGAGTATTAATATATTCGGTTAATTTTTTACCATATAAAGATTGAGCTACTTTGGGTGTCATTGCATTTTTGATGGTATCTAAATATTTGATATTAATGTCATAGACTTCGGCTAAAGCTATATAAGGTGCAATCTCATGATCTTTATTGTTCATTGCAAAATTTACAGCAAATAAGTATTTACGCTTTAGATTTAAGTCTTGTAAATGATTCAAGCTATCTATTGCTTTACTGTCTTTTCTTTTAATGGCTTTGAATTTTTGCTCAATTAAGTTCAGGTTTTCATCTTTATATCTCGAAGTTGTTTTTTTGTAATCTTCGAATAAATCCTGATTTTTTGAACCTGTAATTTTTGCTGCTGAAAGAAAGGCATCTAAATTAGTTTCGATGTTAATGATTCCTGGTTCAGCAAAAAACATAAGATTATTATCTAACGAATTACTAACGCCTCTATCAAGAAATAGATAAAGCATTTCAGGTGATTTCAAGTCAATACTACTTTCAAAGTGTGAATTTCCGTCAATTTTAATAGTATCGATGGCAACTAAGGCTGTGTCTACTACTTTTTGAATGTATAAAGTTCCTTCTTTTAACCCTTTTACATTTCCTGTGACGATTAGATTTCCTTTGGATTCTTTTTTATTACATGAGACAATTAGAACTATGGCAACTAACGCGAGAATTGATTTTTTCATTGATGAATATATATTTTGTGCAAAATAAAGAAAATAGTTGAAAAAAAACAGCAAAATTTTGCTTTGATACTTTTTCAAATTAACGGTTTTTTATTTGGGTTTGTTTGTGATTAAATTTTTAGATTATCCTTTTAGCCAAGCTTCTTTTAATTGCGTTTTAGAGGCATCAGTAGCTTCAATCTGTTCCTTGTCTTCATAAGGCAATTTTACGATTCCTTTTAGCAATTCTTCAACTCCATTGCGTTTTATTTTTACAGTGATAGCCTCGTTTTCTTGCCATTTACTACTTTGGTTAATCATATCGTAAATGTTTTCATAATTGTAAGCTACGTTGTTTATTTCTAAGATAACATCTCCACCTTTTAATCCAAGGTTTGTAAAAAATACATTCAATTCAATATTTGGGATAACACTAATTTCATTGTTGTTAGGATTCACCGTTATGTATGGTTTTTGGTCCTTCAAGAAAACAGCAGCTGCAACTTGTATTTTAGATTTTGCTAATCCTACTTTGGCTAAATAAAAATCATAAGGTATAGGAGTGGTTCCAGCAACGTATGTTTTTAAGAAATCGCCAACTTCAGGATAAGTCAATGCCGTAATTTTATCAAAAAGTTCAGGATCATTAAATGGTTTGGAAACACCATATTCGTTAGATAATTTTTGCATTAAGTCGAGAATTCCTCTTTGTCCATTGCTTTTTTCTCTGATAATGATGTCAACACACATTCCTATCAAAGCTCCTTTTTGATATACATTGATGTATTGGTCTTTATATGGTTGTTGCAATACATTTGTACTCATTGTGGTAAAGGACATGGTATCATCCATTTTGTTTGCTCCTTCAATTTTTTCGGCAATTCTATTGTAAAAATCTTCTTCAGTAATCAAACCTTGGTTGATTTGGAACAAATTTGCAAAATATTCAGTAACTCCTTCATACATCCATAAATGTTCCGACATTTTTGGTGCATTGTAGTCAAAGTATTGAATTTCTTTAGAATGAATAGTCAAAGGCGTTACAATATGGAAGAATTCGTGCGAAACAACATCCATCATCGATTTAACCAATTCGTCTTTTTCCATCACTTCCGGTAATACCACAGTGGTAGCAGTAGGATGTTCCAGCGCTCCAAAACCACGAGCATCTTCTTCTTTCATACTTGATAGATACAAAAGAACAGAGTATTTTTTAGTAGCATTAATTTTTCCTAAAAAGTGTTTTTGAGCTGTCATCATGGCTTTCATCTCAGCGGTGATGCTTTCGGCAGTATATTTTCCAGTAGGCGAATAAACACAAATTTGGATATCCATACCATCAACATTAAAAGTGGTATAATCCGGTTTAGAATACATGATAGGATTTTCGACTAATTCGGCATAACGTGAAGTAACAAAAACATCTTTTGTGGTGCTGCTATCCTGGTCTGTCATTGAAGTGCTTCCCCATAAATTAGCCGGGTGGTTTATAGAAACCTGGTAAGGAGTTGTCAATGAATTATCAAAATAACCCACAAAACAATGCGTGTTTATCATGAAATTTTCGCCTGCATTAATATTAGATCCTGCAGGAGAAAAAACATCGTCTTTACCAAAACCAGTTCCTTTTTCAGAATCGAAAGTATCGTTGACTAAATAAGTGATTTTATTTAAAGATTTAGCTTTGGTTATTGTCCATGAATTTTCATCTGTTTTTTTTACAGCTAAAAGATTTCCTTTTTTATCATAGGCTTTTAAATCATCAATGTATTTTCCGTAATTGTCTTCAGAATAGGTTCCGGGAACTGTTTTGGGAATGCGAAAAGTAATTTCGTTACCACTGCTTTTAGGAGCATTTACGGTAACTAAAACCTGATCGTTTTTAACCTCATTTAAATTAATGTCAACTTGGATCGCTTTCTCTTTAGTAGTTTGAGCATTGATGGTTTTACAACTCAATATTAGAGACGTAATTGCTAAGACAAAAAATGTTTTTTTCATGTTTTTTCGAAATATTTTGGTGCAATAGTTTTTATAGTTGTAAAGAGGTTTACAAGCTATAAAAAGAGATAAAAAAAACACTCATGATTAAGAGTGCTTCTAAAAATTAGTCTAATTTATTTTTGATATAATACTTTCCATCTAAATCGTCATCAAAATCATCAATTTTAAGCGGTTTAGGTTTAGGTTTAGTTGCTGTAGCTTTCTTTTTCCACATTTCAAATTTTTCCAGAGGCATCTTTTTTTTCATGATTTCCAGAACTTCTTTTTCGGCCAATCCAAATTCTTTTTTTATAATTTCAAAAGGATTCTTTTCCTCTAAGGCTAATGCAACAAGTTTTTCAGTTTGTTCCCAACTCAGTTCTTTACGGTTACTCTTTTTCATCAGGTGAAAATTAATTCTAATAGTTTTTTTAAATTAAAAAATGAAATTGTATTATGTGTCAATATTAATAAAAAAAATAATCACTTCACAGCTTCCGTAGCTTTTTTTGTTGATATTTTTCGACTCTGAACATGGAGTTAAGAAATTGTTACTTTTTAAACGATTCTTTTTTATTTTGCTGATTTTTAACCCCTTTTTTAATAAATCAGTAAGTTGTTTTGTTTTCTTAACTTATTTTATAAAGTCAAAGGAATGTTAAGCTTCATTCTGGTTTTGTAAAAGTAATTTGTAAATGAAACCAGCAGCTATGGCTCCTAAAATTGGAGCAATCCAAAACAGCCAAATCTGACTTAAAGGTTCACTACCTACAAATAAAGCCTGTGATAGGGAACGAGCAGGATTTACAGAAGTATTGGTAATGGGAATACTGATTAAGTGAATTAAAGTTAAGCCTAAACCAATAGCTATTCCGGCAAACTTTCCATTGGCAAATTTGTCTGTTGCTCCTAAAATGATTAATAAGAAGAATAAAGTCAACACAAATTCAGCAATAAAACAAGCTTCTAAAGAATAACCATCAGGCGAAAAAGCACCAAATCCATTAGATGCGAATGCTCCTGCCTTAGTATTGTCAATTGCAAATCCCGCTTTTCCTGATGCAATGGTATACAAAGTACCCGCTGCAGCAATTGCGCCAACACATTGAGAAATGATGTAGGGAATTAACTCTTTGGCATCAAAACGTCCGCCAGCCCACAATCCAAAAGAAACAGCAGGATTAAAATGCCCTCCCGAAATATGTCCAACAGCATACGCCATTGTTAAGACCGTTAGACCAAATGCCAGAGCTACGCCTGCAAAACCAATTCCTAAATCAGGTATTCCAGCAGCGAAAATAGCACTACCACAACCGCCAAAAACCAACCAATACGTTCCGAAGAATTCTGCGAATAATTTTTTCATAATAAATAATTTATATAATGGTTACTAGTTAAATGTGTATTGATATGCCCACCCAATAAGGATTATTTGTAAAGGTAAACGCAATAGTAAAATCCATTTAGGTATGCCAAAGCTTGCTTTTCGGTTTTGAAACATAAATAGGTTAGCAGGAAAAACAGCTATTAACAGTATAATAATTCCCCAAGCAGCATAATTTGTCATGTTTGGAAGAACTAACAAGAGTCCTAAAATCACTTCGGCAGCTCCACTAAGTTGGTTGAGTAATTTAGGATTCGGTAAATAAGGGGGGATGATTTTGAGGTATGTTCTTGGAATTCTAAAATGATTTAATCCTGCCATGATATACAGTAAAGCCATGATATAGAGATGCCAAGGTAAACTCATAACAAAAACATTTGATACGAATTTATTGAAAAAAAACGAATAAAGGATAGAAAGTGTAGGATTTTTTAAGCTGTTGTAAGTAGTTTGTTTTATTTTTTTAAACGAATATTCATTAAAACAATAGCGGTAATAATTAAAAAAATACCAAACCATTGTTCCAAGTTTACTTTTTCAGCTAATAAAAAATAAGCCATCGTTACCGAAACAGGCAATTCTAATGCCGAAACGATACTGCCTAATCCAATTCCTGTAAGCGGAAAACCAGTATTGAGTAGTAAAGGAGGGATTATGGTGCCAAATAAAGCCAAAATAATACCCCATTTCAGGAAAATTGAAAAATCAAATGCGGTGTTTTGAGTAATAAGTGCAAATGCTATTACAATCAATGTTCCACCAATGAGCATGAATAAACTGCGTTGTATGGAAGCAATTTCGGTGGCCACTTTATTAGCACTAAACATAGTCGCAGTAAATGCCGCAGCTGCTAATATTCCCCAAAAGAAACCGCGCCAGTCTAAAGTAAGGCTGTTGTGCAATAAATTAGTAGCCAGAGATGTTCCAATTAAAGTAAGGACAACCGATGCGATTTTTTGTGTAGAAGGAACTTTTTTGTCTAAGAACATTTCGAGTAAAACTCCCATCCAAACCGTTTGCATCAATAACACAATACCAATAGATACAGGAACATATTTTACAGATAAATAATAAAATACACTGGTAAAACCCATCGAGGTTCCTGCTAAAATGAGTTGAGGAATCTGGTGTTTTGAAATTTTTATTTCGTCATTATTCTTTTTTGCTTTTCGAAAAATATTTAATAGTAAAACTGCTAAAAGACCTAGAGAAAATTGAGATCCGCTAACTTCAGCAGTCGTATAACCTTCTTGATAAGCCATTTTGACAAATGTAGCCAGCATGCCATAACTGCTGGCTCCTAATCCTACTAAAATTACACCTTTTAGGGTTTTGTTTTGTATCATCTCAGTTATTTTTAATCAACAAAATTAGGCTTAAGCAGGAATTAGATTAAAAATATACATAGATAAAATTGATATACTAATAGTCAAAGTTTTTTTTAATGGCAATGTGTTTACAATCAGGTTTTTTAGGAGATGATTTCTAGCTGTCTTAGAAACGAATGTTGCAACAATTAAAACAATCCTTGTAAATGGGGACTTTTTATCCCGATTTTAGTGTAATCAAATGCCATTTTTTCTTTTAACAAACTCGCATATACTGATCTAAAATCGATTTGGTATTTTAAATCGCCTTGCGATAAATCGGCTAGATTTGGGTTGTTACCAATAACTTTTCCTTGGTTTTGTCCACCAATGACAAACATAGGCGCAGCAGTTCCGTGATCCGTTCCATTGCCGTTGTCTTTGACTCTTCGTCCAAATTCTGAGAACACAACTATAGTCACATTTTGAAGTAAATTGGCTTGTTTTAAATCCTGATAAAAGCTAAAAATTGCGCTATCCAGTTCTTTAAATTTGTTGCTTTGAATCACTAATTGGTTGTCATGGGTGTCATAACCACCTTGTGAGGTGTAATATACTTTCGAATTTAAATTTCCTTTAATCAATCGGCTAATCCATTCCAGATTTTTACCCAGAGCATTTTTAGGATAACTAGTTTCGGTAGTAGATTTTGTTAATGCTTTTTGAATTTCTTCTGAACCTTCTAAAACGGAATTGGCTACTTTTCGAACAAAATCTAGCGAAGGATTCTTAGATAAAACATCCGTTTCTTCTTTAATATTTTTTATTTTAAAGCGGTCCGGGTCTTTTACCGTTATAGAGTTTGGACTTTGTCCTTTCAGTGATAAATTATCTATCGAATCGATGTTGATTCCTGCAGTAGGGGTATGACTTACACATTGTAAATCAAGGTAACGACCTAACCAACCTTCGTTAATGTATTTATTAGAATCAGTAGCGGTTTGCCAAATTTCCTGACTTCTAAAATGGGAACGATTGGGTTCAGGATAACCCACATTTTGAATTACTGATAAATCCCCGTTTTGCTGCATTTGTGCAAATCCTTTTAGCGAAGGATGAAATCCCATTCCTTTGGTTGTTGAAATAACATCACCTTTAGAAATAGCAATTTTGGGACGCAAGTCATAATACAATGGATCTTCAAAAGGAATAAAAGTATTTAGCCCGTCATTTCCACCATTAAGTTGCACAAAAACAAGACATTGTTCGCCTATGATTAAGTTTTTTTGAGTACCATAAGAGAATAAAAAGTTAGGAAGTAATAAGGTTCCACCTGTCAATGTTCCTGTAAGCGATAAAAAATTTCTTCTGTTCATAATCAGTATTGTTAGAAGGGTTCTTTTAAATTAATTGAAATTCAGGTTCTTTTACTATGGCATTAAAGAGTCTCAAAACAGCCTGATCGGCATTTTGTGCCTGACTATCAAAATCGTATTTTAAGATGTTCTCGAAATCTTTTTGAGTGTCGTTGTCTACTTGAAATAACAATCGGTTTGATAATTCACTGATAATTTCTTTGTTAGTTCCTTTGTTCCAATCTAATTGAATAACTGTTTTTCTTAGGGCTGGACGATTGCTGTTTTCATTCATCATAGCACCCATCGTTTTTTGATTGAAATTTTCTCTTCCACTACAATACAAATCGGCTATGTTGTTGCGTTGTAAATAAATTTGAGAAGTCAACCATGATTTTCCGCCTTCCCAGCCTTTCACATTGGGTTGGTTGAATAAATCCATGCCTTGGTTTTTTAGAAATACCACCATTGGTCGGCTATTTCTAGGATTGATATGCAATTCTGAAATGAGTTGTAAACTATATTCTAAAGGATTTTTAATTTTTGAACCTGCGGTGTTTTTATCAAATTCTTCGGTGAAAATTTTTTCTAATAAGGGTTTGATTTCAAAGTCTTTTTTTCTAAAATAATCCCCATAATAAATGACCAATGCCTCGCTGGGATTGTCATAAATAAACCATTGGAGAATTTTTCTGGTAAAAAGATACGGGCTATTTTTTTGTTTAAAAATGATTTCAACGATATCATCGACTTTAAAATGTCCTTTTTTGCCGAAATATATAATTTCTGAATCGTCGGCTATTTTATCTCTGTAAACGCCGCCATTTTCTCCAATACCTAATCCTGCCAGTGCTTTAGCTCCGTTTTTAATATCTTCTTCGGTGTAATTTCCAATACCCAGAGTGAAAAGTTCCAGTAGTTCCCGACTCAGATTTTCGTTGATTTTTCCTTTTCGATTATCTACATTGTCTAAATAGCGCAGCATGGCATTGCTTTTTAAAATGGCTTTGGTTAAGTCTTTGAAATTACCAAAAGCGTTTTTTCGAAGTAGCTGATTGTGCTCAAAAATCCAATAGTTCATTTTTACTTTTTGAAAAGTAGAAACAAAATGATTGTGTAAAAATAGCGTCATTTTCTCCTGTAAAGGATAGCTGTCAGACATCATTTTTTCCAGCCACCAAGCTTTCATATCTAATGAGGTGAGGGCTTCCTGTTTTTGAAAATCTCTTTTTTGTTCTTCTTTTTGAACTTCGGTAAGCTCTTTGGATTTTTTTCGAAGTTCTCTGTAATCTGCAAATGTTTTTGGGCTGTCTTTTAAAAAATCGGGAATGCTATTGTCAAAATTTGTTTTGAACGAAGCATCCAGGAATTTTGAAATTCCCATTTTTTCTATTGCTGCAGCTTGCTTATTTGAAAAGCCTAAACGGAGGGACCAAAGCGAATTAGGGTTCATACTTAGTAGGTTTTAGGTTTTTTTGGTTTGTTTTCTAGGTTGTTATTAATTAAGATGTTAAATAAGAAAAAAGGTTTAATGGATTGGATTTTTTTATTCAATTATCTAAAGTACACAATTTAATTTTTCAAAATAATTAAATGCTTAGGTAGGGTAAAATGACTTATGGTTGTCTTACCATTATAAGCAATACTATAACGATAACTAAAATTAAAAATTATGAAAACGATATTAGCAATATTTCTTTTAGGAACAATAGCAACAACACAGGCGCAAGAGGCTAGTGTACGAAGTGAAACCAGTATGAATGTAAATTCGAATAAAATAGCGTATTACCAACAAAGAGGAGCAGAAGACGCAAAATTTGAGTTGGCATTTACGGCTAAAACAAAAGACGAGGAAAAAGCTTTTTGGAAAGAACAAAAAGCCTACGAAAAAGAGTTGAAGGAAAGGAATAGAAAAGCGTATCGCGCTTATATTGCCAGCAAAAAAGACGTTTATGCAGAGCATTATTATCATTGTGACGGAAATTGTCACCATAATGATTCTTTTTATACCTATGCTGAGTTTTATTATTACCAATACAATCAACCTTATTATCAAAGAACTCCAAGTAGGACTTCTGTAAATACCCAAATAGGTGTACGTACCCCCAGCGTACGATTAGGTCTTTAATATGTTTGAAGGTCGCTAATAGCCGTCTCGTTTTTTAGAACGAGACGGCTATTGTTGTTTTTTTGATAAAGCTTCTCGATACAATTTTTAATAATATAGCTATCACATTATTATTAAAAATTACTACCAATGACGTTTTTATTAAAAGTAAAATTATGGTTTGCTAATTTTCTTTTTTGCTTGATCAAAAAAGAAACAAAAAATCAAGTCTTGCGCTTCCTCGTCGGTCAAATTAGTTTTCGAATACTAAAAGAAAAGAACTCGCTATCGCTCAAACAGCTTTTCTTTTTGCGTATTCTTCAAACATTTGACACTCAACTGCGGAAGCTAAGGACAGTTGGAACTCTTAAAAAATCACGTTTTGATTTATAGTCGAATATAATTATAAACGTCATTTTATATTGTTTTTAGAATAAAATTACTCCTCGAAGTGACGACAAAAAAGCTTAGCTTATTAATGTTAGGATTTAGTTTTTTGAAGTAGATTTAATTTTCTCAAATAATTTTTCATTGGATTCTTCTTTTGAAGAATAGTAAATTTTCTTGCCATCAGCCTTTGTTAGAAGAATATAAGGCTTGTTGTCCCCATTCAAAATCAGTTTTACTATTTCACCTTTATCGGTTTTAAAATAGCCTTTTTTAACGGTTCCAAGAGCAAATCCATTTGTTCTTAGGGTGATTTTTGGTTTGTCATAGACCAGTTCGATACTTTTAATTTCGTTTTTAGGTACAACTTCTCCATAACTTCCTTCAAATTCAATAGAATCGGAATTGAAAATGAGTTTGTCTTCCTTAAGTTCGCGTCCAAGGAGAACAATTATAAAAATCAAAGTTCCCACCAGAATAAAAACTCCAATTTTATTCTTTTTGGTATAAAGACCTCCATTAAAATATTTAGCACTGCTGACAAAGAAATAGATGTAGGCTAAAATGGGATATACCCCTAAGAAAATCCCCGCTGTGTTTTCATGAACAAAATAATTCAGTAGGTTTCCAATCAAGAAAAACGAAACACCTAAAAAGACGTGAAACTTTCTAAAATAAGGAATGTAAGCTTTAATGTCTTCCTTTTTTCGCTCTTCTTCACTCATCGTATTGTATCCCGAAAGCAAGTATTTGGCATTATTCTCGGTTACAATAAATCCTATGGCGATAAAAAGTAAACTCATTCCAATTAATGTGTACATCATACTTATAATTTATTTTATTACTAATCAGATATATTTGGATTAGGATATTTTTAATTAATTAAAAAGAAAATATATTGTTAAACATAGACATCCCCAAGTCATTAGTAAATTTATGTATACAGGAATTTTATTTTTTTCATAGTTAAATTTAAGAAGATAAAATCCAAATAAATAACCAGTAGGCTGAATAAGAACAACAAATATATTTACCATGCTGAAAAATATCACACATGTGTAAGCTGTGAAAATCCAAACAATTCCAATTGAAAGTATTCTTATTGTTTTTATTTCTAGTAACTTGTAATTAAAATGAAAAACGAGAGAAAGGATGACATTAAATAAAGCAAATGATGAATTTATGTCTGTTTTGGTTATGAGGTATAAGAAAGCGATAATACACCAGATATTTATAATTCCAATTGTAATGTGGTAAGAAAATTTTATTTTTTTAAAATTAACAATCGTGTAAGATAAAGTTGTTAATAATATAAGTGCAACTAATACAAGAATTTTGTCCATCTTAGTTTAAAACAAATCCGATAAGTAATATTTTTCTTCTTATTTATTTGTGTTATGATATTTAAACCCTCAGTACCCCACGAAATCCTCTGGCGGCATAATAGGATTCGGCGCCATTGTGGTAAATAAATACATTTCCGTAACGGAAATCAGCAAAAATAGCTCCACCTAATTTTCTAATTTCGGTAGGAGTTTCAATCCAACTCGATGTTTTGGTGTCGAATTTTCCAAATTTTTGCAACTCCCGGTATTGTTCTTCTGATAAAAGTGTAATTCCCATGGCAGTCGCCATATCAATAACACTGTTTTTGGGTTTGTTTTCTTTTCTTGCATCTAATGCCTGACGGTCATAACAAAAACTTCTGCGTTCTTTTGGGCTTTCTGCCGAACAATCATAAAAAATGTATTCGTCGGTATTTTTATCATAATTGACAACATCAGGTTCGCCGCCCGTTCTTTCCATTTCATTTAATGACCATAGTTTTTCAGGATTTGCTTCCAACTTAGTTTGCACTTTATGCCATTCAATTCCTTCATGGCGGTTAGCATTTTTTTCAAAACGCTCTTTTACTATTTTTAAAAGTACTTCGGATTCTGATGATGACAATTTCTTTTCCATAGTGATGATTGTTTTTGTAATGTAACATTGAGCTTGTTGAAGTGTTTTTTTAACGAGGTCTTCGACAAGCTCAGACTGACAGATGTATAATTAAGTAATTCTATCGCATTTTACAATTTCGCTCGCACAAATCGATGACTTGACTAATTCTGGCCTGTCTTGTTTCTTGACGTTTGGCTTGGCTTACCCAATATAAATAATTTTTTTTATAGGATTTACTGAAGTTTTCATAATTTGAAAAAGCAACTGGATTTTTAGCAAAAGCCTGTTGTAAGTCTTCTGGAATTTCTAAGTTTTCAACCGCATCTAAACTCTCCCAAGAACCATTTTTCTTAGCCGTTTCAATTTTTTTCAAACCGCTTTCGTGCATTAAATTGGCAGCAATTAAATCTTCGATGTACCCTTTGTTTATTTTGCTCCAAATGCTTTTGTCTTTTCTGGGAGTAAAAAGCTGTTGTCTTCGGTGTTCATCCAGTTTTCTAACCGTCGAATCAATCCAACCATAACAAATAGCCACTTTTACGGCTTCTTCCCAACGCATACTTTCTGCTTCGTGTGCTACTCTGTAAAAAATCAAATTCACTGCCTTGTAACTACTATGATTTTCATGTAGCCAGGCTCTCCATTCGGAAGCATTTTTAAAATATAAAGTTGGTTTTTCGTGCATGGGTTTAATATTTAATTACTTTAGAAAATACTTGTTTAATGGGACTTTGATTCCTAGATATGTTTTCTGTCTATTTAAATAATTTTCAACGACAGAGGTGACAGGTGGGTAAAAACCAAGTTCTAAAGTGCAATAATTTTTAACGTTATAACCCAAAGATGCTTTTCCAATAAAATCAAATTTTTTAGATTTATAGGTGTTGTTTTCAAATTGAGGTGAATTAAGTATAAAACCAGTTCCACCTCCTAAACTAAAATAGATATTTCGCGCTAGTTGGATTCTTAAAAAGGGAACCAAATTGATTGCTTGAAAACTTTGATCCACTTTTTGAGAAGAAGTGTTGTCATAAAATAATTCGCACCCCACATCAAAGACATCTTCTATAATTTGATAGCTTGCAAATGCCCCAATTCCGATATTTGTTCTTTTTCCAGTTGATGTAGCTCCTTCGCTGTAACCTCCATTAGAGTAAATAGTGTATTCTCCATTAGGTACAGAAAGCGTTGTTCTTTCCAGATTGAGCATTGCTCCATATTCTAGTTTTTGACTATAATTTGATTGAGAAACACATAAAAATAATGTTAAAAAAAATAGTTTTGATTTCATTTAGGTTGGTTTTTGGTTTACTTCTTTTATTGGTAAATGTTTTATTTGTAATCTTCTAAATAGAGTTCTTCAAAATCTTTAACTTCTGATAGTTTGATGAGTGGATTTTGCTTGATGGTTTTCCAGGTATCTTTAAAAACTTCCTGACCACCTTCGTCATTCTTGTTAGTGTTTACCCTTTGAAGTTTCTTTTTAGTTAGGAAATTAATACTAGTTTCATCGCTAATCACTGCTCCGCCATTGCTTATGTCATAACCAATTAAATCAAAATCGGCGTTTTTATGTCGAAAAGTATATTTCCAATAGCCGTATCTACCATGTCCGTAATGCACAATTAAGTTTCCTTTTTCTATTAGAACACTTAAATCGGGAGGGAAATAAACTCCACCATCTTCATTTTCAGAAGAGAAACAATTATAGTTTTTTAAAGCCAATTCGTAATGGTCTTTTTTGTTAAATAAAATGATCATACCCCTTCGGTTTCGGTCTAATTCTCCGTGATATTCATGTTTGAAAAAATTACTTTTATCAGTGCCTTTAATAATAAGAACACAATCTTCGATGCCATCTTTGTTCAAGTCCCCATTTATCTTTTCAAAAAGAACATAGCCTTTAGGTAAAAAATCAGATGGATTTTTTCTTTGTCCATTTTGTCCAAATACTATTGTTGCGAAAAATGTTGTTAGAAGGACTAATATTGTTTTCATTGGTTTTTTAGTGTTTAATTCGGATTTCCTCCTTCATTGGATTTATTTTTTCGATATTGAATGTATCGTTGTATAAGAATCACGATTAACAATACGAATCCAACGACGCATTCCAACATTAAAACACCGAGCCAAGCCATTCCACATTTATGAGTGGCATGTTTTAAAGATTCACTCATTAGTTCAAGATTTATAATTGCAAAAGCCACATGTCCAAGTAAACTTATTAAACTTACTTCCAAAAAACTTAATGAAGAGGTATCTTTAATTACTTTGATTCCAAAGATTAACTGGAATAGGAATGGCGAAAGTAAAAGAAGAAATAGAGATAGTAAATGTATCATGTCGTTACTATTGTTTATAATTAGTTATCTATTAGGCTATTTTGTATCAATTTGTAATTTTACTATACCCAATTCCTCGCCGACGTGTAAACGAAGTTTTTAAAACATTGATGCGAAAACATTTCCCGCTACAGACTGTGTCAAGTTTTGATTTCTACTCGCAATCTTGTCATTTCGACGAAGGAGAAATCTCATCCAGTAACTCGACAAAGTTGCTCATTGTTGTCTCTAAAGATTACAAATCTTCGCATCTGTGTGGAAAAGTATTGTTGAGTTTCCTCCTTCGTCGGAATGACAAACTGGGCGGATTTGGTTTGTGTAAAAGAACGTTTTGAAAGAGTTTTACCCGTAATCTTGTCATTCCGAAGAATGAGGAATCTCATCCAGTAATGCTACAAAGTTGCTCATTGTTGTGGGCACGGATTGAAATCTGCCAATCAGATTTTACAAATCTGTTTTTTTGTTTTTTAATTCAAAAATTTTAATAATACATTCTTGTTCAGTCAAGAAGAACTTTTCATAATCATAGCTGTAAGTACTGTCTTTTAATCTTTGAATATAAGTTCCCTTAAGACCATTGTTAAATTTTATTTCAAATATTTTCATTTCACCAACCCCAAAACCCCATCTTTCTTCAATAAGGGAAATGTTATAAGGTGCTATCTTTTTTAAAGATGATTTATCTGTTATATCAAAAGTTAATTGGTTTTGTGAATTTTCAAAATATGGCAAATCTAAATATTTACTTTTTATGAATTCTAATACTTCTTCTGTTGTATTTAATTCATGTTGTAGGATAGATTCATTTACTAAAAAAAAGAAGTCATTATGGCTGTCAATTTTTAAAGCTAAAATTTTTTCATCTAAGAATCCATGTTTGTAGATGTAGCTCCCTTTTATTGTGTCAACCAAAATTGAACTTTTATCTAGATACTCCCATTTTGCTTTATCTACTTTTCCATTTAATGAGATTAATAACTCGTTGTTTTGTCTGAATATGTATATAATTTTATTATTGTCGTTATCTCCCACAATGACCCATCGTTGATTTAATAACAATGTTGTATTGTCTAGTTTTTCTGAAAATTTTTGAATTTTAGGAATTATGTCTGAGATAAATGTTTTCATATGTAATATTTTTTGTAACTGTCAGTAACTTCATTTTTTATTTTATTTTTTTTACTCTTTCCCATTCGGTTTTAAGTATTTTCTGTGTCAGTACTAAAATTTTCGCTTTAACTTCGCTAGAATTGATTTCAGGTCTTTGACTTTTAGGTTTTGATATTTTTGACATTTCAACAGTTAGGTTTAAGCTATCTTCTTCGTTTGGATTTAACATCAGAATTACTTTGGTTTGAAGAAGACTTAAGTTTTTCATATGTTCAATATCGGTTATTGGATCAGAAGTTTCTTTTTCAAGTAATGAATGAAGTGCTATATATTCAGAAACAGTTTCCCTTAAGTTATTTATCCATTGTTGCCTGTTTTCAGATAAAACAGTTTTATTAATATTTAAAAGAGCATTTTTTGAATTAATTTTAGTAGTCCAAAAAGATATAAATAAAGTTAAAATAGCGAAAACCCAAGGTATAACAATTACTAAAATTGCTATTGTATTTTCATCTTTTATTATTTTAGTAATTGTTTCCATTTTTGTTTTTTAAATGTATTCTAATGTTTTGGATTTTTAATCGTTGAGGGAACGTATTGCAAATCCACTCTGTTGTGTTTAATATGAAGAATTTATATAGAATACTACATCGTTTGCAATAATATCGAATTCATCTGTTTCTTTATTGTATACAAATTCAATTGATTTGTTACTTCCTAACTGTAAATTGTCAGAACTTCTAGAATCTTCGACAAACTTCACGAAAACTCTTGAAGTTATATTAACATTTGTTACAATAATTTTGTCTCTATCTTCATTTTTTTCATCAGTTTCGAAGTTTTGGATATTAATAGATTCAACAGTATCAATGATATGGCCATCGCGATTTTTAAAATTATTTAGTAATTTCGCTTTTACGGTTTCTTTTAATTCTTTGAAGATTTTCTCACTGTCTTTTTTTCTCATGGTTATTTGTTTACGGTTTATTTTGGCTCAATTTTTCAGCATTGTCTATAATTAATTTACTCTCAAATATATTAAAATATTCTTACAAAATTTATTTTAGAAAAGAAACAAACTTAGTAGCCCTGATAGTAGTGGAAATCCTTTGTTATGGCGTTAGCCAATAACAAAGATTGCAACGGATAGCAGGAGGGAAGTTCTTATGGAAACCCAATCGTTCTGCTCCTAAACAAAAAAGACCCGCAAGTTTGCACTAGCAGGTCTTACATTCCCCTCCTTCGGAGGGGTTAGGGGAGGATTATTTTATCATTTCAAAACTACGTTTTACGAAAGTAGTCAAGGCTTCTCCTTTTAACAGGTTTTGAGATAATTTAGCCAAATCTAAGGCTTGTTTTACCAGGTGTTCCTGATTGGTTTTGTCTTCGGTATTCAGGATAGTCGAAGCCAAAGGCGAATTAGTATTCACAACCAAATTGTACATTTCCGGCATGTTGCCCATTCCGAACATTCCGCCACCGCCAGTCTGGCTCATTTCTTTCATTCTACGCATGAATTCCGGTTGCGTGATGATAAATGGTGCTGCCTGACTGTCAAGAGCTTCCAATTGAACATTGTAAGTTTGTTTATTAATTACCGCTTCAACAGCTGTTTTTAGATTGGTTTGTTCGTCTTCAGACAATTTAGAAATGGTAGTTTCGTCTTTCTTGATTAGGTTATCAATATGGTCAGAATCCACACGAACGAAAGTCAAATCTTTATTGTCGTTTTCGATTTTTTGAATCAAATGTGAGATAATTGGCGAGTCTAAAAGCAATACCTGGTATCCTTTTTCTTTTGCAATTTCAATGTAAGAATGCTGCGCTTCTTTGTTTCCGGCGTATAAAACAACCAGTTTTCCGTCTTTATCGGTTTGCGCCTCTTTTATGTTTTCTTTTAATTCGTCAAGAGTAAAATATGTGTCATCTACCGTTGGGTACAATACAAAAGCGCCTGCTTTTTCGTAGAATTTGTCTTCCGAAAGCATTCCGTATTCCAACACGATTTTGATGTCGTTCCATTTTGATTCGAAATCTGCTCTGTTTTCGTTGAACAATGATTTTAATTTATCGGCTACTTTACGAGTGATGTAGTTCGAAATTTTCTTCACTGCACCATCTGCCTGTAATCCTGACCGGGAAACGTTCAAAGGAATATCCGGAGAATCCACTACTCCGCGAAGCATCATCAGGAATTCAGGTACAATTCCTTCTACGTTATCAGTAACATAAACCTGGTTTTGGTACAATTGGATTTTGTCCTTTTGAATTTGCATATCCGAACCTAATTTTGGGAAATATAAAATTCCAGTAAGGTTGAACGGATAATCTACATTTAAATGAATGTTGAATAAAGGCTCTTCAAATTGCATTGGGTACAATTCGTGGTAGAAGGTTTTATAATCTTCTTCATTTAAATCAGCCGGTTGTTTTGTCCAAGCTGGATTTGGGTTGTTGATGATATTGTCAACTTCAACCGTTTCTGCAGTGTAATCTTCAGGAGCATCTTCTGGCTTAGGTAAAGTTTCTGTAGTTGTTCCAAATTTAATCGGAATTGGCATGAACTTGTTGTATTTGTTCAGCAATTCTTTGATTTTGAAATCTTCTAAGAATTCTAATGAATCTTCGGCAATGTGCAGGATAATTTCTGTTCCGCGAGTCGTTTTGTCAGCTGGTTCTAATGAGAATTCTGGGCTTCCATCGCAAGTCCAATGCGCTGCTGGTTCGTCTTTGTATGATTTGGTAATAATCTCAACTTTAGAAGCAACCATAAAAGCAGAGTAGAAACCAAGACCAAAATGACCAATAATTCCTGAATCTTTAGCCGTGTCTTTGTATTTTTCTAAGAATTCTTCGGCACCTGAAAAAGCCAGTTGGTTGATGTATTTTTCAACCTCTTCTGATGTCATTCCAATTCCCTGGTCAATGATGTGCAGTTTTTTGCCCTCTTTGTCAATTTTTACCTCAAGTATTGGATTGCCATATTCTACTTTAGCTTCGCCAATATTGGTCAGGTGTTTTAATTTTAATGTTGCATCTGTTCCATTCGAAATTAATTCACGTAAAAAGATCTCGTGATCGTTGTATAAGAACTTTTTGATTAATGGAAAGATATTTTCCACCGAAACGTTAATTTTTCCAGTTGTCATATTTAAAATTTTTATAGTGTTTTACAATCTGTTACAGCTTTCTTCAAATAAAGTACCAATTCTAATGGAGGTGACAAATTGTCTTAACAGTAAATTGTGTAATAAAATAATAACATTTTGAAACAAAATTTGTAGGTTAGATTGTATCTTTGCCTAAGTTTAATATTAAAACGATATAACGATGAAAAAAATATTTTTAGTTACAGCAATTGCGCTTGCATTATTTTCGTGCAAGACGTCTTCAGTTACGGCTACTAAATTAGACAGGGGAATTCAAACGGGTGTAAAAGGAAATTGGGTAATAAGTTCTGTTACTTATCCAGGCTCAGAATACATTAAAGTAAATTCTTTCCAAATAGCAGATTCAAAATGTTTTGAAGGAAGTACTTGGAAGTTTGTTTCTAATAATAACAAAGGAAATATGGCTTTAACGAAGTACGATTGCCCTGTTTTTAGTTCACCAATTACATGGTTTGTCAATTCTAATGGAGAATTTGTATTGAAAGTTTTAGATGCAGGAGAAAAAGCTAAAAAAGTGAGAGATGGTTATGTTTTACACGTAGCTAATTTAACAGACAGTTCTTTCCAATTGATTGACAAAATTAATGTTGGAGGAAAATTAACAGATGTAGTTTACCAATTCCAACGTGTAAACTAAACCCAGGATTTTAATAAATAATAAAAAAGAGATAAATTATGAAAAATATATCGGTATTAGCATTAGCTGTAGTAATGATTGTTGGTTCAATTTTTACAAGTTGTGAAGCAGTAAAAAACACAAATAAAACACAAAGAGGAGCTGCAATTGGAGTTGCAGGAGGAGCTCTACTTGGAGGGATTTTAGGAAATAACCTTGGAAAAGGTGGAAAAGGTGCTATGGGTGCTGTTATTGGTGGAGTTGTTGGTGGAGTTGCCGGAGGAGTTATTGGTAACAAAATGGACAAACAAGCCAGACAAATTGACCAGGCCATTCCAGGTGCTGAGGTAAAAAGAGTAGGTGAAGGAATTCAATTAGTTTTAAACGAAAATGCAGTGCGTTTTGATACAAACAAATCGACTTTAACTGCTGCTGCAAAAGCAAATTTAGATAAATTAGTTGCTGTTTTTAACGAATATCCGGATACTGATATTACTATCTTTGGATATACTGATAATACTGGACCAGCTGATTATAACTTGAAACTTTCAGGAGAGCGTGCTGCATCAGTTAAAAACTATTTAGCAAGCAAAGGAATTTCAGCAAGTAGATTTACAATTACAGGAATGGGAATTGCTGATCCAATTGCAGACAATGGTACTGTAGAAGGAAGAAGCCAAAACCGTCGTGTAGAATTTGCAATTGTTGCAAATGCTAAAATGAAAGCAGATGCTGAAAAAGAAGCAGCTAAATAATAAACTACTTTTTTAAAATATATAAGGTCGTTTCGTTTTTATAACGGAACGACCTTTTTTTTTAATAAATTATTTTAGTTTTTTTGTCACACTGAGCTTGTCGAAGTGTTTATCGTTTAAAAAGAGGTCTTCGACAAGCTCAGACTGACATAAGATATATTTCAGTTTCATCTATTTTTTTAGACCAAAGAAATCTATCTTTGCACTCACAAAAAAAACATTCTTTTAAAATGCTTCAAGTTCAAAATATCTCCTTTGGTTATACCGAAAAACCAGTGGTTCAAAACATTCATTTTTCTGTAGAAAAAGGACAAAATATTGCTGTAATTGGCGAAAGCGGTTGCGGGAAAAGTACTTTACTGAAATTGATTTATGGCTTATACGATTTAGATGAAGGACAGATTTTTTGGAATGAAGAAGAGGTTTTAGGAACTCGTTTCCATTTGGTTCCCGGAATGCCTTTTATGAAATATTTGTCGCAGGATTTTGACCTGATGCCTTATATTACGGTGGCGGAGAATGTGGGGAAATATTTGTCGAATATTTTTCCTGAAATAAAAAAAGGACGCATCAAAGAATTGCTGGAAATTGTCGAAATGACCGAGTTTGCCGATGTGAAAGCAAAATACCTAAGCGGAGGTCAGCAGCAACGTGTGGCTTTGGCGAGAGTTTTAGCCTTAGAACCCGAAGTTTTATTGCTCGACGAACCCTTTAGTCATATTGATAATTTTAGAAAAAATGCATTGCGACGCAATTTGTTTGCTTATCTAAAAGCACAGGGAATTACCTGTATTGTGGCAACGCACGATAGTACCGATGCACTTTCTTTTGCCGACGAAACTATTGTGTTACAAAACGGAAAAATGGTTGATAAAGCCGATTCTTATAACTTATATAACAATCCAATTAATAAATACGTGGCTTCTCTTTTTGGAGAAGTAAACGAACTCAAATTATCGCAACTTATAGCAGTTGACGGTGAAGATGAATTGGTTTTACTATACCCACATCAATTAAAAGTAGCCGAAGATGGTTTGATGAATGTATTGGTCAAACAATCCTATTTTAAAGGCGGTTATTATCTTATCAAAGCCGTTTTTGACAGAAAAGTGATTTTCTTCGAACACGAATCTCCTTTAGAATTTAATCAAGAAGTTAATTTGATGATTTCCTGATTAACTTCTACAGTTTTGCTTTGTTTTTTTTTTTATTTTTAATTCAGTTTAATAAAAAAATCTAAAAATGTTGATTTTTAGATAAATAGAGATTATAAATCAAAATTTTAAAAAAAAATGGGAAAATTTGTAATTACAAAAAGAGTTAATGGTGAGTTTCAGTTTAACCTGAAAGCAGGCAATGGTCAGACAATTTTAGCAAGTGAGGGCTATACAACTAAAGCTGCCTGCGATAACGGAATTGAATCGGTTAGAAAAAATTCTCAGGAAGATGGCCGATACGAACGCAAAGAATCATCAAACGGGAAATATTATTTTAATTTGAAAGCGACCAATGGTCAAATTATTGGAAGTAGCGAAATGTATGAGTCGGTTGCTTCCCGGGAAAACGGCATTGAATCAGTAAAGAAAAATGCACCGGATGGGGTTGTAGATGATCAGACAAGTTGATTTAAATAAATAGAATTGAATAGGTAAACCAGTTTTTTAGACTGGTTTTTTTATTATATTTAATATCTAGGTGTTAATATAAAAAAGGGAAAATATGTATCATTCAAAAATTTCGGGTTTAGGTTTTTATGTGCCTTCCAATGTGGTTACAAATGACGATTTGTCAAAAATTATAGATACGAATGATGAATGGATTCAGGAAAGAACCGGAATTCAGGAACGCAGGCATATCATTCCGGGTGAAGATACCACCACTTCTATGGGGGTAAAAGCGGCTAAAATTGCTATTGAGCGTTCCGGAATTGCTAAAGAAGATATCGATTTTATTGTTTTTGCTACCTTAAGCCCTGATTATTATTTTCCAGGACCAGGTGTTTTGGTACAACGAGACTTGGGTTTAAGAACCATAGGTGCATTGGATGTTAGAAATCAATGTTCTGGTTTTGTTTACGCACTTTCGGTTGCTGATCAATATATCAAAACCGGAATGTATAAAAATATTTTAGTTATTGGTTCCGAAGTACAGTCTTCAGGACTGGACATGACTACTCGCGGGCGTGGCGTTTCGGTGATTTTTGGTGATGGAGCAGGAGCAGCTGTGTTAAGTCGCGAAGAAGATTTATCGAAAGGGGTTTTGTCAACTCATTTGCACTCTGAAGGAATTCATGCCGAGGAATTAGTACTCACTGCTCCGGGAATGGGCGGGCGTTGGGTGAATGATATTTTAGCTGATAATGATCCAAACGACGAAAGTTATTATCCGCATATGAATGGGCAATTTGTCTTTAAAAATGCTGTAGTTCGTTTTGCAGAAGTCATTAACGAAGGTTTAGAAGCCAATAACTTAAAAGTTTCTGATATTGATATGCTGATTCCGCATCAGGCTAATTTGAGGATTTCTCAGTACATCCAAAAGAAATTCGGATTGAATGACGATCAGGTTTATAATAATGTTCAAAAATACGGTAATACTACCGCAGCTTCGATTCCAATTGCTTTAACTGAAGCCTGGGAACTTGGCAAAATAAAATCAGGTGATACTGTTGTTTTGGCTGCTTTTGGTAGCGGATTTACCTGGGCAAGTGCTATTATTAAATGGTGATTTTAGGGAGTTAAATGTTAGAAGTTAAAAGTTATTTGTCCCAAATTCCAAAACGTATAACTCATAACCAATAACTCATAACCTTTTTCAAAAATCAGATTTCCCAATTGCTCCATTATACCTATATTTGCAGCCATTAAAAAAACAACATAATGACATTATCACAAACGCTTACACCATCTATAACAAAAGCCATTCAAAATCTTTTTGAAGTAACAGTTGATAAAATTGAATTTCAAGCTACTCGCAAAGAGTTTGAAGGCGATATTACCATGGTAATTTTTCCTTTATTGAAAGTAATTAAGAGTAATCCGGTAGAATTAGGAAATAAAATTGGAAACTATTTAGTTGAAAATGTAGTTGAGGTAAGTGGTTTTAATGTGGTTTCAGGTTTCCTGAATATTGTTATTTCTGATGCCTATTATTTGAATTTCTTCAACGGAATTAAAGATAAGGAGAAGTACGGTTTTGTAACTCCAAGTTCAGAAGACAAAGCGGTAATGGTCGAGTATTCTTCACCAAATACTAATAAACCGTTGCATTTAGGTCACGTTCGTAATAATTTGTTGGGTTATTCGGTGGCTGAAATTATCAAAGCTTCGGGTAAAAAAGTATATAAAACCCAAATCATCAACGATAGAGGAATTCATATTTGTAAGTCAATGTTGGCTTGGCAAAAATTCGGAAAAGACCAAACGCCAGAATCAACGGGATTAAAAGGAGATAAATTAGTTGGGAATTTTTATGTGGCTTTTGATAAGGCTTACAAAGAAGAAATCAGCCAATTAATCGCTCAGGGGAAAACCGAAGAAGAAGCTAAAAAACAAGCACCAATTATTCTTGAAGCTCAGGAAATGTTGTTGAAATGGGAAGCAGGAGATGAAGAAGTAATTGCGCTTTGGAAAAAAATGAACCAATGGGTTTATGACGGTTTTGCTGCCACTTATAAAAGTATGGGGGTTGATTTTGATAGTTATTACTACGAAAGCAATACTTATTTGTTAGGGAAAGATGTGGTTCAAATGGGATTGGAAAAAGGCATCTTCGAAAAAGATCCTGACGGTTCAGTTTGGATTGATTTGACTAATGAAGGTTTAGATCGAAAAATTGTATTGCGTTCAGATGGAACTGCAGTCTATATGACGCAGGATATTGGAACGGCAATTCAACGTGTAAAAGACTATTCAGATGTAGGAGGAATGGTGTATACCGTAGGAAACGAGCAGGATTACCATTTTAAAGTTTTGTTCCTTATTTTGAAAAAACTAGGCTTTGACTGGTCTGAAAATTTATTTCATTTGTCTTATGGAATGGTGGATTTGCCTTCTGGTAAAATGAAATCTCGTGAAGGAACTGTAGTAGATGCTGATGATTTGATGCAGGAAATGACGGATACTGCTCAAAAAATATCTGAAGAATTAGGAAAATTAGACGGTTATTCAGAAGAAGAAAAAGCTAAATTGTTCAAGACTATTGGACTTGGGGCTTTGAAATATTACATTTTAAAAGTAGATCCTAAAAAACGTATTTTGTTTAATCCTGAAGAATCAGTTGATTTTGCAGGAAATACAGGACCGTTTATTCAATATACTTATGCCCGAATTCAATCGATTATAAGAAAAGCTGATTTTGATTTTTCGAATGTTTCTAAAATTGAAACTTTACACGAAAAAGAAAAAGAATTGCTGAAACAATTGGAGTTGTTTCCGGAAGTCATTCAAAATGCAGCGCAAAATCACAGCCCAGCTTTATTAGCTAATTATACGTATGATTTGGTAAAAGAATACAATTCATTCTATCAGGCGGTGCCAATTCTTGGTGAAGCCGATTTAGAAATTAAAATATTCAGAGTACAATTGTCTAAAAAAGTAGCCGATACTATTGCTGCTTCTTTTAGTCTGTTAGGAATTAATGTTCCTGAGAGAATGTAATAGATAATCTGTTTAGCAGATTAAACAAAATTATAGCACGCAGATTTTGCAGATTCGGCTGATTTTTAATTTTTTAGAAATCTGCTAAAATTAGTGAAATCTGCGTGCCTTTTTTATATTACTACATAGAGGTAGATAAAAAGAAAAGAGCCGATAATCCAGAATTATCGACTCTTTTCAAACAAACTAACACACAAATTCAACTAATCTTTATTTAAGGAAGCTGTCAATTATAGCATCACTTTCTGCTTTTGTCGCATCTGGTTTTAATTTAAACAAATGCGAAAAAAGTGTTTTCTTGTCTACTTTTTCTTTCAGGTTTAGGTCTTTGTTTTGAGCAAAAACTACGTCCCATTTGGTTCTAACGTTTTTCCAAAGTGCTTTGTTTTCGCTCCACCATTTTTGAGCAGCCAGACATTTAGAATCCTCTACTTTAGTGTAAATGTCTAATCCTTTTTCCTGGGCTAAAACAATATCTTTACCGTCGTTATCTCTAATAAGTTTAGAATTGTCCTGTTCATGATTCCAACCTGTTTTAGTGATTTCATGGATGTTTCTTCTTTTTAAAACATTGTAATCATTGCGTTTGGTATGCTCTCTTCTTGGTAATGGAGCATCAGTAGTGTTTACCCAATAATCTTTCCCGTCAACGTGAACCCAGCTTGCTGAACCTTCATATCTAGGGCTATCGTCAACCTGATATACTTTTTGGGTCCATTGCCCTTTTACGTCTTTTTTATTGAGTTTGCTGTATTTCCAGTTGTTGTCTTTGTAAAAAGAGTACAAATCGGTGTTTTCATATAACCAATCCTGTCTCCAGTGTTTGATAATCGTGTTTTCGTCTGCAATCAATAAATGTTGCAACATGATTTTGTTTGGAGTGTCTTCTAATAATGCAACCCATTCTAAAGCCGTTTCGTGTTTGGTGGCCGATGGTTTGTAATTAGCAGAATCTTTCGAGTATTGAAATGTTTCAGTAAAATTAAATTTGACTTCATAACAACCGCACATGGATTTAATAGATGTAATGTCCTGTTGTTTTTTATTTTCCTGAGAAAATCCAATTGTTGCTGTAAGAGCCAGAACAGCAGTTAAATAAGTTTTTTGTGTAATCATAATTCTATTTTTTGCTTTAAAATTCTGTGCAAATATATTAATATTTATTTAGAATAAATAAAAATAATTATATATTTGCACAAGTTATTAAGATTAAATAAAAATAATGAATCTAAGAATTACACCATTTATAAGTCTGTTTTTTTGTGGAATTACTTTCGGTCAAATGAAAGACAGCATTGCAGCTAATGAGAAATTAGTAGAGGTGGTGGTAACGGGACAATTCGAACCTCAGTCAATAAAAAAATCAGTTTTTAATGTTCGCGTTATTTCTAGTAAAGACATTCAAAACCTGGCGGCAACTAATTTATCAGATGTTTTGAATCAGTATTTAAATATTAGTGTTAGGCCAAGTGGTACAACGGGACGTTCTACGGTTTCTTTGTTTGGTTTAGATGCACAGTATTTTAAGATTTTGGTAGATAATGTGCCTTTAGTAAATGATGGAGGTTTTGGGAATAATACTGATTTGTCTCAAATTAATCTAAATGATGTTGAACAAATTGAAATTGTTGAAGGTTCGATGGGTGTTACTTATGGAGCGAATGCGGTGAGTGGCGTTTTGAATATCATCACTAAAAAATCATCAAGATACAAATGGAGTATTTCGACTTCGGTACAGGAAGAAACCGTGGGCAAAGAATTTACTTTTTTTGACAAAGGACGCCACATACAGTCGTTGCGAATGGCACATTCGTTAAACGACAATTGGTTTGTAAGTGTAGGCGCCAACCGTAATGATTTTCAAGGATTTTTAGACGATAGAAAAGGTAAAGATTATTTCCAAACCGATTTTAAACGAGGTTACAGCTGGCTTCCAAAAGAGCAATTGAATACAACAGCATTGATAGCTTACAACAAAGGGAATTTTAGGATTTTTTACAAATTCGAATATTTAGACGAAAATGTTGATTACTATAATAGTACAGTGCAATCGGGGTATACTTCTGAATTAGGTTCGTATCGTTATGCCGATGATAAGCGTTATTTTACTACCAGATATTTTCATAATTTGAATGCTACGGGGAAATTATTTTCTCAATTGAATTATACTATTTCGCTTTCTCATCAAAAACAGCAGCGGGATATAGAGGATTTTAGGTATTACTTGTATACCAAAACTGAAGCTGATAATACCACCGGGAAAGATCAGTCAATGGAAGTATTGTATTCAACAGGAAGCTTGAATAATATTTTTGCCAGTAAAATTGTGGATTTACAATTGGGTTACGAATTTGCAAACAACAATGGTTTTTCATTGGTACAAGAAGCAAATAGTACCATTGTTCTTGTTCGAAAAAAACTGGAGAATTATGATTTTTTTGCCAATTCAGAGATCAAAGCTTTCAAACGATTGGCTATCCGACCCGGAATTCGTTTTTCATCCCAATCCAAATTTGATAACCAATATGCTTCTTCTTTAGGTTTCAGATATGCTTTCGATAAAGGACTTGATTTAAGACTTTCTTACGGTGGTTCGTTTAGAACGCCCACTTTTAATGAGTTGTATTCGAAACAAATTTTTGACGGACACTTTTTCGTAGGAAATGAAAATTTGATTACTGAAACCAGTATTTCTTATGAGGCAAGTATTAAAAAAACGGCTTTTTTAGATTCAGGATTGCAAATTTCAACCATGCTAACAGGGAGTTTTTTGAATGTTAACGATAGAATCGATATGGCTTTGGTAGGTTTTAATGAAGATACTGGCAATCCAATGTATCAGTACATTAATATTAGTAAGTACCAAATGTGGAATCTATCGACTACAAATCAATTCCAAAAAGGGAATTGGAATTTTAATCTGGGTGCTTCTTTTATTGGGGTTTCCCAAACAATAGACAATCAGGTTTTTGTTTCAGACGACCGATTTTTATATGCTTTTAATTTGAATTCGAGCTTGTCTTATACTAATCCAAAATGGGAAACTACTTTTTCGGCCTATTACAAATACAACGGAAGAACCCAACAATTTGTAGAAGGTGATTCAGAATACTTGCTTTCTGAAATAGGTGGTAGCAATTGGCTGGATGTTTCTTTGCGAAAAGCATTTTTCAATAACAAACTCGAAGCTACTGTTGGAGCCCGAAATTTATTTAATGTAGGCAATGTGCAACAATCAGGGACTAATCCTAATGCGGTTCATGCCACTTCTTCGGATGTGATGCTTGCTTATGGGCGTTCTTATTTTGTAAAACTAATGTATAATCTTAATTTTTAATATCATAAATATCATGAAAAAAACAATTTTTTCTTTTGCCTTTGCTTTGTTAACGCTCGCATCTTGTTCTAATGATGATGGAGAAACTGTAGAAATCCCAACTGTGGGTGAAACTTTAGAAGCTGGAGTAGGTGGGGCAAACCAACCGAATCAGGTGTATGTAGATTTGAGTGCTGCAAAATTTACAGCGATAAATAGAACTTCTTGGGATTTTGGATTCTATTCCGGTTCTGAGTTTAGAGTAATACTTAACGGTTCAGTAAAAATGGCGGTTAAAAAACTGGAAACTACTGATATTACTTTGGCTCAAACAGTTGATAATGGAGTGAATGTAAGTTATAATACAGTTGCTTCTAATGGTTATGTTGACAATCCAACAGGTGTTTTAACAGGAGCAGGATTGGGTGAAGGTACTGCTATTGCTGAAGTTTCGGCTACTGATTCAGAGAATAAAGTGTATTTGGTTAATCTTGGTTTTGCAATTTCAACAGAAACTCCAGATATAGGATCGGTAAGTGTTGATGGAGCTTCAAGAGGTTGGAAAAAAGTTAGAATTTTAAGAAATGGTAATGGCTATAAAATTCAATATGCCGATTTAGCTTCGACGACTTTTACGGAAAAAACGATAGCTAAAGACACTGATTTTAATTTTTCGTTTTTTAGTTTAAATACAGCGAAAACGGTGAGTGTAGAGCCAGAAAAAAACAAATGGGACTTGAACTTTACCACATTTACAAACTATTTACCTTATATGGGAGTTAATGTAACCTATGCTTATTCTGATTTTATTGTTTCCAATAGATTAGGTGGGACTAAGGTTTATCAGGTTTTAATTGCTGGAGATGTTACTTATACTGCTTTTGCGAAGGCAAATATCGTAGAAACTAATTTTGATGCATCGGTTTTAGATCAAAGAGCAATTGGAGCCAACTGGAGAAATGGTGGAGGACAAAACGGTTCTTTGCCAAGTATTAAAACAGACCGTTTTTATGTACTTAAAGATGCGGCTGGAAATTATTATAAATTAAAATTCCTTGCCATGACTAATGTGGCTGGCGAAAGAGGACATGTCACTTTTGAATACGCTATATTAAATTAATGCCGAAATTCATTAACTTAATTACTTGTTTTTTTTTATTTTTTTTTGTCAAAAGAGGTTAGATTTTTCTAGCCTCTTTTTTGTTTTGGGCTAAATAGAAAAAAATAAGGCGAGTCTAAAAAACTTTGAACTTTAAACTTTTTAACTTTAACCGTTTATCTTATATTTGCAGTTCCAAAAAAAACAATACTATGTTCGATAATTTAAGCGATAAATTAGATAAAGCTTTTCATATATTAAAAGGTCACGGTAAAATTACCGAAGTAAACGTTGCTGATACCTTAAAAGAAGTTCGTAGAGCATTACTTGATGCCGATGTGAATTTTAAAATTGCCAAAGATTTTACCGCAAGAGTAAAAGATAAAGCGATAGGTCAGGACGTATTAACTACTTTACAGCCAGGACAATTATTGGTGAAGTTGGTTAAAGACGAGTTGACTGAATTAATGGGAGGTGACGTAGCAGGAATTAATTTGCAAGGAACGCCTTCTGTGATTTTGATGTCAGGTTTGCAAGGTTCTGGAAAGACTACTTTTTCTGGGAAATTGGCAAATTATCTTCAAACAAAAAAGAATAAAAAACCACTTTTGGTAGCTTGTGATATTTACCGTCCTGCGGCTATTAATCAGTTGCATGTGGTGGGAGACCAAATAGGCGTTGAAGTTTATTCAGAGCCAGAGAATAAAAATCCGGTTGAAATTGCACAAAATGCGATCAAGCATGCTAAGGCAAACGGATTTAATGTTGTTATTGTCGATACTGCTGGTCGTTTGGCAGTAGATAAGGAGATGATGGACGAAATTGCTCGTGTTCACGCTGCTATTAAGCCACAGGAAACCTTATTTGTTGTGGATTCGATGACAGGACAAGATGCGGTAAATACAGCAAAAGCCTTCAACGATATCTTGAATTTTGATGGAGTTATCTTAACCAAATTAGATGGTGATACCCGTGGTGGAGCTGCATTGTCTATTAAATCGGTTGTAAATAAACCAATTAAATTTGTAGGTACTGGTGAAAAAATGGAAGCAATTGATGTTTTCTATCCAGACCGTATGGCGGAACGTATCCTTGGAATGGGAGACGTTGTTTCTTTGGTAGAAAGAGCTCAGGAGCAATTTGACGAAGAAGAAGCCAGAAAATTACAAAAGAAGATTGCGAAGAATGAATTCGGTTTTGATGATTTCCTTACTCAGATTCAACAAGTAAAGAAAATGGGTAATATGAAGGATTTGGTTGGAATGATACCAGGTGCTTCAAAAGCCATGAAAGATGTAGAAATTGAAGACGATGCTTTCAAACATATTGAAGCTATTATTCATTCGATGACTCCAATAGAAAGAAAAAAACCAGCTTTGATTGATGTAAAAAGAAAAGCAAGAATTGCTAAAGGATCTGGAACCAAAATTGAGCAAGTGAATCAGTTAATGAAGCAATTTGACCAAATGAGCAAAATGATGAAAATGATGCAAGGTCCAGGCGGAAAAAACTTGATGAAAATGATGGGCGGTATGAAAGGGATGCCAGGTGGAATGCCGGGAATGAAATAGCCCCCAGCCCCGAAGGGGAGTAATTGAAGAGAGAAATTAAATAAGCAATTAATTTTAAAATATATACTAACATCGGTTTCTTCTCCTCCCCTTTGGGGAGGTTGGGAGGGGCTAATTTAACAGTTCTTATGCAAATACTAGACGGAAAAAAAACTTCGGAAGATATTAAGAAAGAAATAGCAGCTGAAGTACAACAAATGAAATCCAATGGGGAAAAAGTACCTCATTTAGCAGCTGTCATAGTTGGTAATAATGGAGCAAGTTTAACTTATGTAGGTAGTAAAGTACGCTCTTGCGAGCAAATTGGTTTCGACTCTACTTTGGTAGCTTTGCCAGAAACGATTACTGAATCTGAGTTATTAGCTAAAATCAAAGATTTGAACGAAGATGATAATTTAGATGGTTACATCGTTCAGTTGCCTTTGCCAAAACATATAGATGAGCAAAAAATCCTGATGGCTATTGATCCGGATAAAGATGTTGATGGTTTTCATCCGGCTAATTTTGGTAAAATGGCTTTGGATATGGAAACATTTTTGCCAGCAACTCCATTCGGAATTATGGAATTGTTAGAGCGTTACAAAGTAGAAACTTCAGGAAAACATACCGTTGTAATTGGACGTAGTCATATTGTAGGTCGTCCAATGAGTATTTTGATGAGTCGAAAGGGATATCCTGGTGACTCAACTGTTACATTGACACACAGTCGTACCAAAAACTTGGAAGAATACACTAAAAATGCTGATATCATTATTACAGCTTTAGGAGTGCCGGAATTTTTAAAAGCAGATATGGTAAAAGACGGTGTAGTGATTATTGATGTGGGTATTACTCGTGTGGATGATGCTACAAACTCAAAAGGATATGTAATTAAAGGAGATGTTGATTTTGAAGGAGTAAGTAAAAAATCATCGTTTATTACTCCAGTTCCAGGAGGAGTAGGGCCAATGACGATTGCGATGTTATTGAAAAACACACTTTTGGCCAGAAAAATCAGAAGTAGAAAATAACTTTAGATACTTTTATACAATAAAACCCAAGGCAGAAGTCTTGGGTTTTGTGTTTTTATATGTAATGATGTTGTTCCATTTGTTTTGCAATGGTTTCTTCCAGATTTTTTAAAACAATAGGTTTGGTTACAAAATCATCCATACCACTAGCGATTGCTTTAGTTTTATCTTCATCAAAAGCGCTGGCCGTTACTGCAATAATTGGAATGTTTCTCGATTTGTATTTTGCTAATGAATGGATTTCTTTTGTGGCTTCAAATCCATCCATTTCGGGCATGTGTAAATCCATAAAAATAATGTCATAATCATTTTCATTATAAAGAGAAACGGCTTCTTTTCCATTATTGGCAATGTCCGAAGGGATATTTAGTTTGTTTAGAAGTTTATACAATACTTTTTGGTTGATTATATTGTCCTCAACAATTAATGCCTTAGTAATGATTGGGTCTTTTGTATTATTGATTATAGTCTGAGTATTTTCTTCAATTAGAATGGCATTTGTATTGATCTTGAAAGGAATTTCAAAGCTAAAACAAGATCCGCCAGTTTCTAATGACATAATGTTCAGTTTGCTTCCTCCCATTAGTTCTACCAATTGGTTAGAAATAGTCAGACCCAATCCGGTACCACCATATTTTCTTGTGGTAGTTAAGTCAGCCTGTTCAAAGGCTAGTAGTATTTGTTCGGTCTTATCAGCGTCAATGCCTATACCAGAATCTATAATTTTAAAATTAATGTACTGTATATCATCTATTTGATGTGATAAATTCACTTCAAGTTTAACATCGCCTTGAGACGTAAATTTAATTGCGTTGTCAATAAGATTGATCAATACTTGTTGCAAACGTAAATTATCAGCCAGGATGTTATTGACAATTTTAGAATCATAAGTGAAATGCAGTTTTATGTTTTCATCATTTATTCGGTATTCAAATAACCGAATCAATTTAGAAAGTTCTTTTTTAAGATGTATGGGGTAGTGTTCTAATTTCATTTTGCCGGCTTCCATTTTAGAATGGTCTAGAATCATATTTACAATTCCCAGAAGATGATTGGCACTGTGTTCGGCTATTTCGATATGTTCTGTTTGCTCGCTGTTTAAGTTGCTTGTTTTAAGCATGTTCAGCATTCCAATAACGCCGTTAAGAGGAGATCGGATTTCGTGACTCATATTGGCAAGAAATTGTGTTTTGAAGGTTGCCGTTTTATTAGCCTGTTCTGTTTTCTTTTCTAAAAAAATAATATTTTCAGACAGCTTTTCTTTTAATATTCCGTAACTTTTTAACAAAAAATCAATTTCTCTGATGGAGGAGTCATGATTTAAATTGGATACCGGTTCTTTAAAATTAGATTTTATGTAGTTTGAAATATCTAACGAAAGTAATTGGATGTCTTTTGTGAAATATTTAGAAATGTAAACGCACAATAGTAAGGCAATTAATGCCATGAACAAGGTTTGACATAATTGAACATAAAACAAGCTCTCTTTTAATTCATTAATCCTTTTTTTATTATGGGCTATGATTTGAACAAAGGAGCGTTCAATAAATCCATTGATTTGATTTATTTTTTTATATAAGCCCTGATTTTCTGAAACGCCTAGTTCTGAAGTCAATTTTACCAAAGAATCAAAATTGTTTTTATAGTCAATAAGCACTTCTTGAGTTGCAGCATCAATATTTTTTTCTTTTAAAGTTTCAAGGTATAGGCTTTCAAATTTTTTGATGGAAGTTTCGTCTGAACGCAGTAAATAATCTTTTTCGTGCCTGCGAAACTGTAGCAAAGTGATTTTGTCTAATGAAGACTTTTCTTCAAGGAAATGGGCTTTGTCTCTCATTTTACCTTCAATTCCGTAATCTTTAAACCCTCGGATTAATGCTATTTCTTTGAATTGGTTTACGATTGTGTAGAGATGGTCTATTTCTTTTGAAACTGCAGTCATAGTGGGATTACTACCAATATTCAATTCTTTCGACTCTTTGAATAGCAGGTCGATTTCCTTTTTTTGACTTTTTAAATGGTCTATGTATAGCTTCAGGTCTTTTTGGTTGTGATGGATATAAAAGTCTTTTCCCTTGTATCCGGACAGTAAAAAGGTTTGGAAATTTTTTATGTTAGAGGTGAATTCCTGTGAAATTCGATACGATTTATAGGTGAAGTTATTCAATAGATCCACTTTGCGGTCGATATACTGATAAAGCATAAACCAAACCACAATCAATGCAATCATTGATGAAAAAGATAAAAATATTTGTGTTCTGAAATAACGAAAATTGTTGAAGAAAAATTTCAAGGGAGTTTTGTTTAATACTTTGCAAATTTATTGGGTTCATCAACAAAACAGATTAATAGACTTCAAACAAAAGGTTAAGTTATTGTATAGAATATTGAATTAAATGATTTAGACGAATATTTATAGATAGTTTGTAAGTCATATTCTCCCAGCTATAGTTCAGGTTTTCATCTTTTTAGGTGAGATAAGTAAGATTTTTTGTCTAAACACTTGTTATTTGAATAATAATTTTATTTCTTTGTGTACTAGAAAACTAGTACACTAATAAAATATATTATGATAAGCATTCAACACTTAACGTTTCAGTACAAAAAGCAGGACGCTTTGTTTACTGATTTATCTTTTGAGCAGCAAAATGGTAGTATTGTCGGATTGCTGGGTAAAAACGGAGCTGGGAAATCGACTTTTCTAAAGTTAATTTCGGGATTACTTAAACCACAAATAGGGAAATTAGTTATTAATGGCTTTAAACCCTTTGATCGCTTCCCTGATTTTTTGTCTGATATCTATATGGTTTCTGAGGAGTTTTCGTTTCCTTCGATAACTATTGCATTGTATATAAAGGCAACAGCTCCTTTGTATCCCAAATTCGATTATGAAAAAATGAATCGAATTTTACAGCAATTCGAATTAGATGCTAAAAAAAATCTCAACGGACTTTCTCATGGGCAACGCAAGAAATTTTTGATTGCTTTTGCTTTGTCAACTAATTGCAGTTTACTGGTTTTGGATGAACCCACAAATGGTTTGGATATTCCGTCGAAGAGTTTGTTCCGAAAAATTTTAGTGAGTTCTGTTTCTGATGAACAATTGGTATTGATTTCAACGCATCAGGTAAAAGATATTGAAACGATAATTGATACCATTGTTGTTCTTGATGAGGGGAAAATGGTTTATAACCAATCTATTTTTGACATTAGTCAACAATGGCAATTTAAAACTGTAACTAGTTTAGCGGGAATAGAAAACCCAATTTATCAAGAGAAATGTCTTGGCGGATACCGAATCATAACAGCAGTGGATGAACTCAAAGAAACCGAAATAGACATCGAACTGCTTTTTAATGCTATCATCAATAAAGTAACCTTAAAACCAGAAAGCTATGTCGTTAAATAATTATTTTAGTTTCAAAAGATTTAGTCTTTTGCTAAAACAAGATTTGTTAATAAACAGAACTAAATATCTTTTGGGGATTCTTTCAGTGGGACTTATAGCGTACGTATTCTTGTATTATAAGTTTAATTTAGAGAAAAATATAATTCTTGAACATATTGTTAACCCAAAAAGTAATTATAGTGATTACTACAATGTAATTCGTTTTTATTCGGAATGGTTTGGGTATTATATGTTGGTAGTTGGAGTCATTGTAGGTACTTCATTTCCTGATTTGTCAGACAAAAATAAAGCGAGTACTTATTTGCTTATGCCAGGTTCTAGTTTCGAAAAAGGATTGCTCCAGTTTGTTATTAGAATTGGCTTTTTTGTCCCTATCGCATTGGGTATCTTCTGGATTGCCATTCGTTTGGCAAAAATATCTTTAACTACAAATGCAATAGGATTAGGAGCAGGAATAGACCCTGCCGTAATACCTTATTTTGAGTTTCGTGATTTAGTAACCGATTATTGGGATAATAATATTTGGAATACTGGGCGGATACTTTTTATGATTTTTGGATTTTTCTCTTATGGAGCTTATCTTTTTGCAGGTGCAGCTTATTTTAAACGATTTGCTTTGATTAAAGCAGTAATTGTTTCTGTAGTTGTATTAGGAATTTCAATTTTATTTTCGGTGTTGTTGTCGTATATTTTCTATCCTCAATTGGCTCAGGGTTTTGATATAAAAATAGGAAAAATGTATTTTATTACAGAAGAATTACCGAGTACAGCATTGTTTGCAGTAACACTATCGTTGCTCTCTTGGGTATTCTTCTTGGCGATTGCTTATTTTAAATTAAAAGAAAAGGAAGTTTAATATGGATTTTAAATCAACCAAAGGGATTTATCTCCAAATAGTAGAGAATCTCTGTCGGCAAATTTTGGAAGGACAATTGCAGTCTGGCGAGCGGGTGGCATCGGTGCGGGATTTGGCAGCCGAGTTCGAGGTCAATCACAACACGGTGATGCGTGCCTATACGAATTTACAAGAAGCAGGCATTTTTGACAACAAGCGCGGCATCGGTTTTTTTGTCTCCGAAAAAGCCCTAGAACTGATTCAGGCAACTGAAAAAGCCAACTTTTTCAACCACGATTTACCCGATTTTCTCCTTAAAGTAAAATTGCTCCACCTCAACAGTGCTGATTTAAATGAATTATTAACTGTGCTAAAAAACAATGACTATGAAAACAAGTAACGCTATATTGCTCTCTTTTTTAATTTTTATTTTTGCTGGGATTACCTTAATTTTTATTACTTCAAAATACTGCAAAGGGTATTATGATGAGAGCAATTATACAACCCAAGAAAAACCAATTCCCTCTTTTTCGGTGATAGTAGCCGAGCCTAGTGCTAGTTTTACTTTGCAGAATGGAAAAATCAATACAATAACCATAAGACATAGAAAAGATACTGTGGCACACTTTGCTCCTTTTACGGTTCGCAACGACACTCTTTTTATATCTTCGGACAAAAAAGGGAAGTTCAACGAAAATAGGCAGATGATTACTCCAACTATTTTTTGCAAAAATATCAAGCAAATTGTAGCCAAAGAAAAAGCAAATGTGAATATGCAGGAATTCAAAACGGATACGCTGGGCATTACTATGAATAAAGCAATTTTGAATTGGTGGGGAATTGATCAGGTTGATTTTGTACGTTTAAATACTAAAAGTTCTAACGTTAATTTCACGATTAAAAATTTAAAAAAAATAGATTTGCAATTGGATGAAACAGCATTAAGTATAACCAATGAAACAGGAATTAAGAGTGTGTCTGGAAGTTTGAAAAACAAGTCTTCTGCTGATTTTTTTATGGATGGAAAAGTGAATCTTGATATTGATAAATCTAGTACAAGTTCAATATATTTTCATAAAGTATATTAAAATTAGAATATTGTATTTTATATAAACAATACGTTTTATATTCTCTACTCTCCTTTCGAGGTTGGAGGCTTTTAAAAATGTAACTCACAACACCAATTTTGCAGTTCATCGGAAATTGTTTTTTTAAAATTGATTTTACTGTTCATTTGTATAACAATCTTTTATCATCAAAAATGAGTAACACTATTAACCAAAAAGCTATGAAAAAAAACTTGACTCTTTTTGTAATGCTTCTTGTAAGCACTGTGATTTTCTCGCAGAAAATAATAGACAAACCAGACTATGGTTTAAGTAACCTTCCAGGAAGTATAACTAAAATTGAATTGACTTCAGAAGCTACTATACTTCATTTCCATATTAAATACCAACCTGGACAATGGATTTCTATTCCCAAAGAAACTTTCATTCAAGATGTAAACGGCAGTGAAAAGTTGTTTGTTACAAAAACCGAAGGCATTCCTATGGGAAAAAGATACACAATGCCTGAAAGTGGAGAAGTGAGCTATCAATTGTACTTTCCTAAATTAGATAATAAAGTAAATAAGGTAGATTATGGTGAGGCAAATGAAGGTGGAGATTGGTCTATCTATGATATTGTAATTAACGAACAGGAAGTTTCGTCAGTGATGCCAAAATTACTTCAGGGAAATTGGTTGCAAACTGACGGAAGCAATCAATGGGATTATGGTTTTTATGTGAATCAGGCTGTAGTAGACCAAGCCGTTTGGGAATATAAAACTGTAAATAAGAAAAAAAATAATTATACTATTGTGCTGGAAAACGCTGGAAAAGAAAAGACTATTTATGCACAAATAGATAAAAAAGAAGGGGTTAAATTTGGAAACAATAAAGAAAAATTAACAACTTATAGTACCGAAAAAGTATATAATCCAAACTATAAATTGGCTAATGATGAAGTCTATTCTTCAAGTATTTTTAAATCAGATTCAGCAATTTATTCTGGTTTTATAAAAGGGTATACTGCTAGAGCGGGAAGAAAAACTGGTAATATATATGTAAATAACGTTTTGACTGGAAATCAAGATTCTTATTTGGTTAAAATTGCTGCTGATGGTAGTTTTTCTGTAAAGTTTCCAATAGAGCATCCACAATCCATTTATGTAAGATTGCTTGGTAGTATGACTTCTGTTTTTGTTGAGCCAGGAAAAGAAACGTTTCAGGTTATCGATAGAGTTTTCCCATTGTTTATGGGAAATTGCGCCAGAATAAATACAGATCTTATAACTTTGGAAAAAGTTGTATCCTATGAAGAGTATCAAAAACTGAGAACAACAATTTCAACACTTAATCCAGAAGTCTTTAAAAAAGCTAGTTTAGAAATAAAAAATAAGCAAATGCAAACTTTGAATGAGCTGACCAAAAAGCAATTTATTAGCCAGAAAGCACTTCAGATAAAAAAGTTGGATATTGAATTTTTGGCTTTTGAGAATATTTTAAGTTATGATATGTATAGCGAAAGTGCAAAAAGAAATAAATCTTCAAAAGCAACTCAACCAGAAAATGAACCAGTACAAGATTATAAATTAGAGGCGTCTTATTATGATTTTATTACCCAGTCTATTTTAAATAATGAATTGGCAGTGCTATCGGGTAATTACAGTTCTTTTATAAATAGGTTGAGGTTTGTTGATGTTTTTAGCAATGATGCTGTTAGCTATTCTTATAATTTAACTTCCGAAACAGCTGAGTCACTTGAGAAATCAGGTATTACATTATCTAAAGAGGAGTTGGAGATGGTGGCAGCCAGTAAAAAAATAGAAAAGAACAGTATTAAGGAGTTTGAATTTTATGTTGCAAATCTGAGTAAAATTCAAAAATTTAAAGAAAATCACAACGAGGCTCATACTAAATTACAAAAGGATAATCCAAAGATGGGTGTTTCGGTAATAGCTTTGGCAGCGTATTTGAATACTCAAGGAGTATCTCTTACTGCGGAAGAAAAAGAATTGCTTGCTGGTACAAAATTGGCTCAATTGACTAAACAAGAAAGCGCAGTTCAGAAACAATTTTATGATAAATATAGAGAAAGTTTAAAAGTGTTTAATGAAAAATACAAGGAAAATATTCAGGTAATAGCCGATGAAAGAGAATTTAAAAAGTTGAATGATAAGTTAAATAAAGTCTTTGGAGTAAAGGAATCATTTGTATATGACGTAATTACTTTACAACAAAAATCAGGATATTTAGAAAGTAATTTTACTCCATATACTGATAATCAATTAAAATGGATACAAGGAAAAATAAAGCATCCTTTTTTATCCCATTATATTGTTGGTGAAAATAATAGAATTATCTCAAAGATAGAAGCTAATAAGACGCAAACGGGCTTTGCAGTTAATACTGTTAAGAAAACAGAAGGAGATGACCTTTTTGATTCCATGATAACCAAATTTAAAGGAAAAGTAGTTTATGTCGATTTTTGGGCTACTTGGTGCGGACCATGTATGCAAGGAATTAAAGAAATTACAACTTTAAAAGACGAAATGAAAGATCAAGAAGTTGTCTTTTTGTACATAACAAACCAAAGTTCTCCTGAAAAAACATGGAGTAACAGCATTCCAAATATAAAAGGAGAGCATTATAGAGTTTCAGAGGATGAGTGGAATTATTTGACACAAAAGTTTAACATTTCTGGAATTCCGCATTATGTTTTAGTCAACAAAAAAGGAGAGGTTGTAAATCCTAAATTGGGACATAATTCTAATGAAGCTTTGAAAGGAATTTTAGAGAAGCAGATGTAATAAATTGTAATTCTAAAATAGATTAAAATCCCAATGAAAGATATTCGAATAGATGTTCTTTTATTGGGTTTTTTTGTTGGAAAAATATTATATTTATGGCTTTTACTATTAACTAATTTTGAAAATTAACCTATGAAAAAAATCATTATTACTTTTATTATACTTCTTGTAAACTGTGGTGCTTTTTCGCAGAAAAAAATAGATAAACCAAATATTGGTTCTGGAAAGTTGGCTAAAAAAGAAGTTGTAACCGCAATAGCAACGGTTAACTGTAAATTAAAAGGGAAAATTAGCAGTGGGAATTCTACTTACCTGATGTTAGTTACAGAAAAAGATAATCCTTTTCAAAGCGGAATAAAAATTCCAATTGTAGATGGACATTTTGAGTATAATCTAGAATCTCCATTTTCTGAAAAATATACATTGATTTTAGGAGAAGAATTGGAGAATGGTGCTTTCAGATCGATTTCATTTTTTGCTGAAAACGGAGAGGTTGAATTTAATTTACATTCTGCACAAGAATTTGATAAAAATAAAATTTTAGGAGGGAAGCTGACAAATAAAATGCTTGCATTTGAAAAAGAGCAAAAAAAAGTTTTTGATCCAATAATAAAACCATTTAGTGAAGAAATTGACATGTTGTGGGATTCTAAAAATTATTTTAGCGAAGCAGTAACTACTATTCAAGAAAAAACAAAAAAACTTAAACAAGGAGAGGAGCTTGATAAAGCTTATAGAATGCGAGATGAATTACTAGAAACAGACAAGGGTTACACTTCTAGAGCTTGGTTTCTAAAAAACAAGATGGATTCTATTCAAAAATTAAAATACACTTGGGAAGCGAAGTATATAGACTCTAATCAGGATGTTTTTTCTTATTCTCTTTTGTTAAATCAAGTAAGATGGTATAAACAAAATAAAAAAAATGTTGATTTAAATGTGGTAACAAATTTATTTGCTATCTATTCAAAAAAATATCCTTTGCATCCTTACACAAAACAAATCGAAGATATATTGGAGGGAATAAAAACAGTTAAAGTAGGAGGTATGTTTGTTGATTTTTCTGCGCCAACTATTGAAGGAGAAACTATAATTGCTTCGGATATAGTTACGGGGAAAGTGGCTTTAATTGATTTATGGGCTTCTTGGTGCGGACCTTGCAGGGTAACAAGTAAAACTTATATTCCGATATATGAGAAATACAAAGAAAAAGGATTTGTCATTCTTGGAGTAGCTAATGAATTTAAAAATGCTAGTGCTTTTGTAAAAGCTATTGAAAAAGACAAATATCCTTGGTTAAATCTAATTGAATTGGATAATAAAAACCGAATTTGGGATAAATATAATGTTTCAAATTCTGGAGGTTCGACTTTTTTGATTGATTCTAAAGGTGTAATTGTAGCCATTCATCCAGATGCGGAAGAATTGGATAAAATATTATCTAAATTATTGAATTAGTATTTTCCTCTAAAGTAATTTCTAAAAAAATCTGTTTTTAGATAATGCCATTTCAAAAATTAAATTAACTTTGTGTTTCAAAGTACTTTAATTATGAATCAGAAGCACGAAGAAGACTTATCACACATTCGCTCTATGATGGAGCGTTCTTCAAGATTTATATCTTTAAGCGGACTCTCAGGAGTATTTGCTGGATTGTCTGCCTTGATTGGCGGTTTGTACGTTTATCAGTTGTTTGAGAAAAACGGAATTAATTATTTCGAAGGAAAAGACAAGGAGTTTTCTATGAGTTTAATTTCAGAACTCATTTTTAGTGGTGCTGTTATTTTTGCTTTTGCATTAACGTTCGGAATCTTATTTACTGTTCGGAAAAGTAAAAAATACAATTTGCCTATTTGGACTTCGACAACTAAAAATATGTTATTGAATCTGACGATCCCATTGGCGGTAGGTGGAGTTTTTTGTTTGGCTCTTTTGTTTCATCATATGTATGTTTTAATTGCACCAGCCACTTTGATGTTTTATGGTTTAGCACTTGTAAATGCTGAAAAGTATACTTTTTCAGATATTAAATATTTGGGCTATTGCCAACTAATTTTGGGATGTATTTCTGTTTTTTATCTGGGTTATGGTTTGGTTTTTTGGATACTGGGCTTTGGTATTTTGCATATCTTGTACGGATTAGTAATGTTCAAAAAGTATAAATAAAACCACCAATGGGAATCATTGATAAATTAAATAAAGATTTTGAAAGTCGTGTCAGATTAGGGATTATGTCTATTCTGATGGTTAACGATTGGATTGATTTTACTGAAATGAAAACACTTTTGAATATTACAGATGGTAATTTAGCCAGTCATTCATCTGCTTTAGAAAAGGCTGAATATATTGAAATAAAGAAAGAATTTGTGGGTAAAAAACCTAAAACCTCCTATCGAGTGACCAATAGAGGACGCGCGGCCTTTAACGAACACTTGAATAGTCTTGAAAAATTAATGAAATCGAATAACTAAAATTTTTTATCTAAATACTTTGAAACACAAAGTACTTTTAATTTTGAAAAACTATGAAAAAACTACATTTTATTTTAGCCAGCAGTTTGATTTTTACGCTGCTTTTTTACAACGAGGATTTGGGGCTTAATTGGTCTATTTTCGGGATAGTACAAACTACCTTAATTTGTTATTTCTTCCAAGAGAAACTTAGCAGTAGGTTACATTTGGTTTTAGTGATAACCTCGGTGTTGTCTTGTTTTGCTTTTGCCTGGTATGGCGATTTTGCTTCTTTTTTCGCTATGGCTTTTTCAATTATTTTTCTCCAATTCAAAACTCAAGAATCCAATCTTAAAGTACTACAAGTATTTCCACTTGTTTTGGTAAACGGAATTGCATCATTAGGTCGAATTTTGATGTTTAGCCAATATATTCCTAAGCGAAAAGTCAATAATGGCTTTGCTAAAAAGTTGATAGCCTATTTTATTATTCCAGCTGTATTTCTGGGATTGTTCTTAATAGTATATTCTTTCGGTAGTGATCATTTTTCGTCTTTGTTTACCGATTATTACTTAGATATTGATGCCTGGCAAGCATTTGTGCTTACCGCTTTAGGATTTTATATTTCGTTTACTTTTTGGAATTATTGGATGCCAGAAGTTTGTTATGAAAAGAATGAACTACTAGATAATGATTTTAAAGAAGAAGCAAAAACTGAAAATCAAAATTCATTTTCGTTTTTGGATATTGATTTCGAAAGACGAAGTGGCGAGATTACTTTATTTCTTTTAAATGCGCTGCTTTTGGTTTTTATAGTCACTTATAATTACGAACAGTTTTTTGAAGTTGTCGAAAAATCAAAATTAAGTTCAGCTACACACGAAAGGGTAAATGCTGTCATTTTTTCTATCATTATGGCTGTTGGAGTAATTTTATTCTATTTTAAAGGAGGATTTAATTTTGATGAAAAAGCAAATAATCTTAAAAAACTAGCTAAGATTTGGATTCTTTTAAACGGAGTTTTAATAATTAGTACTGTTATCAAAAACTCAGAATATGTTTCGTTTTTTGGTTTGACTTATAAACGATTGGGTGTTTATGCATTCTTGATTTTAGCGATAATTGGTTTACTGATTTCTTTTATAAAAATCAGTAAACAAAAAACTAATGCTTTCCTTTTCAACCAAATGCTGTGGTATTTCTATGGAACGATTTTAATATGCAGCTTTGTCAATTGGGGTAATTTGATCACAAAATACAATATTGCTGTTGGCAAAGGAGTAGATGGTCATTTTTTATATAGTTTGAATTTTAATCATAATTTGCGCAATGCTTATTTTGAAGAACATAATATTGATAATGTATGGGCAGATTATGATTTGATGAAAAATAGAAAAGCTTCTTTTTTATCTAAATCGCTCTATTATGAGTTTGTAGAAGTTGAAAAGTAATGAAAAATCCCATCTCGTTCTAAAAAACGAGATGGGATTTGTTATATTTAATAATCTCCTCTTTTCTTAAATCTAGGATCGTCTTTTTTGATGAATTCGGTTCGGCGTTTTGGCGTTTCCGTTTTAGGAAGGCTTGCTTCTTCCGTTTTACTCGAAGGTTCTATAAGTTCGTTTAATTCTTTGATTTCAGCATCAGTCAAATCGCGGTAGCGTCCCACAGGAACATCTAGTGAAATATTAATGATACGAATACGTTTCAGAGCAGTAACTTCGTAACCCAGATATTCGCACATTCTACGAATTTGACGATTCAAACCTTGAGTAAGAATGATTTTGAAAATGTTTTTGCTAATTTGTTCTACCTTGCATTTTCGGGTTACGGTATCTAAAATTGGAACACCATTTCCCATGCGTTGAATAAAACGGTCGGTAATCGGTTTGTTTACAGTAACAGTATATTCTTTTTCGTGATTGTTTCTGGCACGCAATATTTTGTTGACAATATCTCCATCATTAGTCATAAAGATCAAACCTTCAGAAGCTTTGTCTAAGCGGCCAATTGGGAAAATACGTTTGGGATAATTGATGTAATCCACAATGTTGTTGCGAACTTCCAGGTTAGTGGTGCACTCAATTCCAACAGGTTTGTTAAAAGCAAGATAAACGTGTTTTTCGTTTTTCTCATGAATCAGTTTACCGTCAATACGCACTTCATCATTTGGACTAACTTTTGTTCCTAATTCAGGCACAATTCCATTGATGGTTACACGACCTTCTTCAATATATTTATCAGCTTCACGACGAGAGCAAAAGCCCGTTTCTCCTATGAATTTATTGAGACGTTTTAGATTTTCTTCCATAGTGCAAAAGTAAGGAATAATACAATAACAATGGCAATGACAAAAATCAATAGCAATGGCAGAAGTCTATTGTAATTCTATTTTAAAATAGATATTGTCATTGTGATTGATTTTTTGAAATTTAATAATCAATTATTCAAACAGGAATTGATACACTTTTTGGTATAACTCTTCACCGTGGAGACTATGACCAAGGCCTTTGGTTTCGATGAAAATTGCATCTTGCCAAGCGCTGGCTATTTTTTTTCCTTCTTCAAATAACACTATGGTGTCCTCAGAATCATGAGCAATAAATCCTTTGGTTTTTATTTTGGAAGCAAATGATTTTCCGGAAAAATGTTCTAATTGAAGATTGAAATGATTGAGATAATGGTTTTCCAGTCCTTTTGAGATTTTAGAATTTAGACTCAATAAGTTGATGTAATTATTAAGAATGATTTTGAAATCGCTTGGCGAACCTAAAATAACCATTTTTTCAATACTGTTATTTTGGTATATCGATTGGTAATAAAGACAGGTTTTGCCTCCTAAGGAATGTCCAATAAGGTGTTTAGGAGCAAATTTTTGAACAATAATATCGATAAAAGCAGCATATTGAGGAATGTTGAATTCCTTGCCACTCGATAAGCCGTGGGCTGGAGCATCGATTGCAATAATGGTGCTTCCTGAATTTTTTAAATAGACTAATAGTTTTTCCCAACGTGAAGCATTGCTTTCCCAACCGTGGACTAAAAGAATAATATTATCGTTTCCTTTCCAGGTATAGGTTTGAAAAAGAGAATCTTGATGTTGATAGGTTTCTTTTTCGGTTTCGCGGAGTATTTCCGGAAGATTGTTTTTTGCTAATTTTCCATCACGAGGTTCGCTAAACAAAGCATAAGCAAGTTGTGTAGCTTTGTCAGGAAAAATAAAACTTAAAGCATTGATGTAGAAACCAATGGATTTAGTAAGTAGAAAATAGAGTGCTTTTTTCATAATAAAAAAGTCCCGATGGTGAATCGGGACTTAAATATAATTAAATACTTGCAAATAAGTTTTTCATTTTTTCTTTTTCTTCCTCAGCTAAACTACTGTCTACTAAAATTCTTCCAGAATGCTCATCGATGATGATTTTCTTTCTTGAAGCAATTTCTACTTGTGTTTGTGGTGGAATAGTGAAGAATGAACCTGCAGATGCTCCTCTTTCGATAGAAACAACAGCTAATCCATTACGAACGCTTGTACGAATTCTTGTGTAAGCAGCTAATAATCTGTCTTCAATTAGTTCTTGGAATTCAGCAGATTTTTGAGTTAAAAAATCTTCTTCCTTAGCAGTTTCAGCCATGATAGCGTCTAACTCTAATTTTTTATGTTTTAAGTGATTTGATTTTAGCTCTAATTTCTCTCTAGATTGAGCAATAATCTCTTTCTTGTGTTCGATAGAAGCTTTCATTTCTTTCATTTGCTTTTCAGCTAATTGAATTTCAAGCTCTTGGAATTCAACTTCTTTAGTTAAAGAGTTGAATTCACGGTTGTTACGAACACTTTCTTGTTGTTTAGTATATTTTTTGATAGCCTCTTTATGGTCATCAATACTGTTCTTTTTAGCTTTTATTTGCTCT
>JBDLTG010000005.1:0-62376 GCA_039805885.1 Bacteroidota bacterium
TTTAAATACTGCAAACTATAAACTGTGAACTGAAAACTAACAACCTTAAGGTGGTTATTGCGGCGGGGCTCACCTCTTCCCATCCCGAACAGAGTAGTTAAGCCCGCCTGCGCAGATGGTACTGCAGTTTTGTGGGAGAGTATGTCGTCGCCTTTCTTTAATCTGAAGTTATTTCAGATTCTAAAACCCTGTTTCTAACGAAACGGGGTTTTTTGTTTTATATCCTTATTTTTATTGTATTATTTTTGTAGTTGACTAATTATTTAGCGTAAAATGGATAAAGAAAAGCTTGTAGATATGACTCGTGGACTTATTGTTCCACAAATTATTCATTTTACTCTACCATTAATAATTGGTAATTTTTTTGTATTGACCTATAATGCAGCTGATTCTATTATTGTAGGGCGTTTTGTAGGGGCAAATGCTTTAGCTGCTTTAGGAGCAGCGAGTCCTGTTATGAATGTTCTTCTTTTTTTGATTATTGGAATTTGTTTAGGAATGTCCGTATTGATGGGACGTTTTTTTGGAGAAGGAAACTTGGTTCAGCTTAAAAAAGTAATTTCTACTTCTTTAATATCAGGAGGTGTTTTTACGATTCTTTTAGTTGTTTTTGGCTTTTTTTCATCTCGATTGATTCTCTCGCTTTTAAATACACCTATTGAAATTATAGATGATGCTACTACTTATCTTCAAATCATTTTTATAGGTTTTATTTTTACATTTATTTATAATATTTATGCTTCTACTTTAAGAAGTATGGGGAACTCTAAGGCTTCTCTTTATTTTTTGATGGCTTCGGCCGTGCTTAATATAGTTTTAGATCTTCTTTTTGTAGTAGTATGGAAACAAGGAGTTGCTGGTGCAGCTTGGTCGACGGTTATTGCTGAAGCTATAGCTGCTTTATTATGTGTCTTTTATGTTAGATTCAATATTCCTATTTTAAGATTTTCCAGGAAAGATTTCGTGTTTGATCGTGATTTGTTTCGCATAATTTTTAGTTATAGTTCGGTTACGGCTATGCAACAAATTACGCTCCATCTGGGGAAGTTTTTAATTCAAGGAGCAGTAAATCCTTTAGGTGTTATTTCTGTAGCAGCTTTTAATGCTGTGGGTAGAATTGATGATTTTGTGATGATTATACAACAGAATATTGCTCACGGAACAACAGGTTTTTTAACCCAGAATAAGGGTAAAGGGAATATTAAAAGGATTAGAAAAGGATTTTTGACTGGAGTTAAAATGGAAGTCATTTATACTTTAGCAGTAACCTTAGTAGTGGTGTTGTTTTCAAGACAATTAGTAACTTTATTTATGGGTAAAGGAGGTTTAGAGGTAGTCGATAAAGGAGAAGAATATCTTAAAGTAATGGTTTTGCTCTATTTGTTACCAGCTATTACTAATGTTATTCAGGGGTATTTTCGTGGATTAGGAAAGATGAAAATTACACTTAATTCCACTTTTGTTCAAATGTTAGGAAGGGTGATTTCTGCTTATTTTTTGGCTCCTTATTTCGGTATTAAAGGAATTGCTTTCGCTTGTTTGGTGGGTTGGATTTGTATGTTGTCGTATGAATATCCTTTGTTTTATAAGACTTGGAAAGAAAATAAGTAGTTATTATGTTGTTGTGTTTGCGTTAGGGGGTGAAGCGGATAGCCCACAGTCCCGTCTCGTTTTTCGAACGAGACGGGACGAGGACTTGTAGCAGAAAACCCGACCTCGTTGCTGAACAAAATAGAATATTTTACGAAAAAGTGCTGCAACGAGGTAACGCCATAATAAATGATATTGTTATTTAAATGTGTTTCCAATTCCTAAATCAGTTCGGGAGATTTTTTGGATAGTACCGTCTTCGTTAAAATATAAGTTTTCAGCACATGTTTTACGTTGCTTTTCTCCGCATTCTGATTTGTTTTCTAACCATCTATGGTAAAATAAAACCCATTTTCCTTTGAATTCTGCAATGGAGTGATGGTTGTTGCTTGCACCTTCTTCATCCATAATAACGCCTTGGTATTTCCAAGGTCCTTTAGGAGATTTAGCGGTATAATAAGTTAGAATTCTGTTTTCTTCAGGCATGGTATAATAATAAATTCCGTTTCTCTTGAAAACCCAAGGTCCTTCTCTTTTAGGTTTATAACCGCTCATATCCATTTTATACATATCGCCTTTTACACTGAGTAAATCATCATTCATTTCGGCAACTAAATAATCGCCACCGCCATTAAAATAGATATAGCCTTTGCCATCATCATCTATAAAAAGACAAGGATCATTGGCGTAAGGAGTTGTCCATAAGGGTTTGCCAATGGCATCTTTGAAAGGACCTGTAGGAGAATCGCTGATAGCAATTCCAATTCCCATCCATTTGGTGCTGTTTTTTGGGGTTACTCGATCTTTGAACCCTTTTCCAACTGGAAAACAGAAATAATATTTGCCATTTTTATAAGCACAGTCTGGTGCCCAGGCAAAATTGTCTGCCCAACTAAGGTCTTTAACCGAAAAAATGGCTCCGTGGTCAGTCCAATTCACTAAATCAGTGGATGAAAAGGCGTGCCAGTCTTTCATGAAAAAATCAGTTTGACATTCTTCGTCATGCGAGGTATAAACATACATTTTGCCATCTTTCCATACGTGTGCTGAAGGATCGGCAGTGAGTATCTTGCTGCCAAAGTTGAGCGGGTTTTGTGCACAACTATTATTGGTATTAAATATTGAAAAGAGTAAAGGAGTTAAAAAAGATAATGCTATTTTTTTATTCATTTTCAGCTTGGTTTTGGTTTATAGAAAGATTTAGTTATTTGTAAATATAAAATATTTAACAAGAAAAACCTTGCTTTATTTAAGCAAGGTTTGTAGAATGAACTTATTTTGATTTATTTGGTTTTGACCAAAGTATATTTTTCGGAACTAGGTTTAGCAAATTGTATTCCTGAAATTTGAGTAACTAAACTATTATTTGCTGTTTTCTTATAGCTGATTTTTTGAGGATAATCATTTTTTTGGTTTTCAAAAACGAGTTCAGTTTCAATGTCTTCTTTTAGTTGAAAACGGATGGGTTTATCCTCGTTTTGTCCCTGTATAGTTGTAGTGTAAGTTAGTGTTTCTCCTTTTTGTTGTAGAATAATGGATTCGTTGTGGATGGTGTCTTTGTCCTTTATAAAAAGTGATTTGGCTTTAAATGTGCTGTCGTTTACTTTTTCCCAGTTTTCAGAAAGCGTACCAAGATTGGTTTTATTTTCCCAATTTCCGATAAGCCAATCTGCTTTTTTTATAAGATCTTTTTCGGCAGTAGCATTTTTTTGACAAGCCGAAGCAATCAAGAGTATTGATAGTAATGAAGCTATTTTTCGCATAATTAAATTGAATTGATTTTGTGTCGAATTCAGAACAAAATTAGTAAAAATACCAATAGATTTTCAAGAATGTTATTTAGGGATTTTTAACATTCTTTACCCATTTAAAAGGCTTATTTTTGCACTCCAAATTGAAAGGAACACAAATCAATGATTTCAGACTATTTTAATAATTTACGTCAATCGCCTAAGGGCTATAGATTGGCAACTACTATATTTTTCTTTATTTCTGGTTTTGGCTATTCGTCATGGGCCTCTCGAATTCCTGCTATAAAGGCTCAGTTGCATTTATCGGAAGCAGAATTCGGAGCTGTTTTATTTGCTTTTCCAATTGGTTTAATATTAACGATGCCATTTACAGGAAGAATTTTAAATCTATTTAGCAGCCGTTATTGCATGTTATTAGGAGCTATTTTGTTTAATGTGGTTTTAGCATTACCAGGTTTTGCCGCATTTGTATGGCAGTTGGTTCTTATTCTTTTAATTTTTGGTGGTTCACGCAATATTTTGAATTTGTCGATGAATGCACAGGCACTAGAAGTGCAACGATTGTATCCCAAATCGATTATGACAACTTTTCACGCTATTTGGAGTTTGGCTGGGTTTGGAGGTGCTGGTTTGGGTTATATTATGGTAACACAACATATTGATCCATCGTATCATTTATTGGGAATTAGTGTTGCTATGCTGGCCGTGACGGCTTGTTTTTATCCTTTAACCATAGAGACTGAGCCTTTAAAAGAGCATAAGAAGTTTTTTTCGATGCCTGATAAAACCTTATTGAAATTTGCTATTATTTGTTTTGTATCGATGGCTTGCGAAAATACGATGTACGATTGGAGCGGAATTTATTTCCAAAATGTATTGCATGCTTCTCAGAAGATAACAACAGCTGCCTTTGTTTTTTTTATGATTGCGGTTACTTTAGGGCGTTTTTGTGGGGATTATGCGGTGATGCGTTTTGGAATTAAAAAGATATTGTTTTACAGTGCTGTTTTTATTTCTACTGGATTTTTAATTTGTTTTCTTTTGCCGTTTGTTATACCAACGATTTTAGGTTTTGTGATGATTGGAATTGGTGTTTCCTGTACCGTTCCGTTGGTATTTAGTATAGCAGGCAGTTCAAAAAGTTTGAGTAGCGGTTCGGCATTGACTTCTATATCTACTATTGGATATCTTGGTTTTTTAGTGGTTCCGCCAATGGTCGGTTTCATTTCGGAAGCTTTGAGCATGAAATGGGCTTTTTTAATTATGGCTCTTTTAGGCGGAATTATGATTTATATGGTGAATCAAATTTCGGAAGAGAATTGATGTAGCTAAAACAGATTCCTAGCCCTGATGGAAGCGGCATCCTTTTTCTAGCTTTTTTTGCTAGAAAAAGATAGAGCGGACAGCGGGAAATAGCTCCTAAAAAAATCTGAAATATGGATTCTTAAATGTGCAATCTTTTTTGTATTTTTGCACTCCAATTATAAGGACTACAACTATGTTAGACAGACTTCAAATAGTGAAACAACGTTTTGACGAGATTTCGGATTTAATCATCCAACCGGATGTGATTTCGGATCAAAAGCGTTATGTGCAGTTGAATAAAGAGTATAAAGATCTAAAGGCTTTGGCTGGAAAAAGAGATGAATATGTTCTTTTAATGGCAAATATTGAAGAGGCAAACGAAATTATTTCGGATGGAAGTGATGCAGATATGACCGAAATGGCGAAGATGCAACTGGATGAAGCGAAACAAAGATTACCGGAACTAGAGGAAGAAATTAAATTCATGTTGATTCCTAAAGATCTTGAAGATGCTAAGAACGTAATGGTGGAGGTTCGTGCTGGAACTGGTGGAGATGAAGCTAGTATTTTTGCAGGAGATTTGTTTAGAATGTATACCAAATATTGTGAAAGTCGTGGTTGGAGAACTTCGGTTGTAGATATGAACGAGGGAACTTCAGGAGGATTTAAAGAGGTGATTTTTGAGGTTACTGGAGAAGATGTTTATGGGACTTTAAAGTTTGAAGCGGGTGTTCACCGTGTACAACGTGTTCCTCAAACGGAAACACAAGGACGTGTGCATACATCGGCAGCGACAGTTATGGTTTTGCCAGAAGCTGAAGAGTTTGATGTTCAGATTGATATGAATGATGTGCGTGTGGATTTCTTTTGTTCGTCAGGACCTGGAGGACAATCGGTAAATACGACTAAATCGGCGGTGCGTTTGACACACATTCCTACCGGATTAGTGGCGCAATGTCAGGATCAGAAATCACAACATAAGAATAAAGATAAAGCTTTGGGTGTATTGCGTTCTCGTTTATACGAACAAGAATTAGCTAAAAAAGAAGCAGAAGATGCATCTAAACGTACGTCTCAAGTAAGTTCTGGAGACCGTTCGGCAAAAATTAGAACGTATAATTATGCTCAAGGTCGTGTAACTGATCATAGAATAGGATTGACATTATACGATTTAGGAAATATCATGAATGGTGATATTCAGAAGATTGTAGATGAGTTACAGTTAGTTAACAATACAGAAAAACTAAAAGAAGCCAGCGAAGTTTTCTAATAGTTAATTAAAGATTATTTGTTAAGAAAAACATAAAGTTTTTAATGATATTAATAAGAAAAAGCACTTAATTTGCGTTATCAAATTAGGTGTTTTTTTTTGCCCCCAATTATTAACTAAATGATATTAATTATGAAAAAGAGAATTTTTCTTTCGTTGTTTGCTTTAGCAAGTTTTTGCTCAGCAAATGCCCAGTCTTATTTAGGATATATTCCGGATAATTATGCTGGAGTTCAAGGTGTTTTGTATAATCCTGCATCTATAGCTGATTCTCGTTTTAAAGCAGATATTAATTTGTTTTCCTTGAGTACTTCTGTTGGAAATGATTTGTATGGAGTAAAGATTTTTGATGTTTTTAAAAGCGGATATGATTTTGATTTAGAAGCTAAAAAGAATTTTAGTAATGCCAATAATGCTGTATTCAATACAGATATAATGGGTCCATCGTTTATGTTTAATATTGCTCCTAAGCATACTTTAGCAGTATTTACAAGAGTCAGAGCTTTTCTTAATGTAATTGATGTAAACGGAAAAGTAATTAATGATATCACAAAAGATAATTCTTCTAGTTTTCCTACTGCTAATTTTGGAAGTCCAAATGCTGTGGGGAATTCATGGGGTGAGTTAGGTATATCTTATGCTGCTGTTTTGTATCAGAGAGGGCAACATTTCTTAAAAGGAGGTATTACTGCTAAGTATTTGCAAGGAGTGGCTAACTATCATTTTCAAGGTACAAACATAACTATGGCGTATAATGATACCGGTTCTGATCTTACTAGTACCTATACTACAACAGGTAATGCTATTTACGGTTCAAGTCAGGATTTTTCTACGAATTCGAAAATTGATATTGATAGTAAATCAAAAGGTTATGGTTTGGATTTTGGTTTGGTTTACGAATGGAGACCTGAATATACTTCAGACAGAGCTGATATAAAAGATTTGAAACACGTTAACAAATATAAATTGCGTTTAGGTGTTTCTGTTACCGATATAGGTTCAATGAATTATGACAAAGGGGTACGTAATATTTATGATTTAAATAGACCATCACTATCACGTCCGACTCCGATTACTGTGGCTGATTTTGACAATGCGGACAATTTTGATCAGTTTATGAAGGATAATTTCAATCATACAGTTGTTAATGGAACTGTAAAATCGTATTTACCAACGGCTTTACATGCTGATGTAGATTGGAATATTCATAATAAATTCTATTTGAATACCAATGTTGATTTAGGTGTAGTAAGTAAAACAAAATTAAACCAAAATAGTATTGCTAACCGTGTGAGTATAACTCCTCGTTACGAATCAAAATGGTTTAGTGCTTATGTACCATTGTCTTATATGGATTATAGTAAACAGGCACAAGTAGGTTTGGGACTAAGAACAGGAGTATTTTTTATTGGATCTGGTTCTATCATTTCAAATATTGTTTCAAAAAGTTCAAGAGCTGCTGATTTTCATTTAGGAATGAAAATCCCTATTTATCAAAAAAAGGCTAAAGATGAAGACGGAGATGGTATATTGGATAAAGATGATGAATGTCCTGAAGTTGCCGGTCCTGTTGAAAATAAAGGATGTCCTTGGGGTGATAAAGACAACGATGGTATATTAGATAAAGACGACAAATGTCCTGATGTTGCTGGTCCTGCTGCAAATATGGGATGTCCATGGGGAGACAAAGACAAAGATGGTGTTTTAGACAAGGATGACAAATGTCCAGATGTTGCTGGCCCAGCTGAAAATGCAGGTTGTCCATGGGAAGACAAAGATAATGATGGTATTTTAGACAAAGATGACAAATGTCCTACTGTTGCAGGTCCAAAAGAAAATGCTGGTTGTCCTTGGTTAGATACTGATGGAGACGGAGTTTTGGATAAAGATGATAAATGTCCTAAAGTAAAAGGAACTCTTGCTAATAAAGGTTGTCCGGAAGTAACTAAAGAAGTAATTAAAAAATTAAATGATTTCTCTAAATCTGTTTTATTTGATTCTTCTAAAGCTACAATTAAGGCTGAATCAAACAGTAAATTAGAGGAAATTGTAAAAGTAATGAACGAATACAATAATGCTAATTTTAAATTAGAAGGACATACTGATAGTACAGGTAGTGCTGCTAAAAATCTTCAATTATCAAAAGATAGAGCTGCTGCAGTTAAAAATTATTTGATTGCTAAAGGTATTAGTGCTGACAGACTTTCATCAGAAGGTTATGGTATTACTAAGCCAATTGCTTCTAATAAAACAGTAGCTGGAAGAGCTGAAAACCGTAGAGTAGAAATTATTCTGGTAAAATAATTTAGTTTATTTATAATATATAATGAGGCTTTCGGGCCTCATTTTTTTTGAATTTATATTATTCATTATCGCATAACTCTTTCAATAAAACTAGAAAGTCTTTTATTTAAGATATAAAAAAAGCTTCCTTATTTCAATTGAAATAGGAAGCTTTTATGATATTAATTAGGGTTTGATTTTTTAGCAAGCAGCATTTTTAAAAATCCCGCTTGCTTTTATATTTTTTAAAGTTTAAAACCATAAGCAAGACGTAAAGCAACTTGACCTAATCCTTTGTCAACAGTATTGTTTTCTATTGTAGGAAAATCAGGTAGGTATTCGTAACGTACACTTATATCAATGTATTTTGTAGCGTATCCAATGCTGGGACTTAATAAAAGAGAAGTTTTGTCATAACCATTAGTGACAGCAAAGGCAGCACCTGCTTCTCCCATCAAATAGAATTTATCTTTTAAAACAAAGGCTTTAAAACCTAGTTTAGCAGGAATGTATCCTAAATCGTTATCGTCTCCAGTTACAAAAAGATTATTAAATCCAGTGGTTGCAGTAAGAGAGTATCTCTTAGACAAGTCATACTGCAATCTAACATCTCCACCTACATTTAATTTATAAGGATCTTCGAATGGGTAACCAACAGTTGCACCAATACCTAGTTTGAATTTTTGTTCATAGTTATCATTAGGTATGTCTTGAGCCATAGCTTTTGTTGTACTTATAGTCAATAAAGCCAAGATTGCTAAATTTTTGATTGCGTTTTTCATAGTTAAGATGTATTGTATTTTACTTTTTGTTTATTACGAAATTGTTATTGGTATAGAATAAATAGAATTAGTTTTTTTGTTCTATTCCATTTTCTATTTTCGATTTCGCTTTATGAAGGAATTCATGAGCATCTTCAGAGACTGATTGATATTTAGCATCTATTTTTTGAATCAATTTGTCAAAGTCCTCTTTCATATTGTCTTTGAGTTCTCGTGATTTGTCTTTGATTTTTCGTCTCGTTTTTTTTCCACTCTGTGGTGCAAAAAGGATTCCTAAAAGAGCTCCTGTTGCTAATCCTCCAATTACTCCTAATATTACTTTATTTGCTTTCATAATTTTATATTTTAAAAGGTTATTAATTAAAGTCGACTTCCACTAATGATTCGTATAAGTACTGCAATGATTGCAATGACTAATAAGATGTGTATTAAGCTTCCGATACTATAAACGAAGAATCCTAAAGCCCAAAATATCACTAATAATACCGCAACTAGATAGAGTATATTTCCCATGACGCTGTTTTTAGATTATTAAATTTTTAAAGTTTGATACCAAGGTATACACTCAAAGCACTATTTTTTGAGTCTGGAAAAGTATAGGTACTTCCTCCAAAATTTCGTTCTTTTCCTATGGTTTGTAATCCATAGTTATAACGAACTCCTAATGAGGTTGATCCAAAATCCAATCCAACGCCACCAGATAAACCATAATCCCATTTGTTTAAATCATCGTTACTGATGTTGTCTTCAAAGTTGAAAGAACCATCATTACTCTCATTGGTTGCTTTACCATCAATTAAATAGGCTGCATAAGGACCAAAATGAATATTAAAATTTGGCGTTACATTTAATTTTAATAAAACGGGCATTTCTAAATAATTTAGCTTTATTCTTGTAGTTCCTGAAGCAAAAGCATTGTCATAAACTAATTCAGATCCTTTTCTGGAAAAGTTTAGCTCTGGTTGAATGGATACTCCTGAAGAAACAGGTAGGTTAACATACAAACCAGCATTGAAACTTGTTAAAATATTATTGTCATCAACATCTTCTGTATATAGGTTGCTAAAGTTGACTCCTCCTTTAATACCTACAGATGGACTCAGAGTTTGTGCTTTGGTAAAACTTACGAATGAGAGACAAATCATTCCGGCTAAAATTAAATTTTTCATGGCTTTGTATATTTAAGTTATCAATATGACATGTAGTGTTTTCTAGACTACAATACAAAGTTGCAATAAGTTTGTATTAGATTTGTTATAGGATAATTTAAGAGTTTTATAGAATTTCCATATAGTTTATAAACAAAAAAAACACCTTAATAGGTGTTTGATAAAATTTTTAGCTATTATATAATAGCTTGTTATTCTTGTAGTTTTTGTTCATTTTCAATAATAGCTATATTTTTTTGGATGCCTGTAATGCTTTCTGTTGCTAATACTTTCAAAGCGTTATTTTGAGTAGTTGCAGCGATAGTTTTGTAATAGTTTAATTCGGCAAGTAGTAAGTCAGTGGTTCTTTTTAAATATAAAAACGTATTGGCTTCACTTATAAAATTCTTTAAAGGCGCAGTGTCATATAAAGTACTGGGAATGATGATGAAATTATTTTTCGCAATTTTTTTAATCTTATTTTTTAGTTCTATATGATCGGTTTCGATTTTTTGAAAAACAGTTCTGGAGCTGTTTTCCATTTCTCTTTCTTGTGCTTTTTGCGTGATTGCAACTACTTTAAGATTCGATTCAGCAATTTCAATCAAGACTTGAGCGTCTATTTTATTGTTTGTAATACTCTTTTCTTCCTTGATTTTTTTCTCACAAGAGGTTATAATCAAGCAACTGAAGGAAAACAGTATAAAGAATAAAATAGCTTTATTACTTTTTATAGTGTTCATTAGGTTAGTTTTACACGAAATTAAATAAAATAACATCTATTTAGGTTATATGATTTTTTGAAAATATTATATAATTGTAATTGATTAAATAGGTAAATAAATTTCAAATACCGCTCCTTCATTGGGCTTTCCTTTTGCAAAAATGTAGCCTTTGTGGTTTTCGACAATCTTTTTACAAATAGCCAGGCCCACTCCTGTTCCAGGATATTCCTTTTTGCCGTGTAATCTGTTAAAAAGCAGAAATATTTTTTCGGCATATTCCTGTTCAAATCCGAGTCCGTTGTCTTTAAATCTTATTTTTAGATATTCTTTTTTCGAATTGTCATTTAATATAGGTGTTTTAAATGCTTTTACTTTTTTAGAAGTTATGTCAACTATTGCAGCCTCATCGGTTTTTGAATATTTTAATGAATTGCTTATAATATTGATAAAGAGTTGTTCCAGTTGAAATCGAATACCCTGAACATGATGTAGATTTTCAAAATTGATTACAGCTTTTTTCTCAATTATATTTTCCGAAAGCTCAATGATAGCTTTGGATGCAACATCGTTTAAATCGATATTTTCGAATGTTTTTTCAGAACGATTCGTTCTGGAATATTGCAATAAATCATCAATTAAAATGCGCATTCTATTAGATGCTTCTTGTATTTTTTCGAAATAACTTTTTCCTGTTTCTGATAAATGTTCTTTTTCTTTGTCTTCAATGCGAGAGATAAAAGTTTGAATTTTTCGAAGTGGTTCTTGTAAATCATGACTGGCTACATGATTGAACTCCGTCAATTCTTTGTTGTTTTGTTCTAATTCTTTATTTCTTAATTTGATTAACTGGGTTTTATTGTAATCTTCGGAAATATCCTGAGTGGTGCCAATTACGTTTTTATTGCCTAATCGGTCGATAAATATTTTAGCAGTAGTTCTAAAATGACGTATTTCAAGCGTGTCCTTTTTAATTATTCGATAACGAATCAGTGGGAAGCTTTCTTTTTCTTCTATTTGCTCAAAAGCATCAACAAGAATTTCTTTGTCATCAGGATGAACATTATCTAATAAATTGTCAAAATCAGGAAGATAAGATTGTGGTTTACTGCCTAACAAACGGAATTTATTATCAGAATAATTAAAAGTTTTATCTTCCAGATTGAATAACCAGCTACCGTATTTTCCAAGTATTTCGGCCTGTTTACTCGATTCGTCAAATATTTTTAATCTAATGTTTTGATTCATTAAATCGTTGTAATTTTTAATAACTCGCAAATAACCTAAACCTAAAATCAAAATTGAAATTAAGAAGGTAGAGAATATAATTAAAGGGGTGTTTGAATTATTGTATTTGTAGAGTTTTCCATTTGAGTTTAATATTTTGTTTTCAACATTGAGCATGCTATTTACCTCAGTTCTTAAGGAATCCATGACTATTTTTCCAGCTTTGAAATTCTTGTTGAATTGTTTTTTATTGGAAAAGTTATTGGTAAAATAAGAAAAGCGTTTGTCTACTAAATCATAAATCCGGAGTAATCTTTCTTGTTTTTTAGGGTCGCTTTCTAATATACTGTTTAATGTTTGGAAAGAGTTATTTACATTTTTTCGCGCATTAATAAAGGGCTCTAAGTAGAGTGAATCATTTGTGATAATATAGCCCCGATAGCCTGTTTCGGCATCTTTTATGTGCGAAATAAGTTGGCCTAATTCAATAGAAATTTCATAGGTGTTCATTATCGAATCACTTATTTTATCTAATTCTTTTATGTGTCTATAAGTAATAGAGGCTAAAAAAATTAAAATAAAAAAAGCGATTAAAAACACAGCTCTTATAAAGCCTATTGAATCAAATAACTTAGATTTAAACATAGTTTACATGCGTAATAAAAAATTGTCTTTATTTAATCCTGAAGTAATATACTGCCAGTTTAGTGTGACCACTTCGGATAAAACTTCTTTTAGTTTTCCAAAATGATTGGGTTTTTTAATATAAATATTCGCTCCTAAAACAAACGTATTTTCGATGTCTTCTTCAGAAGAAGAAGTAGAGTAAATAGCAATTACAATATCATTAAATTTGGTATCGGCTTTAATTTCTTTTAAACATTCAATCCCTGACTTTAAAGGCATATTTAGATCTAAGAAAATAATATTAGGTAAAATATTTTCAGGATCGTTAAGGAAATTCATTAAAGCCACACCGTCATTTACCGTGTTTACAACAGTATTGATTTTTAATTCATCAAAAGCTTCGGTAAAAAACATTCTGTCGTCTTCGTCGTCATCCGCAAGGGTAATTAAGATGAAATCTTTTTGCATAGCTGTTTTTAGAATTTTAGTTTATATTTTGATTCGCAATCTCGTTGCGTTTTTTTAGTATTCTTAGAAAGGCTGAAGGTGTAATGCCCGTTATGTTTTTAAATTGAGAACTCAAATGCGCTACACTCGAATAATTGAGTTTAAAAGCAATCTCCGTTAACGTCAAATCGTGATGCGTAATGAGTTTTTTTACATATTCAATTTTCTGAATAATGATGAAATTTTCGATTGAAGTATAAGTAACTTCCGAAAAAATATTGGAAAGATAACCATAACTAAGCTCTAATTTTTCGGACAAATAAACTGAACTTTTTACCGAAGGAACTTCGTCGTTAAAAACCATTTCAATAATCGTTTCTTTGATTTTTTGTACGATGATGTTCTTTTGGTTTTCTATAATTTCAAATCCATATTCGTTTAATACCGAAGTTATTTTTTGATAAATAGCGGCATCAATATTTTCTAAAAATAGAATTTCATTTGTATTAATTAGACTGTATTTGATGTTGAATGCATCTAATTTCTCTTCTAAAATTTTTTTAGCAAGAAAGAGGCTGTCTGTTTTTAAAAATAATTTCAAGGCGATCAATTTAGGGTTTTAGTAAAAGTAATAAATAGCTTTATTATTTCACTATTTTTTGAATGCTATTCAATGGATTTTTTCCTGCTTAAATTGGTTTTTATTATTTACATTCGATTAAAGAAACCATGAATTTTATGAAAGATCAATTCGTTAATTAAATTCGGTTGAGTAAGAGCTGTTTTGTATTATATAATTTTCAGAGAAACTTTCGCAATTCTTCTATTAATTACACTGGGCTTTGTAACTTTGCGCTTTGTAAATAAAAATAAATGACTACACAACAGTTAATTGAACAAATCAAGTTAAAAAAATCTTTCTTATGCGTAGGATTAGATGTCGATTTGAATAAAATTCCAACACATTTTTTAGGACTAGAAGATCCTATTTTTGAATTCAATAAAGCAATAATTGATGCAACTCACGATTTAGCTGTTGCTTATAAACCCAATACTGCTTTTTTTGAAGCTTATGGTATTAAAGGCTGGATTTCTTTGCAAAAAACCATTAGTTATATCAACCAAAATTATCCAGCTATTTTTACCATTGCTGATGCTAAACGTGGCGATATTGGAAATACTTCTTCGATGTATGCCAAAGCTTTTTTTGAAGATTTAAATTTTGATAGTATCACCGTTGCACCTTATATGGGGAAAGATTCTGTAGAACCTTTTTTAGCTTTCGAAGACAAACATACTATTATGTTAGCGTTAACATCTAACGAAGGTGCTTTTGATTTTCAGACTCTTGATGTTGACGGAAAAGAATTGTACAAACGCGTTTTAGAAACTTCTAAAACATGGAAGAATTCTGAAAATCTAATGTATGTAGTAGGAGCAACCAAAGCGGAATATTTTACCGAAATCAGAAAAATTGTTCCCGATAGTTTCTTGTTAGTTCCAGGTGTTGGTGCGCAAGGTGGAAGTTTATCTGAAGTATGTAAATACGGAATGAATAATAATGTAGGATTGTTAATTAATTCTTCAAGAGGAATTATTTATGCCTCAAAAGAAGCTGATTTTGCCGAAAAAGCAAGAGCTGAGGCTTTGAAAATGCAGCAGGAAATGGCAGAAATACTGCAATCTAAATAATAAATTAGTTTATTGGAACACAGATAAAACTGATTTACCAGATTATCGCAGATTAAATTTAAATAATCCGTTAAATCTTGGTTGTCTGTGTTTTTTTATTTCTAAAATCAAAAATCTAAATTGAAACAATACTCATTAATCGACGACATAGGAACTTTGCATACTTTTGATAAAGTGCCACAAAGGATTATTTCTTTGGTGCCTTCGCAAACGGAATTGTTAGTCGATTTAGGATTGGAATCTAATATTGTTGGAATTACTAAATTCTGTGTCCATCCAAAGGATTTACGATCTAAAAAGCAAATCGTTGGAGGAACAAAAAAGGTAGATTATGATAAGATTAAATCATTAAAGCCTGATATTGTTATTTGCAATAAAGAAGAAAACACCTTAGAAATAGTAGAAACACTTCGTACAATATGCCCAGTTTGGGTAACTGATATTGTTACAGTCGAAGATAACTTTAAAATGGTAAGCGATTTCGGGAATCTATTTGATTGTGTTGCTGAGGCCGAAAATTGGAATAGAAAATTGATTTTAGCTTTGAGCGATTTTAAAAATTTTATCCAAAACAAACCCGTAAAAAAAGTAGCTTATTTTATTTGGAAAAACCCTTACATGGTGGCAGGTTCTAATAATTTTATAAATGAAATGTTGGAATTAAATCATTTTGAAAATGTATTTGTAAACCAACAAAGGTATCCTGAGATTGAACTTCAAAATCTAAATAAGGATTTAGACTTTGTATTTCTATCCTCAGAGCCTTATCCTTTTAAACAGAAAGATGCTTTAGAAATGACGAATTTTTGTCAGCAAGCAAAGATAATTCTGGTAGATGGCGAAATGTTTTCCTGGCATGGAAGCCGTTTGCTAAAAGCTTTGAATTATTTTAAAGAATTACACCAAAAGTTATAATTCACATTCTTCCAGAACTAATTCTTCTTCCTTTTTTTTAGCTTTAGTAGTCTCTTTTGGTTTTATTCCAGTTAGAATTTTAAATTCGTTTTGTAATTTCTCAATTTCACTTGTCTCTTTCAATAGTCCATTCATAACAGTAAATTTTTCGCAAAGTTACATTATCACAACATTAAATTCCTAGTTTTTTATGTTAAGTTTAGCATTTTGCTTGCTAGTATAGGCTGATATTTTAAAGGATATTAGCTAAGATATATCAGTGAAAACGCTGGTTTTGGGAGTTTTATCTTCTTTTTTTTAGAGTTGATAAAAATGCTTTTAATTTTAGTGTTTAATAAATAAAAATAAGAAAGCCCTTAAATAAAGAAGTGCTAGTATTCGAAAATACTAGCACTTTTTTTAACTAACCAAAACCAAATATAATAAATAACCAGTTCATTACACTGCAAAGATGCTACATAACAGAGGAAATTGTTGTTAAGGTTTTGTTATTACTTTGTTGGCTATAAGTTAAGTTTTAAACGGTTGTTTAACAAAGTCAATTACCGTTTAAGAGAAAATAACTGTTTTGTTATTGTAAACCATAGTTTTACGTTCAGCATGCAGTTTTATGGCTCTTGCCAATACGCTGCGCTCTAAGTCACGTCCTTTTACAATAAAATCTTCTATCGAATGACTATGCGAAACTCTGGTGATATCTTGTTCAATAATTGGTCCTTCGTCTAATTCTTCAGTAACATAATGACTGGTAGCGCCAATGATTTTAACGCCACGGGCAAAAGCCGAATGATACGGTTTTGCGCCTGGAAATGCCGGTAAAAATGAATGATGGATATTGATAATTTTGTTTTTATACAGTTCAATTAGTTTTGGAGTAATAATTTGCATGTATCGAGCCAAAACAATAAAATTAATATTGTGTTCTTTCAATAAGGCAATTTGTTGTTTCTCTCCTTCTTCTTTGATGTTTTTATTAAAAGGAATATGAAAAAATGGAATTGAAAAACGTTCGGCTACACCTTTTAAATCTTCGTGATTACTAATGATTAAAGGAATTTCCAAAGGTAATTCTCCTGCACTATAACGTCCTAAAATATCATACAAACAATGATCGTATTTAGAAATGAAAAGTGCCATTCTAGGTTTGTATTCCTGAGTGTAAATTTCCCAGGACATATTGAATTTATCAGCCAGATTCGTTTGGAAATCTTTTTTAATCAATTCTAAATCCCAGTTTTGAGTACTAAATTCACATTCTAAACGCATGAAAAACACATTTTCATTAGCATCAACGTGCTGATCCAGATAGATAATGTTTCCTTCGATAGAAGCAATATAATTAGTTACAGAGGCAATAATTCCTTTTTGATCCTCACAATGGATAAGTATCGTTATTTTTTGCATTTTATAATTATTTCATGCTTTCAATTATTTGCTAATGTTTTTTAATTGTATTGCGCAAAGTGTATTGAAATCAATTTTTTATTGTAGTTGTTAAGGATTCAAAACTAAACTTATTTTTTAATAAAACAAATGCTATTTAGCTTGTTTGTTCAAGTACTTAACACTTTTTATTTTCTGTCCTGTAGTGCAAAAACTTTTAGTAACAATGGTGATGTTCTGGCACTGATATTAGTTCGAATGTTTTTTTCTTCAACGGCTACCATTTTAAAAACACCCTTCATCGCTTGATTGGTAACATAGTCAGTCAAGTCAGGATTTACCTTGCTTACTAACGGAATGCTGTTGTATTTAGTGATAATGTTTTGCCATACTTTGTCGGCGCCAACTTTAGAAAAAGAGCTTTTTATAACAGGATTGAATTTTCCATATAAAGAAGTAGTCGTGCTATTTTGCAGGTAGGTTGTTGCCGAACTTTCGTTACCTAACAAAATCCCCCTTGCATCAGTAAACGACATGTTTCTTACAGCATCTACAAAAATAGGAGTGGCTTCTTTTACAGCATCTTCGGCAGCGCGATTCAATACTTTTAATCCTTCATCGGCTAACGAACTTAGTCCAACCCTTCTCAATCCGGTATCAACCTTTCTTAATTCTTCCGGTAATAAGATTTTAACAGCTTCGTTTCTATAAAAACCATCTGTAGCAGTTAATTTGCTTACTTGTTTTGAAATACCATTATTCAAGGCTTCTTTTAATCCTCCTGAAATATCAATCATTCCCGTAGTTCCGGTTTGAGGCATTTGACTTAAAACCTGTTGCATTTCGGCACAACTAAATAGGCAGAAGCAGATAAAGAATAATACGATTTTTTTCATAACTTTATGTGTATTTGATTTTGACCAAAGATACACAAACATAGTTTTGTTTTGAAAAAATGGAGTAATCCTTATATGGCTACTGCGAAAGTTCTAAATTGTATTGATAATTTGTGATTCATAGTAGAAAAAATGAAAATAGTAGTACTTGAATTATTAACTGCCAATCTCGAAGAGACCGCTGCTTTTTATCATAAAAAATTGGGGTTGGCTGTTCTTTGGATCAATAAGTCAACTGTTTCATTTGCTGCTGGTTCAACAAAACTTACTTTTAAATATTCAAAAAATACCCGGGCAGTTTATCATTTTGCTTTTGATATTCCTAATAATAAGCTTTTTGAAGCATTTGATTACATGGAAAAAGAAGTAGAAATATTAGATGTAATACCTCAGGAAAAAATTGCCGATTTTTATAATTGGGACGCAAAGTCTTTTTATTTCTATGATAATAATGGAAATGTTGTAGAGTTTATGGCGCGTTATTGTTTGGATAACAAATCAGATGCAGCATTTGATGGTGCTTCTATAGTCTCGGTAAGCGAAATAGGTTTTGTAGCTAAAGATGTTTCCGTTTTTAGTGAGGAATTGTTTGCAAAGTATACTCTTTCGGTATTTTCGAAACAACCTAAACTCGAGAAGTTTATTGTTTTAGGAACTGATACCGGACTTTTTATTCTTTCGGCCGAAAACCGTAATTGGTATCCTACTGATACAAAATGCCAATCGTTCTGTACAAAAGTGGTTTTTGAGCACAATGGGATAATTAACGAAATGGAAGTAAAATAATATTTGTACCAATGAAAATCTATCGTCCTAAAAATAAGATAAGAATTATAACTGCAGCGGCTCTTTTTGATGGTCATGATGTGGCAATCAATATCATGCGTAGAATTATGCAGGCCAGTGGTGTAGAAGTAATTCATTTGGGGCATAATAGAAGTGCAGCCGAAATAGTAAATACGGCCATTCAGGAAGATGTTAATGCCATTGCAATTACCTCATATCAAGGAGGGCATAATGAGTTTTTTAAATACATTTTTGATTTGCTTCAGCAAAAAGGAGCAACTCATATTAAGATATTTGGCGGTGGCGGTGGTGTTATTTTACCTTCGGAAATTGCCGAATTGCAGGCTTATGGAATTACTGCGATTTATTCTCCTGATGATGGCAGAAAAATGGGATTGCAAGGAATGATTAATGATTTGCTAGAACGTTGTGATGTTATCCCCCCAGCCCCCAAAGGGGGAGCTTTACATATTACGGATAGACTATTAGAAAAAGATGTAAATACAATAGCTAGATTAATTTCGTTGGCAGAAAATAATCCTGATGAATTTCACAAAGTATTTTCTCAATCGTTGATAGCTCCCCCTTCGGGGGTTTGGGGGATTCCTGTTCTTGGAATTACAGGAACAGGAGGTGCTGGAAAATCTTCTTTGCTGGATGAGTTTGTTCGTCGTTTTTTGATTGATTTTCCGGAGAAAACTATTGGAATAATTTCCGTTGATCCATCCAAACGTAAAACAGGTGGTGCCTTACTTGGCGATAGAATCCGAATGAATGCTATTGATAATTCCAGAGTTTATATGCGGTCATTGGCTACCCGGGAATCGAATAGGACTTTGTCAAAATCGATTCAGGATGCTATTCAGGTTTTAAAATCGGCGCAATATGATATAATTATTGTTGAAACTTCAGGGATTGGTCAGTCTGACACTGCCATTGTAGATTATGCCGATCTGACTTTGTATGTGATGACACCAGAATTTGGTGCTGCTACCCAACTTGAAAAAATCGATATGCTTGATTTTGCCGATGTAGTGGCTATAAATAAATTTGACAAACGCGGTGCTCTCGATGCTTTGCGGGATGTGAAGAAACAATTCCAACGCAACCACAATCTTTGGGATGCTAATGTAGATAATCTTCCTGTTTTTGGTACCATCGCATCGCAGTTTAACGACTCGGGGATGAATAGATTGTATCAGGCGGTTATACATACCATAGCCGAAAAAACAAAAGCCAATTTACATTCGACTTTTGAAGCCAAATCTGAGATTAGTGAGAAAGTGTATGTGATTCCTCCACAAAGAACGCGTTATCTGTCTGAAATTGTCGAAACGATTCGGAATTATGATGAAAATGCAAAAAGCCAACAAGAAATTGCTCAAAAATTATATGGGATTTTTAAAACGTTGGAATCCTTGTCCGGGCAAATGCCTGTTATCAATAAAACGGGAATTGATGTTGAAACATTGCTTACGGATGTGGTTGTTGAAAATAAGGAGAATAGCATTTTTATAAATCTTTTATTGAATCAGTTTGAGAAGCTGAAAAAGGATTTAGAAATGCATCACTGGGAAATTATTTCAGACTGGAATGAAAAAGTAAATAAATACAAAAATCCACTGTATACGTTTAAGGTTAGAGGTAAAGAAATAAGCAGGGCAACCCACACAGAATCTTTGTCCCATATTCAAATTCCAAAAGTTATACTGCCCAAATATGAGGCTTGGGGAGATATTTTAAAATGGTCTTTACAGGAAAACGTTCCGGGAGAATTTCCTTTTACAGCCGGGTTGTATCCTTTTAAAAGAGAAGGTGAAGATCCGTCCCGAATGTTTGCCGGAGAAGGTGGACCGGAGAGAACTAACCGACGGTTTCATTATTTGAGTTCGGGATTTCCAGCAAAACGCTTGTCTACCGCTTTTGATAGTGTGACCTTATATGGTAACGATCCAAACATACGCCCTGATATTTATGGAAAAATTGGAAATGCAGGAGTGGCGGTTTGCTGTTTGGATGATGCTAAAAAATTGTATTCCGGTTTTGATTTGCTCCATCCCATGACTTCTGTAAGTATGACTATTAATGGTCCGGCTACCATTGTATTAGGTTTTTTTATGAATGCAGCAATTGATCAACAGTGCGAAATTTATATTAAAGCTAATAAATTAGAGAGAGAGGTCGAAGAAAAAATCAATTGTGTTTTTGAACAACAAGGGGTTGAAAGACCCTGTTATCAGGGTAATTTACCGGAAGGGAATAATGGATTGGGATTAATGCTTCTAGGAGTAACGGGAGATGCTGTTTTGCCTTTGGAGGTGTATAATGAAATAAAAGTAAAGACTTTGTTACAGCTTAGAGGAACTGTTCAGGCTGATATTTTGAAAGAAGATCAGGCGCAAAATACCTGTATTTTTTCCACTGAGTTTGCCTTGCGATTGATGGGAGATGTGCAAGAGTATTTTATAACTCATGATGTCCGGAATTTTTATTCGGTTTCTATTTCGGGTTATCATATTGCCGAAGCCGGAGCCAATCCAATTACTCAATTGGCTTTCACATTAGCCAATGGATTTACCTATGTAGAATATTTTTTGAATCGCGGAATGGATATTAATGACTTTGGTCCTAATTTGTCTTTTTTCTTTTCCAATGGATTGGATCCTGAATATGCGGTAATTGGAAGGGTAGCGCGCAGAATTTGGGCGAAAGCCATGAAAAATAAATACCACGCTAACGAACGTGTACAAATGTTGAAATATCACATCCAAACCTCAGGTCGTTCTCTTCATGCTCAGGAAGTTGATTTTAATGATATTCGAACTACACTCCAAGCTCTATATGCTATTTATGATAATTGTAATTCTTTGCATACCAATGCTTACGATGAAGCCATTACTACGCCTACCGAAGGGTCAGTGCGTAGAGCAATGGCAATACAACTTATTATTAATAAAGAATTTGGACTCACTAAAAATGAAAATCCAATGCAGGGTTCGTTTCTAATCGAAGCTTTGACTGATTGGGTAGAAGCCGCTGTTCTGGAGGAATTCGAGAAAATTTCTGAGCGTGGAGGAGTTTTAGGAGCAATGGAAACCATGTATCAGCGATCTAAAATTCAGGAAGAAAGCCTGTATTATGAAAATTTAAAACATACAGGTGAATTACCTATAATGGGAGTAAATACTTTTTTAAACGCTAAAGGTTCACCGACAATTATTCCTGCTGAAATCATTAGGGCTACTGAGGAAGAAAAACAATACCAAATTAAAATGTTGAGCAATTTACAGCAAGTAAATCAAGATAAAGTAAAAGAACTGCTGCAGGCAATTAAACAGGCAGCCATCAATAATGAGAATTTATTTGGCCATTTAATGGAAGCGACTAAAATATGTTCTTTAGGACAAATTACCTCGGCTTTGTTTGAGGTAGGTGGGCAGTACAGAAGAAATATGTGATATTAGCTAAATTGTAAATTCTTCAATACTCAACTGTCCTTAGCTTCCGCAGTCGAGCGTCAAATGTTTGAAGAATACGTAAAAAGAAAATCTGTTTGAGCGAAGCGAGTTATTTTCTTTTAGTATTCGAAAACTAATTTGACCGACGAGGAGGCGTAAGACTTGATTTTTTTTGTTTCTTTTTTGATCAAGCAAAAAAGAAAATTAATAAGCTCTTAATTTTGCTTTGTTTTTTCATAGGATTTAAATAAGCAATCGCATTCTTTTTTGATTGTGTTTTAACTAAATTTACTAAAAAATTAACATAACGATTAAATGGCTTTTTTAAATAAAATCAACTTGCAAGCTGTATTGGATAGAAATACGGGATTTGGAACTAATGCAAATAGTTACGGAGGACGTTTTGTAAATAAAAACGGTACGGCAAATGTTGAAAAAAAAGGAATGCACTTTTTGCACCGCATCAGTTGGTATCATACCATGATTGATATGCCTGCCTGGAAATTCATGATGGTTATCCTTACTTTTTATGTGGGAATAAATTTGGTTTTCGCTATGGCTTATTTCGGAATTGGAATAGAACACCTTGATGGTATTCCAATGACAGCTAGTTATTGGGCTAAATTTGGTCAGGCTTATTTTTTTAGCGCGCAAACCTTTACAACCGTTGGCTATGGTCATATAAGTCCGGTTGGTTTTTTAACGAGTTTATTGGCAGCAGCCGAAGCTTTAATAGGATTGTTGAGTTTTGCTATTGCTACGGGATTGTTTTTTGGACGATTTAGTAAGCCTACTGCTTTTTTGAAATTTTCTCACAATGCGCTTATTGCTCCTTATGGAGAAAGTACAGGTTTGATGATTCGTTTGAGTCCTTTTAAAAACACCAATTTTACCGATGCTGAAGCAAAAATGACTTTAGGAATGAGTCTAGAGGAGAACGGTGTGAAAGTAAATAAGTTTTATTCTCTTAAGTTAGAACTCGAAAGAATCAATGCCTTGACTCTAAGTTGGACATTAGTACATCCCATAACTGAAGAAAGTCCTTTGTATGAGTTTGCAAAAGAAGATTTTCTGAATGTTACAGGAGAGATTTTTGTGTATATAAAAACATTCGATGATATGTTTTCTAATACTGTAGCCACTCGAACTTCTTATACATTTGATGAGGTGGTTTATGGAGCTAAGTTTGTACCAATGTATCAAAGAAGTGACGATAATGCTAAAACTATTTTGGATTTGGATAAACTGAACCATTATGAAGAATGTGTTCTATAATATGTTCTTGATTTCTTAATGGGTTCTTGTTGTAAAAACGTATATTTGTTTAATCATATGTTTGAATAGATGAACAATATAAAAAATGTTTTTAGTATAAAAGACCTTGAAAATCTTTCAGGAATAAAGGCGCATACCATTCGTATTTGGGAAAAAAGATATCAGGTTCTGGAACCCATGCGTACCGATACTAATATAAGATTGTATGATTTAGTTAGTTTGCAAAAATTGTTAAACATTACTTTTTTACATGAGTATGGTTATAAGATTTCTAAAATCGCTACTTATTCAGAGAGTGAAATTCAAACACTCGTAAAGCAAATTATATCTTCTAAAAACTCTAAGAATCACGCTATTAATGCTTTTAAAATGGCGATGATGAATTTTGATCAGCAGCTTTTTTTAAATACTTATAACTGGTTAGCGGAAGAAAAATCATTTAAAGAAATTTTTCATCAGGTGTTTATACCGCTTTTAGATGAAATTGGTTTGTTGTGGCAAACCGACACAATTTCGCCAGCTCACGAGCATTTTATCAGTTATTTGCTGAGACAAAAAATCATTCTAAATTCAGAAAAACTACAGTTTTTACAACCAACAAAACTAGATAAGGTTTTTGTGTTGGCACTTCCTTTGAACGAAATTCATGAATTGGGATTAATGTATATGCACTATGAAATACTTTTAAAAGGATATAGAAGTATTTATTTAGGAGAAAGCATGCCTATCCATAATTTAAAAGATTTAAAAAAACATTTTAGTTCTATTGTGTATGTTTCTTGTTTTACAGTGAAGCCAGATAGAGATGAAGTGAACGAGTATGTTCAGGAAATGGTGGATGAATTGTTAGATAATACTACCGAACTATGGTTGACCGGTAGGTTAGTTCCTCATATTAAATCGGAATCACTTTTAAGTAAAGTATCTGTTTTTAGTTCAATAGCAGAATTAACATCAAGGCTGTAATTTTGTTTAATATTTTTGTATATTTGTTAAACAAATGAAAAGAAAAATTACAATCATAGGTTCTGGGTTTTCAGCATTGTCTGCGGCTTGTTATTTAGCAAAAAGCGGACACGAAGTTTTGGTTTTTGAAAAAAACGAAACTATAGGAGGTAGGGCGAGACAATTGAAAAAAGAAGGTTTTACATTCGATATGGGACCAAGTTGGTATTGGATGCCCGATGTTTTTGAGCGCTTTTTTGCTGATTTTGGAAAGAAAACAAGCGATTATTATGAGCTTATAAAATTGTCACCAGCTTATCGTGTGTATTTTGGAATCAATGAATTCATTGCTATTGCTGATAATCTGGACGAAATTGTGTCAACATTTGAAGCTGTCGAAAAAGGAAGTGGCAAAGTCCTTAGAGAATTTATAGTCGAAGCCAAAAGCAATTATGATATTGCAATAAAGGATTTAGTGTATCGCCCGGGAGTTTCTCCATTAGAATTAGTTACAGTAGAAACGACTAAGAAGATTGGACAATTTTTTAGCAACATCAGTCGAGATGTTCGCAAGAAATTCAAGAATGAACGATTAATTCAAATTTTAGAATTTCCCGTTTTGTTCCTTGGAGCCAAACCATCTGATACGCCTTCTTTTTATAGTTTTATGAATTATGCCGACTTTGGACTTGGAACTTGGCATCCTAAAACAGGAATGTTTGATGTGGTTCGTGCCATGGAAAGTTTAGCAACAGAATTGGGAGTTCAGTTTTTTGTCAATTCGAATATTGAAAAAATAATTGTCGAAAATAAAACAGCCAAAGCCATTATTGTCAATGGAGAGAGAATTGAATCTGATTTGGTTTTAAGTGGTGCCGATTACCATCATTCCGAAACTTTATTAGACAAAGAACACAGAATGTATTCAGAGAAATATTGGGAATCTCGTGTTTTTGCGCCTTCGGCATTGTTGTTTTATGTAGGTTTTAATAAGAGGATTGAAAACATTTCGCATCATGCCTTATTTTTTGATACTGATTTTTACCAACACGCAAAAGACATTTATGACGAACCGCAATGGCCAGCCGAACCTCTCTTTTATGCTAATTTTCCATCATTGACTGATAAAACGGCAGCGCCAGAGGGAATGGAATCGGGGTTTTTTTTAGTGCCATTAGCGCCTGGAATTAATGACTCTGAAGTATTAAGAGAAGAATATTTCAACAAAATAATACAGCGTTTTGAAACTATTACGCAACAAAATATTAAAGATCATATTTTATTTAAGCAATCCTTTTGCAAGAACGATTTTGTAGAGCAATACAATTCGTATAAAGGAAATGCTTACGGAATGGCAAATACTTTATTACAAACTGCTTTTTTAAGGCCAAAACTAAAAAGCAAAAAAGTTCGTAATTTATATTTTACAGGACAATTAACTGTCCCGGGACCTGGAGTTCCTCCAGCATTGATCTCTGGAAAGTTAGTATCCAATTTGATAGACAAACAATTTCTAAAAGTATAGTTATGAAGCAATTATTTGACGATGTCTCTTTCAAATGCAGTAAGTTAGTTACTAAGGACTACAGTACTTCATTTTCATTGGCGGTATACATGCTTTCGCCAAGTATCAGGGATGCCATTTACAGCATCTATGGTTTTGTGCGTTTTGCTGACGAAATTGTGGACTCTTTTCATGGTTATGACAAAGAAAATCTAATTAATGATTTCGAAACCGATTATTACAAAGCATACCGTTCTGGGATTAGTTTGAATCCTATTTTGAATTCGTTCCAGCAAACTGTCAAGAAATACAATATTTCAGACGATTTGATTCAGGCTTTCCTGAAAAGCATGAAAATGGATTTGATAAAGTTAGATTACAATTCTAAAGCCGAATACGAAGAATATATTTACGGTTCTGCCGATGTGGTAGGTTTAATGTGTTTGAAAGTTTTTGTAGCTGGAAAAGATCATAAATACGAAGCCTTAAAATCTGAAGCCATGCGATTGGGATCTGCTTTTCAAAAAGTAAATTTCCTTCGCGATTTAAAAGACGATAATTTGATCTTGAACCGCAATTATTTTCCAGGTGTCGATTTGAATTCTTTTGACGAAAAGACAAAGAAAGCCATCATCAACGAGATAAAAGAAGATTTTAAAATTGCTTATCAAGGAATTGTAAAATTACCAATTGAAGCTAAATTCGGCGTTTACACCGCTTATATTTATTATAAAAAATTACTCAAAAAACTAGAAAATACGCCTTGTAAAGAAATAGGAAATACTAGAATTCGAGTTTCAAATTATACCAAAGCGACACTTTTAGCCCAATCTTTTGTGACTTATAAGTTGCGTTTGATGGAATAAATAAACGATTTAAAAACTAAAAAATGATTTCATTTTTAATTACAATAGCAGTTTTTCTCGTGATGGAATGTGTTACTTGGCTAACACACAAATACGTGATGCACGGCTTAATGTGGTACTTCCACGCCGACCATCACCAGCCCAAATACGAACATATTTTTGAACGCAATGATATATTTTTTGTCATTTTTGCCATTCCTAGCATCGTCCTTTTTTATTATGGAAAGGAAAGTGGATTCAATTATTTGTTTTTCATTGGATTAGGAATCACCATTTATGGTTTTTGTTATTTCATGATTCACGATGTCTTGATTCATCAGCGTTTCAAGTGGTTCAAGAACACCAAAAATAAATACCTGATAGGTTTGCGAAAAGCACATAAAGTGCACCACAAACATCTGGGGAAAGAAGAAGGTGAATGTTTCGGGATGCTTTTTGTGCCTTTTAAATATTATAAAATGTAATATAATTTGGGCGTAACCTTTTTAAAAAAAACACGAAAAATGTTTTTTTAAAAAGGTCGGGCTATTCGTTACAATCTTTTATTTCGCTGCGCTACATAAAAGGATTTTCACTGCTATCCCTTACGCAAACCCACTTTGTCTAAAAAACAAACTCATGAAAGTATATTCAAAACAATCTGTTCAACATATCAATGCCAGTATCGAAGAATGTTGGGTGTTTTTTTCCAGTCCACGTAATTTGCAAAAAATAACTCCCAAAACAATGGGATTTCAAATTACCGATTTTGATAATAAAAATATGTATGCTGGTCAAATTATTCAATATAAAGTTTCACCATTTTTAGGAATAAAATTACCTTGGGTTACTGAGATTACTATGGTAAAGGAGCAATCTTATTTTGTAGATATACAGCTTTTCGGACCTTATGCGTTATGGCATCACAAACATTTTTTTGAACCAACAGAAAATGGTGTAAAAATGACTGATTTGGTTCATTATGCTATTCCATTCGGTTTTATTGGCAGAATCGTAAATGCCTTAGTAGTTAAAAACAAACTCAAAGAAATTTTCGCATACAGAGAGCAAAAAGTAAACGAAATTTTTAATTCAAAGTAATGACTAAAACAGCAGTTTCTTTTTTTTGGTTTAGACGTGATTTACGACTCGAAGATAATGTAGGTTTGTACTATGCGTTAAAATCGGATTATCCCGTAATTCCAATGTTTATTTTTGACGAAGCCATTCTGGATAGTTTGCCTAAAGATGATGCCAGAGTTACTTTTATACACGAATCTTTAGCAAAAATAAATACCCAATTAAATGGAATTGGCAGTTCGTTATTAATTAAAAAAGGACAAACTTTGGACGTTTGGAAGAACCTTATTGCCAAATTTGATGTTAAAGAAGTCTTTTTCAACAAGGATTATGAACCTTTTGCTATTCAGCGAGATGAAGTCATTTGTCAATTATTAGAAACCAATAAAAGTATTACGTATTCTTTTAAAGATCAGGTCTTATTCGAAGAAAACGAAATCACAAAAGCAGATGGTTTGCCTTATACGGTTTATACGCCTTATAAAAATAAGTGGCTTGAAAAGTATTATCAAAATCTACCAATTTTAGAATTTGATGCGTCTGAATTATATTTTAATTTTTATAAAAGTCAGTTTGCTTTTCCTTCATTGGAACAAATTGGTTTCATAGAAAGTAGTATAAAAGTGAAACCCTACACCTTTGATGCTTTGACAAATTATCATGATACCCGCGATTTTCCTGCAGTAGATTCCACTTCTTATTTGTCGCCACATTTGCGTTTTGGAACCGTGAGTATTCGTAAAATGATTCATTTTGCAGCAAAAATAAATGCGGTTTTTTTGAGTGAATTGATTTGGCGTGAATTTTTTATGCAAATTCTCTATCATTTTCCTAAAGTAGTGACTCAGAATTTCAAATCAGCTTATGATGGAATCCAGTGGCGCAATAACGAAGAAGATTTCAAGCGCTGGTGTACTGGAACTACAGGTTGTCCTATGGTTGATGCAGGAATGCGTCAACTCAATGAAACAGGTTATATGCACAATCGTGTTCGTATGGTCGTGGCGAGTTTTTTGTGTAAGCATTTATTAATTCAATGGCAATGGGGCGAAGCCTATTTTGCTGAAAAATTATTGGATTATGATTTATCAGCCAATGTTGGCAACTGGCAATGGGCAGCCGGAACAGGCTGTGATGCTGCACCTTATTTTCGTGTTTTTAATCCTGATATCCAATTGAAAAAGTTTGATGAAAAAGGAATTTATATCCGTAAATGGATTCCGGAATTTGATTTGGGTTATGGCGAACCGATGGTCGATCATGCTATGGCTAGAGATAGAGCGGTTGCGACTTATAAGGCGGGAATAGTTAAGTAATTCCAATTACACACAAACGTCATTGCGAGGTACGAAGCAATCACACTAACAAGAGAATACGTTATGAGATTGCTTCGTACCTCGCAATAACAAAAATGCGCTTATTTTATCAATCTTCGCAGCATTCCCTTAAAAATAAAGCCGTGAAACGGTAAAACTGAATACCAATACAATTTTCCCCAAATCCTTCTTGGTCTAAATGTCGCCGATTGATACAAGGTATTGTTGATAATTTTGAATTCCAACCAGGCTTCTCCAGGCAATTTCATTTCGGCAAAAAGCACTAATTTCCCATTTTCTTTATTGGCATACAAAACCCTCCAAAAATCCAATACATCGCCAGAACGAATACTGTGTTTGTTGGTTCGTCCTCGTCTTAATCCTACGCCGCCAAATAATTTATCGATAAAGCCTCTGATATTCCACAGCCAATCTCCATAATACCAACCGATTTCTCCGCCAATGGACCAGATGCGTTCAATAGTAAAATCCCGATTCACAATTTCCATTTTTCGTCTATCAATGAAGCAATCCTTTTTAGGGACTTTCAGGTATTCCGAAATATTATTTTTAAATCGTCCACTAACTAAGGAATCTTTCCAGCTCGAAGCGACTTGGTCTTCCTCTACTTTTATCAAAGCGCGAGATAAGGCTTGCTCATAAGTCATGGGTTGAACGTGTAACAACTCATTGATTTTGGAATCCCTGCAAACCACTTCTACTTTCATACTGATGACCAATGCTGTGGCTAGTTTGTAAGAAGTTGAGGTCACAAAATACAACCAATAAGATGATAATTTGGGAGTCATTACAGGAATTGTAAAAATCCATCTTTTTAGGTTTTTAGCTTTGGCAAAACCCAATAACATTTCTTTGTACGTTAGAATATCAGGACCGCCAATATCAAAACTCTGATGATAAGTTAGGGGATTCAATAAGGATTTGGTCAGGAATTCCAAGACATCAGTTATGGCAATGGGCTGGCATTTGGTATTGAGCCATTTTGGGGTAATCATCACAGGAAGTTTGTTCACTAAATCCCGAATAATTTCAAAAGAAGCACTTCCAGAACCTACAATAATTCCTGCTCTTAAAGTCGTGGTGGCGTAATTTCCTGTATTTAAAATAGTCTCAACGGCTTTTCGGGAAGATAAATGTTTGGAGAGCGATTGGTCATTTACAATTCCGCTTAAATAAATTACTTGTTTGGCATACGTTTGATTGACTCTTTCGACAAAATTTTTAGCCGAAAGACTTTCTAATTCATCATAATTTGAAGCAGCACCCGACATGGAATGTATCAGATAATAAGCCGCATCAATGTTGTTTGGCAGGGTATTTAAACTTTGCTTATTCAGGAAATCAACTTCAATCGCACTGACGCTATTTTCAAATTCTTTCGGACAATAAAACCGATTTTTATCTCTTACGCAACAAATAACCTCGTGTCCCTGCGCTACCAAAATAGGCAGGAGCCGTTTTCCGATGTAACCCGTTGCGCCTGTTAAGAGAATTTTCATGGTTTGTGATTTTTTATAATAGAATGCACTATTGTTTCAATTGTCGTTGACTTTAGTCAACGGAATTTAAGTTTAATATTGAATTGGCTTTAGCCGAATTTATATGACTATTTTGGCTAAAGCCAATAAATGAAACTTTTGAAAAACCTTTGGCTAAAGCCAAAGGCAATTGAATCTAAAAAAAAAATAATAACGGTATTTTTGCTCTTTTAATTTTTTTGCAAAGCTTTTGTTTATTTTTTTTGCCACGAATTTTATAGATTTTTTTAAATAAAGAATCAATATCAATCTACTTAATCTGCCTGCCATTCTAATATTTTATATTTTAAAATTAACGATACCATAATCCATTTCGAATACTTGCCCTGAGATGGATTTGGCCTTTTCTGAAATTAAAAAATCAGCCATTTCCGCTACTTCATTAGGTTTCAAATAGCCTTTCATTGGGTGGCGTTCTATCATATTTTCTTTCATTCGATCATTTCGTAAAATACTTGCCGAAAGCGAAGTTTCGGTAATCGTGGGAGCAATGGCATTGATGCGTACTACCGAAGCCAATTCTGCTCCCAACGATTTCACCAACCCTTCCACACCCGATTTTGCAGTTGCAATACTCGCGTGAAAAGGCATTCCTATTTTGGCAGCCACGGTGCTAAACAACACAATGGATGGTTCATCTCCTTTTTTTAAAGTAGGTAAGTATTTCTGAATGGCTTTTACAGCACCAATAACATTTATTTCAAAATCATTTCTAAAATCGTCAATGCTTAAATTTCCGATAGGTTTCAAATTAATAGAACCGGGACAATAGATAAGCGCATCGATGTTTTCGATTTCTGGAAGGGAATCTTGTAATACATCAACTGCGAAATGTTTAAGGTTAGGATGTGAAACATCGGGCGCGGTTCTGCTGATATTATAAACACAATTAGTTTCCAATTGCTGCAATAAAATAGCACTTCCAATTCCTTTACTACCTCCAATGATGACGATGTTTTTCATGTTTTTGAAATTAATATTTCTGATATGCATTCACCACAATTTTTGCTTTCAAATCAAACATTAAATTGTACAAGCCAAAAAACGTTCGGTTCATATAAATAAAATGTTTGGAACCTCGATTGCCATTCATTTTTTTAAGATTGGTGTCTTTAGAAAAACGTTCGCCCAATTGTGCTATGTTTTCAAAGAATACTTCATCCGAAAAATCGAAAGTTTCCGTTTGAAATGGTTTCGTGAAAAGTGATAATAAATCATAGAACATTTGAGTGAAATAGGCAATTTCTTCTTTACTGTCGTCGGTTCTAAGAATTTCCAATTCGAATAATTTTTCTCTAAAAAGTTTTTGGTTATCAATCACTTCTTTGTTGACTAACTCAAAATACGGAATGTAGAAATCATTTGGAATTTGTTTCATACATCCAAAATCAAGGGCTACCAATTCGTTTTTATCATTAATCAGGAAATTACCGGGATGTGGATCGGCATGAACTTTTCTTAATATATGAATTTGGTACATATAAAAATCCCAAAGTGCCTGCCCAATTTTATTAGCAATTTCTGGATCTGAATTTTTAAATTCCGATAAATGAACGCCTGTCATCCAGTCCATCGTGATGATTTTCTCTGAAGAATATTCAGGATAATACTCAGGAAAAACCAGATTGTCAATTTTTTTGCAGGCATCAACTACTTCCTGGCTTTGTTTGAGTTCCAATAAATAATTGGTTTCCTCTATGAGTTTGTCTTCGACTTCTTTGAAATATTTATCAGAATCTTTTCCTTGCAGATTGAACATTCGAATTGCAATTGGTTTTACCAAAGCCAAATCAGATGAAATGCTATTGGCAACTCCGGGATATTGAATTTTTACCGCCAGTTTTTTGTTGTTTTTTACCGCCAAATGCACCTGACCAATACTCGCCGCATTGACAGAATTAGGATTGAATTCGTCAAAAATTTCATAAGGCGTTTTTCCAAAATTATTCTTGAAGGTTTTCAATACTAAAGGAGCCGAAAGGGGAGGGACTGAAAATTGAGACAAAGAAAATTTCTCTACATAAGCCTGTGGTAAGAAATTCTTATCCATGCTTAGCATTTGGGCTACTTTTAAAGCACTTCCTTTCAAACTTTTCAGTCCGTCATAAATATCTTCAGCATTGTCTTCATTGAGTTTATCACGACTCAAATCAGAATTCACCATTTTTTCGCCGTAATATTTCAGGTAATTCACGCCAACTTTGGCTCCAGTTTGCACCAGTTTTGTTGCTCGTTCAATTTTTGATGTTGGGATATAGTCTATTGTTTTCATTATTTAGATTGCATTTTTTCTTTAAAAATAAATTTCCCAAAATCGATTAAACTGTTGATAGGAGCAACATTCAGTAATTCGAAACTTAATTTTACTGATTTTTCGATAAAAATGTCTGTTTTTTCAAAAGCAGCAGAGCCGTCTTCCAACCAAAACTTTAAGGTGAATAAAAACTGAATCCAGGCACTTTCTTGAATGGCTTTATCTTGAAAATTTTGTATTTTTTCTTGTTGAATGCGGATATCATCCGTAGTTATATCGCCAATGAATTTTTTGAAATTGGTTCGCAATCCCGAAAGTAGCAACAAGCTTTTTAACTGATTTTTGCCTTCATTCAAACTCATGCTTACATAACTTCTATTGGCAGCCAACAATTCGAAAAAAGTAAAATAAAAACTCAGTAGTTTACTTTTCATATCGTATGACTCGTAATTATTGTCTTTGTGTAATAATTCGATGGTTTTTTCAAAAAACTGATTGTATATTTCTTTTTCTATGGATTCAAGATTTCCAAAGAAATTATAAAATTCGGTCTCTTCAAAGCCATTTAATTTTGCGAATAGATATACTGATTTAGGTTTCTCATTACGTTCTAAGACAAAATTCATATACATTGAGACAATAGATTCTTTTGTTATTTTAGTTTTCTTAGTAGCCATGTTTTCATTTTTTTATTAGAATATAAAGATACTGAATTGTTTAACGATTATATGTTAATGTTAAACAAAATATCTTCGTATCTTTGAATGAGATGTAAAATGTATGGTAATGAAAAAAAATGTTTTGATAACGGGAGGAACGGGATTTGTGGGAAGACATTTAACAGATTTGTTAGTGGCAAATGGTTTTTCGGTTTCTATATTGAGTAGAAGTAAAAGAGCTAATGCTGAAAATATCTTTTATTACACTTGGGATGTGGAAAAGCAGTTTATTGAGGAAGAAGCCATTCAAAAAGCCGATTATGTGATTCATTTGGCTGGAGCTAATATTGCTGAAAAACGCTGGGCTGAAAAACGTAAAGAAGAAATAGTATCCAGTAGGGAACTCTCCGCACAATTGATTTATAATGCACTATTAAAATACAATAGGAATGTAGAAGCTTTTGTTTCGGCTTCGGCTGTGGGGATTTATGGAGCGATGAACGGTCGGGCAATTTGTAGTGAAGAAATGCAGCCTATGAATGATTTTTTAGGGCTGACTTGTCAAAAATGGGAAGCCGCAGCGAATCAATTTGAAAAGCTAGGAATCCGTACCGTTAAAATCCGCACAGGTTTAGTTATGGGAAAAGAGGATGGCTTTTTGAAAAAGTTAGTTCCCATTTTTAAATTAAGACTAGGTTCTGCTTTAGGCACGGGGAAACAATACATGCCTTGGATTCATATTGACGATTTGTGTCGCATTTATCTGGAAGCCTTGAAAAATCCTTTAATGTCAGGAGCTTATAATGCTGCGATTACTGATGACACAACGAATCAGTTGTTTTCTAAAACTTTGGCTAAGGTATGTGGTTATTCGATGTGGTTGCCTAATGTGCCTTCGTTGCTGATAAAAATAGCATTGGGTGAAATGTCGAAGTTAGTGTTGACAGGAAGAAGAGTTTCTTCGGAAAAAATAGAAAAAATAGGTTTTCAATTTGTACATAAAAATTTGGAAGCTACCCTAAAAGATTGTTTGTCCCGATAAATTTATTGGAGTAAAGCCTCCAATTTTACATTGACATTTTTAGATATTTTGCTGCGGACGATGTATGGAATATCAATTTTAAAATCATCAGTGTCCAGGGAAAAATTAGATTGCAATGCAATTGCATCTGTTGAAGTTTTAGATAGTGTTGCAGGCACCCGGATGTTTTTAGTTACTCCATGAATATTAATTTTTCCTTTGATGTAAAATTCGCTAGGAACAGAATTGATTTTGTTGATAGAAAATTTTTCAATTACACCTTTGAATGTTGCTTTTGGATATTTTTTGCTTTCCATGTAGTTGGCATTAAAATGATCCTCCATTAAACTTCTTTCAAAATGAAAATCCTTGATTTGAATTGTAAAAATGATTTGACTTTTTTTTATGTTTAATAATGAAAAAACTTGAGTGTTTTTAGCTTCAACAGCTTCATAAAAAGGCACTGATGCTTCAAAAGAAATATTGCCATTAGTTGATATTAATTTATCTTGGGCAACTATTGGGATACTGAAAAATAATAAAATTGAGAGTAGAAAATTTTTCATGGCAGCATCATTTTTCTACTTAAAGTTAGAAAAAAAAGTAAAAAAATCCTAATAAAATAGGGGGTAAGATTGAGTAGAATAACGGTTTTTAATGCTTTTTATCTAGGATAAAAGCTTTTGGTTTAGAAATCGATTTTATATCTGAAAAAAATTAAAATAAAAGCCGTTTCCATAATTAATCATGTAATGAAAACAGCTGTTGATTTAGTCAATTAGATGGTTGTCGTCTTTTTTAGCAGCTCGGGCGATAATACTTTCAGGAAGTGCTTTTTTTGCTTTGGCGCCCATCTTTTTTAGTTTTTCAACTCTGGTAATCAGGTTTCCACTTCCGTCTACCAGTTTATTCATGGCGCCGCTGTATTCTATTTTGGTTTCATCGATTTTCTTTCCTATTCTAATTAAATCACCTACAAAGCCTTCAAATTTGTCATACAAGGCTCCTGCCTGACGCGCAATTTCAAAAGCGTTTTCTTGTTGCTTTTGGTTGGTCCACATACTGTCAATAGTGCGTAAAGTAGCTAACAAGGTTGCCGGAGTTACAATAACTATATTTTTTTCGAATGCTTTGTTGTACAATCCGGTATCTTCGTTTAGTGCTATTGCAAATGCGGGTTCGATAGGTATAAAAAGCAACACAAAATCAGGACTTTCTATTTGGTATAAATCCTGATAATTTTTGTTTCCTAATTGTTCTACGTGGCGTTTTATAGAATTGACATGCTCTTTTAAATATGCAATTTTTAAATCGTCGTCTTCCTCATTGATGTATTTTTCATAAGCGGTCAAAGAAACTTTAGAATCGACAATCATCTTTTTTCCGTCAGGTAAATTAATCACAACATCGGGGAAAACTCGATTTCCATCTTCGGTAGTGAAACTTTGCTGTACTTCGTATTCGCGTCCTTTTTCTAATCCTGATTTTTCTAAAACGCGTTCCAATACTAATTCGCCCCAGTTTCCTTGCATTTTACTATCGCCTTTTAAGGCTTTAGTCAAGTTTAGGGTTTCCTTGCTCATTTGAATATTCATTTCACGTAAGCCCAGAATTTGTTGGCGCAAAGCCGCATGGTAATCAATACTTTCTTTATGGGTGTCTTCGACTTTCTTTTCGAATAACTGAATTTTATCTTGCAAAGGAGACAAGATGTTTTTCATATTTTCCTTATTCTGTTCGGTGAATTTACTCGATTTTTCGTCTAATATTTTATTGGCCAGGTTTTCGAATTCTTTAGTGAATTTTTCCTGTAATTTCTCCACTTCGTCTTTTTGTTCTTTGTTGCGTTCCCAAAGATTTTCAAAATCGACTTCTTTTTTCGAAAGTTGGATTGCCAGACTGTCTTTTTCGTTTCGAATGGATTCTTTTTCCTGATTGCTGTTCTCTAACTGTTTTTCGAATTGCATTTTATCATTCGAAAATTGTTCTTTCAATTGATTGGTTTGCGAAGTAAGTGCGATTAATTTTTCTTCTAAACTTGCTTTTTCGGACTGAAAACGAGCAGAAAAAATCAATTTTCCAATGAAAATACCAATGGCGAGTGCAATAATAAAAGACAATAAAAAAGGAAACAAATCTGACATAGCTAAAGTTTATAAGTAGAGTAAGCAAAAATAGAGATTAATGCCGATTTTAAGTGTTTTTTATTCGAACGGAATTACTTTTTTTAGTTTCTCACGCAACCTTTTCCCGAATGACTGCTCTAGTTACTATATAAGCAAGAAGTATTATGAGAAAAGTTAAGATTCTTTTTATTGGCGTTTTTGTACTCTTTCTTACTTTCTGTTCTTTGACAAATGACGGAAAGAATACTCAAAATGTGGAGGCTATTGTTGGCACTTGGAATTGGAAACAATCGATTGGCGGAATTACCGGAAAGGATATTGTAACTCCCGAAAGTACAGGAGTGGAAAAGAAATTAGTTTTTAATGCTGATAAAAAAGTCATCGTTTTTACGAATGGTTTAGAAACAGGAAGTTATACTTATAAAATAACATTAGGAAACAGTATTTTTGATGATAAAGAGCATTATTTGTTGACTTTCAATGAGATGTACTATGTGATTCAGTATATAGACAACCAGCATTTGAGCATTCAGGATAATTTTCCTGACGGCTATGTTTTGACTTATGCAAAGTAATTTTAAGTTGCGAATGTTTAAATTTGTTAACGTTAAACTGTTTTAAGAGTTATTTTTTGAAAGAACCAATAGACCATTACATTCAGAAGTGTATCGAAAATGATAGAGGAGGACAACAGCATATTTATCAGTTGTTTGCTCCTGTATTGTATGGGCTATGCATTAAATACATGAAGAATGAAGCCGATGCTCAAGATGTTTTTCAGGAAGCTTTTGTAATTGCTTTTCAAAAAATGAGTCAATATCGATTTGAAGGCAGTTTTGAAGGCTGGTTGAAACGTATTTTTATTAATAAATTGATAGAAACATTGAATAAAAGAAAAAGAGAAACTCCTTTTTTAGATGTGCTTTATCAGGAAGATTTTGTTGACGAAGACCAGGAAATAGATTCTTTTTCGCTACCCCAAGAAAAATTATTAGAATGTATTCAGCAGTTACCGGATCAATACCGACTGGTTTTTAACTTGTATTTTTTCGAAAAAATGAAACACAAAGAAATTGCCGGTTTGTTGAATATTTCAGAAGGTACTTCTAAGTCTAATTTGAATAGAGCTAAAAGTAATTTACAAAAGAAGATATTGGCATTAATGGCTTCAAAGGATGTTTAAAAAGAGACTATGAAAAAAGATGATATAGAAAAATTAATTTCTTCTTTGGAAGATTTTTCTAAAAACCCTCCAGATGATTTATGGAAAGGGATTGAAGAAAAATTGGATAATCCGAAAAGCAAAAAGGGATTCCCTGTTTGGTGGGCTATTGCAGCAAGTTTCGTTGTTGGATTAGGACTTTTGGCTACTTTTTACTCTAATCCGGATAATAACTCGATAGCAGTTCCTGTGGAGCATGAAAACGGATTGGTTAATCAATCAAGATCTGTGGATAGTATAGAAAAAGAAAGTGTAAAAAGTAAAATTGGAACAGCAAAGAAAGTTTTAGATACTAGACTTTCAAATTCAAATGCGTCCGATGAAACTCAAAAACAAGATAATAATTCAATAATAATAACAACAACAAAACCAGCTGTTTATAATTTGAATAATCAAAAAGTTTCTCATTCGAAAAATGAAGCTGTAGCAACAATTACAAACCAGAATACTCCTTTTTCAGTTACTAAAAATGAAAGTTCGGTAGCATCAAAAGAAATTAAAAAGGAAGAAAAAGAAGTTTTTGCAAAAGAAAATTTAATTAGGGAACAGAATAAAACCGTAGCAGAAAAAACAGTTGTTGATGATAAAATAAAAGAGAATCCGACTGCAACTGATTTGAAAGAAAATGCTCTGGCTGCGATAGAAAAAGAACAGCAAAAGAAAGACAAAATAGCTTTAGTTGAAGATAAATGGTCAATGCAAGTATTTGCAGGAATAAACAATTCGCAGAATTTAAAGAAGCAAAAATCGCTGGGGAATACTATTGAATCCCAAAAAGGATATAATTATGGTGTGAAAGCAAATTACAAAATCAATCGCCGATGGGCGGTGAGCACTGGTTTTAAAATAAGTGAATTAGGTCAGCAAGTGGCTAATGTTTCGTATATTAATTCGGCTAAAACTTTGGTTAATATTTCTAAATTTTCTTCGGCTCAACCTCAGGAAAAGGGAGCAATAACTACTAATTCTAATTATTTATTTATTCCTAATAGTAGAGAGATGAATATGATGGCGAGTACTTTTTACGAAAAAGGAAATTTGTCTCAAAAAGTACAGTATTTAGAAATGCCAATGGAGGTTTCTTATGTTGTTTTAAATAAAGGAAAAGCACGGATTAACATGAATACTGGAGGATTTATTGGAAAAGCAATTTCGAATGAAGTTTTACTTAACGACAGTTCGATAGGGAAAAATCAAGATGTTAATGATGTGGTTTTTGGAACAGTATTGAGCAGCACTTTACAATACGAATTGTTTAAAAAAACGAAGGTTTTTGTAGAACCAGGAATGAATTACTACACACAGCCTGTTCAAAATCAAAATTTCAATCAATTTCAGTTGATTTTTAATTTTGGCTTGAATGTATCTTTTTAATTCGTTTCGAAATGCTTTAATACAGCTTCTATTTGCGTATTTTTGCGCAAATTTCACTTCAAACCATGTCGCATCAGCATTTTATTCTTCATAAACCCTATGGTTATTTGAGTCAATTTATTTACGAATTGAAACGAAAAAAGAAATTGTTGGGGGAGTTGTATGATTTCCCGGAAGGAACAATGGCTATAGGTCGTTTAGACGAAGATTCCGAAGGTTTATTGTTACTTACCACCGATGGAAAAGTAAGTGAACAAATTCGTTCCAGAAAAGTCGATAAAGAATATTATGTTCAGGTAGATGGAATCATTACTCAAGAAGCCATTGACAACATAAAAAAAGGAGTCGAAATAGGTTTTAATGGAACCAAATACATTACCAAACCTTGTGAAGCCCGATTAATTCCAGAAGTTCCTAATTTTGGAGCAAGAGGAAAAAAAATCAGAGATGAACGTCATGGACCGACTTCCTGGGCTTCGATAACAGTCAATGAAGGAAAGTTTCGCCAAGTGCGAAAAATGACCGCAGCTGTTGGATTTCCTACTTTACGTTTAGTGCGTGTTCGAATAGGAAGTGTATATTTGAATAACTTACAATCAGGAGAAGTAATTGAAGTTGAAGATTTCGAGGGAAATAGCAATGACAATAATCAAATAACCGAATAACCAAATAAATTAAGAATGTTAAACATTGTTTTAGTAGAACCTGAAATCCCTAATAATACTGGAAATATTGGTCGTTTGTGCGTAGGAACCGAAAGCCGTTTGCACCTGATTCATCCGTTTGGATTTGTTATCAACGATAAAAATTTAAAGCGTTCTGGTTTGGATTATTGGGTACACCTTGATGTAACCGAATATCAAAATGTAGCCGAATGGATGGCTCAAATTCCCGATCAGTCTCGTGTTTTTCTGATGAGTTCCCATGCCGAGAAATCCTATTTAGAAACTGAGTTTCAGGATGGAGATTGGTTGGTTTTTGGAAAAGAAAGCGTTGGTTTGAGTTCAGAATTTCTTGAGTTATTCGATAAGAAGAATCAATTGACAATTCCGATGTCGTCTTTAATCAGAAGTTTTAATATTGCTAATTCGGTGGCTTTTGTAGTTGGAGAAGCTAAGAGGCAGATTTCAGTTAGCAGAATATAGAAAATAGATTCCAAAACTAAGGACTAGGAACTACTAACTAAGGACTTAAAAAAAACTAACTAATTACAAACTTTCCTTTTGTAGCATCAAAAACAATATGGTCGTCTTTGAACAACGTATTGAAACTTCCTTTTGAAATAAAATTACAAGGTTCATCTTGAACTACAGTTTCAGGAGTCATGATAATCATTTCGTCACTCAATTGAATAGCCATGTCGATATCATGAGTTGAAAACAAAATACATTTTTGAGTTTCCTGAGTGAGTTTTTTCAAGAGTTTAAATAATGCCACTTTATGCAGTAAATCCAAATGTGTAGTGGGCTCGTCCAAAATAATGAGTGGCGTATCCTGTGCCAATGCTCTTGCTACCAATACTTTTTGTAATTGTCCATCGCTGATTTCGTAATGCCTTTTGGAAGCCAAATGTTCAATTTGCGTAAGTGCTAAGGCGTGGTTTACTTTTTCAATGTCTTCATCGGTTAAGGTGCCAATCCAGTTGGTATAAGGTTGTCTGCCTAAGGCAACCAATTCAAAAACGGTTAGGTTACTTGGTGGTAATTTTTCGGTCAACACTACACTTAAATTTTTGGCTAAAGCCAAAGCATTCATTTCGTGAATGTTTTTTCCGTTCAATAAAACAGTTCCAGTAATTGTTTTTTGTATTCCAGTAATGGTGCGCAATAAAGTAGATTTTCCAATACCATTAGCACCAACTAAAGCTATGAGTTTTCCTTTTGCTAAGGTCAAATCAATATTAGAAGCAACAACAGTTTGCTCTTTTTTATGAGTATAGCCAATGCTTATTTTAGATGCTTGTAAGATGGTTTCGGTATTGTTCATTTTTTACTATTCGGCTAATGAAAATTGAGAATCGTATAAGTTTTTATAGTAACCGGATTCTTTATTAATCAATTCTTGATGTGTTCCTTCTTCCACAACGAGTCCTTTGTCCATAACCACAATTTTATCAGCATTGACAATGGTTGCTAGTCGGTGAGCAATAACAATAGAAGTTCTTCCTTTAGTAATGGTTTCGGTAGCGCGCTGAATCAATTCTTCTGAATAGGTATCGATTGACGAGGTAGCTTCATCCAAAATTAAAATACTTGGATTACTAACATAAGCTCTCAAAAAAGCAATCAGTTGGCGTTGTCCCGAAGACAACATCACACCGCGTTCTTTTACGTCAAAATCATAATTATCGGGTAAGCTCATAATAAAATTATGAACCCCTATTTTTTTGGCGGCAGCATACACATCTTCACGGGTAATTGCAGGATTGTTTAGCGTGATATTATTGTAAATGGTATCGGCAAATAAGAATACATCTTGCAATACAATTGCAATTTGTTTTCTAAGCGAACTCAAAGTATAGTTTTCGATGTTTTCGTTATCAATACAAATAGTACCACTTTTTATTTCGTAAAAACGATTCAATAAGTTAATAATAGTTGATTTTCCTGCCCCAGTAGAACCTACAATAGCTATAGTTTCGCCTGAGTTCACGCTTAAATCAATACCTTTAATTACTTCTTCATTTTCGATATAACTGAAACGAACTTTTTTAAAAGTGATATTTCCATCAAAAATAGGCGCTTCAATTTTTCCGGTATCCTGAATTTGATCTTTTGTATCAATAATTTCAAAAACACGATTGGCAGCAATCATCCCCAATTGCATCTCATTGAATTTATCCGCAATTTGGCGTAAAGGGTTGAACAACATTCCAATAAACATGGTGTACGAAAACAAATCTCCAAAAGTGGTGAAGTTATCTCCATTTAGAATTTTAATACCACCATACAAAACAATAAATCCAAGTGTCAGCGACGAAATAATATCGGCAATAGGGAAGAAGATGGAGTTATAAAGAATGGTTTTTATCCAGGCATTTTGGTGCTTTTCGTTGATATCTTTAAATTTTTCCGATTCAATTTCTTCACGGTTAAACAATTGAACAATCTTCATTCCGGTAACGCGTTCTTGAACAAAAGTATTTATATTGGCAATTTGCGTACGTACTTCTTCAAAGGCAACTTGCATTTTGCGTTGGAAAATTCGAGTAATAAAAACTAAAATTGGCATGGCAACAATTACAATCCAAGTCAGTTTCCAGTTCATGTAAAACATAAAAAGAAGCACCACCACCATTTTCATCAAATCACTGATAATCATAAATAAACCTTGGCTGAAAATACGTGCAATTGACTCAATGTCAGATACTGATCGGGTTACGAGTTGTCCCACAGGAACCAAATCAAAATATTTCATTCGGAAACTCAAAATGTGTTTGAATAATTTAATTCGAATGTCTTTTACAATATCTTGTCCCAGCCAGTTTGCCCAATACACAAAGTAAAATTGTGAAAATACCTCCAACAAAAGTACAATTCCCATTAAACTGATGTAAAACAAAAGTCCTTGAGCATCATGGGTTTTAATGTAACCGTCCACCGTTTGTTTTAATAAATACGGACGTAAAGCTGCAAAAATAGATAAGGAAATGGCAAAAATTACTACGCCATTAAAGCGCCATTGGTACGGCTTTGTATATTGTAATATTCGTTTGAATAATCGGGTATCAAATGCTTTTGCTTTCATTTTTTTTAAGCTGAATTAATTTCAGTTTTTTAGTCTTTAGATTTTTAGTTCCTAGTCCTTAGTTTTTTTGTTTTTAGTTCCAAGTACTAATCCTCTAAATAAGGATATTCAATTTTAGTCAAATACAGTCCATGTGCCGGTACCGAAAAACCTGCTTTGTCTCTACTTTTACTTTCGATAATAGTGTTGAAATCGGCTAATGTTATTTTGCCTAAGCCAATGTTTACCAGTGTTCCTACAATAGAACGCACCATGTTTCTCAAAAAACGATTGGCTGAAATGGTAAAAATAAGTTTGTTTTCTTCCTGTTTAGCTCCGCTCTGTTCGGCTCCGCCTCGAGTCCAATAAGCTTCAAAAATAGTACAATCAAATGTATTTACATCGGTATTGACCTTAGAGAAACATTGAAAATCAGTGTGATTGAATAACAGTTTTGCGGCTTCATTCATTAAATCCACATCTAAACTTTGACTGAAATACCAACTTTGCTCTTGCAAAAAAGCATCTTTGAAAATATTGATATGGTATTCATAAGTTCTTTTAGTGGCATCAAAACGAGTATGTGCTTCGCTGTCAACAGGGAAAATAGCGTAAATAACAATATCTTTAGGAAGATAGGAATTGAGTTTGTGTACTAATTTTGGAATGTCAAACGGGTTTTCAAAATCAAAATGAGCATACATTTCCTTTGCATGAACTCCAGTGTCAGTACGTCCTGCGCCCATTAAGTTTATGTCAGAATTCAATAAAACCGAGAAGGCTTTATTCAGCGTTTCCTGTATTGAAGCTGCATTAGGCTGAATTTGCCAACCATGATATGGAGTTCCGTTGTAAGCTAATTTTATAAAATATCTCAAGTTTTTAATCTCAAAGTTTCAGAATTTCAAAGGTACAAAAAAGAAGCTAAGGTACTGAGTCGCTATGATACTAAGTTTTTGTTAAGAGATGCTTTAACGCATTTGACACATATTGCAAATGAAAGAGATTTCGGTGTTGTTTTTTTACAGAAAAAACTTTGAAATTATCTTTGTTGAACCTTACAAAAACGGTAGTACCTTAGCATCCTGGAATCTTAGACTCTAAAAAAAATGAAAAAAATCCTTTTACTTTCGGATACACACAGCCATATTGACGATGCTATTTTAAAATATGTAAAACAAGCCGATGAGGTTTGGCATGCGGGAGATATTGGCGATTTGGAAGTAACAGATACCATTAAAATATTAAAACCGTTGCGTGCTGTTTACGGTAATATCGATGATGCTCAGGCACGTTTAGAATTTCCATTGCACAATCGGTTTATGTGCGAAGAGGTTTCGGTTTGGATTACCCATATTGGCGGTTATCCCGGGAAATACAATCCTAATATAAAAGCTGAAATGACGGATAATCCTCCAAAATTATTCATTTGTGGGCATTCGCATATTTTAAAAGTCATGTTTGATAAAAAGCATAATCTTTTACACATGAATCCTGGTGCTTGCGGAAAAAGTGGTTTTCATCAAGTGCGCACCATGTTGCGATTTGTAATTGAAGGCGATAAGATTAAAGATCTGGAAATTATAGAAATTGAAAAAAGAGTTTGATTAAACCGTTACTTTTGCTTTGTATCCAATAGGAGCTATTATTTCAATAGTTGTACCCTCACCAGGTTTCGAAATAATTTTTATTTTTCCATCCATTGTATTAATTCGGGCTTTTATTTGGTTTAAACCAAAACCTTCAATGGTTTGATATTGTTTGATTTCAAAACCTTTTCCGTTGTCTTTTACCTGGATGTGTAGTTTAGATTTTATTTCTTTTAAACTGAGTTTAGCTTTACTGGCTTCACTATGTTTCATAATGTTGTTTAATAATTCGCTAATTATATAATACATTCTCGTTTCATAATCTTCATTGTAGCGAGTATCATCGGAAACATTGCTATGGTAATTGAAATGAATGGTAGAGTTAGAATTCATTTCGCATAAATCTTTAAGAGCGTAAAATAATCCAAAACGTGTCAATAATGAAGGTGTAAGTTGATGTGATAAATCGCGTATTTTATAATGTGTTTGAATTAGAATAGCTTTAGTTTTTGTTATTTCTTCGCTATTGTTTTTATTTTTTGAAGAAAAAATAGTTAGATGTAAAGCTGCAGCTGAGAGTAAAGCACTGATGTTATCATGTAAAAAGGCAGCGATTTTTTTTCGTTCTATTTCTTGTCCATCTATAGAAGCCGTAATTATTTTTTCCTGAATTTTACTCTCAATATCTTTGAGTTTGTTGGTTTGTTTTAATTGGCTATTTTGAAAATACAGATACGAAAACACAATGATTAGGAGTAGTATCGATATAATACTAATGCTAATAAGCTTGTTTTTAGATTGTTTTTCTAATAAGAGTTGGTGATTCGTTTTAATGTTATCAATTTCTCTTTTGTATTCATCAATTTCAAGGTTGATACCTGCAACGTTAATTTTTTTTAATTTTTCTTCTGTATTGAGTTCGTTTGCAATTTCATTGTAAGCTTTTAGATTTAGATAGGCTTTTTCGAAATTCTTTATTTTGAATAAAAAATTAGCATACTCTTGATAGGTAAAGGACAAATCGGATTTTTCATTGCCTTGCTGTCCTAATTGAATGGCTTGTTCGAAATAAAAATTGGCCTTTTTAGGATTGTTTACATGTGAATAATACATGCCGTTTAACATGTTTAATGCCACAATAGTTGATTTGTCGCCATGTCTTTTATGGTATTTGTTGATGTACTCTAAATAGGGTAGTCCCAAATTAAATTTACCAATGTCAAAATAAGCCCAGGTAATATTGAGTTTTGTTAAAATAATTTCAGACGAATCGGCAATTTTTGTGCTGTATTTAAGCGATTTTTTATAATAATAAATTCCTTTGGCATATTCTTTTTTGTCAAAACAATAGATATTGCCAAGGTTATTGTTTATCCAGTTTTTAAGATGATGATTATTTGTTCTGTTAGCGTAAATAATTCCTTTTTTGTAGTAAAACAACGCTTTTTCATATTCGGCTAATTGATCAAAATTAGCAGCAATGGTGTTGTAAGAAGCCGCAATAAGATTGTCGTCTTTTATTGCAATAGCTTTACTTAAGGTTTTACGAGATAATATTAACGATTTTTCAAATTTTTCAGCTCGCATCAATCGAGTCGATTCTTTTAACAAAGCAGCTGTTTCTTCTTTTGCAGTTTTTTTTGTGTGGGAAAACGAGAAGTTACTATAACTAATTAAGAGTACGAATAACAATCTGAAAATGCATTTGTAAATCATAAATGAAAAAGTTGAAATGATTGAGCTTAGGACTTAATCAAATTGTTTTTTAAGGCAAACTTCACCAAGCTAATGGTGTTTTTGGCTTGTAATTTTTTCATAATGTTCTTTCGGTGCGTTTCGACTGTATTAGCGCTTATAAATAGTTTTTCAGAAATTTCTTTTCCGCTGAATTCTAAAGCAATTAAAGTGATGATTTCAATTTCTCTAGAAGATAATTGATGATCAGGATTGATTTTGCTTTTATTTAATTTTGAATTGTTTTTCGTTGCTGTAGAGAATATTTTTTCTCGTACCTGACTACAAAAATATTCTTCTCCTTGGTTTACAACTTGTATAGCTTCGACAATGTTTTCTCCAGCGCATTGTTTGGTTAAATAGCCACTAGCGCCCAGTTTCATGACTTCTTGGATTATTTTTAAATCATCATAGGTGGAGAGTACAATTACTTTGCAGGGAAAACCTTTTTTAGAAAATTCCTTCAATACTTCAATGCCGTCCTTTTCGGGCATACTGATGTCTAACACTAAAATGTCCGTGGAATTGTTACTTACCTCTTCATAGAGAGTTGTTCCTTTTAAAGAAAATCCAACCACTTTAAAATTAGAAATAGAATTTAATAAAGTACGCATGCCATCAATAAGTACTTGATGATCGTCAGCTAAATGAATTCGTGTAGGGGTTTCCATGAGGTGGTTTCTAATTACATTCAAATGTATAAAAAAAACCACAAAAAAACCCGAATTTTACATTCGGGTTTCCTTCGCACTAATAAATTAAAATTTATAGGTTTACCTCAATCTGTCCACAGATTTTACAAGATCTTCATCCTTTTTGATCGCTTTATTAGCTAAAACTAATGCTGCGATAGCAATAATAGGTAGAAACATCCCAATACCTTTCTCAGAAACAATAGCTGTTTCTCCAGATAAATTTAGCGAACGATATAAAAACAATCCTAATAAAATCAAATTTAATATGATATTCAATCTGCCAATAACAAATTGATTTTGTCTTTTCTTATAGGATAAAATACTCAGTACCGAAAGAGTTGTGCTTAATCCAAACAAAATAACATAGACTTGACTTTGCATAAACAAGAACGATTTGCCATCATTCATAGTCCATAAAGGGAAAATAAAAGGCAAAACACCTGTGATGATAAAGGCTATAAGTAAATATATTGTTTGAATTCGTTGTATCATTACTATCGATATTGTTCTACAAAAATATATTTTCTTTTTATAAAATACTATTGTATGATAAAATTTTATTCGTATTATTGCAATACAATACCGTAAGCACTTCATACTGCGGTGAATTCAAAATAAAAAAACTACCTATCTTTTTTAAGAATCCCCAATTAATTAAATTCATAGAACATTCATGTTTGATATTTCTGCATTAAAAGAAATGAAGCTTTCTGAGCTTCAACAAATAGCTAAAGCTGCTAAAACAATAAAAATTAACGGTGTGAAAAAAGACGCCTTAATCACAAGTATTTTGGATTATCAAAATACTTTGGCAGCTACTGAAGTTAGTCCGGTTAAATCGGAGGATGCTGACGATAAACCTAAAAGAGTGCGTATTGCTCCAGTAAAAAAGCAAGCCATTTCAAAAAAGGCTGTGGAAGTTTCTTCAAAAAGCGAAGAACAATTAACTGAAAACACTACCGAAAAGTTTGATTTTCCTGTTGAAACAGTTGTTGAACAAGATGTAAAAGAACAAAAAGGGGAGACGGAACAAGAAGCTGTTGCTGCTGAAAAAGCTAAGGTGGTGAAGTTTAATAAAGCGACTTACGAAAAGAAAATTGCTTTAAAAAAGAATAAAGAAAACAAGGATGTTGTAAATGACGCTCCTGTTGTTGAAGAAGTAAAACAAGAAGACTCAGCTAAACAAGAAGATTCAGCTACTGAAAATGAGGTTGTTGCTCCTGCTGCTCCCCAGAAGAAAATAAATCCGAATCAAAATAAGCAAAATCAAAATCAAAACCAAAACCCGAACCAAAATCCTAATCAGAATCCAAATCAACAGAACCAGAATTCTAATTTTAAAAACAAGAAAAATAATTTTAGAGACTCTGATTTTGAATTTGATGGAATCATAGAAAGTGAAGGTGTTCTTGAAATGATGCCTGATGGTTACGGATTTTTGCGTTCGTCAGATTATAATTATTTAGCTTCACCAGATGATATTTATTTGTCGACTTCACAAATTAGATTGTTTGGTTTAAAAACAGGAGATACCGTAAAAGGTGTGGTAAGACCTCCAAAAGAAGGTGAGAAGTTCTTCCCTTTAGTTCGTGTGCTAAAAATTAACGGACACGATCCACAGGTTGTTAGAGATCGAATTTCGTTCGAACATTTAACACCAGTATTCCCATCAGAAAAATTCAAATTAGCAGAAAGAGAAAGTACGATTTCAACTCGAATTATCGATTTGTTTTCTCCAATAGGAAAAGGACAACGTGGTATGATCGTAGCCCAGCCAAAAACGGGTAAAACCATGTTATTGAAAGAAATAGCAAACGCCATTGCAGCGAATCATCCCGAAGTATATCTTATTGTTTTATTGATTGACGAACGTCCGGAAGAGGTTACTGATATGCAACGTTCAGTACGTGGTGAAGTAATTGCTTCAACATTTGACAGAGAACCGCAAGAGCACGTTAAAATTGCTAATATTGTACTTGAAAAATCAAAACGTTTAGTAGAATGTGGTCATGATGTAGTGATTTTGTTAGATTCTATCACGCGTTTGGCAAGAGCTTACAATACAGTACAACCTGCGTCGGGAAAAGTGTTGAGTGGAGGTGTGGATGCCAATGCGTTGCAAAAACCAAAACGCTTTTTTGGAGCTGCGCGTAATGTAGAAAAAGGTGGTTCTTTGAGTATTATTGCTACAGCTTTGACTGAAACCGGTTCAAAAATGGATGAGGTTATTTTCGAAGAGTTCAAAGGAACAGGTAATATGGAATTGCAATTAGATAGAAAAATTGCTAACAAACGTATCTTCCCAGCTATTGATTTGACTTCATCAAGCACCAGAAGAGACGACATGCTTCTTGATAAAGATACATTGCAAAGAATGTGGATTATGAGAAAATACCTTTCTGATATGAATCCAGTTGAAGCAATGGAATTTATCAATGATAGATTTAGAAAAACTAGAAATAATGAGGAGTTCTTGATTTCAATGAATGACTAAAATCAATGTCAATTTCAATGACAAAATTCAATAATAAAAAACTCCAATTTCGAATGTGAAATTGGAGTTTTTTATTATACAATTCATTGCTTTTTTATATTGCTATTGTTTTTGCAATTTAAGATTTACGTTCCATCAAAGCCATATAAAATCCGTCAAAACCAGATTCCGAAGCCAGAATTTTATGGTCTTTTATAAATGTGAATTGTTTTCCAATATCAGTAGTTAAAAAACGGGCTACTTGTTCTTGATTTTCAGAAGGAAGAATAGAACAGGTAGCATAAACCAATTTCCCACCCGGTTTTACAATTTTAGAATAGCTTTCTAAAACTTCCGATTGTACTTTTCGAATATTATCAATAAATTCAGGTTTCAATTTCCACTTAGCATCAGGATTTCTTTTTAAAACCCCTAAACCACTACAAGGTGCGTCAATCAATACACGATCTGCTTTTTCATGCAGTTTTTTGATCACTTTTGTTGTGTCAATAATGCGGTATTCAATGTTGAAAGCACCATCACGTTTGGCTCTTAATTTTAATTGCTTCAATTTACTTTCGTATAAATCCATTGCAATTAATTGTCCTTTATTTTCCATTAAGGCCGCAATATGCAAAGTTTTTCCACCAGCACCAGCACAAGTATCAACTACTCGCATTCCTGGTTTTACATCAAGAAAAGCCGCAACTAATTGTGAATTGGCATCCTGAACTTCAAAGAAACCTTGTTTAAAAGCATCGGTCATGAAAACATTCGCGCGTTCTTTTAAAACCAAAGCATCTGGCTGGTCTTTTAGATATTCGGTTTCGATATCTAAATCCATTAAAATGGCTCTTAAAGCTTCTTTAGTCGTTTTTAGTGTATTGGTTCTTAGAATTACTTTGGCAGGTTGATTTTGAGCTGTAATTTCTTTAGCCCAAACTTTTTCGCCTAATTCTTTTACTCCTAATTCATCCATCCAGTCTGGAATAGATTCTTTAAGCGGTCTAATTTTTGAAAGTTCGTCAAAACGTCCTTTGATTTTTCTTTCAGGTGTTCCTTCCAGTTGACGCCAATCGGGAATTGGATATCCTCTTAAAACAGCCCAAACCGAAAACATTCTCCAAAGATTATCTCTGTCAAAAGGCTCTTTTACTTCAGCAATTTCTGAATATAATCTTTTCCAACGAACAATTTCGTATATGGTTTCAGCGACAAATTTCCTGTCAGAACTTCCCCAACGCTTGTCTTTTTTTAGTGCTCTTGCAACTACTTTATCTGCGTATTCTCCTTCGTTAAATATTGCATTTAGAGAATCGATAGTAGTGTATACTAAGTTTCTGTGTAATCTCATTTTTATTATTTGAACTGCAAAGGTACTATTAAATGATTTGAAAGTTAAATTAAAATTTCAATTCTGTTATTTCGTTTTATTTTAATTTTTCTTTGAAAAACTCAATCGTTCTTGTCCAGGCTAAAGTGGCTGCTTTTTCATCATAGCGTGGCGTGGTATTATTGTGAAATCCGTGATTGACATTTGGATAAATATAGGCTGTATTTGGAACTTTGTTTTGGTTTAAAATGGCTTCAAAGGCTGGCCAACCTTCGTTTACCCTCGTGTCTAAGCCGGCATATTGTAATAACAAAGGCGTTTTAATTTGAGCAGCTTCTTCCGCAGTTGGTTGTCCTCCGTAAAAAGGAACAGCAGCATTAAGCGTTGGAATTTTAACCACCATCAAATTAGCAATCCATCCACCGAAACAAAAACCAACCACTCCAATGTGACCGTTGCAATCAGGATGAGTTTTTAAATAATAGTAAGCTGCAATGAAATCTTCCAACATTTCGTATCGGTCTCTTTTTTTCTGCATTTCTCTGCCTTCGTCATCATTTCCAGGATAACCGCCTAATGGAGTCAAAGCATCTGGCGCCAAGCTAATAAATCCTTCAATTGCAGTTCTACGTCCTAGATCTTCGATATATGGATTCAAGCCACGGTTTTCGTGTACAACGATTACTCCGGGTAGTTTTTTGTTGCTTTTGCTAGGTTTAGAAAGCAAACCTTTGATTTTTCCTCCACCTTTTGGAGAGTCATAAGTAATATAATCCGAAACAATTCTTGGGTCATCGGATTTTATGAGAGTAGTATTTACATAATCGGGAGTGATAAAACTCAATAAGGAAGGCAAGGTGAGTGCTCCAACAGCAAATACCGAAAGCTTTTCAATAAACTGTCTTCTTTCAATTTTGTTATGTGCATAATCATCATATAAGTCAAATATTTCTTGACTAATGTCTTCTTTGGTTATTTTTTTCATGTTTGCAAATAATTGGTTTTGAGAATAGTTTAAATATAATTATTTTTTTCGATAGTTTTAAAACAAAAAAAGCTCCCAAATAGGAGCTTTTAGAGAAAACCAGAACGGTTCTTATAATTTGTATTTTAAGCTTGCCATTATTTGACGAGGAGCAATTGGGTTCACACTGTAATTTTCGTGTACTGTGTAATTCAACTCGTTAGTAATATTTGATACTTTACATAAGATTGAGAATTTCTTCCATTCGTAACCCACAGACGCATCAACTGTAGTATAACCTTCTAATGGGATATCGCGGTCTCTTATAGTTACTACGTAAGTTGGAGGATTGGTTGCTGGTGTAACAGCTGTCCATAAATAATCGTCATTCCAACCTCCTGTACGGTCACCTACATAATTTGCGATTGCTCCAAAACGAAGTCCTTTTAACGCTCCACTAGGTAATTTGTAGAAAAAGCTTAAATTGGCAGTATGTTTCGGTGTTCTTGCTAAAATATCTCCCACAATAAGGCTACCATTTGTACCTGAAGATTTTGAAACTTTAGTTTCGTTAAAGCTATAACCTGCCATAATATTTAAACCTTCAATTGGTTTAGCAGTAACATCTATTTCTATTCCTTTTCCTTTTGTAGCTCCAACTAATTCTTTTAAAGTAGTTGTAGCATTTTGTGTAACACCATCCGCTAAAAATTGAGCAGTTTGAGCTAGATTGTTGTTTTTAATTTGATATAATGTTACATTGGTACTTAAAATTCCTCTCCAGAAATCTTTTTTGATACCTACTTCATATTGATCGATTATTGAAGGATCTAATGGTTTTAAATCAACAGTGGTTCCTGTATTTGGAGTGAATGAATTAGAGTAACTGGCAAATAAAGATAAATCTTTATTAGGTTGTATTACTAATCCTGCTTTTGGAGAGTAGGCTCTGTTTAATGCTTTAGCTCCTGTTGTAGGCTTTGCAGTTTCATAAGCTGTTGTGATAGTGTTCTTCCCAGCAATTTTTTCGATTACTTCTTTGGTTGTAGTGACTTCGCTTTCTTGCCAAGACCAACGAATACCTCCTAAAATTTTGATATATTCATTTATTGAAATTAAATCTTGAGCATAAGCTCCAAAACGTTGCGTATCGGTAGTTGCTAATTGTGTTATTCTACTGCTAAATGGTATATCGCGACTTTCAGTGGCGTAATTATAGTTGAATAAATTAATAGCTTTAGCTTCTGTAGTTACAAGATCTGCTGGGGTTGCTGCAGTATAAAAACCAAATGTATAACTTGGTGCCATTGAATTTTCATAATCAACACCAGTAAATATTTGATGTTTGATACTTCCTGTATTGAAAGTTCCCTGTAAACTCAATTGGTCTCCCAATATTCTTTCGGCAGCGTTAGATTTTGTTAATCCACGTTTCCAGTCACCATTAGCAGCTACTGTGCTTAATTGTGCAGTTGATGTTTGTGTTCTTCTATAGGATTGAAAAGAAGAATTGAAAGCTAATTTCCAGTTTTTATTGAAATCATGGTTGAATAAAATAGATGCACTAGCTGATTTTGTATTTCCGTTAGACCAAAGGGCTCCAAAATAAGTATTGCGAGGAATATCTAAAATAGTTTTAGTATTATTGACAATTCCAGTTCCAAAATCAGGAGTCCAATCGGCACTTAAATAATCTCCTTGTACTGTAATTTGAGTCTTGTCAGTTATATTAAAAAGGAAGGAAGGATTTATATAGACACGTTCGTTTTTTACATAATCTCTAAAACTTTTTGAGTTTTCATAAGATCCTGTAAAACGATATGCGATTGACTTGTTTAAAGGACCATAGAAATCTACTGATGGCTTGTAGTAATCATAACTTCCAGCTTGCATTGTAATTTCTCCACCTTTGGTGAATTTTGGAGTTTTTGTTACCAAATTCAAAATTCCTCCTGGAGCAACGTTCCCGTACAATAAGGCTGAGCCTCCTTTTAAGAATTCTACTTTTTCTAAACCAGAAACCTCTGGAATTGAACCTGCATTGTAACGGAATCCATTTTTAAACATATTATTAGCAGACATGTCGTATCCTCTAGAGAAAAATGATTCCTGAGCACCACCACGAGCTGAACCAACATAAACACCATTAGCATTTTTGATAACTTCGCTTAAGCGGATGGCTTGTTGTTGACTTATAATTTCATTATCTATGACTTGGACACTTTGTGGTAAATCCATTAATTTAATACCTGATCTTGATGCCGAAACAGGTCTTTGAGGTTTGTTTCCAGTAATAACAACTTCTCTAAGAATTTGTCCTTTTTTATTCTTGATAGTGTCAAAAGGAGTTTCGTTAATTTCTTTTGAACTATTATGATCTGTAGCTAAAGCTACTTCTTGGGCTTGAGTGGCTAGAGAAAATAATAATGCTATTGATGGAAGTAAGATTCGTTTCATTTTATATCTTATTTGGATTTATTTAAAATAACGATGCAAATGTATAACCTGAAATTGGTTTTTCAAAGGGTTATTTGGAATAAATAAAAATAAAAATCAACAAAAGGCTCGTAAGTTGTTTGATATTTATTTAACAGAATTTTTGTAGTTTGAAAAAAGCTGTTTTTTGTTTGTGGTTTTTCGTTGTAATTGTTTGATTAGTAGTGTGTTTTTGTTTTTTATTCCGAAAAAGTTAGTTTTGTCGTACTTGTTGGAGCAATAAAATAGCGAATCACTTTAGTCAGTGAGCTAGGAATCATTTTGCAGATAAAAATGACTTTTGGAACGGTTCACAGGAATAATTTCGCTGATTTTAAGTAAAAACCTCTTTTTATTTGATGACTTTTGGAGGATTAAGGTAGTTTTTAAAGAAGCTATATAGCGTATTTAAGCTGGAAGCCGTTTGCGGAATAGCATGTCCTTTCCCATAATTCACCAAAGTAGATGCTGGAATACCTAAATGGTCTAATTTGGCTTTAAAATGTGTAATTTGATCTTGATAATAAGGATCATCGTCTGTATTATAGAAAAATAGAGTAGGAGCTGTTGCTTTGGTTTCAACCAAATAAGAAGAACCCATTGATTCCCATAATTTTCTGTTTTCTTCTAATGAACCCCAAGCCCAAGGACATCTCAATTCTAAATTTTTGTCTCCATCATCAGCAGTGTTGTAAATAAGAGTGTAATCAAAAACACCTGGTCCTAGTGTTGCAGCCTGCACATCATCAGAAACTCCGATGTAGAAACCTGCGTTTTCTAGTTCAGTAATTTTTTTATCTCCAATAGCCATTGAACCTGCGGTGGATCCTCTGGAAAATCCAAAAATGCCTATTTTACCCGAAAGTCCCATTTGTTTACCCAAAGCACGCAAGGTTCGAATAGCCGATTTTACTTTTTGTCCCGCATCTGGATTGGTTTCATAAGATTTGTAAGTATCATTAGCTCCGTTAACGGGTTTTCCTTTTCCCCAAGGACAATATTTAGGATGGTCCGCTATTGCCCAAGCCATTCCGTTAGCAGGAGCACCTTCGAGAAAGGAATCATTAAAACCTGCAAAAGAATAGGCAAGGTTAAGTCTTTGGTCTTTATAGGCATCATTTAGTGTGCCTTTAATTGGGTCGTAATTGGCATAGCTGTTGCTATAAGAAAAAGATAGAATTACAGGTACTTTAACTGCAGCATTGGCTGGATAAATAATATCCATGTGCAAAGAATCGCCAACGGTATATTGTTCAGGTGTATTGTAGACTTTTGGATCATCAACAAAATAGCTTACGTTTCTGGCTATTCGATAACCTTCAAATAAAACATAAGATTTGTATTGAGAGCAGTTTTTATAACCGCAAAAATTTCCAGCCCCTATAGAATCGTTGATTGCTATGATGTCCTCGTTTATTTTTAGCGCTTTTGCATTGCTGTTTTTAGCATAATTAAGTTCAATTACGCGATAGCCTTGAACGAGCAACCAATTTACATCTTTTTTGAGGCTGTTTCGGCCAATTTTTTTAATAGCAAGATTTTTTAAATACACTACCGTTAGATAATTCCCGGCGTAATCTTTTATAGGCTTTTTCGATTCGGTTGATTTGTATTCTATAGTAGAGCCTGTGGTTTTGCTAGTCCATTTTCCAGAAGCTGCCGATGAACTTAAAGTTACCGATAGGATAAGTAAAAGGACAAAAAAATATTTTTTTGATGAGAAAGTTAAAAAAGAGATCGAATTGTATTTCATTATATTCTTGTTTCGAACAAAGATTTTCTAATAGTAGGATGATTGTAAAAGTACAAATACAAAAGTAACTTTTTAAACTTTGATTTGAAATCAAGATTTTCAGTATTTCTTTCTAATGCTAGAAGTTGTTTATGGTTTGTTTTTCTGTGCTTAGATGATAATTTCCTGATGTAGACTCTGTGTTTAATTTGTATTTTTGTTTTCTATACCTAAATTATTATGAAAAAAATATTTTTACTATTTACTACAATTGCAATTTTTAATACTAATGCACAACAAAGACCGAAGTTGGTAGTGGGGATTGTTGTTGACCAAATGAAGATGGAATACCTCTATCGTTTTTCGGATGATTTTTCGGCAAATGGTTTTCGTCGATTGATGAATGATGGTTATGTTTTTCATAATACACATTATAATTATATGCCTACTTATACGGCACCGGGTCACGCATCAATTTATACAGGAACGACACCTGCTATTCATGGAATTGTGGGGAATAGCTGGTTTGATAAAACGATTGGTAAATCCAGATATTGTACTGATGATGCTTCGGTTTCTATTTTAGGAACGGGCGATTCAGACGAAGGACAAATGTCTCCACTTAATTTGGAAAGCACCACAATTACTGACGAATTGCGTATGGCAACGAATTTTAAAGGAAAAGTTATTGGTATTAGTGCTAAGGATAGAGGAGCGATACTTCCGGCTGGGCATTTTGCCAATTGGGCATTTTGGTTGAGTGATTCGGGAAATTTTATATCCAGTACTTTTTATGGAAAGCAATTGCCTAATTGGGTTTCTGAATTTAATTCGAAGAAAAATTACGAAACCTATTTAAATAAAGATTGGACTTTGCTTAAGCCGGAATCCGTTTATGATAAAAGTTTAGCCGATGATAATTCGTATGAAGGGCTTTTGTATGGAAGTAAAAAGCCGGTTTTTCCATATAATTTAAAAGAAATGTATGCTAAAAAAGGAGCGAAGGTGATAAAGTCAACTCCTTTTGGAAATGATTTATTAGCTGATTTTGCCAAAGAAGCTATTGCAAATGAAAGTTTGGGACAAGATAATGATACCGATTTTTTAGCAGTCAGTTTTTCTTCAACGGATTATGTGGGACATTTAACAGGATCGCGTTCGAGAGAAATTCAAGATACTTATTTACGCTTAGATGAGACAATTGCTGATTTCCTGTCTTATTTAGATAAAAAAGTAGGGAAGGGGAATTATCTTTTATTTTTAACTGCTGATCATGCTGCTGCTGAAAATGTGAATTATTTAAAAGACAATAAATATGCTGTAGAAGCTATAGATTATAATGAATTGTCTAAGAAGTTACATGAGTTTTCTAAAACTTCTTTTGGAACTGACTTAGTATTGAATTATTCTAATTTCAATCTGTTTTTCGATAAAAAGCAAATTCAAGATAAAGGACTTTCTTTGGATAAGGTAAAATTAGCCTTTAAGGATTTCTTGATGAAGTTACCACAAGTAAAACGGGTTTATACTGAGGAAGAAATTTTGGCAGGAACAACCGCAGATTATTTTTTAACTTATATTACTAAAGGTTATGATCCAAAGCAAAATGGGGAATTGGTCATTCTTGACAAAGCGGGTTATATTGAGCATGAAGGAACTGGGACTTCGCATGGGACTCCTTATAGTTATGATACGCATGTGCCATTGTTGTTTTATGGCTGGAATATTAAAAAAGGAGAATCTTTTGATAAAAAAGTTATTACTCAAATAGCGCCAACAATAGCTCAAAAAATTAAAGTTACTTTCCCGAATGGCACTGATGCCAATGTGCTGACAGAGATTTTAGAAAAGTAAAAGCATAAAAAAAGGGACTTTAAATAAGTCCCTTTTTTATAGTTTGATTTTATTATTTTCCTATTGCTGCAGTAGCAGCTAATGGAATTTGATTTTTTAATAAATCTTCAAATGTTTCGTGAGCTCTAATTAAGTGCCCTTCTCCATTAATCCACAATACTTCAGCTGGTTTGTATCTTGAATTGTAGTTAGAAGACATAGAATAGCAATATGCTCCTGCGTTTCTGAAACAAAGGATATCACCTTCGGCAATTTCCTGAATTCTACGGTTGCTGGCAAAAGTATCTGTTTCGCAAATATATCCTACTACAGAGTAAAAACGCTCTTTTCCTTTTACATTCGAGATGTTTTCAATGTGGTGTGATGAACCGTAAAACATTGGACGAATTAAATGGTTGAAACCAGAATCAATTCCTGCAAAAACTGTAGAAGTAGTTTGTTTTACTACGTTTACTTTTGCTAAGAAGAAACCTGCTTCACTTACTAAAAATTTCCCTGGTTCGAAAATTAAAGTCAATTCTTTACCGTATTCGTCACAGAAAGCATTGAATCTTTTAGATAATTTTTTACCTAATTCTTCAATATCTGTTTCGATATCGTCTTTTTTGTAAGGAACTTTAAATCCGCTACCAAAATCTAAGAATTCAAGATTTTTGAAATTTCTAGCTGCATCAAATAAGATTTCAGCTGCATATAAGAATACTTCAATATCTAAAATATCAGAACCTGTGTGCATGTGAATACCTACAATGTTCATATTAGTGTTTTCAACAATACGCACTAAATGTGGTAATTGGTGAACTGAAATACCAAATTTACTATCAATATGACCTACTGAAATGTTTTCGTTTCCACCAGCCATAACGTGAGGGTTAATACGAATACATACAGGAACAGTTGGGTGTTTTGCTCCAAATTGTTCTAATATAGATAAATTGTCAATGTTTATTTGAACTCCTAAAGCGTGTACTTCTTCAATTTCTTCAAGAGAAACACCGTTAGGCGTGAAAAATATTTGATCAGGAGAATATCCAGCGTGAAGTCCTAGTTGTACTTCCTGGATAGAAACAGCATCCAAACAAGATCCCAATTCTCTCAACAATTGAAGAATGGCAACGTTAGATAACGCCTTCATAGCATAATTGATACGCAATTTTTCTACTTTAGAAAAAGCTTTCGTTAATCTCTCGTATTGTGATTTTATTTTCTCGGCATCATATACATATAAGGGACTGCCAAATTGATCTGCTAATTGAAGTAAGTCTTTTGATTGCATTGCTATTATTTTTACACAAATTTATTATTCTTTATTGATACTACAATAGATAAATATAAAACTAACAAATTGTAACAAATTGTTTTAAAATAAACATACATCGTTGTAAATATAATTTTTTGAACAAAAAGATCATTTTAAATAATAATGTTTATAAAATAGTAATTTGGTCTATTTTCCAGTTACTCCATTAATAAAAGTATCTACAAAACTTATAATCTTGCTCAAAATTCGATCTCCTGTTTTTTTGCGATGCAAGATAGATGGTTTGTCGCCTTCTATTAATTCTAGGATTTCATCTCGTAAAGGTTCTCTTTCTGCAAAAAGGTAGTTTTCAAGTAATTTTTCTGTTTTTTCTTCAGAAAGTTTTTCTTCGTTGACCAATGCTTTAAAAGCTTTGACTTGTTCTTCGTTCCAAAATTTTTCAAACTCATCAGGAATACTATCAGTATCTTCAATTATAGGTAAATTTTCCTGAATAAATTTATCAATTAATTCTCGTTTACTTCTTAATGAAACTTGGCTGTTTAATAAATTAGCCACTTCTTTTTCAATGGTTTCTTTGTCTTTTGAATTGTTTCTAGACTTTAATTTTATCAATAATTGAATAATGTAAGTCACATTGATGGTATCTTTTTGTATCAATTCCAATTCAAAATCAATGTCATTAAGTATAGATGTTTTGTCCTTATCTGGTTGAATGGATATTTGTTGTTTTAAATCTTGATATTTACCACTATAGTCCGTAAAAAGTTGTTCGTCTATATCCAAATCATTCCAAGTGAATTCAGTGTAATGACTCATTTTTTTATACAATCGCATCAGATTTCTAAATGCTATAATAAACTGCATTTTATCTTCCTCTGTGTATAAATCATCTACAGCATGTACTTGAGGTACTAATTTTAGCATTCTTTCTGTGGCTTCATTAAATTTCGCTACATATTGCTCATAAGGTTCTACAATGATTTCATCAATAGCTTCTTTGTTACTGAAAAGGGTTATTGCTTCATCTGTTTTATCTTTTAAATTACGAAAACAGACAATATTTCCTTGTGTTTTGTTTTTGTCAAAAGTACGATTGGTACGGCTGAATGCTTGTATTAGTCCGTGGTATTGAAGATTTTTATCCACATACAAAGTATTGACAAATTTACTGTCAAAACCAGTCAAAAACATATTGGCAACCAACAATATATCGGCTTCTTTTTGTTTTGCTTTTTTGGCTACATCATTGTAATAATTATAAAAACTCTGGCTGTCTTTGGTACTATGTGCTGTACCGAATGTATTATTAAAATCAACAATATAATTGTCTAATATTTCACGGCGATGTGGTTTTGGGTTGCTCCCATATTGAACTTGAGGTTCAGCAGCTATATCCAGTTGTGATTCTTCAATAGTATATTCCATCTCCTCTTCGTTTTGTGCAAAACTAAAAATGGTAATTACTTTTAAATCGTGTTCACCTCGTTGTTTTTTAGCTTTAAAAATCTCGTAATACTGAATTACTGAATCAATATCTTGTACACACATCATCGCACAAAAGTTTTTACTTTGTGTCTTTTGATCGTGATGTTGCAAGACATAATCAATAATTGCATTTTTGCGTTCGGGTGCTTCAAATACTTCTGCTTCGTTGATTTGCTCTATTTTTAAATCTACAATATGCTCTTTTTGTTTGAAGGTTTTGATGTATTCTACCGAAAAGCGCAGTACATTTTCATCTCTAATAGCATCGGTAATGACATATTTGTGCAAACATTTGCCAAATAAACTAGTGGTTGTTTTTTCGCCATTAGCGTTCTCTGCTAAAATAGGTGTGCCCGTAAATCCAAAAAGTTGGATATTGGTAAAATAACTCACTATGTTTTTATGTGTATCGCCAAACTGTGAGCGATGACATTCATCAAAAATGAAAACCATTCTTTGATGCTGAATATTCTTCATTTTAGAAAAGTATCTACTCGAAATGGCATTGTTTAGTTTTTGAATTGTAGTTACAATAATTTTTGTATTCGGGTCATTGAATTTACGAATAAGGTCATCGGTGTTTTCTGCTGAACTTACACAACCTTTACTAAATTTATCGTATTCCTGATTGGTTTGATAATCCAAATCTTTTCGATCAACCACAAAAACTACTTTTTGTATGCCTTTAATAGTTGATAAAATTTGACTGGCTTTGAAACTGGTTAATGTTTTACCAGAACCCGTAGTATGCCAGATATAACCGTTTTTTTCAATGTCATAACCATTTAGAATAGTGTTTTCGGTTACTTTTTTGATGATGTTTTCTACTGCAAAATATTGATAGGGACGCAACACCATTAATTTCTTTTCGGTTTCGTTCAGTACAATATACTTGCATATCATTTTGCTGATGTGGCAAGGTTCTAAAAAAGTATCGGCAAATTCGTTTAAGAGATTATTGAGTGGTTTGTTGTTTTCGTCTGTCCAATGAAAAGTTTGCAGGTATTCACGATTATGGTGTCCAAAATTGCTAAAATATTTGGTGTTTATCCCATTGCTGATAATGAATAATTGTACAAAATGGAACAAACCTTGTCCAGCACCAAAACTGTGTTTTTGATAGCGAGTGATTTGGTTAAAGGCTTCCTTCATTTCTAGACCTCTACGTTTAAGTTCTATTTGTACCAACGGCAAACCATTGATAAGTAAGGTAACGTCATAACGGTTTTCATAAGTGCCTTTCATCGTTACTTGTTGGGTAACCTGAAATTGGTTTTGGCACCAATGTTCACTTTGAATAAATTCAAAATAAAGATTGTCGCCATTGTCTTTTATAATATGTTGTTTCTGACGCAAGATTTTAGCTTTCTCAAACACCGAACCTTTGTTGAGAATATTGAGCACTTTCTCAAATTCTGAATCGCTTAATTGAATGCGGTTGTGTTTTTCCAATTGCGTTTTCAGGTTGACTAACAACGATTTTTCATCGGCAATAGCCACATGTTGGTATCCTAATTTTTGTAATTGGCTAATAAGTTGCTCTTCTAAAACGTGTTCGGATTGTTTGGACAAAATGAATAGGAGTTATAT
>JBDLTG010000006.1:0-30862 GCA_039805885.1 Bacteroidota bacterium
ATTTATTACAATAACGATAGAATCAAGTCAAATTTAAACAAAATGAGCCCGATACAATATCGAGCTCATTATTATCAAAATTAATTATAAATTTGTCTAACTTTTTGGGTGCAGTCTAATGTGAGGCTTTTTTTTATTGCAATTCTTTTTGGAGCTTCTTATCCTGCTGTTAGCTATATCTTTTTATTTTGTTTTCTTGGACAAGCTCAGGGAACAAAAATAAAAAGGATGCGGCTTACATTTGAAAACTGATTACACCTGACAGTTTTTTATTAATGTCTTTTGAATATATATCAATTTGATTTTAAACGGATAATGATTTGTATGAAAAAATTAAAGAAAAATAATTTCTTATATTTTTTTTGAATATAGAAAATCTCACAGCAATGGGAGGTTTTTTTATACAATTCTATCTGTTTTTTTGATATTCTTGATGCATTATTTCTTACATTAGCGTTATGTTACCCCCAAAATCTAATCTAAAAAGTACGGTATGATAAATAAATCACTTTGTTTTGTAAAAAACAACTGTATAAAAATTTCTATTCTTTTTCTATTCTTTTTATCTTCAAATAGTTATTCGCAGTGTGCAGGTACTGATGCTAGTAAAACGATTTGTGGTGCTGATTTGGCTAATTCCAGTAGTCAGACAATTAATCTTTTTAGTCTTTTAGGAGGGAGTCCAAATGCAGGAGGTACTTGGATTGACAATTCAAAGCCTTTAGGTGAAAATGTTTTTAATGGGATTGTAAATGCACAACTGTTACAAAATAGTGGTATTTATACTTATACCTATGTTCAAAATCCTTTAAGTTGTACTAATAATCAAGCAACAATTACTTTAAAAATTGGTCCTTACACAGGATCTCCCAGTCCCAATGTTTCTACTTGTGATGATGTTACTTCTTTTAATTTATTTTCAGCTTTTGATGGAACCAAACTAGCTCCCCAACAAAATGGAACATGGAAAGATAGTAATGGGGTTGTTTTATTAGGTAATACAATTAATCCAAAGGCATTAGGAGTAGGAACTTATTCCTATACTTATACAATTGGTGCTGTGGATACTTGTCCTGCACAATCGGCTACAGTTTCGGTAACTGTTTTTAGAAAACCGATATCAGGGACACCTGCTCCTTTAATTTTGTGTAGTACTGATGCATCAATGTATAAAAATCTAAATTTAAATGATAGGTTGTTATCAGGAGAAGACGCAGGAGGAAGATGGACTGATCTATCAGGTACCAATCAAATAACTAGTACCGGTGATAATATAATTGATGTAGAAAATATTTACAATACACATGGAGCAGGAATCTATAGTTTTACTTACACTGTTTTATCTTCTAATCCTATTTGTACGAATTCTCAATCTACAGTTCAGGTTATTATTGTAGAGCCTTTAGATTTTACAGGAGCAACTCTGGTTGTGAATTCAGATATTTGCGAAAATCAAATAGCTACAGCAACTTATAGTGCTACTTTAACCAGAGGACCTAAGGCGATTCCTAATGGGAGCTACAATGTTAGTTATAGCATAAATAATGGTACCACAACAAAAAACATTAGCGTAAATGGTAATTTTGTAAATGGTAATTTTGCTTTTAATGTTGATGCTGCGAATCTTCAGACTGTAGGGAATTATACTTTTACAATTACAAATATTGTCTCTGCAACTAATTTTGGTGTTTGTACTAACATTCTAGGCATAATTTCAGATGTTTTGACTATTTCTCCTTTACCTAAAATTAACACTGCAACTATAAAAATAGATCCGGTTTGTAGTGGTTATGATGCGGCAGTTGAAATTTCAGGGAATACTAATTTAGCTAATGGCAACTACAGAATAGTTTATAGTTTAGCAGGTGATAATGTTGCTAGTAATCAAGCAGCAACCTTTACAGCAGTTAATGGAGTGGCACTATTTTTAATACCGGCTAATTTGATTCCGAATGTTGGAGTAAATACAACTTTTAGTGTTACTAATATCATCAATTTGACGACTGGCTGTTCAAATACTCCAACTCTATCAAAAGTATTTGTGATTAATGCTACACCAGATGTTTCAGGAATTTCTTTAAGTATTAATAATGAATGTTTAGAAGGAGATACAGTAGTTAAGCTGGTTGGGTTAGATGGTATAAAAGATATTACTTTAGATTATTCTGTAACGGGAGCAAACATTGCTTTAAATCAAACGGTTAGTGTTGTTTCTAATTCAGGAGAAGCAAGTTTTGTAATACCAATGTCAATTCTTCAAAATTCAGGAACTACAAATTTTACACTCAATTCTTTAATGAGTAATTCAAGTAGTTGTAATACAGCTGTTTTAAATAATAATACAGCCACTTTTTCACTTTCAAACTGTTATGTTTTTATTCCTGATGGATTTTCTCCAAATGGGGATAATGTGAATGATACGTTTAGAATTCCAAAAATTGAATTCATTTATCCTGATTTTTCATTAGAAATTTTTAATCGTTACGGGAATATACTTTTCAAAGGAAACCGGGATAAACCAGAATGGGATGGAAAAAATTCGGATTATAAAATAGGAATTGATGGAATAGCACCAAACGGAGTTTATTTTTATGTCCTTCAATTTAATAAAGGAAATAAAAAACCAACTCAAGGAAGACTATACCTAAACCGATAGTAGATTTTCATTACATTAAACTAAATTTCGAATGAAAAAAATAATATTAAGTATCAGTTTTTTATTTTTGATAATAAAAGTGGCTGCACAACAAGATCCTGAATATACACATTATATGTACAACATGAATGTTGTCAATCCAGCTTATGCAACGGGTACTCAGGCTATGTTAGATTTAGGGGTTTTATACCGCTCTCAGTGGGCCGGATTAGAAGGAGGACCTAAAACATTTAACTTTTTTGGACACATTCCTTTGACTAAAAAAGTAGAAATGGGGCTTTCGATGATTTCAGATGATATAGGTGATGGCGCTAAAAAAGAAGATAATTTCTATGCTGATTTTGCCTATGTCCTAAACATGAGCAGTACCGCAAAATTATCTTTGGGATTGAAAGCAGGATTTACTTCGTTTAAAACGAATTTTAATGGCTTTAAATTTGAAAGTGGAAATTCTTCTACCGATATGGCATTTTCTGAAAATGTGAATAACATTTTTCCAAATATTGGAGTGGGAGCCTATTATTTTACCAATAACTATTATTTAGGATTGTCAGCTCCTAATTTATTTTCGTCCAAACACATTGAAGAGCGTGCAGGAATCAATGCTTTTGGTTCTGAGGAAATTCATGTGTTTTTTACAGGAGGATATGTTTTCAATTTGTCGGATTCCTTTAAGTTAAAGCCTGCTTTTATGACAAAAGTTGTCAAAGGTTCAGCTGTTTCATTAGACCTTTCGGCCAATGTTTTATTTAATGAAAAATTCGAATTGGGTGCTTCTTACCGATTTGATGATGCCGTAAGTGCTTTAATGAGTGTTAAAGTTTCGCCTAGTATTCGCGTGGGTTACGCTTACGATTATACGACTTCTAATTTAGGACAGTTCAATTCAGGAACACATGAAGTTTTCATGTTGTTTAATCTAGATTTACTAGGCAAGGGATATGATAAATCACCAAGATTCTTTTAATATGATAGCAATGAAAAGAATATACCTCATTTTAATTGTACTTACCATACAATTTACACAAGCGCAAACACAAGATTTACAAAGAGCTAAACGCTTGTTTGATAGAACGTATTACAGCGAAGCAATTCCTGTATATGAAAAGATTTTAAACGAAAATCGCTCTTTTGAAGTCGTGAAAAACTTAGCTGATAGTTATTATTATACCAATGATTATGCGAATGCACAAAGACATTATCGTTTTTTGATTTCGAGATTTCCAGAAGCTGCCACGGCAGAATATTATTTTAGGTATTCGCAAACCTTAAAAGCATCAGGAAATTATGAGGAGTCTAATAAAGTAATGCATGATTATTTTGTAAGTACTAATAATCAAAAAGCCATTGAAAAGCTTGAAAAAGAGAATCTGGTTTTAGAAAATATCTCGGCTTTAGGGAATCGTTTCGATATAAAAAATATGGTCATTAATACGCCAAATTCTGAATTCGGAGCAATACCTTACGGGCAAAAATTGGTTTTTTCGGCAGTAATAAGAAAGCCGTATACTTTTGAAAAAGTGTACAAGTGGAACAACGAAAGTTATCTGGATTTGATGTCGGTTTCTCTTAAAAATCCTAAAATCGATTCAATTCGAAAATTTGCTGTTGAATTAGCTACTCCATTGCATGAAGCGAATGCTGTTTTTACGAAAAACGGAAGTACGGTTTATTTTACAAGAAATAACTCTAAAGACGGTAAGAAAGTTACAAATAAAGATAAGGTTGCTACGCTTCAAATTTTTAGAGCCGAATTAATTGATGGAAAATGGAGAAATATAACCGCTCTTCCATTTAATAGCGATGACTATTCGGTAGAACATCCTGCTTTGAGTAAAGATGAGAGAACCTTGTATTTTGCTTCGGATATGCCGGGTTCATTAGGTTCTTTTGATATTTATAGCGTAGCTATTTTAGGTTCTGATTATGGTACCCCAAAAAACCTTGGTCCAACGATTAATACCGATAAAAAAGAGCAATTTCCATTTGTTTCTAAAGACAACAAATTGTATTTTTCTTCTAATGGTCATGCAGGTTATGGCTTCTTAGATGTTTTTGTTTCTGAAATTAAAAACAATGAATTTACTGCTCCATTAAACGTTGGTTTACCAGTAAATTCAGGATATGACGATTTTTCATTTGTAATAGATTCAGACAAACAGCATGGTTATTTTGCTTCGAATAGAAAAGGAGGAAAAGGAGGAGACGATATTTATGAAATCAGTGAAATTCAGCCTTTGGTGGTCGAAAATTGCATGCAGTATATTTCGGGTGTGATTACTGATGTTGATTCTAAGCTTCCTTTAGAAAAGGTAAAAGTGAGTTTGCAAGATGCAAACAAAAAGGAAATAGAAACAGTTGTAACTACAGCTGATGGACGTTTTTCTTTTTCGGTAGATTGTGAAAAAAGTTATACTGTTTATGCTTCGAAAGAAGGGTATACCAAAGCTTCAAAGTTCTTGAAATTGTATAAAGACAGGAAGAAAGTTAATGATGCTTCAATGGCTTTGAAATCAGCAGAAAGTATCAAGAAAGAAGAAATGGCAGCTTTAGAACAGAAGAAAAAAGAAGCTGTAATTATTGCTGAAACCAAGAAAAAAGAAAAAATTGCAGCTATTGTTGCGGCTGAAAAAGATATTGTAAAAGACAAAGAAAGATTATTGATTAAAACCGATCCTATCTACTTTGATTATGATTTATGGTACATTCGAAAAGAATCAAAACCAATTTTGAATCGAGTGATTGAATTGATGAAAAAATACCCTGAAATGGTGGTTGAAATTGGTTCACATACTGATAATCGTGGAAATGGGAAATACAACTTAGACCTTTCTTCTAAACGAGCCACTTCTACCAGGGAATATTTTATTAGTCAGGGAATTCCAGCTAAACGAATTTTTGCTAAAGGTTATGGAGAGACAGTCCAAATTATAAAATGTGAACCAAGTGAATCTTGTAGCGAAGAACAGCACGAATTAAACCGAAGAAGTGAATTTGTGATTAAGAATTTATAACAGTATTCATTTTTGCATAAGTTAAAAAGGTTTTCAAAATAATATATTTTGGAAACCTTTTTTATGTAAATTCTTATATTATTTTATATATTTAGAAACTATTATATAACCTAATTAAAATTTTATGGAAGAAATTACTACATCAGAAAATTCAAATTTACAATTAACAGCAGAATCACAATCGTTTTTGAGAGAAACTGCTAAATGGGCCTATTTTTTATCGATTCTAGGTTTTGTTGGGATAGGTTTTCTCCTCTTTTTAGCCATGTTTATGGGAACCATTTTTTCTAAATTAGGTGTTTTTGGAGGAGGTTTTAACAGTATGCCAATGATGGGTGTAGGTTTTATTACTTTTATCTATTTGATTTTGGCTGTGATTTATTTTTTCCCAGTGTATTACCTATTTCAATTTGCGTCGAAAGCGAAAGCAGCTTTTAATAGTAATGACAATGAAAGGCTAACATCCTCTTTAGAATATTTGAAATCACATTATAAGTTTATGGGAATTTTAGCCATTGTGATGTTTTCATTTTATGGAGTCATATTTTTGGGTTCATTTATCGGAATTCTATTTGCAAGTTTTAGATAATTATGAAAAAAAATAGTAGCCCAGTTCTGAATTATTGAAATGGGGTTTGTTTTTATATTAAATAATTTAGTTGTAATGTTTTTATTATTAGTGTTTTAAAATAAATAAAATAGATTTTTTTTATTTTTCAAAACCAAAGTGAATCCATTGTCGTAAATGCTTTTATATAACTTAAAAAAGTACATTTATGAAAACTACAAAATTATTATCAGTAGCCTTTTTTGCCCTAGTATTTGGAGCGACTTCTTTTGCTCAAAAAACAGTAATGGTTGGTGGAGCACCAATGTATCCTACTAAAAACATTATCGAAAACGCAGTTAACTCTAAAGATCATACCACATTGGTAGCTGCAGTAAAAGCAGCAGGATTAGTAGAAACATTGCAAGGTAAAGGACCTTTTACCGTTTTTGCGCCTACAAATGCCGCTTTTGATAAATTACCTAAAGGAACGGTTGAAACGCTATTAAAACCAGAGAATTTAAAAACTTTGCAAACCATTTTAACCTATCATGTGGTTGCAGGAAAAATGAATGCTTCTGATATAGCAAAAGCTATTAAAGCAGGAAAAGGGAAAGCTACTTTGAAAACCGTAAGTGGTGGTACTTTAACGGCCTGGATGAAAGGTGAAAAATTATACATCACAGATGAAAAAGGCGGAATGTCTCAAGTTACAATTGCAGATGTGAATCAGTCTAATGGCGTTATCCATGTTGTTAATACGGTATTATTGCCAAAATCATAGTTGTGTGTTAAGTTTAAATTGTTAATAATGAAAAACCCATCTCGTTCTAAAAACGAGATGGGTTTTTTATAAATGCTGTTTTTTGATTTTTATCTCAAACTGGCTCCAAGTTCCGTTTCAAAATTCTTTTGCAGTTTGCCCATAATTTTGTCAATTTGAGCATCAGTAAGTGTTTTTGAATCATCTTGAAGGATGAAACTTAAAGCATAGGATTTTTTACCTTCCGGAAGGTTATTCCCTTCGTAAACATCAAAAAGGTTGATGTCTTTCAATAAGCTTTTCTCTGTTTGTCTGGCAATCGCATAAATGCTGTCATAGCTTATATTCTGATCAATAAGTAAAGCCAAATCCCTTCTTACTTCAGGATACTTAGTGATTTCGCTGTATTTAATTTTGCTAGGAATAGTTTTTAAAATAGCTTCCCAATTAAAATCAGCATAAAAAACTTCTTGTTTGATTCCGAAATGTTTTAGGATTGATTTTTTAACAACACCAAATTCTACCAACGCATTTTGAGTTGTTCCAATGGCAATTCCTTCAGAGAAAACATCCGATTTTACAGGACTGTTTTGTATTTTTTGAATTCCCAGTCTCGAAAAAATACTTTCTACATAACCTTTGAATAAAAAGAAATCAGATGGTTTTTGTGGATTAGTCCAATTTTCCTGGTTTCTGTTTCCAGTTAAAAACAATGTAAGATGCTTGTGTTCCTCATATCCTGAAAGGAATTTATGGTAGGTTTTTCCAAATTCAAACAATCTTAAATCAGCATTTTTACGATTAATATTGTATGCAATGGCTTCTAATCCAGAAAATAATAATGATTGACGCATAGTTGCCAAATCGTTACTCAATGGATTTAACATCGTTACATTGTGTTCTTCTTTCAGTATTTCTGAAAGTTGAACATAAGAAGCTGTAGTCAATGAATTGGCCATTATTTCATGGAAACCTTGCGAATTCAATTGATTTCCAACGATATTTTGCAGCTTATAATCTTCGTTTCTTGGCGCGTTAAAAATTGTAGCGTTTACTTTATTTGAAAAATCAATTTTGTTATAACCGTAAACTCTCAGGATTTCTTCGATAACATCAATTTCTCTTTGAACATCAACACGATACGCAGGAATAGTTAAACCTAAACCAGCATCCGAAACACTATTTACCTTAATATCTAATGAAACTAGAATTTTTTTGATAGTATCTTTTGGAATTGTTTGTCCAATGATTTTGGTGACTTTATCAAAATTTAAAAACACTGAGAAATCCTCAATTTTCTTTGTGTAAATATCTGTAATTTCCGATGTGATGTTTCCGCCAGCGACTTCCTGGATTAATAAAGCCGCACGTTTTAACGCATAAGCAGTAATCGTTGGATCGATTCCTCTTTCAAATCTAAAAGAAGCATCGGTATTTAATTGATGTCTTTTAGCTGTTTTTCTAACGCTTACAGGATTAAAATAAGCACTTTCTAGGAAGATAGAAGTAGTATTATCAGTCACTCCCGATTTTTGACCACCAAAAACCCCTGCAATGCACATTGGTCCTTTATCGTCACAAATCATCAAATCTTCTTCGTGTAATGTTCTTTCAACATCGTCCAAAGTGGTGAATTTTGTTCCAGCCTCGACTGTTTTTACGTGAACTTTACCATTAATTTTTGCAGCATCAAAGGCATGCAATGGTTGTCCTAAATCATGTAAAACATAATTTGTTACATCGACAATATTGTTTTTTGGATTGATTCCAATAGCTTTCAAACGGTCTTGTAACCAAGTAGGCGAAGGTTTTACTGTAATTCCTGAAATAGTAACTCCGCAATAACGAGGTGCTAAAAGTGGTGCTTCAACTTTAACGTCAATTTTTAAAGTACGCATGTCTACTCTAAAATTACTAACTGATGGCGTAATTAATTCGACACTAACACCATTTTGTAATAATCCGGCTCTCAAATCTCTTGCAGTACCTAAATGACTCATCGCATCGGCACGATTTGGCGTTAAGCCAATTTCAAAAACTTCGTCATTTTCTATCTTGAAAACTTTAGCTGCTGGAGTTCCAGGAGCCAAGTCTTGGTCTAAAACCATAATTCCGTCATGACTGGTTCCAAGACCTAATTCGTCTTCGGCACAAATCATTCCGTGACTTTCCTGTCCGCGAATTTTTCCTTTTTTTATGGCAAATGAACCTCCTTCTTTATCATATAATACAGTTCCGATAGTCGCCACAGGAACTTTTTGTCCTGCTGCTACATTCGAAGCACCACACACAACTTGTATTGGAGTTCCATTTCCTATATCAACAGTTGTTACTTTTAGTCTGTCGGCATCAGGATGTGGTTCGCAAGTAAGTACATGTCCTACTACAATACCTTCTAATCCTCCTTTTACAGATTGATATTTTTCAACAACTTCTACCTCAAGACCTAAATCAGTAAGTAATGCTGCTGTTTTTTCTGAATCCCAATCGGTTTTAATGAATTGTTTTAACCAGTTGTATGATATTTTCATTTGTGAATTTTAATAAGGCTGCAAATATAAGGATTGCAGCTTGGAGAAAGAAACAATTTTTTGGTTTTTTGAAGTAATATTACTGATGTTGAAAAAATTAAAACACAAAAAAAAGTCGCTCCATTAGTAAAAATGAAACGACTTTATATGAAAGGATTTTATACTTATTTTTGTTGTATAAAAAACGAAATTATCATTTTATGGACAGTGATTTGCATCTATAAACGAACCAATTGCACTTCCCGCTGCTTTAACTTGGTCTTTTGTGTATCCTCCTGCTGTATCAGGTAATACAAAACGTCCATTTATAAAACTATTTATAGCATTTATACCATTAAAATAAGCATCAATAATTGTAGCATAAGTAGTTACTTCGCTTTCAGCACCACTTAAACGAACAGCTCCAAGTTGAAAAAACGCGTTTAATGTAGTATCTTTTCCTTTACCGTTGTTAAGATCCCATAGATTCATTCCTTCAGTTTTAGTGTATGAAACCCCTCCAATTGTAAGTCCATTTACCCATAATACTGATGCACCATTATTGTTTGTACCATTTGAAAAGAAATATCCTTGTGAAAAAGAGCAACGGTCTTCTTTTGGACATCCAGGTGCAGCGACTGTACCTTGGTTACAAGATGAACCAGCTTTTATCCAAGCTGCACTAGTATTAAAAGTTTCATATCCACGATCAAATTGAATTACAATTGTCCATGAATTTGCAGCTGAAAATGAAGGAAATTTAATGAAATTAGTAGTAGTTTCTTGTGGGTTACATCCAGTTCCAGAACCTTCTATGTTAGATATGTCAGTACTAACACCGTTTATAGTGGCAGAAATAACATCACTAAAAGTAGCACTGTTTTCGCCACAATTATCAAGACTTATGATAAAATGACTTAAGGTTTTAGCACTTGTTTTGGATTTTGTAATTGTGTAAGTCCATAAAGAACCGTCTGGGCTGACTGATACTGAAATACCGTAATCAGAAAAGTTACTTGTTGAAGCCAGAGAACCTTTAGTAGCTGTTGTAGTTTTCGATGTAATGTTGTTTGATGTTATAACATCAGTTGTTGTTGTAGTTTCATTGGTACAACTAAATAGACCAAGTGCTAAGATAAATAATAGAATTTTTTTCATTTTTAATTAAAAATATTTAGATGATATTAGTTTATACTGACTAATCTTTTGTAAATATTGTATGATAATAATTGTTTAAAAAAAAATCCGTTGAAGTTATTTTAAAACCGATTAAGTTTAAGAAAAACATTTTTTCAGTACTTCAATCTTGTATGGAAATTGAAATTGCTTGCATTTATTAAGATTGATAACCAAATTTGATATGTAGCTAATGAATCAAATTATTTCTTCCACATGTTTTTTAATGTTTGCTGCAATTTTAGCGGTAGGTAAATCATTGTCGTCATGGCCAAAAGGTTCTTCAATTTCTTCAGCAATTAATTCTAAACTGGCTAAGACATAAAAGATAAAAACCACCACAGGAACTACAAAATAGCCCAAATTAAATACATAGCCAAAAGGCAAAGTCATCACGTAGAAAAAGATGAATTTTTTCAGAAAAACACTATAGGAATAGGGGATAGGAGTGTTTTTAATGCGCTCACAAGCACCACAAATATCTGTAAAAGATTGAATTTCGCTATTCAAAATAATCAATTGATCACCTGTGATTTTTTTGGTTTTATACAATTCATTGATTTTCATGAATAGCATTTTTGCAACCTGATTCGGTCGGTGTGTATGATGGTCTACTGGAAAAGTAATTTCCTCAGATAATTGTTTTCCCGTTTCTTCGTCTTTTAAATGTTTGTTTAGAATGGAAGCATAAACCGGAATAATTTTTCTAAAAAAAGCCCTGTCTTTTTCATCTTCCAGAATTGCATTGAGTTTTAGTGCTAAATTGCGACTGTTATTCACTAAAGCACCCCATAATTTACGTCCCTCCCACCAGCGGTCGTAGGCCGTATTGGTCCTGAAAACTAATAATAGCGAAATTACAAACCCCAACATTCCGTGCATTATCGAAATGTTTTTAACATGACTGTCATCGGGTAAGTCCAAATATTCGAGCTCGAGATAAGCTATTGCAGCAGAGTAAAACCCAATTAATACTATTAAAGGAAATAATTGTCTAAAAGTATCCGCTTTATGAAAACGGAAGATAAAAGTGATCCAGTCTTTTGGGTTGTATGAAATCATGAAAATAAATTTGAAGTAAATTTAATTTATAAATTACATTCTTCAACATTCCTTTTTAAAAAAATAAACCTCAAATAATACGGCGTAAGTATTGGTTTGAGGTTCATTTAGTGATTGGATATATAAACCCATTATGAAATGTCAGTCTGAGCCTGTCGAAGACTTCGTAAAAAAAACACACTTCGACAAGCTCAGTGTGACAAAATAAGAGTTGAATTAATAATCAAGTTTTCCAGCTAATTCTTTTAATGCAATTTCGGATAATTTAGCTTCAAATTGGGCGTTAGTATAACGTACGGTAGCGTTTACATAATTCAATTGTGCTGTTCTAAATTCTAATGTAGTTATGGTTCCAATATGGAATTTATCTAAAGTAATTCCTAAATTTTGTTTGGCAATTGCTTGGTTTTTTTCTTCTAATTCAATGAGTTCCAAATTAGTTAAATAAGTTTGATAAGCAGTTGCTAATTGGGTTTCCAAGTTAAGATTTTGTTGTTCAATTTGCATTTTAGCATTCTCAATGGCCAAATTAGCTATTTTTTCATTTCGATGTTGGGCAAAACCATCAAATAAATTCAGTGAAGCACTAAAACCATAATTTAATCCTCTTGCCGAAGATTGTGTAGTAAATCCTAAACTCGACTGCGTTTCCGAAAAATTATAACCAGTGTTTACTTTTACCGTTGGATATCTAGTGGCTTTTACTTGTTTTAATTGCAATTCGGCTACTCTTTTATTGATAATTTGAGCTTCTAATTGTGGATTTTGTTTTTGAGCTAATTCGCTCAATTCATCCAATTTTAAATTAGCGTCTACTTTGAAAATAGTAGTTACTGTGAAATCATTTTTTGTATTTCTTGCAAGTATTTGGTTCAATAAAATTTTAGTATTGCTAAACAATTCTTTTTGTTTTAACAAAGTCACTTTATCGGTATTCAAATCTACCTGAGCATTTAAAACCTCTAATTTGGATGCTTTACCAATGCTAAATCTGTTTTGTGCCAAAGCCAATCTTTGGTTCGAAATTATGAGTGTAGAATCTAGTGCGGCTAATTGTTGTTGCTGTTGTACAAGGTCATAATAAGTAGTATATACATCAGCAATTTTGGTTAGAATGCTAAGTTTTAGTTGGGATTCACCTAATTTTTGAAATTCTTGGAGCTGGTCTCTTTTTGCAAACATGCCCATACCATTAAAAATAGTCCAGTCAAGACCAACACCATAATTCAAGCTGTTACTTTTACCATTGTTCAAACTGTTTATCGTACCGTCAGAACGCGTTTGAGATAAATTTTGAATATTATTATTGTCAACTACAGTGGCAGTTAGCTTAGGTAACATTCCCGCATTTCCAATAGTATTATTGGCCTGATCTACTTTTAAATCGTTAGCGGCAATTTTAATTTCGTAATTATTTTCTAATGCAATTTTCAAGGCATCTTCAATAGTCAAGACTTCCTGAGCATTTGTTTTTGCTATGCAAATCAAGAATAAAATGAGACTTTTTATTATGTTTTTAGTTTTCATAGGATAAATAGTTGTCTACGAATTATTTTTTTATGCTGGTTTCATATTCGTCAATATGATTAAACTCGGGATAGTGTTTTCTTGCTTTTGACCACATCAAATAAATAGCAGGAATTACAAAAAGGGTCAAAGCCAATGAGAAAATAGTTCCTCCCACAATTACAACTCCCATTCCAATTCTGCTGGTAGAAGCGGCTCCAAGTGACATCGCAATGGGTAAAGCCCCTAAAGCAATGGCTAAACTCGTCATTAAAATGGGGCGTAAACGCGCTTCAGAGGCTTCAACAATGGCATCATATTTAGATTTTCCTTGTTCACGCAATTGATTGGCAAATTCAACAATTAAAATTCCATTTTTGGTTACCAAACCAATAAGCATTACAGTTCCAATTTGGCTAAAAATATTCCAGGTTTGACCAAATAACCAAAGTGAAAATAAGGCTCCCGCTACTGCCATTGGTACAGTAAGAATAATAATTAACGGATCGATAAAACTTTCGAATTGTGCCGCTAAAATCAAGAAAATTAATAATAAAGCTAATCCAAATGCAAAAGATGTATTCGAACTACTTTCGACAAAATCTCTCGATTCTCCACCTAAATCGGTAGTAAAACTATCATCGAGAACTTTGGTTTTTATTTCATTCATAGCGTCAATTCCGTCGCTGATACTTTTCCCTGGAGCCAAACCAGCCGAAACGGTCGCCGACATGTAGCGATTATTATGATACAATTGTGGTGGATTGCTTTGTTCTTCTATGTGTACAACGTTATCCATTTGAATCAATTCGCCTTTGTTATTTTTAACAAATATTGAAGTTAAATCCAGAGGTTTCGAACGGTCTTTTTGATCAAATTGTCCAATAACCTGGTATTGTTTCCCATTTCGAATAAAATACCCAAAACGTTGACCGCTTAAAGAAAGTTGCAGAGTTTGCGCAATATCCAGAATAGAAATCCCTAAACTTTCGGCTTTTGCGCGGTCGATAGTTACATTGATTTCGGGTTTGTTGAATTTTAAATTCACATCAGTGATAGAGAAAACATCACTTTTACCCACTTCATCCATAAAAACAGGGATTTTTTCTCGAAGTTTTTCGAAAGTGGGAGCCTGAATGATATATTGAATGGGTAAACCGCCACGTCTGTTTACAGCAATTGTAGGTTGTTGAATAACCGATGTTTTGGCGTTAGGATATTGTTTGGTCCATTTGGATAATTTATCGGCAATATCTTTTTGAGATGCTTTTCTTTCATTTGGACCTTTTAACGAAAGTCTGATAAAACCAGAATTTGTTGCTGTAGCTCCAGAACCTCCTGCGGTAATTACTAAACTTACTTTTTTCTCAGGAATAGAATCATCAACTAATTTTGAAATTTCCTGCATAAAACGGTTGGTGTATTCATAAGATGAACCTTCAGGCGTTGTCATACGCATAGTTACAGAACTACGGTCATCATAAGGAGCTGTCTCTTTTGGCAATATTGTAAAAAATAGATAAATCAATCCGAAACATGCTATCAAAATAGGAAAGCTAATCCATTTTTTATTCATAAAACCTTTCAAAGAATCCGCATAAACACTATTTAATTTTTCGAAAAATGGTTCGGTTCTAACGTAGAATTTAGATTTTTTCTGTTCGCCACCTTTCATTAAATACGCATTCAACATTGGTGTTAATGTCAAGGACACAAAGGCCGAAATCAATACTGCAGCACCTATGACAACTCCAAATTCCCGAAAGAGTCGGCCTACGAAACCTTCTAAGAAAATTACAGGCAAAAATACTGCGGCCAGAGTTACCGAAATCGAAATTACCGCATAGAAAATTTCGTTAGAACCTTTTATTGCCGCTTCAATAGGCGACATTCCTTCTTCGACTTTTTTGAAGATGTTTTCGGTAACTACAATTCCGTCATCGACTACTAAACCAGTAGCTAAAACAATGGCTAAAAGGGTTAAAACGTTAATCGAAAATCCAAAAAGCCACATGATAAAAAACGTAGCAATCAACGAAACAGGGATGTCGATTAAAGGTCTAAAAGCTATCGCCCAATCTCTAAAAAACAAATAAATAATAATGATTACTAAAAGAATAGAAATCCCTAAAGTTTCGGCTACTTCAAGTACCGATTTTTTTACGAAAAGAGTGTTGTCAAGTGCAATATTAAGTTTGATATCTTTAGGTAAATCCTTTTTTAAGGCTTCGTATTTTTTGTAAAATTCTTTCGAAATATCTAAATAATTGGCTCCGGGCATTGGCACAATAGCCAAACCAATCATTGGAAGTCCCGACGATGTTAATGAAGTTTCAATATTTTCGGGTCCTAATTCGGCACCGCCAACATCACTCAATCGAACAATTTTATCACCTTCACTACGAATAATAATATTGTTGAATTCTTCAGGACTGGATAAATTCCCAATGGTTTTTACCGTTAATTCGGTATTATTACCGGTTAATTTTCCTGATGGTAATTCTACATTTTGTGCATTTAAAGCATCACGAACTTCGGCTACAGTACAGCCATAAGCGGCTAATTTTACAGGATCAATCCACAAACGCATCGCATAGCGTTTTTGTCCCCAAATTTGAACACCACTGACGCCGGGAATAGTTTCTAATCGTTGCGAAATTACATTTTCGGCATAATCACTTAATTCTAATGAGGTTCGGGTATCACTTTGAAGTGTCATCGAAATGATAGATTCACTATCGGCATCAGCCTTAGAAACTACGGGAGGTGCGTCAATATCTTTAGGTAAATTACGAGCTGCTTGCGAAACCTTATCACGAACATCATTGGCAGCACTTTCAAGGTCTTTGTCTAAATTAAATTCGATAGTAATATTGCTACTTCCTTGATTACTCGAAGAAGTGATATTTCGAATACCATCAATAGCATTTACGGCTTTTTCAAGTGGTTCGGTAATTTGGGATTCAATAATATCCGAATTGGCTCCAGTATAATTGGTACGAATCGAAACTTGAGCCGGATCAATCGAAGGGAATTCCCGAACTCCCAAAAAAGTATAACCAATAAAACCAAATACTATGATTAGAAGGTTTAGTACTATTGTTAAAACAGGTCTTTTTATACTTGTGGTGGATAAACTCATGTGGGATTGTAGATTTTATAATTTTGAGTTATAAGTTATGGGTTAAGAGTAAAACGTATAACTCTTAACTAATGACTTATAACTTTATTTTCACTTTTATTGGAGCTTCATCTTTTAATGACATCACACCGCTGGTTATTAAAGTATCTCCCGCATTTAATCCTGAAAGAATCAAAATAGAAGAATCGGTTCTGGTAGTGGCTTCGACCATCACTTCTTTGGCTTTGCCCATATTTGAAATGAAAACTTTTTTACCATCTTGTACAGGTACAATCGATTCTGTAGGCACAACAATTGCATCTTTAATGGTATTTAGCGGTAGTTTTACATCAGCAAAAGTTCCAGGAAATAGTTTTCCATCAATATTATCAGCAATGGCACGAATTTGCAAGGTGCGTGTTGTAACTTCTACTTCTGGCTCAATAGCGTATATTTTTGCCGTATATTTTTTTGTAGAACCTGAAACGTTAATATCGATTACAGAACCCATTTTTACCTGGGAAGCGTATTTTTCAGGAATCGAAAAGCTGATTTTTACTTTTTCGATATTGACCAATTTTGCTACCAAAACAGTTGGAGTGATGTAGGTTCCCGGTGAAATGGAACGCAGTCCAATTTTTCCTGAAAAAGGTGCTCTTACCGAAGTTTTTGCAATTTGGGCTTTAATTAACTGACTTTGTGCTTTAGCCGAAGCATATTCAGCTCGGGAAATATCATATTCTTCTTGACTTATGGCTTCTTTTTGCAATAAAAGTTTGGCTCTTCTTTCGTTTTCAGAGGCCAATTTTTCTTTGGTTGTTGTTTGACTTAATTGCGCTCTTAGTTCTGAATCATTGACTTTAAAAAGTAATTGTCCTTTACTGACATTGCTACCTTCTTTGAAATTAATACTTTCTACAATTCCTGAAACTTCCGAACGAATTTCTACTTGTTCATTGGCTTCGATAGAACCTGACAGAGAAAGATTGTTGTCAAAAGTTTGTGGTTTCACTACAATTCCGTTGACTTTAATGGGGCTTTTTTTATCCGATTTGTCTTTGGTGTTTTCTGAGTTTTTCTTGTTCTCCAGAATTCGATAAGTTATAAATGCACCAAATCCGATGATTAATAAAGCGTAGATTAAGTTTTTTATTTTCATAATTTGAGGAAGAAAAGAATTTAAAAATGTATGTTTTTATTATAAATGGATCTTAATTTGAAAGCTTAGCAAGTTAAATCATCTTTTATTCTTGTACATACAAGTATTGGATTTTAACAACTAGCAAAAGTTTCGTTTTCCATGCTATATCGGGGTTTGACCTAATTTTTATGGAAAGGTTTACTCGTTTTTTTTAAAAGTAGTAAAAAAAGCGATTGTTTTTGTTTTTGTAGGAACTAAGTTGTTTTAAATTAGTTTTTTAACTAATGTAGTTCCAGATATTTTTTTTCTTGGTCAATTCCAAATAAACGGCTTTTAAGACAGCGTGTTCTGGTTTTTGCAATGGAGTATCGTCACGGACTATTTTTAGCGCTTTTTCTCTGGCTAAGGCCAATATGTCTCTATCGCGAACAATATCGGCAATTTGAAGGTTTAATATACCGCTTTGTTGGGTTCCCATCAGGTTTCCGGGACCACGTAATTTTAAATCCACTTCGGCAATTTCAAATCCATCGTTAGTACGCACCATGGTTTCCATTCGGGTTTTGCTGTCAGAACTCAATTTATGGCTGGTAATCAAGATGCAATAACTTTGTTCGGCACCACGACCTACACGACCACGTAATTGGTGGAGTTGCGAAAGTCCAAAACGTTCGGCACTTTCAATAATCATTACCGAAGCGTTAGGAATATTTACACCAACTTCGATTACCGTTGTAGCCACCATAATATTAGTTTTTCCTTCCGAAAAGCGTTTCATTTCAGAATCTTTATCGGCAGGTTTCATCTTGCCATGAACAATAGAAATGGAATAAGTGGGTAGCGGAAAATCTCTGGAAATACTTTCGTAACCGTCCATCAAATCTTTGTAGTCCATTTTTTCTGATTCCTGAATCAAAGGATAGACAATATAGATTTGGCGACCTAAAGCAATTTCATCTCTAATGAATTTCCAAATTTTTAAGCGATTACTGTCATAACGATGCACGGTTTGAATTGGTTTTCGTCCTGGAGGCAATTCGTCAATAACCGAAATATCTAAATCACCATACAAACTCATGGCTAAAGTTCGCGGAATAGGAGTGGCGGTCATAACCAAAATATGTGGCGGAATATCGTTCTTCTTCCACAGTTTAGAACGTTGCTCTACCCCAAAACGATGTTGCTCGTCAATAATTGCTAAACCTAAATTTTGGAATTTCACTTTGTCTTCGAGCAATGCATGTGTGCCAATAAGAATTTGTAAAGTACCATTTTCTAGTTCTTCATGAATGATTTTTCTACCTGAAGTTTTTGTTGAACCCGTGAGTATTTTTATATTTATATTCAGGTTTTTAGCTAATTCTGAAAGCCCAATAAAATGCTGATTAGCTAAAATTTCTGTTGGCGCCATCAAACATGCCTGAAAGCCATTATCCATTGCTAGCAGCATACTCATAAATGCCACAATAGTTTTTCCAGAACCTACATCGCCTTGTAACAAACGATTCATTTGGGCATTGGTTCCCATATCGGTTCTAATTTCTTTGATCACTCTTTTTTGAGCATTGGTTAATTCAAAAGGCAGATGATTTTGATAAAATTCATTAAAAAATTCGCCTACTTTGGTAAAAGGATGTCCTTTGATTTTATGTTTCTGAATCAGGTTTTTCATAATCAGTTGAAGCTGAATGAAAAATAATTCTTCAAATTTTAATCGAAATTGGGCTTTCGCCAAAGCATCGGCACTTTTAGGAAAGTGAATGTTGAATAAGGCGGCATTTTTCGGAATTAACTTCAAGTCTTGGGTTAGATAATCCGGCAAAGTTTCTGAAAATAAGGCTTGTGTTTCCAAAAATAATTGCTGCATCATCTTGTTAATCACTCTATTTGAAATTCCTCGATTAGTCAAGGCTTCTGTTGAAGGATATACGGCTTGCATTGCCGAACGTAAACTTTGTTCGTGCTCACTCCAAAGCTCAATTTCGGGATGCGCCATGTTGTACATGCCGTTGAATGAAGTGCATTTGCCAAAAATTACGATCACTTCATTCACTTTTAAAGATTCCCGAATCCATTTGTGGCCTTGAAACCAAACCAATTCCATTTGCCCTGTATCATCGATAAAAGTAGCCACAAGTCGTTTTCTGCCTTTGGCAAATTCTACGGTTTTGATGTTGATAATCTTCCCGATAATTTGAACCTCAGCAACATTGTTTTGTAACTGGTTAATTTTATAATACCGCGTGCGATCAATGTAGCGATTAGGATATAAATTGAGTAAATCGCCGTATTTATGAATCCCTAATTCCTTACGCAGCAATTCGCCCCGATTGGGACCAACGCCTTTTAGATATTCGATAGGAGTAAGTAGGAGATTATTGGAAGACATTTATGGATTTTAGATTTTAGCCCTTCGACAGGCTCAGGGTGACATTTACGGATTTTAGGTTTTAAATTAACGATTTATGATTTTAGATTTGCAAAGGCAATTACTTCTGTCAAATCGTTCCATTTTTCAATATTTAATCTTTCAATTTAAAAACGAAGATAGTTTTTAATTGGGAATTTTGAAAATGCAAATTTTGATTTTATTATCGCTTTATTCGGCGATAATTATAATTATCGCTTAATTTAACGATAATTGTTATTATCGCTTAATTTGACGATAATTTTTGTATCTTGCGCTAAAATCATAAACTATGAAAGCAGTAATTACAGCTGATATTATGCGTTCCAGAAAAGTAGCTTCAGCATTATGGCTAGCTGATTTAAAGGCAGTTTTAAACAGCTATGGTAACGAACCTAAAGATTGGGAAATTTATCGCGGAGACAGTTTTCAATTGCTTGTTCCCGCCGAAGACGCACTTGAAATAGCATTATTGATTAAAGCTACTATCAAACAACATAAAACGCTTGATGTGCGTATGGCAATAGGTGTGGGGAATATTGATTATAATGCCGATAAGGTAACCGAATCCAATGGTGCTGCTTTTATTAATTCAGGTGAATGTTTTGAAAGTTTGAAAAAACAAACCTTAGGGATACAAACTCCTTGGGCTGAATTTAATTCGACTTTTGAAGTGATTCTGTCTTTTATGCTGATGATTGCCGATAACTGGACAAGTACATCTGCGGAAGTTATTAAAAAAGCATTTGAAAATCCTGAGATTAATCAAAATCAATTAGCTACAGTGTTGAATAAAAAAAGTCAGAGTTCTATAAGTGCTTCACTAAAAAGAGCGGGTTATGAGGAATTGAAAAATATGATTGCATTTTATAAACAAGAAATCAAAAAACAATGGTAGCATTATTTTTAAGTTTGCTTTTAGCGCATTTATTAGGTGATTTTTTGTTGCAGCCTACAGCCTGGGTGAAAGATAAGAAGAAGAAAAAAATCAAATCGAAGTATTTGTATTATCATATAGGACTGCATTTAGTGTTATTGTTGATTACAACACAATTTGATAGTAACTATTTTCTAGGAATTATTATTGTGGCTTTGAGTCATTTTGGGATTGATTGTGCTAAATTGTATTTCGAAAAAAAGAAAACCGAAAAGCTATGGTTCTTTGGCGATCAGCTGTTGCATTTGGTGGTGATTTCTGGAGTGGTATATAGTTGTTTTCCATACCAAATTCCTATTGCTAACTTGTATTCGCAGCAAAATAAAGCTTTGATTACCGCTTTGGTTTTGGTGACTTATGTTAGTGCGATAGTATTGAAAGTGCTGTTGTCTAAATGGAGTGATCAACTTATAAAAAAGGATAATGATGATACCAATAATGCGGGGAAATACATTGGGATTTTAGAACGCTTGTTTATTTTCTTCTTTGTAGTTATGAATTTCTGGGAAGGAATCGGTTTTTTATTGGCTGCAAAATCTATTTTTAGGTTTGGTGATTTAAAAGAATCTAAAGATGTTCGACTTACCGAATACATTTTGATAGGAACTTTATTGAGTTTCGGATTGGGGATTCTTTGTGCGATGCTATACAAGAACTTTATAGTTTAACTACAAAGTTTTTTTAGTTTTACCGCAAAGTTGCGCAAAGTTTTATGCGAAGGTTCGCTAAGTATTTTATTATTATGTGTAATATTATGGTAAAGAAAAGATTCGCAAAGAATTTTAAAAAAAATCTCTGCGAATCCGTTTTATCTGTAAAATCTGTTGGCTATAAAAATTACTCAGGAATCTGTTGGCTCAAGCAATGCAAGGTTCCGAATCCCCATATTAAATCTATCGCACTAATGCCAATAATTTCTCTGTCAGGGAAACATTCCGCAAGGATATTCAATGCTTTTCTGTCGTTTGCATCATTGAAAGTGGGAACCAAAACACAATTATTTAAAATCAGGAAATTAGCATAACTCGCTGGTAATCTCAAGTCTTCAAAATCCAAGCGTTTCGGCATCGGTAAAGTCACAATTACTGGCGATTTTCCATCTTCGAGTTTGGCGTTTTGTAAACGCTTTAAATTGTCTTGTAAAGGTTTGTAGTTGGCATCGTTCGGATTAGTTTCTATGATGGTTACAATAGTATCTTCGTTTACAAATCGAGCCAAATCGTCAATATGCCCATGAGTGTCATCGCCTTCGATTCCGTCGCCTAGCCAAATCACATTGGTTACGCCCAAGTATTCTTTAAAAATAGCTTCGTAATCTTCTTTGGTAAACCCCGCATTACGAACCTGAATGCTAGGATGCATTAGGCATTCTTCGGAAGTTAATAGAGTTCCACGACCATTCACATCAATCGCACCGCCTTCTACTATTACTGGTTTCCCTTTGTAAGTTACTTGTGTTAAAGGTGTTTTTAAGAAATCAGAAACTTTGGCAGGAACATGTTTATCTAGTTGAAAGTTTTTGTATTTCGCCCAACCGTTAAAGTTGAAATTCAAAGCTTCTCTTTTTCCATCCTTATATACTACAATAGGGCCAGAGTCACGCATCCAACTGCGATTGGTTTTCTGAATTATGAACGAAACCTGATCTAGGTTCACTCGTGCTCTGTCGAGCATATCAATTACTTTGGATTTTAGTTTTTCGTCGATAACTACTAAAAAAACTTTTTCATAAGTAGCCACTTTTTTAATAAACTCAACAAATGCCCATTGAATTGCTTCGTATTTTCCTGGCCAATCGTTTCCGTTATGTGGAAAACAAAGTAAAATTCCCTCTTGTTTTTCCCATTCAGCAGGAAAATGTCTGTTTGTAGTTGTCATAAAAAAGGCTAAAAAATTATAAGACTGCAAATATAAGCATTCACAAGGATTATAAAAATGGAGGGTTGGAAAACAATATTTATTTTTCGGAGTTTAATTTGTGAAAAAAAAAAGAAAAGTTTGTGAGGTGAATTATAAATCTGATTGAGTTGTTTTGAGAAGATGCTTTTTTTGTATCTTAATTTTTTCCATTTTGAACTAAATATTCTATTATTTGTTGTTATAAATTGCTTCTTAATTTTAAGAAAAATATGACAATCATTCAGTAGAAATTGAACAGTTAATTTGGCTTTCGGATTAAAAAAAATAACTTTATTTTAAGAGAGTGTGAATGAGTATAGTTAAAATTTTAACTTTTTGAAAATCAAAATACTACTGGTTTTTTATTCAGCTTATAAAAATTCAAGGATCAAAAACATTAATAAACATGGGAATTATATAACTTTAAAATAACAATTATAAGAATAATATGATTTATATTTGTGCAAATTTTAAAAATAGAAATTAAAATAAATAATCATGAAAAAGAAAATTGCAACCGTATCCTTATTACTACTTTCATTTGCTGCAAGTGCTCAGGATATATCAACAACGTCTACTAAAAATACTCTTGAGAAAGATCAGTTTGATAAGTGGTCAATCGAATTAAATGGTGGTATAAACAAACCATTGAGAGCTATGACTGCAGGTTATTCTACTGCTACACTTAATCCTTTTCACGCTGATTTAGGAGTTAGGTATATGTTTAATCCTAAATTTGGTTTGAAACTGGATTTTGGATATGATAAATTTCAAGAACGTGATAACACAGCACCATTTGAAAGTAAATTAATTAGAACAAGTTTACAAGGAGTTGTAAATTTAGGTAGAACATTAAACTTTGAAACATGGACTAATACTATTGGTTTATTAGCACATGGTGGATTTGGAGTTTCTCAATTAACTTCAGAAAACGGTTTTACTGGAAAAGATAATATGGGCCATGGAATTCTTGGTTTAACCGGACAAATTAAATTAAGTAATAGTGTTGCTTTAACTGGTGATTTATCTGGTCTGGTTTACGGTAGACAAAACTATAATTTTGATGGTATTGGGGCTTCAAAGATTGGTTCTTTAGATGGAGTTACACTTAATGCATCTGTTGGTCTTACTTTTTACTTAGGTAAACATGCAAAACATGCTGACTGGGTTGGAGAAACTGATAAATATGATGCTTTAGAAAATAGAGTTACTGCAATTGAAACAGGTCTTATTGATTCTGATAAAGATGGTGTAGCTGATTTATACGATTTGGAACCAAATTCTATTGCAGGTGTAGCTGTTAATACAAAAGGACAATCTATTGATAATAATAAAAATGGAGTTCCAGATGAATTAGAAAGCTATTTAGATAAAAAGTATGGACAAAATACTAATACTACTGTTACTAATAGTACTGTTGAAGAATTAATTAACGGAGGATATGTAAATGTATATTTTGATTTTAATTCAACAAAACCAATAAATTCATCTCTATCAGGGGTTGACTTTTTAGTTAAATACTTGAAAAATAATCCATCTAAAAATGCAGATATCATAGGATATGCTGATGAAGTAGGAAGTTCAAGTTACAACCAACAATTATCTCAAAAAAGAGCTGAAGCAGTTAAAAGTATTGTAATCAATTCTGGAATTGACGCTTCAAGATTAACTGTAAAAGGTAATGGTGAAGATGCTTCTGTTAATAAAAATTCACAACAAGCACGTCAAATCGTGAGAAGAGTTACTTTTCAAGTGAAGTAATTTTTAAATAAAAATTGAGAAGGGCTGTTTTGACTGAGGTTGAAACAGCCCTTTTTTTTGTGCCTTATTTTTTTTGTTTGTTTTTGATGTCTTAACATCAAAAGTAGTTTTCGATACCATTGGGTATTATTTTTCTTGTTGAAATTAAAGATTTCATAATAATGGCTTAATCCAAAACCTTTATTCGAAATCTATTTTTGTTCGAAACAAAAAATAGTAAACATGAAAAATTTTGGTATTTCATTATTGGCGGCACTTTTTATTTTATGCAGCTGCGAAAATGATAAAGGAAATGACGATAATCAGGAAATTGAAGTAAACGAAGATGTTGCCAGTTTCAAAGAAATAGGAACCATAACTGTTGGTGGGTTAGCCGCAGCTGAAATTAGTGCCTACGACGAAACGACTAAAAGACTTTTTACAGTAAACAATAGCGCAACCAACCAAATTGATGTAATTGATTTATCAGATCCTACCAGCCCTAAAAAATTGGCTGTAATTGATTTGTCAGTTTATAGTGGTGCTTCAAATAGTGTGGCTGTTTACAGTGGAAAATTGGCAGTAGCCTTAGAATCGACTACAAATAAACAAGGCAATGGAAAAGTAGTGGTTTTTAACACTTCGGATTATAGCTTGATTAAAGAAATTACCGTGGGCGCTTTGCCTGATATGGTTACCTTCTCGCCAGATGGGAAATACATTATGTCGGCTAATGAAGGGGAACCTAATGCAGATTATTCTGTAGATCCTGATGGTTCGGTTTCAATTATTGATGTGACTAATAATTATGCGGTAACAACATTGAATTTTGCTGGTTTCGAAAGCCAGTTGGCTACGTTGAGAACCAAAGGATTTCGAATTTCTAAAACGGCTAAAAGTTTTGCTGCAGATATAGAACCAGAATACATTACTATTTCAGCAGATTCTAAAGCGGCTTGGGTAACTTTGCAGGAAAACAATGGAGTGGCTAAAGTAGATTTGGCAACAAAAACCATTACATCGATTATTGGATTGGGGTACAAAGATTTCAATACTGCCGAAAACGGAATTGACGTTAGTGATAAAGATTTAGCTGTTGCATTTACTCCTTGGAAACTAAAAGGATTGTTTATGCCTGATGCCATTGCAAATTACACGGTGAATGGAACACCTTATTTTATTACTGCCAACGAAGGTGATGCCAGAGAATACGGTAGTTATGCTGATATAAGCAGATTGAAATCATTAAACTTAGATGCAACTGCTTTTCCTGATGCTGCTACTTTAAAAGTTGATGCTAAAATGGGACGTTTGAACCTTGTTTCTACCGAAGGCGATATTGATAACGACGGTGATTTAGACGAATTAATCAGTTTTGGAGCTCGTTCGTTCACTATTTGGAACGGAAATACAGGTAGTTTGGTTTTTGATAGTAAAAACGATTTAGACAAACGCTCGAATGATTTTGGTACTTATGATGATGCTCGTAGTGATGACAAAGGTTCAGAACCGGAAGCTGTGGTAGTAGCTAAAATGGGCAACAAAAATATTTTGTTTGTAGGCCTTGAAAGAACTGATACTGTTATAATCTATGATATCACTAATCCATCGGCACCACAATATTTACAAAGTATAAAAACTGGTGATGCTCCAGAAGGTTTGATGTTTATTCCTGCTTCTAAAAGTCCGAACAAAAGAAGTTTGTTAGTAGTAAGTAGTGAAGGGGATGGAGTAGTTAAGTTTTTTCAACCTAATTTGAATTAAGGGAAGTTACTAAGATACTAAGTAGCTAAGATTATATTAAATTTAGATTCTTAATATCTTAGCTTCTAAAAAAAATCTACCAAAAGTAAGTGATTACAATTGGTAGATTTTTTTGTTTGTTATAAAAAGAAATTAATCAATCGCTCTTTTAGTAATATCTCCAAAAGCATCGATTCTTCTGTCTCTAAAGAACGGCCAGTTTTGACGCACATTTTCTTGCAGGTCTAAATCTACTTCGGCAATTAGGATTTCTTCTTTGTCGTGTGAGGCTTGCGCCAAAATTTCTCCTTGTGGTCCAGCAATAAATGAAGCTCCCCAAAATTCGATTCCAGGAGTATCTGGTAAATATTGTTCTAAGCCAATTCTGTTGGCTGCAGCAACATAAACACCATTAGCCACAGCATGTCCTTTCATCACGTTCATCCAGGCACCATATTGGTTTTCGCCGTATTGTTCTTTTTCTTGTGGATGCCATCCAATAGCTGTTGGGTAAAATAAAACTTCGGCACCTTTTAAAGCGGTTATTCGTGCTGCTTCCGGATACCATTGATCCCAGCAGATTAAAGTTCCAATATTTCCTTTTTGAGTTCGATTGTTTTTAAAACCTAAATCTCCTGGAGTGAAATAGAATTTTTCATAAAAAGCAGGATCGTCTGGAATATGCATTTTTCGGTACAATCCAGCTTCGGTTCCATCGGTATCAATAATGTATGCACTGTTGTGGTAGATTCCTGCCATTCTTTTTTCGAAAAAAGGGACAATAATTACTACTCCTAATTCTTTAGCTAATTCGCTAAAAGCAATAAAAGAAGTGCTGTATAAAGGTTCAGCCAAGGCAAAATTGTCTACATCTTCACTTTGACAGAAATAATGACTGCTGTATAATTCCGGCAATGAAATTACCTCAGCGCCTTGGTTGGCTGCATCACGAACCCAACTGATACATTTTTTCAGATTGTTTTCGGCAATATCATTTAGATTCAGCTGGATAACAGCAATTTTGTATTTTTTGTTGGGCATGGGATTAATTTTTAGACTGCAAAAATAGGTATTTTTATGAAGAGTAGAAATACTAGCATTTAGAAAAGTTTGCTGTTATTTGCTTACCTCAGTTAATCTTTTTGCTGGATTGCAATAGATCATTTGAAATTAGGACTTTCTTAATAATTAAAATAGAAACCTTATTTCTTGCCAAACACTTTTTTGAAGAGACTTACAATCGCTAAAACTACCAATCCGAAGGCAAGTCCAAGAGTAAAATCTTTTACAATCGAAGGCAATTGTGGAGCAAAATGATGTAAAAAATTGATGTTATGTGCAAAGATTCCGCCAGCAACCAGAATCAAAGCAATCGTTCCAATGACAGATAAACTTTTGATGACTTTTGGCAAGGCTTGTACAAGTATGTTCCCTATAAATTTTGATGCGCTAGCTTCTTTAGAACTCATTGCAATAAGTTTAAATCCCAGTTCGTCCATGCGTACAATCAGAGCTACGATGCCGTAAACACCCACGGTTGCCAGAATTGCAATTATTGAAACCACAGCAATTTGTTGTGTTATAGGTTGTTCAATTACAGTTCCCAGCGCAATGATTACAATTTCTACCGACAAAATAAAATCAGTCACGATAGCTGATTTTATTTTTTCTTTCTCGATAGTTAAAATTTCGGCCTCGGTAAAAGTTTGGGTGATACTATCCGTGTTTGCATGTTTGCGATGAAATAGGAATTCGTATATTTTTTCGGCACCTTCATAGGCTAAAAAAAGTCCGCCTAAAACTAGGATGATAATGATTGCCAAAGGAAAAAAAGCACTCAGCAAAAAGGCTATCGGAAGAATGATTAATTTATTTATAAACGAACCTTTGGCAATTGCCCACAAAACAGGAATTTCTCTAGACGAAATAAATCCGGAAGCTTTTTCAGCATTTACGGCCAAATCGTCTCCTAAAATACCAGCTGTTTTTTTAGCAGCTACTTTGCTCATTACGGCTACATCGTCCATAATAGCTGCGATATCATCCAATAAAGCGAAAAAACCTGATGCCATTAAATTTGTTTTAAATAACTATTTTGTGATACAAAAAATAACCAAGTAAGTTATGTTGCAAAACTACTGTTTTTTGATTGAATTTTAGTATAAAATTAATCTTCATCCTCATCATCAAAATTAAAAAAATCATCGGGATTAAAAGGAATGTCGTCATCAGGGTCTTTATCATGTGCACTTATTCCCGGCGGGTTGAATAATCCCCAATTGTCTTTGATGTAATTCCAAATATCAAAACCGGCAACCCAATCAATAAATAAGAGTCGGAATTCTTCAATTTCTTTTCTTAATAAATGAATGTAGTCTTGGTCAGTAATAGCTTCTTCAAAACGCAAACTCCCTGCATGCACACTAAGTTCTCTGGCTGCTTTTCGAATAATGGTTGCGTTTTCCATTTTCAAATCATATAATTCTACAGCTTCGGCTCCTGCAATTTTAGCAGGGATTATCATGGCATTTTCTAACATGAACCGAACCGTGGTTTCTTGAAGGAATTCATTGTCAGCAGGAACAATTTCGACTAATCCTCTTGTGATTTTATAAATTTGTTCTGCTTTTTGATACAAAGGCAATTGATGTAATTCGTCTCGTTTTGACATCCTTTTGAATTTATGTTATTAACTTAAATAGCTAAAAGCAATTTTCATTTAACCTATAAGCTTTTCTGTTTTGGATAAAAAATGTTCCATTGCTTCTTTGATGTCAATATTACTTCTGTTTGCTAATACAATGAGCCACCAAATGCTTTCGCCCAGTTTGTGTTCTAATTCCGATTGGCTATTGGCTTTAGGCCAACGTTGTTGTTGCGACATGATATTTCGGCCAACTAAACCCGCATCAGTTAAAAAAGCTAAAGCATCTTCTTCAACAGTCCATTCGCTGTCGTGATGTTGAATTTCTAATTCATGGTATTTTTTTCTTATCTCAAGGGAACGATTAATAATATCGTCAAAGTTGTTGTTGCTCATCTTATTTTAAATCTGCTATTACGGTTGCTATTTTATCATTTTTGAAAGTAAAGTCAAAGATTCCTTCAATTTTTTCTTCCGGAAATTCACCTGTAAATTCCACTTCTATATGAGCGATAGTATCCTGAATATCTAATTTAACCAATTCTGTTTGTGTTTTATAGCCAATAAAATAACTTGTATAATACTCCCGAATCTCTTTATGACCTACAAATTTTCTGCCAACAGAAGGATCATCTAATACTGCATCTTCCTGATATTTTGCCAAATAGTTTTCGGTATTATAACTGTTACTGATTTCCAACCAGTCTAATAAAAATGCTTTAATGTCCATTGATTATAAATTTATAGTTGTTTTCTTTTTTACTTTTTTGGATATACAGGAAGAGGAACAAATTCAGTTTCTCCTTTTATTTTGTCAAACTTTTGTTCCGTCCAGTTTTGTTTGGCTTGTTCGATTAATTCCTTATCGGTCGAAACAAAATTCCAGTCAATAAAACGTTCTTCAGCATAGGGTTCGCCACCAAAAATATAAATGGTCGAATTGGGCTGAATGGTAAATTCACAAAGAGAACTATTTTTTGCCACCAGTATTTGTTTAGGACCATATTCGCTACCATCGTTTTCAATTCCGCCTTCCAGAATATAAAGACCCGCTTCACCATAAAGATGTTGACCAATATTTAATTTTTTCTCGGTAACCGATTTTATCTCTATCATATACATTGGGCTGTATACCGGCACATTGGATTTCTTACCAAAGGCTTCACCCGCAACCAATTTAAATTCGACATCATCTTCTTTCCAGGACGGAATATCGCTGCTGTCAATATGAAAAAACTCCGGATTCATTTGTTCCAAATGTTTTGGCAAGGCTACCCAAATTTGTAAGCCGTGCATATTTTTTTCAGAATGGCGTAAATATTCGGGAGTGCGTTCGGAGTGTACAATGCCTTTTCCAGCGGTCATCCAGTTGACTTCGCCGGGTTTTATTTCAACTTCATTACCCAAACTATCGCGGTGCATAATGCTACCTTCAAATAAAAAAGTAAGTGTAGAAAGACCAATGTGTGGATGTGGCAAGATATCAAAATTCTGACGTTCATTCATCTTTACAGGTCCCATGTGGTCTATATAAATAAAGGGACCAACCATGCGTTTTTGACGAAAAGGAAGCAATCTGCCTACAAGAAAATTTCCTATATCGGCAGCGCGTTCTTCAATGATTAGGTTGATGTTTGACATGATAATTAATTTTAGTTTAGCTATTTGATAGATAAGAATTCTGTTTTGAATAAGACTTTGTTACAAACAAAAATAACTTAAAAATGCTGTTTTTAATTCGTTGATGAATTGATTTATTAAAAACGTCTGTTCGAGTGTTTTTTGTGTAGTCCCGACACTTCGGGACGTAACAAAAAATGTATCGAGAACCGTTTTTAATGAAATTTTTCTTGTTCTCGATACGATTTTCTATCGAAATCACTCGAACTGACGAAAAATTATCATCAAAAACTAATTTCACCCAACGCGTTAATTTAATATTGTTCTTTCTCGTTAGGGAAATCTGAGGACTTAACATCGCTTACATATTGGCTAA
>JBDLTG010000007.1:0-14722 GCA_039805885.1 Bacteroidota bacterium
GGGTTATAAGTAAAATGGATTATAAAAATTATACTTATAATAATATTACTGTAAATGGGAATTTTAAATTGCCTTATTATAAAGGGCAAATTTCAGTAGTTGATCCTAATTTAGAAATGGATTTTGATGGTTTAGTCGATTTAAGTGCCAAAGAAAACAAATACGATTTCCATATTAATGTAGCTCATGCTGATTTGAATAAGTTGAAATTAGTAAAAGATAGTGTTTCTCATTTTAAAGGAGATGTGCTAGTACAAGTTGCTGGAAATTCGATTGAAAATTTACAAGGAAATGTTTATATAAAACAGACATCTTATCAAAATGTAAAAGACACCTATACTTTTGATGATTTCAATATCAATTCGACTTTTGATGAAAATAGAATTCGTACGCTAACCATAAATTCTCCTGATATCATCGATGGAAAAGTAGTAGGGCGTTTTCAGTTTAGTCAATTGGGTAAATTGACAAGAAACTCTTTGGGTAGTTTGTACACCAATTTTAAACCTGAGAAGGTAAATAAAGGACAGTTTTTAAAGTTTAATTTCACGGTTTACAGCAAGATAGTTGAAATTTTATATCCCGAAATAGCTTTAGCAACTAATACGGTTTTGAAAGGAAATATCAAATCGGATAATCAGGAATTTAAGATGAATTTTAATTCGCCTAAAATCGTATATGCTAAAAATACCTTTGATAATATTAGAGTTGCTATTGATAATAAAAACCCATTGTTTAATGCTTTTGTTGAGTTAGATAGTATCAAAACGCCTTATTATAAAATTCGTGATTTTAGTTTGATTAATATTACTACAAAGGATACTTTACTGTTTCGTTCGGAGTTTAAAGGAGGCGAAAAAGGGGAGGACTATTTCAACCTGAATTTATTTCACACTATTGATAAGAATAATAACAATGTGGTGGGGATCAGTAAATCGGAGATGAAATTCAAAGAAAACTTATGGTATTTGAATCAAAAAGACAGTCCTGATAATAAAATAGTTTTTGATAAAACCTTTAAGAATTTCAATTTTGATAATATCGTATTGTCTCATGAAAACCAATCGGTGGCTTTAAATGGAACAATCAAGGATAATTTGAATAAGGATTTAGAGCTCAGTTTTAAAGATGTCGATTTGTATAAGATTACGCCTTTAAGTAGCAAGTTTGTTTTTAGGGGAAATGTAAATGGTGCCATTAATTTTAAACAAAATAACCAAGTCTATAAACCTACTGCTTCATTAGTAATTGATAAATTGAATATCAATAAAACGGATTTGGGGGTTTTAAAATTCAATATCGAAGGAAATCAAAGTCTGGATAAATTTACGATTGATTCTTATTTGCAAAATGACAATTTGGAATCTTTTAATGCTAACGGAAGTTTTGAAATCGTTAATAAAAAGACTATTCTCGACTTAAAACTGAAATTAGATAAATTTAATCTGGGAGTTTTTAGTTCTTTAGGAGGTACCGTTTTATCTAATGTTCGAGGTTTTGTGACAGGGAATTCGATTGTAACTGGCGATGTAAATAAACCTAAAATAAGTGGTCGATTGTTTGTCGACAAGGCAGGATTGACTATTCCGTATTTAAATGTCGATTATCAATTGAGTGACCGTTCAGTAGTTGATTTAGTTGATGAGACGTTTTTGTTTAGAAATAATACCATTACCGATTCGAAATTCAATACCAAAGGCTTGTTGAACGGTAGTATTCAACACAATAATTTTTCTGATTGGAAATTAGATTTTGCAATTGCATCAAGAAGATTAGTTGCTTTAGATACCAAAGATTCTGAAGATGCAGCTTATTATGGTACGGCATTTATCAATGGAAATGCTACTATCAAAGGTCCTACAAACTCATTATTTATAAAAATAGATGCAAAATCAGAAAAAGGTACTGATGTTAAAATTCCAATTAATTATGCTGAGAGTGTAGGTGAAAATTCATTTATCCATTTTGTTACACCTAAAGAAAAGTATAATAAAAAAATGGGTATTGTTGAAAACAGCCATAAATATAACGGACTCGAATTAGAATTTGATTTAGACATTACGCCCGATGCTGAAGTAGAAGTAATTTTAGACCGAAATTCAGGTCATGGAATGCGCGGTAGAGGTTATGGTTCGCTTTTATTTAAAATTAACACCTTAGGGAAGTTTCAAATGTGGGGAGATTTCCAGGCTTATGAAGGAACCTATAATTTTAAATACGGCGGATTAATTGATAAGAAGTTTGACGTTAAAAAAGGAGGTTCTATTTCCTGGGAAGGGAATCCAATGCGAGCACAGTTGAATTTACAGGCAGTTTATAAAACCATTGCTAATCCAGCCGTTTTATTGGATAATTCTTCATTTAACAGAAAAGTACCTGTGAATGTAATTATTGGAATTCAGGGAGATTTAGCCAGTCCGGAACCCGATTTTAATATTGAGTTCCCAACGGTAAGTAATGTTTTAAAATCAGAAATTCAATATAAATTATACGATAAAGATGTCAGACAAACACAGGCCTTGTATTTACTTTCTTCAGGAGGGTTTTTAAGTCCGGAAGGGGTAAATCAATCTGATTTTTCAGGAAGTTTATTTGAAACCGCTTCCAGTTTGTTAGGCGATATTCTAAAAACAGATAATGATAGATTTAAGGTAGGTTTAAATTATGTTTCTCCAGATAAAAGAATTGGTAAAGAAACCGATGGTAGAGTAGTGGCCACTATTTCGTCAAAAATTAATGAGCGAATTACAATTAATGGAAAAGTGGGGGTTCCGTTTGGTGGAATTAATGAATCGGCAGTTGTTGGGGATGTTGAGGTTCAATATAGAGTGAACCAAGACGGAACGATGAATTTAAGGCTGTTTAATAGAGAAAACGATATTAATTATATTGGACAAGGAATAGGTTACACCCAAGGCTTAGGGGTTACTTATGAAGTAGACTTTGATACTTTTAGAGAATTGGTTAATAAAATATTTAAGAAATATAAAATTCAAAAAGTAGACACTACAAATGAATATTTCCAAGATTCTAATGTAGCACCAGAATACATTAATTTCAATAAAAACAAATCTCCTAAAAAAGAAGATTCAAAAAATAATACTGAAGCCATAAAAACGGATGAAGATTAATTTTTGAGGAATCGAATACTCTCAACCTAAAACTACTTTTTTACAATCTGAACTTGTTTCGTATAATTGTTATTTTAACGTCAATAATAAGTTATTCTTAGTTAAATTCTCTAAAAATCGATTTCTGTCAAAAAAAAACTGTGTTTTTTTGTTTTTTGTGAAACTTATTAACGAAAACGTTTGAATTTTAGGCAATTAGTTAAAATAACAAGGCATACCCTTTTAAAGTGATTAATGTTTCTTAATTTTACCTTTCAAAACTAAAAACAATGCAAAAACTAATAAAAAAAATAGGTGTTCTTACCTCTGGTGGAGATTCTCCGGGGATGAATGCTGCAATACGCTCAGTTGTTCGAACTTGTGCTTATCATAATATAGAATGTGTTGGGATTTACAGAGGGTACCAAGGGATGATTGAAGGAGACTTCATTGAAATGGGACCTAGAAGCGTAAATAATATTATCAATAAAGGAGGAACAATTTTAAAATCGGCACGTTCAGCTGAATTTAGAACTCCTGAAGGCAGAAAAAAAGCTTACGATAATTTGATAAAAGAAGGAATTGAAGCTTTGGTAGTTATTGGAGGAGACGGAACATTTACAGGAGCTTTGATATTTAATTCAGAATATAATTTCCCAGTAATGGGAATTCCAGGAACTATCGATAATGATATTTATGGAACAAGTCATACTTTAGGGTATGATACCGCTTTAAATACAGTTGTAGATTGTATTGATAAAATTAGAGATACAGCCAGTTCTCACAACCGTTTATTCTTTGTTGAGGTAATGGGTAGAGATGCCGGGCATATTGCTTTGAATGCTGGAATTGGAGCTGGAGCAGAAGAAATCTTGATTCCTGAAGAAGATTTAGGATTAGACCGTTTGTTAGAATCACTTCAAAAAAGTAAGGCTTCTGGAAAATCATCAAGTATTGTGGTTATTGCTGAAGGAGATAAAATAGGTAAAAACGTATTCGAATTAAAGGATTATGTAGAGAGTAATTTACCTGAATACGATGTTCGTGTATCGGTATTAGGGCACATGCAACGTGGTGGTTCACCTTCTTGCTTTGATAGAGTTTTGGCTAGCCGTTTAGGTGTTAAAGCAGTAGAGTCATTATTAGATGGAGTTTCAAATTTCATGGTAGGATTGAAAAATGATACCGTAAATCTTACTCCATTAGTACAAGCTATAAAAGGAAAGTCAGAAATCGATAGAGAATTATTGAGGGTTTCTGATATTATAACAACATAATAAAAATTGTGGCAGAATTAATTATTAAATTTGCCAAAATTTTCCAATTGAATAATAAACAATAAATAAATAAAGAAAAGAAATGTCAAAAGTAAAATTAGGAATAAACGGTTTCGGTAGAATCGGAAGAATTGTTTTTAGAGAGTCTTTCAACAGAGACAATGTAGAAGTAGTTGCAATCAACGACTTATTAGATGTAGATCACTTAGCTTACTTATTAAAATATGATTCTGTTCACGGTCGTTTTGATGGAGATGTTGAAGTAAAAGAAGGAAAATTATACGTAAACGGAAGAAACATTCGTATCACTGCTGAAAGAAATCCAGCTGATTTGAAATGGAATGACGTTGATGTTGATGTAGTTGCTGAATGTACTGGTATTTTCACAACTATTGAAACTGCTAATGAGCACATCAAAGGTGGTGCTAAAAAAGTAATTATCTCTGCTCCTTCTGCTGATGCTCCAATGTTTGTAATGGGAGTAAACCACGAAACTGCAAAAGCTTCTGATTTAGTTGTTTCTAACGCATCTTGTACTACAAACTGTTTAGCTCCTTTAGCTAAAGTTATTCACGATAATTTCGGAATTGTTGAAGCTTTAATGACAACTGTTCACGCTACAACTTCAACTCAAATGACTGCTGATGGTCCTTCTAGAAAAGACTGGAGAGGTGGACGTGCTGCTAGCATCAACATCATCCCATCTTCTACAGGTGCTGCAAAAGCGGTTGGAAAAGTTATTCCTGATTTGAATGGAAAATTAACTGGTATGGCTTTCCGTGTTCCTACTGCTGACGTTTCTACAGTAGATTTAACTGTAAAAGTGGCTAAAGAAACTTCTTATGAAGAAATTATGGCTGTTTTGAAAAATGCTTCTGAAACTACAATGAAAGGAATTATGGGATATACTGAAGATGCTGTTGTATCTCAAGATTTTATCTCTGACAAAAGAACTTCAATCATTGATGCTACTGCTGGAATTGGTTTGAATTCAACTTTCTTCAAATTAGTATCTTGGTACGATAATGAGTATGGATACTCTAGTAAATTAATTGATTTATCTGTGCATATCGCTGGATTGAAATAATATTTTATAATTTTAGAAAATCCCGTTATTTCAAAGTAACGGGATTTTCTTATTTTATTACCTCTTTGATTAATGTGAAAACTACATTTTAAATTAAAGAAAAACTAATCTAAAAACTGAAACAAAATGAAATTAATAGTTGATAGTGGTTCTACCAAAGCCGATTGGATTGCGATAGACGATGAAGGAAAAATATTGTTTACTACACAAACCTTAGGTTTGAATCCGGAAATCCTTGAAGGAGATCAAATTATTGCACGTTTGGATGATCGTTTTGATATCCAACAAAGCAAAAAGACAGCTACTCATTTGTTTTTTTACGGTGCTGGTTGCGGGACTGATAGAATGAAAATTAATTTGACTACCGTTTTTCAAGATTATTTTCCTAATGCAAAAATTGTAGTGGAAGAAGATACTTATGCAGCAGTTTATGCAACTACTCCAAAAGATCAAAAAGCTATTGTTTGTATTTTAGGTACAGGTTCTAACTGTAGTTATTTTGACGGAACTCAATTGCACCAAAAAGTACAATCATTAGGTTATATTGTAATGGATGATTGTAGCGGAAATGTTTTTGGAAAGGAATTGATTAGAAAGTATTATTTCAATAAAATGCCTAAGGAATTAGCGGTTGAATTCGAAAAAGATTTTGATGTTGATCCTGATTTTATCAAAAATAAATTATACAAAGAAGATAATCCAAATGCTTATTTAGCCACTTTTGCTAAGTTTTTAATTCAACATAAGGATACTGAATTCTGTCAAAAAATTATTCGTAAAGGAATGAAGTCTTTTGTGAAAAATTATGTAATGCAATATGATAATTGCAAAGAAGTACCTGTGCATTTTGTAGGTTCGATTGCTTATTATTTAAAAGACGAATTGCAACATGCTTTTGATAAATACAACTTGCAATTAGGAAACGTTTTGAGAAGACCTATTGATGGTCTTATTTCTTATCATGTTGCTAATAAATAAGAATTATGGAAATAGCTATTATTGCCCATGACGGGAAAAAAGTAGATATGGTTCAATTCCTGAACAAGAACATTGAACTGTTGATACAAGAAAAGATTAAGCTTATTGCTACAGGAACTACTGGAGGAAAAGCCGAGAAAGCTGGTTTTAAAGTTAAAAAAATGCTTTCAGGCCCTATGGGAGGTGATGCACAAATTGCAGCCCGTGTAGCAGAAGGGAAAACCAAAATGGTTTTATTCTTCAAAGATCCATTGGCTAGCCATGCACATGAAGTAGATATTAATATGTTGCTTCGCGTATGTGATGTGCACAATGTGCCAATAGCAACTAACGAAGCTTCGGCACAATTGTTATTGAGTGCTATAACACTGCTACCATAGAAATCTCAACATTTACATTTTTTGGCAAACATGCCACTTGAACCGTTTCACGTGCTGGAGCGGTTTTTTCGTTAAAATAAGAACCGTAAATGGTATTGATATTTCCAAAATCATTCATGTTCATGATGAAAATAGTTGATTTTACCACGTTTTCAAATGTCATTCCTGCGGCTTCTAAAACTGCTTTTAGGTTTTCCATAACCTGCGTTGTTTCGGCTTCAATACTAGTTGTAATTAAAGTTCCGTCAGCTGGATTGATAGCAATTTGTCCTGAAGTGTATAAGGTGTTTCCTGTAAGTATGGCTTGGTTATAAGGTCCGATAGGAGCTGGTGCTTTTTCTGTAAAAATTACTTTCTTCATGTTGCTGTAAATTTAAGATGAAACAAAAAAATGTGTAAATAAAAATATTAACGATTCGGATAATTACGTTTTTCCCATTTGATGTCGCTTAAGATACCTGATTTAATTCCTATGAAGAAATTCCAGTTGGCATTGTTACCAAAAGGCATCCAGTTTAAGGACATTCTCCAACTTGATAAATCACGTTCAAATCGCAATTGGGTGTAAGTAACTCCTTTTTGTACAAAATCATATCCTGTAGAAACGCCTACTTTCCATTTAGGGGTCAAATCAGTATTAGCCGATATCATTATAGAGTTTCCTGTAATTTGTTTTTCCCGATTGTTATTTCCGTAGGTAAAAGAATAAGCAAAAGTCATGTCCCAAGGAATTTTTGAATTAAAAAACTCAGTAATAGTGTCTTCGCCTTTTTCTTCGCTTCCATCAAATTGACTCTTCCTATTGTCATTTAAATCGGTACCTGTTCCAAAAAGGTCGTCTTCACGACCACCGTTTCTTGTGGTTTGGGTTTCTTTCTTTTTTTTGTCGGCATCTTTGTCTTTGCTGGACAGTGCGTAGTTTAAAGTAATGTTGGCACTAGTCATTCTGAACAAGCTTCCTCCATTGTTAATATTGTATGTGTTGATTCTTTGTCCTGAATTATCAATGGCATAAGGATCTAAGGTGGTAGCAAAGTTGGCATTCAATTTATTTTCGAAAAATTGTGCTCCAGTACTTACCCTGACAGGTGACCAGGCCAGTGCTGTAACTCCATCGGCATCAAGATTGTAACTTGTAGACAGGTTTAAGTTGTTTAACAACATTACTTTCTTTGGTTCTGTTTTTGTAGAATCGGCATCTCGTACTTTAGCTTCAAAGGTGTTGCTGATACTGATTCCCATTGTATTAGAATTACTTAAACCTGGTGAACCAAACATACCGCCTTCAAAACGAGTATATTGTTTGTCCATTCTTCCACTTGCGTCAGAGGAGTAGGTGTCGTAATATTTTTCAAAACTTGGAGTATAACCATAAGAAATCGATGGTCTCATGACGTGTCTAATAGCTTGTATTTTTTTATCGTCACCAAAATTGAAAGTTCCATAAATGGTAGTTCCTAAACTGGCAGATAAATTGTAAGTTCTAAAAGCATCAAATCCGTTTACAGTTTGATCAACTACAGCACTTTTTTCAGTATCATAAGCTCTTTTGATGGTTTTTAAATACCAAATCTCTTCGTAATTTACCGATGTTGAAGCACTAAAATATTTGAATAATTTAAAGTTAGTACTTAAAGGAATACTATGTTGGAAACCAACTTGAGCATCTTTAAACATTCCCGGTTTGAAAAACAAAGAATCCGTTGTGTTGATGTAATTTCTACCGTTCAGATTGTATTGTAAATTGATGTTTTTAAAGAATCCTTTTTTTACACCATCTTTTCCAACAAATGGATATATTCTGTCCAAACTAAATTGCAAAGTAGGCAAGGTCATATTGATGGACTCCGTTTGTGTGTTTTGCGAATGAGTTGCTGACAATGACAAACGCGCTTGAGGAATAATATTAAAGGTTTTTGAATAAGAAACAGAAGAACTCAAGGTGTTGTTTAGAGTTGAACCATTGTTAGATTGGTTGATAGACTGCTTGAAATACTTACTACTTCCTAAGTTAACCGATGCCGAGAAACTCGAATTAGGATTGGCTTTAGAATCTCTTGAGTGCGACCATTGAATGTTGTAAATATTTTGTCTCGAATAGTCAGGATAGCCTCTTTCACTATTGATTAGGTTTTCAAAACGAAAGTTTACATTTCCTCTAAACTTATAGCGAGTAGCATAAGCGGATTCAAATCGCATTCCGTAACTACCATTAGTGTAATAATCTCCTAATACTGTTAAGTCATAATGATCACTCAATGCAAAGTAATAACCTCCATTTTGCAAAGAAAATCCTCTGGTATTCGAATCATTATAACTGGGCAAAATCAATCCTGATACACTTGTTTCTTTGCTCATTGGAAAAAAAGCAAAAGGAAGTGCAATAGGAGTAGGAACGTCAGCAATAACCAGATGTGTTAATCCTGTGATTACTTTTTTGCCGGGAATAAATTTTACCTTACTCGTTTGGAAATAATATTCTGGATTTTCTTTATTGGTAGATGTTGTAAAACGAGCACCTTTTAAAAAGTAAACCGAATCATTTTCTTTTTTTGTAATAGCTGCTTTTACATTAAATTCACCTTGATCGGTTCTGGAATTCCAAATCAGCGCTTTTTTTGTCTTAAAATTAAAACGTATCGAATCGGGTTCTATAACATTGGAACCTTGTTTGAAGTTCGGATATTGAGTGAATTTCCCAGTTGAATCTTTAATTCTTCCAGCATAAACCTCGTTTTTTTCGTAGTCCAATACAATTTTACCTGATTTTAATTCGACATCCTGGTAATAAAGTTCTGCATTGTCATACAAGGTGATTAACTTTTTCTTTTGATCAATCTTAGCATATTGATCGGCCTTATATTTAACTTTTCCGTCCAGAAATGCTTTTTTGGGTTTTATACTGTCTGTTTTTATACTGTCATTTTCTTTTTTGATAGTATCAGTAGCAGTAATTTTAGTTTCTTTTTTTGATTTAGCCTCTTTTTTTGATTGTTTAGCCGAGATAGTTTTCGTTTTTTTAGATATATCTTGCGAATATATGTTAGACATCCCAAATGTTAGGAAAAATGATAATAAAACGATATGAAATAAGTTTGTATGCAAAGGTATAAATGCTATTTTTGTAAAATTATGGCTTGTTTTTTGAAGTGTCAAACTTACAGATTATTTTTCGTCAAAAATAGTCAAATAGAAAATTTCTAAGCATAGTGTTTTTAATTAAATTAACTTTTAAAAATGAAATTCAATTATAAGAACTTTATTTTAATGACAATTTTATTGTTCTTTGGATTTAGTTCAGTTTTTTCTCAGAATAATAAGGTTTTTACAGTCATTCTCGATGCGGGTCACGGAGGAAAAGATCCCGGTAATTCTTATCACGGTTTTGTAGAAAAAAAAATCGCGCTTAAAACAGTTTTAAAGGTTGGAGACTTTTTAGAAAAAGCGCATGGTGTGAAAATTATTTACACCCGTACCTCAGATGTATTTATCGAATTAGTGGATAGACCTAAAGTTGCTAATAAAGCCAATGCCGATTTATTTGTATCTATACATTGCAATTCAGTTAAAAATGAAGGGCCAAATGGTACAGAAACTTTTGTTATGGGTTTGTCTAGACATGACATGAATTTAGAAGTAGCTAAAAAAGAGAATTCGGTTATTTTGCTAGAGAAAGATTATAAGACAAAATATCAAGGTTTTGACCCTAAAAAGCCAGAAACACTGATAGGATTGACTATGATTCAGGAAGAAAATCTAAATAATAGTATTGCTTTGGCATCAAGAATTCAAGGTAATTTTACAAAAAAAATAAAAAGAAGTTCAAGAGGAGTAAAGCAACAGCCTTTATGGGTATTGGATGCCGCTTATATGCCTAGTGTTTTGATTGAATTGGGGTTTTTGTCTAATAAAAATGAAGGAAGCTTTTTAGATTCAGAAGAAGGACAAACTAAAATGGCAGAACAAATTGCGGATGCTATTTTAGATTATAAAAGGAAATATTTTGAAACAAGCGATTCAAAATCTGATTACAAAGAGAAAGATTCAAATAGAAAAAAGAATAGTGAGACATCAGAAAAAAATACTGATTCATCTGATTTAATATATAAAATACAGCTTTTGGCAAGTCCCCAAAAAATAAAATTACAATCAAGTAATTTTAAAGGCTTGAAAAATATATCATATGTTTTTTTGAATAACCTTTATAGATACATGTATGGAGGAACTTCAAGTTTTGAGGAAGCTAAAAAAATGCAGTCAGAAGCTCGAAATGCTGGATATTTAAAAGCATTTATTGTCAAAGCTCAAGAAGAATAATGATGTTGTTTAGGAATTTAATGAGTTAAAAATAAAAATATTTTGGAATTAATAGATAAAATTAGAAAAGCTACTACAGTAGTATCCTTTTTAGTAATGGTAGTTTGTAACTCGGCTTACAGTCAATCGGATGTTTTCAAAGTAACTCTTGATGCAGGTCATGGAGCGCACGATTTTGGAGCTAATTATAATGGACATGTCGAAAAAAATATAAACTTAGCAATTGTGCTTAAAGTAGGAAAGTTATTAGAGCAAAATCCTAAAATAGAGGTTATATATACCCGTAATACGGATGTTTTTATAGATTTAAAAGAAAGAGCTAATATTGCCAATAGAGCCAATGCAAATATTTTTGTTTCGATTCACTGTAATGCTAATAATAATACTGCAGCTGACGGAACCGAGAGTTATGTGATGGGGATGAGTAAAGTAGCTTCCAACTTAGAAGCGGCTAAAAAGGAGAACTCGGTAATTACTTTAGAGAAAGATTATAAAACAAAATACGAAGGTTTTGATCCCAATTCACCGGAAACCATGATTGGTTTTACGTTGATGCAGGAAGAGTATTTGGATAATAGTATTTCATTGGCAAGTAAGGTAGAAGATCAATTTGCAGCTTTAGGAAAAAAAATTCGTCATGGCGGAGTAAAACAGGCTCCTTTTATGGTTTTGCATAAAGCTTATATGCCAAGGGTTTTAATTGAAACTGGATTTATATCTAATTATGCTGAAGGAAATATTTTAGATTCGGAAGAAGGTCAAAATGATATTGCCAGAGCTATCGCCAGTGCGATTGTTAGTTATAAAAACGAATATTTTGGAGGAGAATCAGATGTGGATGTAAAACCTTCACAAAGAATGTTGGAAAAAACAGAAGATTCTGCTGCTAAAGAAAAGTCAGAGTCTGATGAATCTAAAACTCAAGTAAAATTAGATGTCGTTTTTAAAGTTCAACTTGCAGTTACGGCTAAAAAATTGGACTTGGATTCTAAAAGATTCAAAGGTTTAAAAAATGTATCTATGGAGCCTACGGGTGAAAATTATAAATATTTTTATGGAGAAACCACTGATTATGAGGTCTCCAAAAAACTTTTAGCCGAGGCGAAAGCTAAAGGCTTTAATTCTGCTTTTTTAGTTGCTTATAAAAACGGTAATAAAATCGATGTTCAAGACGCAATTAAATAACACCAAGTTATAATATTTATACTAAATTTGCACTAAATACTTATATTTTGAAATTAACAAGAGAGATTAAAACTGCAATTTTAGTAATTGCATCGATATTATTATTTATTTGGGGTTATAGTTTTTTAAAAGGAAAGGATCTTTTTACTACTTACACCACATTATATGTAGAGTATGATAGTGTAGAAGGTTTAGTGCCATCTGCTCCTGTAACATTAAACGGTTTAGTTATTGGTAAAATCGAAAAAATTAGCATCAATCCTAGTACGGCTAAGTTATTAGTTGAATTGCAAATTAATACCGATTTCCCAATTGCAAAAACAAGTCTTGCTACTATTTACGAACCAGGATTTATAGGCGGAAAACAAATTGCTATTGAACCTAATTTTTCAGATAAAACAATTGTAGAGTCAGGAGACAGCTTAAAAGGCAATACGCGATTAGGTATGACCGAATCGTTAAGCAAAAAATTAGTTCCGCTTCAGGATAAAATAGAAAAAGTATTAGTTAATGCCGACAATCTTATTAGTGGTATTAATAATGTCCTTAATAAAAAAACTCAGGAAGATTTAAAGAAAAGTTTGGCTGAATTGAGCAAAACGATGGAGCAATTTCATCAGGCTTCTGCTGGAGTAAACACAATGATAGCAGAAAACAAAACTCAAATTAACGGAGCTGTTTCTAATTTTAATAAGGTATCCAGTAATTTTTCAAAAATATCAGATTCTTTAAACAAAGCCGATTTAGGAAAAACAGTGAAGAGTCTAAATGCTACTTTGGCAAAAGTAAACGGAATCATGACTGGTTTAGAAGCAGGAAATGGAAGTATGGGCAAGTTATTAAAAGACGATGTGTTTTATAATAATTTATCAAAAACTTCTAAAGAGTTAGAATTATTGCTTCAGGACGTTCGTTTGTATCCTACAAGATATGTCAATGTTTCTCTTTTTGGAAAGAAAAACAAGCCTTATAAAGCACCTAATGACAGCATTTCAAAAGTTAAATAATAACATGATATGAGTTATTTAGATAATATATTATTTGCAATCGTTTTAATTATTGGTTTTGGGTATTTCATTTCGAATATCAAAAAAATCTACAGAAATATCAATTTAGGTATTGATGTAGATCGAAAAGACAATCCAAATCAAAGATGGAAAAACATGGCTATGATTGCTTTGGGGCAATCAAAAATGGTTAGAAGACCTGTAGCTGGTGTGCTTCACATCATTGTTTATGCAGGTTTTATAATTATCAATATCGAATTGCTGGAAATCATCATTGATGGATTATTTGGTACACATCGAATTTTCGCTCCCTTTTTAGGCGGTTTTTACAATGTGTTAATTGCTTCTTTCGAAATATTAGCCTTATTAGTTATCGTTGCGGTAACTGTATTTTGGATTAGAAGAAATATAGTTAAACTAAAGCGTTTTATCAATCCTGATTTGAATGGATTCCCTAAAAAGGATGCCAATTATATCCTGTATTTTGAAACCATCTTAATGTTCTTGTTTTTATTTATGAATGCTTCCGATTTGCATTTGCAAAATGTTCCCGGAGGTTATTCACATTTTATAACTGCAGGTTCTTTTCCTGTAAGCCAGTTTCTAGCTCCTTTATTTAATGGAACAAATAGTGATTTGGTAGCCTTGTTTTACGAAATTTTTTGGTGGTTGCATATTGTTGGGATTTTAGTATTTATGAACTATTTGTACTTCTCAAAGCACCTTCATATTTTATTGGCTTTCCCAAATACTTATTTTGCTAATTTAAATCCGCTGGGAGAGTTTGATAATTTAGCTTCAGTTACTAAAGAAGTTAAAATGATGATGGATTCTAATGCTGATCCATTTGCGGCACCAGCACCGGCTGAGGGCGAAGCTCATATTAAATTTGGAGCAAGTGATATACAAGACTTAAATTGGGTACAATTACTGAATGCTTATACTTGTACTGAATGTGGAAGATGTACCTCTGTTTGTCCGGCTAATGTAACGGGTAAGAAATTATCACCTCGTAAAATTATGATGGATACCCGTGATAGAATGGAGGAAGTGGGTAAAAATATTGATACTAATAAAGGTGTTTTTGTACCGGATAATAAATCATTGTTGAATGATTATATTACTCCCGAAGAACTTTGGGCTTGTACTTCTTGTAATGCTTGTGTGGAGGAATGTCCTGTTAGTATTAGTCCGTTGTCTATTATTATGGATATGCGTCGTTATTTAGTAATGGAGCAAAGTGCTGCACCAATGCCTTTGAATTCCATGATGACTAATGTAGAAAACAATGGAGCGCCCTGGCCATACAATCAGCAAGATCGATTGAATTGGAAAAATGAGTAATCCCCCACCCAGCCCTCCCCAAAGAGGAAGTTGAAAC
>JBDLTG010000008.1:0-42929 GCA_039805885.1 Bacteroidota bacterium
GCAATAAAACGGCAAGTCATATTTTTTGGAGCCGCAGTTTCTAAAATGCTTAGATAGTTTCGAGACAGAAAGATATTCTTTGCTGCCAAAATATCCCATTCAACAGGCAAATTTTGAACAGAATCGTATATTTTAAATGAAAAAAATGATTTCAAACGCTGAGGGATTAATTATTGGCGAAGGTACTATTTTAAGTCTACAAGACTGTTTAAAGCTAGAAAATAACTAAATTTATAGAAAAGAAAGATTATGGAAACTTATAATAAAAAAACAGCAGAGTCGGTTTTGTCACAATTGGAAAATTGGTCTTTTGATAATGATGGAATAGAGAAAAAATTTCAGTTTAAAAATTTTAATCAAGCACTTGCTTTTATAGTTCAAGTTGGATTATTGGCAGAAACTAAAAATCATCATCCCGAATTATTTAATGTGTATAATAAAGTCAATATTCGATTATCAACCCACGATGCTAAAGGTGTTACGGATAAGGATTTCGAATTAGCGAAGGCTATAGAAAAATTGTTTTAAATAAAAACTCCTCTCAATTTTCATCAATGAGAGGAGTTTTTTTGTTTTATTGCCAAGCACAGATAATTCCACCCATAATCATAAAGCATACAATCCAGTAACCACTATTGATAAAGGTGTATTTCCAACTTTTTCTTTCGAATAAAGCGTTAGTTGCAATCATTGGAAAAGCTAGAAAAAGACCAGTAAGAAAACCGTGGAAAGCACCATGTTTGAATGTTCTAAAAGCGGTGCCATAATCAGCCATGAATGCGGCGTAAGATGGTTTTGCTGTAGCTATATTTCCACCGGTCATGCTAAAAGCACCCCATTGGTGAATGGTTAAAAATTGTATAATCATCGACATTAAAAAAGCGAAAAATACAGCCATTATAAAAATTAAAGGCATATTGGCTCCTTTCATTTTTTCTTCGGTTAATCCTGATTCTTTCATCCATATTGTTCCGAATACTTTCGGGTTGTACCAAATAAATCCGATAACTAAAGTTGATAAAGCTGCTACAAATAAGGCTAAGAAGTTAATTTCCATGGTTTTGGTTTTTTGATTAGTATTTCAAATATAAATAAAAAACTTTAATTGCGTGTTTTTAAAAATTGTAAGATTATTACTTTTTAAAGTAAAAATAAAATGTATTTCGTCGATTTTTTTAGGTGTTTAATCGGTTTTTGTGTTATATTTATCAGTAGAAAATAAAAGCGGAGATTATGAAAAAGATATTTACTCTATTTTTAATGGTTTTAGTTTCATCTTCAATGATGGCTAATGTTACACTTTCGGATAAAGAAATCCTTGTGAAATTTTATGAAGCTACTAATGGTAGTCAATGGAAAGTGAAATGGGATTTATCTAAACCTATTACTACTTGGACAGGTGTTAAAGTTCTAAATGATAAGGTGGTTGTTTTAGATTTACAAGATAATAATTTGGTTGGTGCAATTCCAGCTGAGTTAGGAGACTTGAAAAATTTACAAGAACTGAACTTACATAAAAATCAGTTATCAGGAAGTATTCCTGCCAGTTTAGGTAATTTAAAAGAATTAAAAGTTTTAGACTTGTCTTTTAATAGTTTATCAACAGCTATTCCTGAATCGATATGTAATTTAAATAATCTAAAAAGTTTAGAATTGTATATGAATAGATTATCTGGCGTTTTACCATCTAATTTAGGGAACTTACAAAATTTAGAGACTCTAGCTGTATTTAATAATGAAATCGAAGGTGCTATTCCAACTTCGTTTTACCAAATGAAATCGTTAAAAACAGTATTGTTAAATAGTAACAAACTAAGTGGAACCTTAAGTCAAGATGTTGCTAATTTAACACAATTGACAAATTTAAGTTTGTTTGAAAATAATTTTGCAGGTCAAGTGCCATTAGCGCTTGAAAAATTGAATGGTTTAAAGGAAATGAATATTTCGTATAATAAATTTAATGGTTTGGTAACTAGAAAGTTGGCTATGTTAGATACTCTTAATATGACTATGATTAATGAGAGTGGAGTGGCTTATTTAATGAATGTTGCTGTTGAGATGGATAAAAGACCTATAGTGTCTGAAGAATAATAATATTGGTTTGTTATTAGAGTTGTTTTTTTTATTAAGTTAGTTTTATAATAAGTTTAGTGTTTGAAAAACCTGTGAAAGAGAATTTCACAGGTTTTTTTGGTTTTACACACCACTAAAAGCACTAAATCCGCCATCAACAGCAAGTACAATTCCAGTAATAAATTGAGAAGCATCGCTACATAGAAAATGAATAGCTCCAGCTAATTCATCTGCTTCTCCAAATCGTTTCATAGGAGTATTATTAATGATGCTATTTCCTCTTTGAGTATAAGTGCCATCTTCATTCGTTAATAGTTTCCGGTTTTGATTTCCAATAAAAAAACCTGGAGCAATAGCATTGACACGAATTTTACTGCTGAATTTTGTCGCCATTTCTACAGCCATCCATCGAGTAAAATTTTCCATTGCAGCCTTAGAAGCTGAATAGCCTACTACTCGGGTTACGGCTCTTTCCACGGTCATTGAGGAGAAATTAATTATGACCCCTTCTTTTTGTTTGGCCATAAGTTCACCAAAAACTATCGAAGGTATTACAGTTCCGTTCAGGTTTAAATCAGTCACCGTTTGAAAAGCATCCATTGATAAATCAAAAATAGTTTGGTCTTCGTTTATTGTAGCTCCGGGCATGTTTCCACCTGCGGCATTTAATAAAATATCTATTCTTCCATAATGTTCAATAATTTTTTCCCGGGCTTCTTCTAATGATTTTTTGTCCAGAATGTTTGCTTTAATTCCAAATGCGTCATAGCCACTTTTCTTTAGTGCTGTAACGCTTTTGTCAATTGTTTCTTGATTTCTGCCTAAGATGACGATTTTTGCTCCTGATGAAGCTAAATGTTCTGCGATTGAAGTTCCTAATACTCCAGTTCCTCCTGTAATAACAGCAACCTTGTTTTTGATATTAAATAGATTCATTTTTTAATTTTGATATTGTTATTTATTTTAAAAGCTGTGCGAATTATATAACTCACACAGCTTTCTTAAAAAAAAAGTAATAGGGTTTATTTTAGAATCTCCACCTTACAAAGGCTTCCATTGCGGCATAATTAGATAAACCCAGTTGGTCATATAATTCGGCGGTTTCTTTATTTCTATCTTCGGCTCTTTGCCAAAATTCTCTTGCATCAGCACCTTGAAAAACGACACCATCTTTTTGAGATTGATGTTTAAAAATTCCATGTCTTTTCGCTAACACTTGGTCTGGACTCATGGGTACTGCCATTTCTATTTCGTCAATGCCCCATTCTTGCCAGGCACCGCGATAAAGCCACAGCCAGCAGTCATTCATGAAGTCTTTTGTTTTAAGGTTTTTTACAGCCTCTAAAATAGCGTCTAAACATACTTTATGTGTTCCATGAGGATCGGCTAAATCACCTGCGGCAAATATTTGGTGTGGCTTTATTTTTTCAATTAAATCCATTGTTAATTGAATATCGGCTGTTCCTAGAGGCTTTTTCTCAATAGTTCCTGTTTCGTAAAAAGGTAAATCCATAAAATGAATTTGCTCGTCAGTTAGGCCTACAAAATGGCTCGTTGCCCGTGCTTCTCCTTTACGAATAAGACCTTTTAGATGTCTTACTTCGGGAATATCTTTTTGACTCGTTTTTTTATTGGTTAAAAATTCATGTGCTTTGTTGTATATCGAATCGGCTTCTGGGCTATTAATGCCAAATTTTTCGTTGTAATCGCATACAAATTGGGCAAATCTCTCGGCTTCGCTATCGGCTACCGCAATATTACCAGAAGTTTGATAAGCCACATGAACTTCATGACCTTGTTCTTGCAAGCGCATAAAAGTACCTCCCATACTGATGATGTCATCGTCTGGATGTGGACTAAAAATAAGGACTCTTTTTCGGGCTGGTTCAGCGCGTTCAGGTCTATTGCTGTCATCGGCATTGGGTTTTCCTCCGGGCCAGCCTGTGATAGTATGTTGTAATTTGTCAAATATACTGATGTTGATGTTGTAGGCAGGTCCTAAATCGGCCAGTAAATCACTCATTCCGTTTTCGATATAATCGGCATCGGTAAGTCTAAGAATTGGCTTTTTTAAATCCAGAGCCATTCTTAGAACTGCTTTTCGAGTCAATTTATCAGTCCACGCAATTTTTTCAACCAACCAAGGTGTATTGATTCGGGTTAGTTTAGAACCAGCTTCCTGGTCTAAAACAAAAATGGCATTGTTGTGTTCTTGCAAAAACGATGCAGGAATAAGATTGGTTACAGTACCTTCAGCAGAAGCTTTAACGATGTTTGATTTTCCTTCTCCCCAAGCCATTAAAATGACTTGTTTGGCTTCCATTATTTTTTTCACTCCAAGTGTGATGGCTGTTCTGGGAGTATTGGTTAAACCCGAAAAATCTTTACTGGCGGCAACTCTGGTGATATGATCTAAAGCTACCAATCTGGTTTTTGAATTTTGTAATGAACCAGATTCATTGAAACCAATGTGTCCATTACCTCCAATTCCTAGAATTTGTAAATCGATTCCACCTAGAGCTTCTATTTTTTCTTCATAATTGGCGCAATATTCTTGAATTTCTTCTTTGGATAAAGTACCATCAGGAATATTGTAATTTTCAGGTAAAATATCGACTTGATCCAATAGTAATTCTTTCATAAATCGCATGTAGCTATTTATAGAATCGGGTTCCATTGGGTAATATTCGTCCAGGTTGAAAGTAATAACATTCCTGAAACTTAGTCCTTCTTCTTTGTGCATTCTAACCAGTTCGGCATACAAACCTTTTGGTGAAGATCCAGTTGCTAATCCCAGAATACAATTTTCCTGTGATTCCTGTTTTGTTCTAATTAATGCCGCAATTTCTTGTGCAACGGCTATAGAAGCTGTTTTTGAGTTTTCGAAAACCACCGTATTGATGTTTTCGAATCTTTTTTCAAATCCAGTAGCTTTGTCGATATTGCTTTTTATCATTGTGTTGTTTTTTTCTTATTTTGATAATTAAGTAAGTGCATTACTAAGATAGCACGATATAAATTAATATTGTCAAGCAGATTAAAATACTTCCCGCAAGATTCATTCCTGACCAGGATTTTTCATAGTTTTTTGATTGGTCTTCTTCGTACCGTGTGTTTGATTTCGAAGTGGTATATAGTTTAGAAACGGCTAGCATAATGATGAAGTTTAATACAAATTCGATTCCCCATAAATGAACAAAATGAATGTTAATTTGAAATACAAATGAGGTTAAGATATAAAAAACAAAACCGAAGAATAAGCCCGCTTTGGCACCCGCAGCATTAATTTGTTTGAAAAATAATCCTGCAATTAAAATAGAGAAAATAGGGATAAAAAAGATTCCGTTTAATTCTTGTAAAAGGAAATACAACCCCGAAGGAGCATAAGCCATTAATGGTGCAACAGATATGGACAATATGGCCAGAACTATAGCGGATATTTTTCCATAGTAAGCTAGTTTTTCATCGGTTGCATTTTTATTAAAAGTCTTTTTGTAAATGTCTATGCAAAAGATAGTACTCGCTGAATTTAATACGTTATTAAAAGTACTTAGTACAGCTCCTAATATTACTGCTGCAAAAAAGCCATAAAGATAGCTAGGAAGTATTTTTTTTACTAATAGCGGATAAATTAAATCAGGTTTGTCATAATGCTGCTCTTGGAAATAATAAAAACCAATTAATCCTGGAAGTACAATAATTAAAGGCATTAACAATTTGAATAAGCCTGTAATAATTAATCCTTTTTGAGCTTCCACTAAATTTTTGGCTCCAAAAACTCTTTGGACAATGGTTTGATTCATTCCCCAAAAGTAAATTTGATTAATCATTAGCCCCGTAAAAAGAGTAGAGAAGGGTAGAACAGAATCTTCGCTTCCGATGATGTCAAACTTTTTTGGAGCAAAATGGTAAATGGTACTTACGCCATCAAAAACATTTCCTTTGCCAATTTGATACAGCGCAATGGCGGTAACTAACAAACCTCCAATCATTAATCCCACTCCGTTGAGTGAGTCAGAGTAAGCAACTGCTTTTAATCCGCCAAATATAGAGTAGACTGAACCAATGATGCCAATAGCCAGAATACTGTAAACTAAGGATTGTTCTTTAGAAATAGAGAATACGGTCGAGAAATCAAAAATACTTTCGATATTGATAGCTCCCGAATATAAAACTATTGGTAATAAGGTAACCACAAATGAACTCATCAATAAAAAAGCGACGATAGAGCGAATGCTGGAATCAAATCGTTTTTCCAGAAATTCTGGAATAGTGGTGAGTTTCATTTTCATAAAACGAGGAATAATATAAATAGCCGCTATAACTAAGGCTATTGCCGAGGTGACTTCCCAGGCAATAACGATAATTCCATTTTTATAGGAGCTACCATTCATTCCTATTAAATGTTCGGTAGAAATATTAGTCAGAAGCATTGAACCCGCAATAACAGGTGCAGTTAAACTTTTCCCCGCTAAAAAATAACCATTTGAAGTGTCAAGCTTATCTTTTCGGAGCTTATAACTGGTATAAAAAAGCACTAAGAGTGTGAATCCAAAAAAGCCTAAATAAGAGTATAACATTTTAAATGGTTATTAAGTTATGCGATCTTCTTTTAGAATTTTAATTTAGCTGGTAGATATTTAGCCACTAACTCTTCATAATAAGGTCTTAAGGCTTTTGAGTCCGGTTTAACAGGTGCTTTAGTATATAAATCGTAAGGATTGAATTTTTTTACCCATTCAAACAGTTCAATATCTTTTTCGGTCATTAAATGCGTATAAGCATTTTCTCTGTGTTGTGAATAAAAAGAGTGGTAACGAATCATGTATAAAGCTGGTTCAGGTAAATAGTCTTTCATGATTTGGTACAAATATTCATCATGTCCCCAACTCATTTTTACATTGTCTAATCCACAGTTTGGAGAATAAACACCATATTTAGTATTGTATTTTTCATTAGTGCTATCTGGATTTGCAGCAAAAAACTCTGGATAAACTATTTTATTTGAAAATTGACAACCTACAGGGAAAGTATCTCCTACAACAGCCCATTGTGGTTCACCAAACAAGCATAATACTTTTCCAATATCGTGCAAGAAACCTGTAAGTACAAACCAATCTGGGTGACCATCAGCACGAATGGCTTCTGATGTTTGAAGTAAATGTTGGAATTGGTCTAAATCAATATCCGGGTCGCTATCATCAACTAAAGTATTCAGGAAATCTACAGCTTCCCAAAGAGACATTTCTTTTCTATCAAATTTTAAGAACTCTTTTTCCTTCTCGCACACAAAATCATAGGTTTGATACGTATGGTTAATTCGGTAAAACTCTCTTACTGTTTCTACTCTTTCTGAATCTACATAATTGCGGAATTCTTCTTTTTCTTTCGTTTCAGCAGCAGGATCAGGATAGCGTTCGATTATGTTTTCTTCCCAATCATCAATTTGATGCATCGGATTATTGAATTTGTCTGAGTTGTTAGCGTTTTCCATGTGAGTTGTATTTTATGATGTTTTAATGAATAATTTGAGTTTTTTAAAAAGCTACAGGTATCGTACTAATTGTCAATCTCAAAATTACGAACATACTATTTTTTCAAAATGGATAAATGCTCCAAAAACATGGATGGATTTTTCACAGTGTTAGTTTTTTATCAAATAAATTATAGTATATGTATTTAAATCTGGATTTTTTTAGAATGTTCTCTGAGATGGTATTTTTTATTTGGGGCTTTAATTTCTAAAAATGAAGTAATAAAGAGGTGGTTTTTATTGAAAGGAGATAAGGAAATGATTTTTGGAAATGATTTTTAGACTAAAAATTAAGAAGTATTGGTTTTTTGAATGTTAAAAAAGGGTTTTGAAATTAACATAAATGTTTGTTAGTCATATATCAGGGTTAAAATAGCTAAAGGCTTGCTAATTAAGGGCGGGTATTGGTAATAATTCAAAAAAATAACGGTTAAAAAATGATAAATGTATTTTTTAATCACTTTTTTTAGGGGTATTTGATTGAATTTTATATGTTTTTGACGAATTTATCCATTCCAAGCTGGAGCCGAACTGTTAATTTTACCATAATATTATTAACTAATACTAATTAAAAATGAAAAAAACCAAATTCAAATTATTGACGTTATTTTTCTTAATAGCGTTTTCAATTAATTCGTGGGCGCAAAAAACGCAAGTTTCGGGTGTTGTAACAGATATGAATAAGTTATCTCTTCCAGGGGTAAACGTTACAATTAAAGGCTCAAAAGAGGGAGTTGCAACAGATTTTGATGGGAAATATCAAATTAGCGCAAAGGTTGGGGATGTATTTGTATTCTCGTTCCTTGGGTTTCAAACTTTAGAGGTGCCTTACAAAGGAACAAAAACTTTGAATGTGACTTTAAAAGATGATAATCAACAGCTTAATGAAGTTGTTGTTGTTGGTTACGGACAAGTAAAACGTTCTGATCTTACTGGTTCTGTATCCTCTATTAAAGCAGAGCAAATACAACAAGCCAACAAGGTAGATGCAATTTCTGCCTTACAAGGGCAATCAGCAGGTGTAGTTGTTCAACGTACAGATAATAAGCCAGGAGGTGGAGGTTTTAATATCCGTGTTCGTGGAGCTAGTTCGATTAGTAATAATCCAACAGTTTCTGGAGGAGGAGCTAATCCTGGACAAAATCCGCTTTTTATTGTTGATGGAATCTTTGTGGATGATATTTCTTTTTTGAATCCGGCCGATATTAGCAGAATGGATATTCTTAAAGATGCTTCAGCTACTGCTATCTATGGATCGAGAGGTAGTAATGGAGTAGTTATTATAGAAACCAAACGAGGTAAAAAAGGAGATTTAAAAATAGAATACAGTAATTACGTTGGTTTCAAACAAGCGTATCATTTACCGGAAATTTGGAATGGTCCAGAATATGTTACGTTTCTAAAAGATGTTGTTGTGGGTAATGAGTTTGCGAGACCTATAGGTGTAGGAAATCTTAATTACAGAGCGACTGATGTATCATTATCTCCTACTTATTTAGATGCAGAAGAAATGAAAAACGTTGCTGATGGAGTAAGTACGGATTGGGTTGGCATGTTACTTAAAAAAGGTTTTCAAACTAATCATACTCTTAATATGAGTGGAGGAAATGACAAAACTGTTTATGCTTTAGGTCTTGCTTATACTAAAGATGAAGGTACACTGGAAGGGGAAGACTTCAATCGATTCAATGTACGTGGTAGTTTGAAAAGTGATCTTACAAGTTGGTTAAACTTAAGCGTTAGTAACTATATTACAAGTGCATTACAAAATGGAGGAAGTTTGGAAGCTTTTAGAAGTGCTTATAGATTAAAGCCGATAGGGCGTGCTTATAATGACGATGGATCATTGCGTTTTTTTCCAACAACAAAGGAAAGTCAAATTACGAATCCTTTGTTTGAGGCAGCTAATCAAGAAAGAGAAACCAGATATTTGCAATATATTGGTGATATTGCCGTGCAACTTAAGCCAGTAGAGGGATTGACTATCACTTCCAAATTTTCACCAAATATTAAATATTCACGATATGGTGAATACCGAGGATTGTATTCTAAAGATGTAGTGGGGCAGCCATCATTGAGAACGGCTACAGTAAACAATGCTAACTATCTTTCTTATGCTTGGGATAACATCTTTAATTACAAATATACCAAAGGGATACACGCCATTGACGCTATGGCTGTAATCTCAAGATTTATGGAGCGCAAGGAGGGATACAATAATACGGTTAAAAATTTCACTACCGATGCCTTCTCATTCTACAACTTAGATGCAGGAATTAATATTACCGCTCTTAACAGTGATTTGACTAAACAGACTTTGGAGTCTTATACAGGAAGGTTAAATTACAGTTTAATGGATAGATACCTTTTTACCGTTACAGGACGTTATGATGGTTCATCTATTTTATCGGCTAAGAATAAATGGGCATTTTTCCCTTCTGCTGCTTTTGCTTGGAAGATGATGGAGGAGAATTTTATGCAAAAACAAAATGTTTTTACCAATGCTAAACTTCGATTGAGTTATGGTCAAACAGGTAACAATGGTCAAGGTGGTGGACTAACACCGCTTCAATCAGAATCATTATTAGGTGCTAGTGCAACTAATCTTGGAGATGGTGCAGTATCAACAGCTTATCTGACTGGTTTAGCAAACGAAAATCTTACATGGGAAAGAACAACCGAATTGAATTTAGGTTTTGATTTTGGATTTTTAAATAACAAAATTACTGGTTCGGTTGATGTGTATAATAGAAAAAATTCAGACATTATATTCTTCATGCCATTACCAACTACTTCAGGTTTCACAGGAACATTTAATAATATTGGAGAATCAAGTAATAAAGGAATCGAGATAGGATTAAATACCGTAAATGTTGATAAAGGTGATTTCAAATGGACAACTAATTTCAATTTTGCATCTAATAAAAATAGATTAACAAAGCTCTATGGTGGAGTAAATGAAATACTTTACAATATTGGAGGGACAAGCTTAATACATAAAGTAGGACAACCTCTAGGGGCAGTTTATGATTATGAATATGCGGGTATATGGAATTTGGAGGATACAGCTCAAGCAGCAACTTTTGGTCAAACGCCAGGGCAAGTAAGAGTAACAGATTTGAATGGTGACGGTAAAATTACTACTGCAGATAGAACAGTTGTAGGTCAGGTTAGTCCGAAATGGACAGGAGGTATTACAAATACTGTGAATTATAAAAACTTTGATTTTTCTGTTTTTGTTAATATCAGTCAGGGTAATATGTTTAGAAGTAATTTCCACGGATGGTCTTGGGCTGATGTGCCTACCAGAACTTTTAATGGTATGAAGGTTGACTATTGGACACCAGAAAGACAAGCAGACGGGTGGCATCAACCAGGTAATGGAGGACAATATGCTAGTGCAATCTATAACAAAGATGTGTCTTTTGTAAAAGTAGGATACATCACTTTAGGATACAGAATTCCAGCACCAATACTCGAAAAACTTAAGATAGCAAGTTTAAGAGTTTATGGTACAGTTCAAAATCCGTTCTTATTTACAAAATATGACGGTTGGGATCCTGAAAATGCAGGTAGAGATCAGTTTGGAGGAGCATTTATGTCACGTACATTTATGACAGGTCTTAATATAAGTTTTTAATTATTTTTTTAATAAAATTCGAGAAAAATGAAATATTCTAATTATAAAATTATTGGAATGCTGTTAGTAGCAGGTATTCTGGGGACAGCTTGTGATAGCTACCTTGAGGAAGAAAATAAATCAAAAGTAACTATTGATATTGCTCTTTCTGATCCTAAAACCTTTGATCAGTTGGTAGCTTCAATCTATGAGAGAGCTAGAGAAACTACAACACGTTATGAGCCTAATGTGTATTACCAACTAGAAGATTTAGGAACTGATATTGTAACAAGAGGGACTGTCGTTTCAGGAGTTAATGATATTAATGACTACGTCGAGTTTACTTCATTAAACTCAACAATTTATTATTACTGGAGAAATCAGTATAGCATTATTGCTGCTGCCAATTTAGCAATAGATAATGCAGACTTAATTGTAGGTGTAGTTCCTGCTGTAAAGACGGCTGGAGTAGGAGAAGCTAAATTTTTCAGAGCTATGTCTTATTTCAATTTGGTAGAAAATTTTGGAGGTGTTCCATTAGTACTTAATGAAGTTAAAACTTCTGCAACTAATTATACTCGTGCGACAGAAGAGGCTGTTTACACTCAAATCCTAAAAGATCTTGACGAAGCTTTGGCTGGAGCTAACGAAACGCCTACTGTTTATGGTAAGGTGACTAAAGATGCAGTAAGACATTTTATGTCGAAAGTTTTATTAACTAAAGGATATAAGCCATTTGGTGTGCCAGCCGATTTCACAACTGCTGCTACTCTAGCTGAAACTATTATAAGTAAACACGCATTAGTACCAACATTTGCCTCATTAACAAGTATTTCCAATCAACGCAATTCGGAAGTATTCTTTTCTTATTTATTTGGAAGTAGCTCTGTGAGTAGAGGTTGGGGGAATTCAAGACACCAGTTGTATAAATTTCCTTATTATGATTATCCAGGAATGATTAGAGGTAACTTATATCAAAAAGGGTTAGATCCTTTGCCAACATTATTTTTCTATAATCTTTTTGATGATAATGATCAAAGGGCTGATGCTACTTTCCGTAGAGAAATTATTGCTGATAAAGCTTATGCTAGTACAGTAGGTGGTGTAGCAGTGACAGTACCAGCAGGAAGCAGAGCTATTTATTTTCCAAAAGTGGCTTGGACACCAGCACAAATTGCGGCAGTACCTTATAAAGTAATCAATCCTGACCAGTATTTTGTGGTAGATGGTGTTACTAGTGCACACACTCCTATGTTTAAAAAGTTTGATGAACCAGGAGTTGCTTTTAAACAACCTAATGAAACTTCTGACGGAACAAGAGATATGGCTATAATGCGATCTGGAGAGGCTTACTTAATAGCTGCTGAAGCTTATTTAAAATCATCAAATCCAACAACTGCAGCTGCACGCCTTACTACTTTAAGAGCTAGAGCTGGTTTAATTACACCAGTAACTGCAGGACAAGTAACTCTTGACTTTATTCTTGACGAAAGAGCTAGAGAATTAATTGGAGAAGTAAACAGATGGATGGATTTAAAAAGAACAGGGAAATTAATTGAACGTACTTTATTGTATAATCCGCATGCTGCGATCAATAATGCTCTTAAACCAAAGCATCTTTTAAGACCGATTCCTCAATATGAAATTGATAATACTGGAGGAAGTATCACTCAAAATCCATTATAGAAAATAAATAATATTTCATTAAATAGTTGATTGGTTAAGTTAAGTTGGTGATTTATTTAACCCTGAAAGGAGAAGAAGCTACTGTCTTCTTCTCCTTTCTTTTTAAAAAGAATTCGACAAGTTTTTAATTGTCTAATTGCAAATAGTTTTTGTTTTTAATAAGGAAGAAGCACATTTTTTACCTGTTTCAATAGTTTAATTTTTTTTGAATCAAAAGAAGTTCAACTGTTTTAAAAAAGGAATTAAAAGAAGTCTTTTTACAAGATAAATTCATTTCCATTTGTTGTTAGTAATGCTTCATTTTGTTCGGATGCGAGCTTTTTAGCATCATAATCAATAAAAATAATAGTCCTAAATAGGAATTCATTTTTGATGAATCGCCTTTGGCATCATCAAAAAATACAAACACATAAATATGAATTTATTCCGTTTATCCAGATATAGGTTAATAGCCGTCCCCGTTTTATTAAGTATACTTTCTTGTTCAGTAAAAACTTCAATAAGTAGTAAGTATGTAGATTTCGTTAACCCTTTAATCGGGACGGCGCCTTCTACAACTATTAGTGCCTTACAGCATGGAGAAGATGAAAAAGAAAACAATGCTCAGGTAGTGCCTTATGTTACGGTTCCTTTTGGTATGACCAACTGGACTGCTCAAACAAAGGCAACGGAAACTAAATGTGTGGCTCCTTATTATTATACTGATACCAAGATTTCAGGTTTTAGAGGGAGTCACTGGTTGAGCGGTTCCTGTGTGCAGGATTATGGAAGTATGACCATTATGCCTATAACCGGTAAATTAAAATGCCAAGCTGACGAAAGAGCATCACGTTTTTCGCATGATACCGAAAAAACAACTCCATACAATTATAATGTTAATCTGGCTGATTACAAGATTGATGTAAATATGACGGCTACTAAACGTTGTGGTTTGTTCCAATTTACATTCGAAAATTCAGGTGAAGCCCATATTATTGTTAATCCAAATAGTGATGAAGCACAAGGTTTTGTTCAAATAAATGCCGATAAAAACGAAATTGTAGGCTATAATCCAGTATATAAAATTTATCAAGGTTCAGGTGATAAAGCAGGTTTTAGTGGCTATTTTGTGGTGCAATTGAGTAAAAGTGCAACTAAGTTTGGTGTTTATCAAAATGAAAAAATACTCGAAGGAAATACTGAGATTTCTAATCTAGAAAACATAGGGGCTTATGTTTCTTTTAGTGTTGAAAAAGGGGAAACAATTGAGGCTAAAATTGGGACTTCATTTACCAGTATTGAACAAGCCAGAAATAACTTAGCAGCTGAAACTAAGGACTTAGATTTTGCTGAAGCAAAAGAAAATTTGAAAGATACCTGGGAGAAAATGCTTTCGAAAGTAAAGGTAGAAGGAACAAATAAAGACGATAAAGTGAAGTTTTATACCGCTTTATATCATAGTTATTTACAACCTAGAACTTTTAATGATGTTGATGGAACTTATGTGAGTTTTAATGGCGGAAAACAATTGATGAATAGCGGCAAGGAGGATTATTTTACTGATTTTTCGATGTGGGATATCTATAGGGCTTCACTTCCATTGTTTAATTTGTTAACACCAAAAGTCAATGGGCAAATGATGCACAGTCTGTTCTCAATGGCCGAACAAGGTGGATGGATGCCTATTTTTCCTTGTTGGAATAGCTATACGTCAGCAATGATTGGAGATCACTCCATAGCGGCAATAGCCGATGCTTATATGAAAAATAACATCGAAATTTCAGATAAAGAATACGGTTATTTATTGCAGAATGCGTTTCAAACACCAGAAAATCATTCGGATTATTTGAATGGTAAAGGCCGTCGCGCTTTGACTTCTTATTTAAAATATAATTATGTGCCATTGGAAGATGAGGTAAAAGAGTCTTTTCATCAGGGAGAACAGGTTTCCAGAACCTTAGAATATGCTTTTGATGATTTTGCGCTTTCGCAAATTGCTTCCAAAAAAGGAGATACTTTACATGCCAGATTATTGAAAAAAAGAGCATTGAATTATCAAAATGTGTATAGCGTAGCCGACTCTTGTGTAAGAGGCCGATTTGCCGATGGAACTTTTACTAAAGATTTTGACAAGTTTATCAGAAAACCATATATCACGGAAGGAACACCTTATCAATATACCTGGTATGTGCCGCAGGATATCAAAGGATTAATGAATTTAATGGGAGGAGAACAGGGATTTAATGCCAACTTGGATCGTTTCCATGCCGCCAAACAATATTGGCATGGAAATGAACCGGGTCACCAAATTCCGTTTTTGTATAATTATTCTGGACAGGCTTGGAAAACCCAGGAATTGGTAACCCAAATTATGAAAACAGAGTACAGTAATGCAGTAGGAGGATTAAGCGGAAATGACGATGCAGGACAAATGTCAGCTTGGTATGTTTTTGCTGTCTTAGGATTTTATCCCGTGGCTCCATCGGTTCCGCAATATGTGATTTCGGGACCTCATTTCGATAAAATTACGCTCAGTTTAGAAAATGGAAAAGAATTGATTATAAATGCAAAAGGGGCTTCTTCTGGAAATAATTATATTCAGAAACTAAGCTTTAATGGAGTAGCATTCGATAAAACCTATTTAGATCATTTTTCTATTATGAACGGAGGAACTTTAGATTTTGAGATGGGAAACCAACCGAATAAATTATGGGGAACTACTAAAGAAAGTAGACCATTTTCATTGTCAAATTAGTAAAAATAAAAGAGTATGAATCACATTAGTCGTGGCGAATTTTTAAAACTAGGAAGTCTATCATTGCTTGGCGCTTTGGTTAGCGACGCTATTTTTGCAAATGATAGATTTTTTAGTGCTACGACAACTAAGGTAGATTCGGATTTAATGAAAAAGCTTCTTTTAAGTAATGATACCAAAGTAAAAAGTATCCTGCAACAAGAAGTCATTAATCCTACTAGTAGATTCAGTAATTTTAGACCATTCGCCGCAGATATAGCCGCTATGACGGCATCAATTTCTTATTCGGCATCAGAGTTTTACAAGTCTAAACTCGTGGCCGAGCGTTTGAGTCAATATGCTGATGTCATGTTGAAAGGACAATATAGTGATGGAACTGTTGATGCAGGAGGCAATAGACAATCGCCACCAGATACGGCCTTTGTTTTAGAATACATCTGTTCGGCCGCAACAGTTTTACAAGAAAATAAGCAGAAAGATTTAGATTCGATAAAAGAAAAACTTAAAAAGTTTATTCAAAATGCTGGAGAAGCAATGATAAGCGGTGGAGTGCATACGCCTAATCACAGATGGGTGGTTAGTGCTGCTTTGGCTAACATTAATTCACTTTATCCGGATGTCAGATATGTTCAAAGAATTGATCAATGGCTGGCCGAAGGAATTTATATTAATCAGGACGGACATTATTCGGAACGAAGCGGGGTTTATTCAGCTGTTATTGATAAGGCGTTAATTACTATGGCGCGATTACTCAACAGACCAGCTCTGTTAGATATTGTGCAAAAAAACTTAACCACTTATTACTACTACACGGAGCCTAATGGCGATTTGGTTACTGTAGATTCTAAAAGACAGGATCAATTTATGAATTTAACGGTGACTAAATTTTATTTGCAATACCGTTATATGGCAATTCATACTGGGAATCCAATGTTTGCTTATATGGTTCATCTTATCGAAAAAAGTCCCGATTTTGATCAGTATGTTTTACAGGATTCTTTAGTGGCTTTTATGGAAAACCCAGAGTTACAACAGCAAATTCCTGTAAGTTCTAATGTTGAAAATGATTTTGAACAATTTTTTGTTCTTTCAAATTTGGCTCGAATTAGACGAGGAAAAACTTCGATAACGCTATTTGGAGGGAATGACAAACCGGTATTAATTGCCTCTGGAAGATCATCCAATCCTAATTTTTTAATGTATAGAAAAGGAGATGCGATTTTAAAATACATGCGATTGTCGTCTTCGTTTTTCAGAATGGGGTATTTTAGTGCGGATGGTATCGAAAAAATAGGGAATAAGTACATTTTGGAAGAGACTAAAGAAGCCGATTATTACCAGCCTCTTGCTCCGGAATTTCGTAAAGCCGATGGCGATTATCAATTATCGGAATCAAAAGATGGACGTTTTTGGAACAAAATGGATTTTGATAATCGAACAGCAAGCAATGTAAAAAAGCAAATCACGGTTATTGAAATTGAAGAAAATAATGGAGCCTTAAATTTGGATTTTAAAGTAGATGGTCCGCCTAATGTGGAGATAACAATCGAAATGTGTTTCAAAGAAGGGATTCAGGTTGCAGGAGCTACTTTAGGAGAAAAAGGAAACTATTTCTTGAAATCGGGTACGGCTCAATTATCAATGGGAGCTGATGCCATACAGATAGGACCTGGAATAGCTGAACATCAAAACGTAAACAATTTAGATAGCGAAGAATACACCTATCATCAAGGGAGTTTACGCACTGATGGAGTGCATGTTTATATTACCGGTTTCACCCCTTTTCATCATAAAATGACGATTTCTTAGAAGTTGTTGATATTTAATTATAGATGTTTTTTGTCAGTCTGAGCCTGTCGAAGACTTCCTTTTGGTAAATAAGCACTTCGACAGGCTCAGTGTGACAGAAAATGGAGAGAAAATTATTTGAATAAAATTTAAGCAGAATCTTAATAATGAAGGAATTCTTCGGGCATTGTAGAAAGTTTACTTAATTTTACGAAAATTAAGTTTAATCTATAAATAATTGAAATTATGAAATTATCATTTATGGCTGCTTTACTGTTTTGCGGTATTTGTTTTGGACAAAATAATACAGACAACAGTTTGTATATGAAAGCCGAAAAAATAAGTTACCTGACTGACATAGGCTCAGAATCAGGAGATTTATATCAGACTATTGGGCATCACGGACCTGCAGTAGAAAATGAATGGATGGCATTGAGAATCTATTTTAGTGATAAAGTAGCTATTGATGTTTACAATAAAGCCAAGAAAGGTTTAGAGTTGAAAGCAGCACATTGGTATCCAACTCCGGAACAACAAAAAGAAGGATGGGGAGCTGATTATTATAAAGTGGGAGCAACCGTAGGTTTAGGAGGTGTAAAGCTTTGGGACGGGGAAAAAGTAGTTCCATTGAATCCGGTAACGAATCGTTTGGCTCACGTTGGGAAAACAGAAAACACTTCTTACATGGAGATGATTTCCAGAGGAGTGCCTTACAAAGGAAAAAAAGTAGATATTAAGGTTCGTGTTACTGTATTTTCAGGAAAAAGAGAGGCTAAAGTGGAAGCTTTTAGCTTGAATGGAGAAAAAGTACAGTTTGTTACCGGGGTAAATTATTTTAAAGGTTTCGAAACTAAAAAAGGAAATAATTACATCGCTGTTTGGGGCAAGCACCCCGAAGACGTAGCTGCTGAGATTGTTGGGATTGGAGCGGCAATAAAATACAATCCAAAAGATTATGTGAAGAAAGACGATGATGGAACACAGTATTTATTAATCTCTAAACCAACAAAACATTTAGAGACTCAAATTTTTTCAGCATGTGCTAGAGAAAAAGAAATAAATACTTTGGATAAATTAGAAGCTTACATAAAATAAAGCACACATACAGCGCTTGATTTTTTGTAGGATTTGAAATTCTGAAACTCAAAAAAGAAGTGCACAGATGAAACGAATTTTAACGGATTGAATTTTTAAATATCAATCTTTTATTTGATCAATCGGTGTCATCTGTGTACTTTTTTTGTGCTTTTTTTTAAGTGTAATATTTGCTTTTTTATGTGTAAATAATTGATTATTACTGTTTTGTTGAGTAAAATATAAAATGAATACAATGTTAAAAATAACACCAAAACTGTTTTTTACAGCCTTATTAGTAAGCGTTTTTTTGTTTGGTTTTAAAACCCAAGCACAAAAAATAGTTAAAAGTCCAAAGGAGTTTTTAATTACTAATTATGGAGCAAAAGCAGATGGAAAAACTTTAAATACAATTGCCATTCAAAAAGCGATTGATGCTGCTTTTAAAAACAAAGGCGGATGTGTTGTTTTTCCAAAAGGGGAATTTTTATCAGGTAGTATTCAAATGAAAACGAATGTGAGTTTGCGTCTGGAAGAAGGGGCCGTTTTATTAGGAAGTACAAATCCTGGCGATTATATCAAAATGGAATTTCCGGGAAGACCTGATTCTCCAAAGAAAGATGATAATTCACAGATGGCTTTAGTTTTAGCACACAAAGCAACAAATATTAAGCTATACGGAAAAGGAAAAATAGACGGTCAGGGTTTACAATTGGCTCTAAATATTGACAGTTTGCATCATGCAGGAATTGCTGTAGATCCTAATTATAGCATTCGCAGAAACCGACCTAATGAGACGATGCGACCTAAATTGTTTCGGTTTTCTCAATGCGATAATATAGCTATTGAAGGCTTGCAATTAGGGGCTGCTTCTTGTTGGGGATTGTCTTTCGAGTTGTGTTCTAATCTTAGTTTGGATGGGTTGAAAGTTGTTAATCGTTCGTATTGGAATAATGACGGAATCGACATTACCGATTGTAAAAATGTGAAGGTTACCAATTGTGATATAGATACTGCTGATGATGGAATTTGTTTAAAATCCTATTATCCTGGCTATGCCAATGATGGAATTTATATTGCCAATTGTACGATAAAATCCAGTGCCAGTGCCATAAAATTTGGAACCGCATCTTATGGCGGGTTTAAAAATGTGGTAATTAAAGATATTGAAGTCTATGATACTTTTCGTTCGGCCATTGCTATCGAATCAGTAGATGGAGCTGAAATAGAAAATATTTCGGTTTCTAATATCAATGCGGTAAATACAGGGAATGCCATTTTTATTCGAATAGGACAACGAAGTGGCGATAAAGCTGGAAGTATTAAAAATGTGAGTATAAAAAATATAAAAGTACAGGTGCCTTTTGGAAGACCGGATATCAATTACGATTTAAGAGGTCCCGAAGTCGATTTTTTCCATAATCCATTTCCATCATCAATTGTTGGGATTCCAGGATGCAAAATAGAGAATGTAAGTTTAGAAAATATTACTATTTCGTATCCCGGCAAAGCCACTAAGGGAATGGCTTATGTAGCATTAAACCGATTGGATCAAGTGCCGGAAGTAATAAAAGAGTATCCTGAGTTCTCCATGTTTGGCGAATTACCAGCCTGGGCATTTTATGTGCGTCACGCTAACGGAATTAGTTTCAAAAATGTTAAAGTTACTTTAGACGATACTGATTTCAGACCTGCATTTGTTTTTGATGATGTTCAAAATTTGAATATGGAACAAATTGATTTACCGGAAGGGAAAAAGGATCAAGTCGTTCTGAAATCAGTATCTCATTCAAAAATAGATTTGAAAGAAACGAATATAAAAACCATACCCTAAAAATTGTTTTAGTTTTTAAAAATAGTAATAATGAAGAAAAATCGAAATTCCATTTTTGTTGGTTTGACACTGCTGTTACAGTGTTTGTCATTGAGTGCCCAAAATCATCGTTATGTCAATCCTATGATTGGTTCAGAAGGATTGGGAAATGTTTTTGTAGGTCCATCATGTCCTTACGGGATGATTAAACCAGGACCTGATAATGACTTAAACGCTAATAGTGGTTTCACGACAGATTTAAACAAAGCTATTTACGGCTTTAGCCAAGTGCATGTGAGTGGTACTGGCGGCGGAGCTAAGTATGGAAACGTTTCTATCATGCCAATTTCTGGCGATTTTGAAACTATAAAACAGGAGTCTTTACGTGAAAACGAAAAAGTAGCCTTAGGCTATTATGGCGCAGTATTGAAAAAGTGGAATATTCAAACAGAAATTACGACTTCTGACAGAGCTGCTTTTTACAAATTCGTTTTTAATTCGAATACTAAAAATGCCATTAAAGTTGATTTAGGGAGGTATTTGGATGAAACCATAATTCCTGACGGACGAGAAAATCAGCAATTTGTGGGTTCTCAGGTAGAAGTGATTTCGGATACTGAAGTTCGTGGTTATACTAAAATTCGTGGTGGTTGGAATAATGGAAGTACCTACACCGTTTATTTTTCTGCGGTATTCGATCAGCCGTTTACTAATTTCTCTACATGGAAAGGCGAGAAGTTTTTTCCAAATGAGAAAAATCAGGTGGATAACGGAAAGAAAACAGGAGCGATGTTATTTTTCGAAAAATTAGCGAACAAGACGGTGAATATGAAAATCGGAATTTCTTTCATTAGTAGTTTGAAAGCTAGAGAAAATATCGATAAAGAAATTCCACATTGGGATTTTAATAAAGAATTGGCCGAAACCCAACAAAAATGGGAGGATTTATTAAAAAGAGTGGAGGTTGAAAAAGAAGCTTCGGTAGAAAAGAAAACCATGTTTTACACTGGTTTGTATCACACTATGTTGATGCCAGTGGATCGCACGGGAGAAAATCCTTTATGGGAAAATGATTCGCCTTATTATGACGATTTTTATGCTATTTGGGATACCTATCGTTCTTCGAGTCCATTAATCACACTTTTGAATCCTTCAAGAGAAGTGGATATCGTTAATGGGATGTTGCAAATCTACAAACGCGATGGTTATTTGCCGGAAGCCAGAAGTGGAAATTCCAATGGACGTACTCAAGGTGGTTCAAATGCTGAGGTGGTTATTGCCGATGCTTTTGTAAAAGGACTGGAAGGCATCAATTATAAAGTGGGGCTAGATGCAATGATGAAAGACGCCATGTTTCCTCCAGGTGGAAACGAAGAAAAAGAAGGTCGTGGCGGATTAGTAGATTACAATAAATTAGGATATGTTTCTACCGATTATGTGCGTTCTGGAAACCGAACTTTAGAATATTCGTATAATGATTATTGCTTGGCTATTGTAGCCAAAGGAACCAAACGCAAAGGAGAATATTGGCGTTTTATCAAGCAATCAGACAATTGGCAAAACTTATGGCGAGATATTGAAGACAATGGTTCCCGAGGTTTTATTATGCCTAAAGATTCGAATAAAAAATGGGTAGATAGCATTCAATGTGGGGCAACTAACGGGAAAATAAGTTACGTGCCTTATTCGCCATTAGCGCAGGATTGGCCTAACTGCGTTTGCTGGTGGTGTGGCGTTTTCTATGAAGCCAGTTCTTGGGAATATTCGTTGTCAGTGCCTCATGATGTGGCTATGTTGATTAAAAAAACAGGAGGAAATGAAGCTTTCAAGAAAAGACTGAACACGCTATTTGACAAAGAATTTTATAATGTTGCCAATGAGCCTTCGTTTTTGAGTCCGAATTTATACCATTGGATTGGTCGTCCTGATTTGAGTAACGACCGTATTCACCAAATTATTGATAAAAATTACAACAGTAGTAGAAACGGAATTCCAGGAAATGACGATTCAGGTGCCATGTCTTCCTGGCTGGCTTTTCACATGATGGGCTTGTATCCTAATGCGGGACAATCTTATTATTTGATAAATTCTCCGTATTTCAAGCAAACGGTGATTCATCAGGAAAATGGAAAAGATTTTACTATCAAAGCCAAGAATCTTTCGGATAAAAACAAATATATTCAATCGGTAACATTGAACGGCAAAGCATTCGAAAATGCTTTCATCGAGCATCAGGATATTGTAAACGGTGGCGTATTAGAATTTGAAATGGCAGCAACGCCTTCTAAAACCTGGGGGACAAAACAAGTTCCACCTTCTAAATCAGACGAAATAATTGAAGAATAATATGAAACACACATTTTATTTAATAACAGCATTTTTAATTTCTTTTGCTGGTCAATCAGCTCCAACGATAAACACGAGCAATACTCCAGAAATGGCTGTGATAGCACGCGTTGTGCCTAATCATGCTTCGCAATTTAGTGTCGAAATTGAATCTTCCGCTAAAGAAGATTGGTTCGAAATAGTTTCTAAAGGAGATAAAATCGTGTTAAGAGGAAACAATGGTGTTTCGATTGCATCGGCTTTGTATTATTATCTTAATCAATATACGAATAGTCAGATTACCTGGAATGGGACAAATTTGAATTTGCCTAAAAAATTACCGGCAGTTCCTAAATTGATTCATAAAAAAACACCTTATGAATATCGTTATTATTTGAATTATTGCACCTTCAATTACAGCATGAGTTGGTGGGACTGGAACCGTTGGGAAAAAGAAATCGATTGGATGGCTTTACACGGAATCAACATGCCGCTAGCCATTACAGGAGAAGAATACATTTGGGATGAAGTCTATAAATCTTATGGTTTTAGTGACGAAGATTTGAATTCGTTTTTTAGCGGACCGGCTTATTTTTCCTGGTTTTGGATGGGGAATTTAGACGGTTGGGGCGGACCATTGTCTAAACATTGGAAAGAAACGCACCGCGATTTGCAATTGAAAATTCTAAAAAGAGAACGCGAATTAGGAATGAAAACCGTGTTGCCTGCTTTTACAGGTCACGTTCCGGCTTCTTTCAAAAAGTTTTTTCCAAATGCCAAATTAAAGCAAACCAACTGGGGAAATGATTTTGAGGATACTTACATCTTAGATTCTGATGATCCATTGTTTGCCGAAATTGGTAAGAAATTCTTAGAGATGCAATCGAAAGTTTACGGAACGGATCACTTATATTCGGCAGATACTTTTAATGAAAATACGCCGCCATCTAATGATCCTGCTTATTTGTTTGAATTGAGTAAAAAGATTTTCGAAGGTATGAAATCAGCCGATAAAGATGCGGTTTGGGTAATGCAAGGCTGGCTTTTTTACAGTCACAGAGAATTTTGGGAAGCACCACAAATCAAAGGAATGCTGGATGCAGTTCCTGATGATCGCATGATTATTTTGGATTTGGCTACCGAAATTGAACCGGTTTGGAAGCGAACAGAAGCTTTTTATGGCAAACAATGGATTTGGAATATGCTACATAATTTTGGTGGAAATATTTCGATGTTTGGACGAATTGACGCCGTTGCTAATGAACCCGCTAAAGCATTGGCTGATCCTAAATCAGGGAAATTAAAAGGAATTGGATTGACGATGGAAGCCATCGAACAAAATCCGGTTTTGTATGAGTTGATGACCGATAACACTTGGCGAGATACACCTATTGAATTGAATTCATGGCTTGCTAAATATACCTTAAATCGCTACGGAACATCTAATAGTGATATTTCAAAAGCCTGGGATATTTTGGTAAAAACAGTCTATAACGGAAAAGTTATTCGAGACGGAGCAGAATCGATTATTGTATCGCGTCCTACATTTGAAGGCTATCGCCGTTGGGCGAGAACCAAATTAAATTATGCACCAAAAGATTTACTTCCAGCCTGGGATCTTTTTATAAAAGCCATTCCTGTAGGTCAAAAATCAGATGGTTTTCAATACGATTTGGTTGATGTTTCACGGCAGGTTTTGGCTAATTATGCGCTGCCTTTGCAACAGCAAATAGCTAAAGCGTATCAAAATAATGACAAAGCAGCATTCGAAAAATACAGCGCAGAATTTATCCAATTGATTGATGATATGGATTTGTTATTAGCCACCCGTCATGATTTTCTTTTAGGATCCTGGATTGCCGATGCCAGAAGTTGGGGTGTTGATGATAAAGAAAAAGCATTGTATGAGCAAAATGCACGTGACCTGATTACGCTTTGGGGTGGAGCTGATAATAGATTGCATGAGTACAGCAACCGCCAGTGGAGCGGATTGTTTACTGATTTTTACAAACCGCGTTGGCAACAATTTTTTACAGATGTAAAAGCCAATTGGGGACATTTTAATCAGGATGATTTTGACAAAAAAATAAAACAATGGGAATGGAAGTGGGTGACTGCAAGAAAGGATTTTCCAGTAAAAGCTCAGGGAAATCCGAATGTGATTGCCAAAGCATTACATAAAAAATACCGATCTCGTATAATTCCCGTAACGGAACAAATGACAACAATTAAATACGATTATTAATATTCACAAACTTTTATTTACATTTAAAATCAATAATTATTCAGTGATAAAATGAATAAATTTAATTCAATAGAATCATTAATTATGAAAAAAAATATTTTTATTTATTTGTCTGCAACGTTAATAACTATGAACCTTTATAGTCAAAAAAGAGAGAATATAGGAATATCTCCTGTACCTCCGATGGGTTGGAGTTCATGGAATACATTTAAAAAAAATCCAACAGAAGAGGTAATCAAAGAAACTGTGGACGCTATGGTGAATACAGGTTTAAAAGATGTTGGTTTTACATACATCAATATAGATGATTTCTGGAGTTCAGGAAGAGATGAAAATGGACAAATAATAATAGATAAAACAAAATTTCCTAATGGGATGAAGGCTGTAGCGGACTATATCCATAGTAAAGGACTTAAGGCTGGAATTTACACAAATATTGGTAATCAAGCTAATTACGCAACCCTTGCAAGTGGTGGCTATTATGAACAGGATATAAAAACTTTTGCAGAGTGGGGGTATGATTATGTTAAAGTAGATGTGAATTTTGCATCGGATCGTTCTGAAGCTGCTTATAAAAAAGAATTTACTGAGGTATATGAAGCTATTAAAAAAACAGGGAGACCAATGTTTTTAAATATATGTAATCAGGGAGGTGGTAAATATGAAAATTGGGCACCTTCAATTGGTAATTCATGGAGAGTAGGAGCAGACATTGACCATATGCCAAAAGGTTCAAAAACCCAGTGGGAGGGCGTTTTATATGAGTTAGATCGTTCAGCCTCTTTTCCAGAAATTGCAGGATCTGGACATTGGAATGATGCAGATATGATGTTGATTGGTGTAGGTGATGATGGAGGTAGATTACTTGTTATGTCCCCAGAAGAACAAAAAAGCCATTTCTCTTTATGGTGTATAATTTCATCTCCACTAATTCTTGGAAATGACCTGCGAAATATATCAAAAGAGACTTTGAAAATTTTAATGAATAAAGAAGCTATAGCAATCAATCAAGATGCTTTAGGTATTCAAGGTCGATTAATGTATGAGCAATCTCCAGGGGTACAAGTATGGGTGAAAAAATTAAAATCAGGAAACAAACAAAAATATGCTGTTGTGCTATTTAATAGAACGGATACTGGAACTGATATTGTTTTAGATTTTAGTAAAGTAGCTTTTAATAAAAAAGTAAAAATAAGAGATATTTGGGAACACAAAGATTTGGGAGAGTTTAAGGGGTGTTATTCTAAAAAAATTCCAAGACATGGTGTTCAAATGCTTGTTGTACAATAGTCGCCAAAATATTATTGTAATTATCATAGAAAAAAGAGTTCTATTAAATAAAACTACTAAAGATGAAAGATATTTCTAACCCAAATTCCAATCGTTTTCTCTCTCTTGATGTGTTCAGGGGACTAACGATTTGTTTAATGATTGTGGTCAATACGCCGGGAACGGGTGCTAATCTCTATCCTTATTTGGTTCATGCTGAATGGTTCGGATTCACTCTGGCCGATTTGGTATTTCCTTCCTTTCTTTTTGCAATGGGAAACGCCATGAGTTTTTCGATGGGAAAAATGAAAGAAACTGCGGCTAATGTATTTTGGAAAAAAGTAATCAAGCGTACCGTTGTCATTTTTCTGTTGGGATTTTTAATGTATTGGTTTCCCTTTGTTCGTCAGGGAATTGATGGCGTTTGGGCAATAAAACCTTTTGCCGAAACCCGTGTAATGGGAGTTTTGCAACGCATCGCCTTATGTTATTTTGCTACAGCCATTATTTTTTATTATTTATCAGAGAAGGTCGCAATCATTTTATCGGTAATTTTTCTATTGGGATATTGGGCAATGCTTTATTTATTCGGTCAGTCAGGAGCCGAATTGGAAATAGCAACCAATGCCGGGACTCGTCTGGATTTGTTTGTTTTAGGAAACGGACATATTTATAAACGCGATATGGTGCCTTTTGACCCTGAAGGAATTTTGAGCACTTTGCCAGCCATTGTCAATGTAATAGCAGGTTTTATCGCTGGAAAATTTATCCAAAAAATTGGAAAATCATTTGAAGGAATAGCAAAACTCTTGATTGTTGGTTTTCTGTTAATGGCTTTAGCACGTTGGTGGGATTTGGTTTTTCCAATCTGTAAAAAGTTGTGGACTGGTTCTTTTGTCTTGTATACCGTTGGAATAGATTTATCAATAATGGCGGTTTTAATTTATTTTATCGAATTAAAACAAAAACATTTTGGGGTAGAATTCTGTACCATTTTTGGAAAAAATCCTTTGTTTATTTACCTGTTTTCCGAACTTTTCTTTACGTTTTTACGCCGCCTTACCCATATAAATCCGGAAATGGATGTTTTTGAATGGTTTAGCGAATGCGTTATTCAAAGAATATTTCCGGGAAGTTTTGGATCCTTTGTTACCGCCATTTTGTTTATGTTGTTCTGTTGGGGTGTAGGTTGGTGGCTCAATAAAAAGCGCATTTATATTAGGATTTAATTTTCTAAGCAAATTTCTTCTGATATGATTTTGAAAAATAAAATTTTAGTGCTGCTTTCGTTACCATTGTTTTTATTGCTTTCTTTTAAAAAGGAGAAGACTGTAAAAATGAATGAAATTCAGGTTATTGGCAGTCATAATTCATATAAAATTGCCATCGAAACACCACTGTGGAATTATTTGTTTCAGCAGGATTCTGTGGCTGCAAAGTCACTTCAATACGGTCATATCTCTATTGAAAAGCAATTGGATTTGGGACTTCGGAATTTAGAATATGATGTGCTGCATGATCCTAAAGGAGGTTATTATTCGAATCCAAAAGGTTTGGCAATTGTAAAATCTTTAGGTAAAGTGCCTCTGGAATATGATAAAGTAAATAAGTTGGCTCAGCCCGGATTAAAAATGTTTCATGTTCCAGATATCGATTTCAGGAGTCATTATTTACTTTTTAAAGAAGGACTTGCAGCTTTAAAAAAATGGTCGGATAGGCATCCAAATCATACACCTGTTTTTATTTTGATTAATGCCAAAGATGATAATAATAGAAAATTACGCGAGCCTTTGCCTTTTACAAAAGCGGCTTTAGATAGTATTGATATCGAAATTCGTTCGGTTTTTGATGATTCGAAATTGATAACTCCTGATTTGGTTCGGGGAAAATTCAATACCTTAGAAGAAGCTATTTTGAAAAAAGGCTGGCCTGATTTGAATGCTGTTAAAGGGAGATTTCTTTTTGTTTTGGATGAAAATGAAACTAAAATCAATCGCTATCTTGAAGGACATCCCAGTTTAAAAAACAGAGTGTTGTTTGTAAATAGTAAAGAAGGAAATCCAGAAGCGGCTTTCCGAATTGTAAATAATCCGATTAAAGATTTTGATTATATCAGAGAATTAGTTGCCAAAGGTTATATGGTTCGCACCCGCGCTGATGACGGTACAACGGAAGCCAGAACGAATGATTATACTAAATTTGAAAAAGCAAAAGCTTCGGGAGCACAAATAATTTCAACCGATTATTATATGCCGTCTACACTTTTTAAATCATCTTATCAGGTAAGTTTTGATAATAATCGTTACGAAAGAATTAAAAAAAGAAACCATGTTCAAAAATAAGTTTAATACCATTTTTCTAGTCTTTATTTTTCTTTTTGCTAATGTAATAAAGGCACAAACCAGCGATTTTACGATTGTTTCAGGAAATCAAAAAGCAAGTATTTTAGTCGAAGACAAAGAACCAAAAGTGGTTCATATTGCGGCTAAAATATTGGCTGATGATGTGTTTTCTATTAGCAATCAACGATTGGCAATTGCGAAAAATAGTTCAGGAATAGTAATTATGGCAGGGACTATTGGACAAAGCAAATGGATAGATGCTTTGGTTTCGAAACAAAGAATTACTGTTGCTGATGTAAAAGGAAAATGGGAAACTTATAAGATTCAGGTAGTTGAAAATCCAACAGCATCCATTAAAAAAGCATTGGTTATTGTAGGTTCTGATAGAAGAGCTACGGCTTATGGCTTATTGGAAATTTCCAGAATGATTGGTGTTTCACCTTGGGAATGGTGGGCTGATGTTACACCGGACAAAAAAGACAATTTGGTTTTAAGCATAGCAACTAAAACCTATGGTTCGCCATCGGTGAAATACAGAGGGATTTTTCTAAACGATGAAGATTGGGGTTTACAACCTTGGGCAGCTAAAACATTCGAACCAGAAACGGGAGACATCGGACCTAAAACCTATGCCAAAGTTTTTGAATTGTTGTTGCGTTTGAGAGCCAACACCATTTGGCCAGCAATGCACAAAAGCACCAAAGCTTTTTATTCTTTTCCAAAAAACAAAGAAGTTGCCGATGATTATGCCATTGTGGTAGGAACTTCACACGCTGAACCGATGTTGAGTAATATTAATGCCGAGTGGAATCACAATACTATGGGCGAATATCGTTATGATACGAACTCAGGAATGATTAAAGATTTCTTTAAGAAAAGAGCCAAGGAAACCGCTCCTTTCGAAAATATTTACACAGTAGGAATGCGTGGCGAACATGATTCTCCAATGATTGTTGGTGAAGACGATTCGGATTCTCAGGTTAAATTATTGGAACAGGTAATTACAGACCAAAGAGCGATTTTAAAGAAAGAAACAGGAAAAGAACCTAAAACCATTCCGCAAGCATTTATTCCATATAAAGAAGTATTGGATTATTACCAAAAAGGGTTGCAATTGCCCGAAGATGTGCAACTGGTTTGGACAGATGACAATTATGGTTACATCCGTCAATTGAGTAATTTAAAGGAGCAAAAACGTTCTGGTGGTGCAGGAATTTATTACCATACTTCTTATTGGGGGCGCCCACATGATTATTTGTGGTTGAATTCGACTAATCCTGTTTTGATGTGGGAAGAAATGTCAAAAGCTTATGAATTTCAATCCCGTGATTTATGGATTTTGAACTGCGGCGATATCAAACCACATGAATACAATATCGAATTGTTTCTTGATATTGCTTGGGATATGAAACCTTTTGCTAAAAGTGGAAGTGTAAAAACACACATGCAAAACTGGGCTTCGAGAGAATTTGGAACTCAAAACTCTACTAAAATTACCGATTTGTTTTTTGAATATTATCGTCTGGCTTTCCAACGTCGTCCTGAGTTTATGGCTTGGAATCAAGTTGAACCGGAAACCAAATCAAAACCAACGGCGCTGACTCAAATTCATTATGGAGATGAGGTTTCGAAAAGAATCGACGAATATCAAAATTTGATGGATACAGCCGAAAAATTGCAAAAAGAGATTCCAGCGAATCGTCAAAATGCTTTTTACGAATTGGTAACTTATCCAGTTATTGGCGCAGCGAGTTTAAATCATAAGTGGTTGTATTCGTATAAAAATAAATTCGTTGCCGAACAGGGAAGAGGCAGTGCGGCTTTTTTTGCTGTAAAATCCGAAGAAGCTTATAAGCGAATTCAGAAAGAGACTCATTATTTCAATAACGAATTGGCTAATGGAAAGTGGAAAAATATCATGAGTATGGCACCACGACATTTGCCAGTTTTTGGACAAACCACAGCAACCACAGCAGTTGCAGGAACAAAACCAGAATTGAAATTGGCTCTGGAAAGTTATGAAATGGAAGTGAATCATAAAACGGAGAATTCCTACGCCGATGTTTTGCCTGTTTTTAATGCTTATACAGACAATCAGTATTATATTGATGTTTTTATGAAAGGTGCCGGTGAAGTTTCCTGGCAAGCAAAACCGAAAGTAGATTGGATTAAAATTTCGCAACAACAGGGGATTTTGGATAATAATAAAAACAGTCAACAACGCATTTGGGTAAGCATCGACTGGAATAAAGTTCCAAAAGGAGAAAATAAAAAAGAAGCACCATTAGGGCATGATTACCAATTGATTCCACCAAGTTATAAAGTCAATTCGGCGATAGATTTTGTGAGTAAAGACACTTTGATCACTATTGGTATTACGGCTTTTAACCCGAAGTTTGAAGCATTAGAAAATTATAAAGGTTTTGTAGAAGATAAAGGATATGTTTCGATTAATGCTGCGAATTATTCGAATAAAAAAGAAGGAAAAGAAGCCCAATGGGAAATTTTTGAAGGCATTGGATACGCAGGAAAAGTAAGTGTGGCGTTGCCTAGAACGGCCAATTCTGAAGTGGATTTAAAAGCGATAAAAGCCAATAGTCCGGTTATGGAATATGATTTTTATAGTTTTAATTTTGGTCAGGCCAATGTAAAAGTACAAGCCATTCCAACGCATGCTTTTTACCAAGGAAAAGGAGTGCGATGTGCCGTAGCCATTGATGATGCTGAGCCTGTTATTTTAGATTTTCAAACTTTTGGGAGAAGTGACGAATGGTTACAAAATGTGTTGAAAAATGCCACAGTAAAATCGGCAGCACAAATTATCAATAAAGCAGGAAAGCATAAATTGAGAATCTGGATGGTGGATGCCGGAGTAATGATAGATCGCGTTTTAATTGATTTAGGAGGCTGGAAAGATTCGTATTCATTTCCTTCGGAAACTAAGATGTAAATTTTGACAAGCAATAATTAATATTCATGAAAAATAAACCTTTGTTTTATAGAACGTTGATTTTTTTATTTTTAACCTTTTCGACAGCCAATCAGCTAAAAGCACAAGAGGCTTTTGGTCCAATTCCTACTGAGAACCAAATGAATTGGCAGGAAATGGAATATTATGCCTTTGTTCATTTATCTGTAAATACCTATACCGATATGGCTTGGGGATTTGGAAATGAAGATCCGAAAATTTTCAATCCTACAGAGTTGGATTGTAGACAGTGGGCTCGTATTGCAAAAGAAGCAGGTATGAAAGGCATTATAATTACCGCAAAACACCATAGTGGATTTTGCCTTTGGCCATCAAAATACACGGAGTATTCTGTAAAAAATTCTCCATGGAAAAATGGAAAAGGAGATATTGTACGTGAAATGGCCGATGCTTGTAAAGAATACGGTTTAAAATTAGGAATCTATTTATCTCCATGGGATAGAAATAATCCTGATTACGGAAAACCAGAATACATTACCTATTTTAGAAATCAATTAAAAGAGTTATTGACCAATTATGGTGAAATTTTTGAGGTTTGGTTTGATGGAGCAAATGGAGGAGATGGTTATTATGGCGGAGCCAATGAAACTCGTAGAATAGATCGTGAGACTTATTATGATTGGGCAAATACTTATAAAATGGTGCGAGAATTGCAGCCTAAAATTGTCATTTGGAATGATAACGGAGAAAGAGCAGATCTTCGTTGGGTAGGGACCGAAGCAGGATATGTGGGTAAAACCAATTGGAGTTTATTGAATGCAACTGGAAAAGTTACAGAAGATATGTTGCGTCATGGTTTGGAAAATGGGAATTCATGGGTTCCCGGAGAGGTAAATACTTCTATCAGACCAGAATGGTTTTATCATAAAAGAGAAGATACAAAGGTAAAAACATTACCAGAGTTGATGGAAATTTATTATAATTCAATAGGTCGTAACGGTACTTTATTACTTAATTTTCCAATTATGCCAAATGGATTGATTCATGAAAAAGATGAAAAAGCAGTATTAGAGTTTGCGCAGGAAGTAAAAAAAGTATTTGCTTCAAATCTTGTAAAAGGAGCTAAAATAGAAGTTTCAAATACTAGAGAAAATAATTTAAAATTTGGAGCAGCAAATGTTTTGGATGGAGATAAAAACAGCTATTGGACTACAGATGATAATGTAAAATCGGCATCGTTAATTATTTCTTTTGATAAGCCAATGGCGTTTAATCGTTTTCTGGTTCAGGAATATATTAAGTTGGGACAAAGGGTTAAAACGTTTAAAGTGGAAGCCTATATTAATCAGGAATGGAAGGAATTGGCAAAGGAAACTACTATTGGTTATAAACGTATTCTTTGTTTTCCAACAGTAGAGGCAACAAAAGTTCGTTTTACAATTTTAGATTCTAAAAGTTGTCCTCTGATTTCAAATATCGAAATTTATAATGCGCCTCAAATATTGACTGCTCCACTAATTGTTCGTAAGCAATCTGGGGACGTAACTATTATTCCTTCTGATTCCGAATCTGAAATTTATTATACTTTAGACGGTAGTTCACCTACGTTGAATTCTAATAAATATGTAAATGAAATTAAAACAGCAAATACTAAGGTAGAAGTGAAAGCGATGGCTTATAATCCAGCTACAGGGAAAAGTAGTGCTATTGCCGAAGAAAAATTTGATATAGCTAAAAAGAGTTGGAAGATATTAGGTGTTGAAGACAAGGAAGTGTACCGAATTCTTGATGGCGATGTAAATTCGGTTTGGCATCAAAATAAAGCAATGCCAGTTGATGTTGTTATAGATTTAGGTAAAATAGAAAGTTTAGTTGGGTTTAGGTATTTGCCGGATCAAAATTTACGTTCTAAGGGGATTATTAGTAAATACAAATTTTATGTTTCTACAGACAATAAAAAATGGAAATTAGTTAATGAAGGAGAGTTTTCAAATATTAACAATAATCCTTTGTGGCAAAATAAAATCTTTAAATTAGCCAAAGCACGCTATATAAAGTTTTCGGCTTTAGAAAATACTAAAGGAGATACTATATCTGGCTTTGCAGAAATTGACATTGTTACGAAATGATTTATAAATGAAGTTAAATTTTAGAAAATTACTATTATTAATTCTTGTGTTTTTAGCTGTTGTTTCCTGTACTTCGGTCAGGAAATTTACACCTAAAAAGGAACAAATTGCATTCTTATCCGATGTTCATTTGCTAGATATTTATGGTACGTTTTCCGATTCGGATTATAAAGGAGTACAGAATCCTTATGATGGGAAATATACTTTGGTGCGAACCATGAAATCCCAATTGCAATCCACCCGATTGTTTAATGAAAACTATTTTGCCTTTCTTGCCGCTTTGGACGATGTGGTCAAGCGTAATATAAAAACGGTCGTTCTTCCCGGAGATTTTAGTGATGACGGACAGCCGATAAACATTCGGGGATTAAAAAAGATTCTGAATGAATATACTAATAAATATGGTATTCATTTTATAATTACCACAGGAAACCATGATGTAGCAAAACCTTTTTTGACTGATTCCGGTAAAACTGATTTTCTGGGCGAAGGAGGGAAAAATCAAGTGATAATGAGCAAAGCAGGAATGTTTGTTCCTAAAAGTTCTGATGAACTTCCTGCGGTGATTACAAAAGATATTGGAACGATGGGTTATGCCGAAGTTTTACAAGAACTAGGCTATTTTGGTTTTTTTCCTAAGAAAACCGATTTGTATTGGGAAACGCCATTTACTCCGTACACTCCAGATAATTATAGTTTCGAAAAAGCATTGGAGCAATCCTCAATCCAAAAAAGAACCTATGCCATTCCGCCTTACAATACACAAATTCCCGATTTGAGTTATTTGGTAGAATTAGAAAACAATGTTTGGTTTTTAGCTATTGATGGCAATGTTTATGTCCCGAAAGAAGAAGCAAAAGAAAATCCGAAAAATCCATTAAATTACAATAGTGCGAATATTGGTTATAACCAAGTGTTAACGCATAAAAAACATTTAATTAGCTGGGTGACTAAAGTAGTTCATGAAGCTAAAAAAAGAGGGAAAACTTTAGTCGCTTTTAGTCATTATCCGATGGTGGAATTCAATGATGATGCTTCGGCTATGATGAAAACATTATTTGGAGAAGATAAAATGCAGTTGCATAGAGTGCCAAGTGAAGAAGTGGCACAGATTTTTGCAGAAGCCGGAGTGCAGCTTCATTTTGCCGGACACATGCACATAAATGATACGGGAATTAGAAAATATAAAAACGGAAAAGGATTAGTAAATATTCAAATTCCTTCATTAGCAGCTTATATCCCTGGGTATAAAATCCTGACAATTCAAAGTAAAAACAAGATGCAAATAAGTACAGTTAGTATAGATTCAGTTCCTGGATTTAAAACATTATTCCCTTTGTACAACCAAGAATATGCTTATTTAAAAAATACTAATGATCCGGATATTTGGGATAAAGGCATCTTAGAAGCTAAAAATTATCACGAATTCACGAATTGGCATTTAAAGGAATTAGTTCGAACCCGATTCCTTAAAAAGGATTGGCCTGAAGATTTTAAATCCTTTATGTTGAAGTCAACAGCAGCTGATTTATTGGCTTTCGCCAAAGTATCTCCTTCGAAAATAGAAAAATATAAAGATGAAAACTGGACTGGTTTTGATTTAATTTTTGATTTTTATCGCTTGTATTCAGCTGATGAATTGGCCTTAAAAGATATTGGCGAAGACCGAATGCATCAGTATAAAATGATTATAGATTCATATAGTGATTATTACAAAAAAAAGGCGAAGCCTACTGCCACTGAAACTTCCTTTTATGAGTTTTGTTCCATTTTTAAAAGTTTTCTAAATGGAGCGCCATCCAATAAATTTATCATAAATTTGAGAAGAAATACCATCCATAACTAAATTTTGATAAAAACCAACTTATCTATGAAATCTAAATTGATTATCATTTTCGTTTTTTTTATTGCATTGTCTAATAGCATTGGGCAGAATATAAAATTCGATCATTATAATGAGAACAATGGACTTTCCTATAATTCGGTGAGGCATATTGTTCAAGATAAGAATGGCTTTATGTGGCTAGGAACTTTTTTTGGATTGAATCGTTTTGACGGCTATCAGTTTAAACCTTACATGAGTTCAGAACTAGGAAAGAACAAAATATATAATGATGATATTACTGCATTAGAGCTCGATGAAGATTCTCATACGCTATGGATAGGGACAAGAAAAGGGCTTACTCTCTATAAAATGGATACTAATGTTTTTAGTACTTTTTTTAATAATAAAAATGATCCTAATAGTTTGCCTGAAGATGAAATACGTTCTGTACATGTAGATAAATTTAAAAGAGTTTGGATTGGTACAATGAGTAAAGGACTCTCTGTTTATTACCCTAAAGAACAACGATTTTCTAAAATTAATATTAAAGGATTTGAGTATATAAAGCAAATTTTTGAAGATAAAAAAGGGAATATTTGGGTAGGGAGCTTTGGGAAAGGATCGGTGGCGAAAATTATATTAGGATCAAAGGGTGAAATTTTAAAAACAACGGCATATACCTTATCTATTCCTAATTCAAATCAAAAAAATCCATATATAAATTTTATACAGGAAGATTTTAAGTCCGATATTTTTGTTGGTACAAGGGAAGGACTTTATAAGTTAAACAAGTCAAAAAATACATTTGAGAATCTTTACATTACAGATGCAGTTTTAAGGAATAAATTAGGGCCTTATTTTATTTCAATTGCTCAAGCTCCCGATGGAAAATATTGGCTTGGTACTTTAGGAGGACTTTTGGTTTGTAATCAGTTAGAAGATATCGCAAAGGGTGATTTTCAAAGGTATTTTTCTAAACTTACTGATGAGAATTCGTTAGTAGGTAATATAGTTAATTCCTTGTATTTTGATAATTCAGGAGTTTTATGGGTAGGTACTGAGGATGGTTTAGATAAGTATAATCCTTATGGAAATCAATTTAAGATTAATAAAGATATTTCATTATATAATGACAATCAAAAACCTAGTATTAGAGGTTTTGCAAAGACTTATAATGGGAATGTGATTGTAGCAACAAGATACAATGGACTTTTTATCTCTAAAGAAAAGTCATTTGTTCCATTGTATAATAACAAAAATGATATTGCCAGTATCTATTCTAATGACGGTAAGGTGTTTTATTGTGGTTTGTGGGATGGTAAGATACTGGTGTATAATTATGTGACAAATAGTTCAAAGCTAGTTGATATTGGAGTTAAAAACTCTCCAATAATTTCCTTTTTAATATCGGATGAAAATTCATTAGTTGTAGGCTCTTTTGGTGAAGGTGCTGTAATTTTAGATTCAAAAACATTACAAGTAAAAGTGCCTAAAGGTATTTTATTGCCTGATTTTCAAATCAGCAAGATAAAGATGGATCGCTTTAAAAATTTATGGTTTGCAACAGAAACAGGTGTTGCCAGGTATAATTTAAAGACAAAGTTGGTTAAGGTTTATTTGAAAGGGAATAATGAAAAAATAGGATTGCCTGCTGATTATGTTAGTGATATTTTGATTGATGTAAATGGAGATATTTGGGTGGCGACAGTCAAAGGAATAGGTATTTATGATCCCAAAAAAGACAATTTTGTTCCCATTTTAGAACCAAAAGAACTCCATGGTAAGTGGATTACTGACTTAGAGATGGATAATGATGGGTATTTATGGTTGAATATCAACAATAATAGTGTTGCGAGGTATAAAAGGAAATCCAAAAAAATAAATATTTATTATGTCGATAGTGGTAACAGGCTAGATGTTTTTAGTTCGAAAGGGTTTTACAGTTTGAATAATTCAACTATTTATTTAGGAGGAAAAAACGGAATCATTTATTTTTCAACTGATAAAATAAAAGAGAATAAAATATCACCTCCGCCAATTATAACCGAGTTTAAAGTTCAAAATGAAGAAGTATTTCCTGGAGTAGAAATCAATGGACAAATTCCATTTACCAAAGATATTAATACGAATAAAGAGGTAGAACTCAATTACAATAATCGAAATTTTTCAGTTCAGTTTTCGGCTCCTTCTTATACTAACGAAAGGCTTAATAAATTTCAGTATATGCTCGAAGGATTTGATAAAAACTGGATTACTACTACTAGTGATTCCAGGACTATTCAATATACCAATCTTAATCCTGCTGAGTATGTTTTTAAAATTCGTGCGCAAAACAGCGACGGAATTTGGAGTAAGACTACAGCTTATAATATCACTATTTTATCTCCTTTTTGGACTAATACCAAGATTTTTCTTTTATTGGTTATGATACTTTTGATTTCTTCCTATTACATTCGAAAAGAAATTAAATCGAGACTTAAATTAAGACAAGCATTATTATTAGAAAGAGTAAGACGAGATAGTGATGAACGTTTGTCTAATGATAAGTTGCAGTTTTTTACCAATATTTCTCATGAGTTAAGAACGCCATTGACATTAATATTAGGTCCTGCCAAACAATTATTGGAGCAAAATGAAGCTTCAGATTATGATAAAACAAAACTCCATTTGATTTATCAAAATGCCAGTAGGTTGTTATTGTTGGTAAATCAAATTTTAGATTTCAGAAAGGCACAATCAGGAGAATTAAAATTGAAAGTGTCTAAAACGGAAATTATAGCTAATACTCAAACCGTTTTCGATTCCTTTGCTCAATTGGCACAGGGAAAGGATATTAATTTTCATTTTAATTGTGAAATCGAAAGTCTTGAGGGATGGATAGATGTCGATAAATACCATAAGATATTATATAATTTGCTTTCCAATGCCTTAAAATTCACAAACCATAATGGTACGGTGGATTTGTTTATTGGTACTAAAGAAGAAGAAGGTGTAAAAGTGTTAATTGTTGAGGTAAGCGATGATGGTATTGGGATTCCACTTGAAAGCCAAGAAAAGATATTCGCTCAATTTTATCAGGTAAAGAGCAGTAAAAAGAACAATACAGGTTCAGGTATAGGTTTGTCTTTAGTAATTTCATTGGTAGAGGTGCATAGAGGTCAACTAAGATTGAAAAGTGCTCCGTTACAAGGAAGTGTTTTTACTTTAGAATTGCCAATATCAAAAAATAGTTATAAAAAGAGTGAAGTTTTTGATATTGAATATAAAGAAACTGAAGTTGCTTATGCAGCAATAGATAAAGTAAAAAAAGCAAATCAAAGTACTGAACTGAAACAGAATATTTTGGTTATTGAAGACAATGCCGAGCTTCGTTTTTTCATAGCAGATTATTTGTCTGAATTTTATAAGGTGTACCAAGCAGAAAATGGAGACGAAGGATTGAATCTTTGTAGAAAAATAAAACCGGCACTTTGTGTGGTTGATGCTATGATGCCTGTTATGGGAGGATTTCAATTTGTTGAAGCCTTAAAAAGTGATGACGATATTAGTCATACTGCACTTATTATGTTGACAGCCTTGTCCGAAAACGAAAACAAAATTAAAGGCTATAATTTAGGTGTAGATGAGTATATGGTTAAGCCATTTGATCCTTCTTTGTTAAAGACACGAATTGATAATATTATTAAAACCCGTAGCGAGTTAAAACAGAAATTCTCTGGCGAGGTAGAAACCGATGTTTCGACACTGACCCATTCCCAATTAGATATTGACTTAATTTCTAATATTACTGATTTGATAGAGAAAAACATTAGCGATCCGGAGCTAACAGCTAATTTTTTGTGTGCTGAATTAGGGATGAGTTCGTCAAAATTGTATCGAAAAATTAAGCAATTGACGGATTTATCGCCTAATGAATTTATAAGAACAGTTCGTTTGAAAAAAGCAGCACAGTTGTTGAAATTAAAAACCAATAATGTTTCGGAAGTGGCTGATAAAGTGGGTTTTAATGATCCTTTGTATTTTAGTAGATGTTTTAAAAAGCAATTTGGTTATTCTCCAAGTAGATTAATTAAGTAATTGTTTTTAAGATTTGAAGCTTAGTTTCTACTACTTTTAAATATTTCTTTATCCAAGTTGATTTTTAACGAATATTAAATAAAAATGTTCTTTTGGTATAATTTTGGATTACTAGCTTGGCTAATTTTAGAATTTAATACATATATTAGCAGATGCTAAAATTAAGCGTCTAATTTTTACAAAAACTGTTTAATTTTGTTAGATTTTTAAAATTTATTACAAAATAGTTGTGATTCTATTTTTAAGAATTATATTTGTGTAATCGATTACAATTTTTTTGATTGCGTTTTTGTATATTTTTTAATTAATTGTTTGATTAATAGCACGTTGCGCTTTATTTTTGAAATTTAGCGCTAATTTTTTTGCCTTTTTCTAATGCTGTTATTTGCATTTATGGGCTTAGTGATGAATATTTAACTTTAACTATATTTTATAAACATTATTAATTATGAACCAAACAAACAAAGCTGTTGGAAACTATCGCTGGACAATATGTTCGTTATTGTTTTTTGCAACAACTATAAATTATTTAGATAGACAGGTTCTTTCTTTAACATGGAGTGATTTTATCGCACCTGAATTTCATTGGACAAATAACGATTATGGAAATATTACCGCTCTATTTTCAATTTTTTATGCAGTTTCTTTGTTGTTTGCAGGAAGATTTGTTGATTGGTTGGATACTAAAAAAGGTTTTCTTTGGGCTATTGGAATTTGGTCTATAGGAGCTTGTTTGCATGCTTTTGCTGGAATTGCAACTTCTGGAATTATCACAGGTAATTGGTTTGTTGGTTTCGAAGGAGCTAAAGAAGCTATTCATGCTGTTAGTGATACAGCATTGGTAATTAATGTAAGTGTAACATTGTTTATTTTTGCTCGTTTTGTTTTGGCAGTTGGAGAAGCAGGTAACTTTCCTGCGGCTATTAAAACAACAGCTGAATATTTCCCTAAAAAAGACAGAGCATTTGCTACTAGTATTTTTAATGCAGGTGCAACTGTAGGTGCATTGGCCGCGCCAATTTCTATTCCTTTTATTGCCAAATCTTTTGGATGGGAAATGTCGTTTATCATTATCGGTGCTTTAGGTTTTGTTTGGATGGGATTTTGGCTTTTTATGTATGATAAACCAGAAAGACATTCAAGAGTAAATGCTGCTGAATTAGAATATATTCAACAAGATGTAACTGCTGATAGTAAAATTGAAGGTTATGTTCCAGAAACTACTACTAAGGTGTCTCTTGCAGATTGTTTTAAATACAAGCAAACTTGGGCTTTTGCTTTTGGTAAATTCATGACTGATGGTGTTTGGTGGTTTTTCTTATTCTGGACACCTGCTTATTTGAGTTCTGTTTATGATATGGATTCTACCGAAGCTGCTTTTCCTTTGTTTGTATTATATATGATTACTTTGTTGTCTATCATTGGAGGTTGGTTGCCAACTTACTTTGTGGAGAAAAAAGGAATGAATCCTTATGAAGGAAGAATGAAATCCATGTTGATTTTTGCATTTTTCCCATTGCTAGCTTTGGTTGCTCAACCTTTAGGGTATATTTCATATTGGTTGCCGGTAATTATTATTGGTATTTCGGGTGCGGCTCACCAAGCTTGGTCGGCTAATATTTTTACAACAGTAGGAGATATGTTTCCTAAAAAAGCAATCGCCACTATTACAGGTATTGGTGGGTTAGCAGGAGGAATAGGTTCTACAGTTATTAATAAAGGATCGGGAGTTTTATTTGATTATACTAAAGAAACTGATATGGCATTTATGGGCTTTCATGGAATTGAAGCTGGATATTTTATCATCTTCTCCATTTGCGCAGTTTGTTATTTAATAGGTTGGACGGTTATGAAATCATTAGTTCCTAAATATGCTCCAATAACTGATTTGTAAAATCAAAAGAAAACAGCTCTCTTGTATTCAAGAGGGCTGTTTTCTTTTTTTTAACTTTTTATAGAGAACTTGTTTTTTATAAAAATAGAGATAAAATAAATTAAATTAATACCTTTGTAATCGATTACATTAAAACTAAATAATTATGACAAATTATAGTTCTAGATATGCTTCTAGCCCTAAAGCAGTAAAACAATACGATACCAAACAATTAAGAGACGAATTCTTGATTGATAATTTAATGCAAGAAAACGAAATTACTTTTACTTACTCGCATTATGACAGATACATTACTGGTTCAGCTGTTCCTGTAAGTGGTGATTTAATTCTTGAAACTATTGATCCTCTAAAATCAAGTTATTTTTTAGAGCGCAGAGAAATGGGAATTATCAATGTTGGTGGAAATGGTTCTGTTGTTGTTGAAGGGAAATCATACGAACTAGGTTTTAAAGATGCTTTATATATTGGTAGCGGAAATAAAGAAGTGATATTTAAAAGTGCTGACGCTAAAAATCCAGCTAAATTTTATATTAATTCTGCTCCAGCACACACTACTTATCCAACAGTTCAGGTAAGTTTAGCTGAAGCGAACAAATTAGAATTAGGAACTATGGAAACGGCTAATCACCGTACTGTAAACCAAATGATCATTGGAAGTGTAGTTACTACTTGTCAATTGCAAATGGGAATGACTGAATTGCGTCCGGGAAGTGTATGGAATACTATGCCAGCTCACGTTCATGATCGTCGTATGGAAGTTTATTTTTATTTAGACATTCCAGAAAACCAAGCCGTTTGTCATTTTATGGGAGAACCGCAAGAAACAAGACACATCTGGATGAACAATCATCAAGCGGTTATTTCTCCACCATGGTCTATCCACTCTGGATCAGGAACATCTAATTATACTTTTATCTGGGGTATGGCAGGTGAAAACCTGGATTATGGAGATATGGATGTTTGTAAAATCAATGAATTAAGATAAAAAAATGACAAATTTATTTGATATAAAAGGTAAAGTTGCTCTTATCACAGGAAGTACTCACGGATTGGGAATGGCAATGGCTAAAGGTTTAGGTGAAGCAGGTGCAACCATTGTTATCAATGGAAACTCTTCTCAACAAAAAATTGACGATGCTGTAAAGGAACTTCAAAGTGAAGGAATCAATGCTGTTGGTTACAAATTTAATGTAACCGAAGAACAAGAAGTTAAAGCAGCTGTTGCGAAAATTGAAAGCGAAGTTGGACCAATAGATATTTTAATTAACAATGCTGGAATTATTAAAAGAGTTCCATTGATTGATATGGAAGTTGCTGATTTCAGAGAGGTTATTGATATTGATTTAGTAAGTCCATTTATTGTTTCTAAGCATGTGGCTAAAGGAATGATAGAGAGAAGACAAGGGAAAATCATCAATATTTGCTCTATGATGAGTGAATTAGGTCGTAGCACAGTTTCTGCTTATGCTGCAGCAAAAGGTGGTTTGAAAATGTTGACTAAAAATATGGCTACAGAATGGGCTAAATACAATGTGCAGATTAACGGAATTGGTCCTGGATATTTTGCAACTGAA
>JBDLTG010000009.1:0-62431 GCA_039805885.1 Bacteroidota bacterium
GTAAATTACGTTATAGAAAGAAAAAAATAAAATTATTTTCATCCGTAAAGCATTGATTTTACTGATATTTTATTTTATTTTAAATCGTCATGCAACTATTTTTCAACCATCCTCGTCTATGCTAATAGAAACACTTTATGAAAATTTTGAAAGTAATCAACTTACATCAGCAGGAAAACGAACTAATCCGGTTAGCGGTCGAAAATAATCGACAAGCTCAACAAAAGATTTATACTCAGTTTTCACCAAAAATGTTAAGTGTTTGCCGTCAATACATAAAAGACATTCATCAGGCCGAAGATATCATGATTACTGCTTTTATGAAAGTGTTTACCAATTTGAAAAATTTTCAACACAAAGGAAGTTTCGAAGGTTGGATAAGACGAATTATGGTAAACGAATGTATTTCATTTATCAGAGTTCACAAAAAGCTCAAATATATCGAAGAGGAAGATTATTTCGAGGAAAGTTTTAATCCCATAGAAAGTCAATTTTCGGTAGCCGATATTCAGTTTTTGATAGACAATTTACCAGATGGTTATAAAATAGTTTTCAATTTATATGCTATTGAGGGATATAAACATCAGGAAATTGCCAACATATTGGGTATTAATGAAGGGACGTCAAAATCGCAATTGTCACATGCAAGAAAGCTGTTGCAAGGACAAATTAACAAGTTGAAAAAGTATAGCAATGGAACCGAATAAATTAGAAACACAGTTCAGGGAACAATTGAATTCTCGTGAAATCAAGCCCTCTGAAATGGCTTGGACAAAACTGGACGCTATGCTTTCGGCTGCGGAAAAACCCAAAGCTAAATTCCCTTGGTTGTATGTGGCGGCAAGTTTTGCGGGTTTGTTGTTGATTGGGACAGCGTATTTTTCTTCACAAGAAAATGTTATTGAAAATCAGAAAAATGGAGTAGTAATTCAGAATCCGGTTGCTCCAAAGGTTAAAACAATACTTTTAGATTCAGTTCATTTAAAAATTGAGAAAAAAGAATTTATAGTTCAAAAGCCGGTTTCAAAAAGCAATCAATTTTCTGAGTTAAAACAAGAATCAAGAGTCGTTAAAAATCAAGTAGCTGAGGTTTCTAGTCTAAATCAGTATAAATATGATACAATAGTCATTTCTTCTGAAAAAAAGAATTTCCAATCAAAAAGTAAGAATAAATACGTTTCAGCAGAAAAATTATTAGCAGAAATTAGTAATACTAAATTTGAGCTAAAGGCTATCGATGGTACAAATGAAAAAACCAGAAAAAGCATTTCAGTAAATCCAAACCGTTTATTATCTGATGCAGAAACAGAGTTAAATCAATCTTATAGAGAATCTGCATTGGACAGAGTAAATAAAAATTTTAAAGTAATTAAAACTGTTTTAGTTAATAGGAATTACGAAGAATAAATAAAAATCAATCATAAATCAAAAAAATAAAAAGTATGCAAAAAATAATATTGTTTACAATAATAGTGTTGGTTTCTATGACAACTAGATTAAACGCACAAAACAAAGGTAGTTATAAACATATTTTAGATTGGACTTATTGGCAGCCTGAATCAGCTAATTATGAAATGGGATCTGAAAAAAGTACTGAATTTAACGATCAAAATATTTTAACAATTAAATCCATAAAAAGCAAAATTAATGATTTTGGGACTCTTATGAAAACTATTAAACCCGATTTGTATTTAGGAAAAGCAGTTAAAATGACAGCTTATGTAAAAAGTGAAAATGTAAAATCTTGGGCCGGGCTTTGGATGCGCGTAGATTATTATTCTACTAATGTTCTTGCTTTTGATAATATGCAGAGAAGACCAATAAAAGGAACAAACGATTGGATAAAATATGAAGTTGTTTTATTTGTTCCAGCCGAAGCGACATCAATTTCTTATGGAGTTTTATTAGATGGAATAGGTCAAATTTGGTTTAAAGATGTAATTTTTGAAGTAGTTGATAATACCGTTCCTGAAACGGGTATAAATAAAGGAAGAGAACATAAAATAATATCATTTGAAAAAAGAGCAAAAGCTATTGCGAATGAAATTAAAATAGTAACCGACTATGAAAAAAACGCTTTAAAAACTGAAATAAGTGCATTAGATAAGGAAGTAGAACTAGGAGTAATTTCTAAAGAAAAAGCGGAAGAGCTTAAACTAAAAAAAGCTAAAGAACGTGCTTCTAATATTGATGCTAAAGTAATTATTGAAGAAGGGAAATTAAATCAATTAATTCAGGATAAAGTGGATGGTAAGTTTGAAGATGAAGTAATTCAGAGAGGAAGAACCAAAGTGGTTTTAGGAATTAATAATGATTCTATTGATAAGTATGGTAGAGAATTTAATCTTACTGGCGCGAAATTTTATAATGGTAAAGAAGAAAAGCTAACTCGTCAATCAAAACGTACCACAAGTCAAATCGTTTTTGCAACCGGTCTAAACAATCTGGTTACTGATAAAAGCATCCAAAAATCAGATTTTAAATATTGGGGTTCTCATTTCTATGAATTAGGGTTGACTTACAATACAAGAATTTTGGATAAAAATAATTTGTTACATGCTAAGTATGGCTTGTCGGTAGTGTATAATAATTTACGTCCAACAGACAATCGTGAATTTGTAACAAATGATAATCAGACCAATCTTGTAGTAAATCCAGTTGATTTAAAAGATTCCCGCTTTAGAAATGTAAATTTAGTATTTCCAATACATTTAGAGTTTGATTTTACTAAACCGGAGATTAAAAATGATAAAACGTATTTTAAATCACATAATAGTTTTAGGTTGGGAATAGGGGGGTATTTTGGTGCAAACTTAAAATCAAAACAAATTATTAAATATGATTTGGATGGATATAAAACGTTAGATAGGACACGCGGAGATTTTAATACAACTAATTTTATCTACGGTTTGAGTACTTATGTAGGTTATAAAGCGACTAGTTTGTATTTGAAATACGATTTAAATCCTTTGTTTAAAGATAATTTAGTAAAACAAAACAATGTTTCTTTAGGGTTGCGATTTGATTTTAATTAATAAGAATCAATATCAATGTCAAAAATCAATTGCAATCTCAAAAAAATCAAATTTAAAAGATGTATTGAAATTGAAAATTGCTATTGCTATTGCCATTGATATTGTATCTTTGACTTTTCTTAATATTATCCCTTAAAAATTGATTTCAAAAGCTACGATAGATACTGTTTTCGAAACTGCTCGAGTAGAGGAGGTTATTGGCGATTTTGTTAATTTAAAGCGTGCAGGGAGTAACTTCAAAGGCTTGAGTCCGTTTTCTGATGAGCGTTCTCCGTCGTTTATGGTTTCTCCTGCAAAAGGGATTTGGAAAGATTTTAGTACAGGAAAGGGAGGGAATTCGGTTAAATTCCTAATGGAGCATTCGCAATTTACCTATCCAGAAGCCATTCGATATTTGGCTAATAAGTACAATATTGAGATTGAAGAAACCGAGCAGACTGATGCTGAAAAAGCCAATACAGATATTCGTGAAAGTATGTATTTGGTATCGGAATTCGCAAAAGAGTATTTTCATAAAACACTTTTGAATTCTGAAGAAGGAAAGGCTATTGGGCTTTCATATTTTAAGGAAAGAGGTTTTACAGCCGATACAATCAAAAAATTTAGTTTAGGATATTCGCCTGAAACTTGGGATGCTTTAACTAAAGAAGCCTTGGGTAAAGGATACAAGTTGGAGTTTCTGGAAAGCACCGGTTTGACAATTGCCAGAGAAGATCGTCCTTTTGACCGTTTTAAAGCTCGTGTCATGTTCCCGATACAAAGTATGTCGGGTCGTGTTTTGGGTTTTGGTGGTCGTATTTTAACAAACGATAAAAAAGCGGCTAAATACTTAAACTCGCCTGAAAGTGAGATTTATCATAAGAGTAAAGTGCTGTACGGTATTTATCAAGCCAAGCAATCTATTGCCAAATTAAACAATTGTTATTTGGTTGAGGGGTATACTGATGTTATTCAATTCAATCAAGCAGGAATAGAGAATGTAGTAGCTTCTTCGGGAACGGCTTTAACGCCAGATCAAATTCGCTTGGTGAATCGTCTGACAAAAAATATTACAGTGCTTTTTGATGGTGATGCTGCAGGATTGCGCGCTTCTCTTCGTGGAATCGATTTGATTCTGGAGGAAGGAATGAATGTAAGAGTATGTAGTTTTCCTGATGGTGAAGACCCGGATAGTTTTGCTAAAAAAACTTCACATGATGATTTGGTTGCTTATTTAGAAAATAATGCCAAAGATTTTATACAGTTTAAGGCCTCACTTTTGATGAAAGATGCTCATAATGATCCTATAAAGAAGGCCGATTTAATTCGGGATATGGTTACTAGTATTTCTAAAATTCCGGATCGTATTCAGCGTGAAATTTATACGCAAGAATGTGCCAGAATTATGGATATTTCTGAGCAGGTGTTGGTGAGTACTTTGGCTCAGTTGATTCAAAAAGATGTTGCTGAAGTTGCTAAAAAGCAAAAGCAGGAACAAAAACCTTTTGAAGTTTATAGAAACCAAAACCCAAAAAATACTGGGTATTCAGGTGGAGATCCAGAAGATCCTAGATTTGGGCCGCCGGAGGATTATCCGGGAGAACCAGGATATCCAAGCGAGCAGCCTACAGAAAAAGTAGATGTTTTGTATCGTTTAGAACGCAAAATAATTGAGATTTTACTTTTGTATGGAAATAAAACAGAACAATTTGAAGATGTTTTGATGAAGTCAAATGAAGATGGCGAAATCGTGAATGTCTCTGAAATGAAGTCTTATAAAGTTTTTCAACGTATCTATTTGAGTTTGCAAGAAGATGAGGTGGAGTTAGCTAACCCTTTGTTTCGAGAAATTTTTAATAATTTGATAAACTATTATCTTCAAAATGATTCTTTTAGTCTAGAACAGTATTTGATGCATTTGCCAACTGAATATGCTCAAGAAGTTACAGATATTTTGATGGAAGATGAGCAATTAGTTTTGCATGACTGGGAAGGTCAAAATATTTTTCCTAAAACAAAACAGGATACTATAAGTCAAAATGTTTCTGAAACCATTTTAACTTTAAGATGGTATTTAGTAGGACGAATTATAGACGAATTAAAAAACTCCATATCACCTGATAAGGATAATATGGAGTCTATGATTATGATAAAAGATTATAACGACTTAACACGCGCTTTTTCAAAAAAATTGGGTCGAGTTATGTCTCGTTTTTAAATTAAACGATCTCTAAACTTTTAGCTTTGTTTACTAAGTCAACTAAGTTTGTAACATTTAGTTTAGTTAATAAACGTAATTTGTAAGTACTGATGGTTTTTTCGTTCAAACCTAAGATTTCAGCAATCTCGTGATTTTTCTTTCCACCACTTAAATAACGTAAAACCTCTACCTCACGGTTAGAAAGTTTACGGTACAAACGTTCGCTTTTACTTTGTTTTGCAATTAAAGCCAGGTTTTTCTTAACCGTTTCATTCATGATAATTTTACCTTGATGAACTTTGATAATAGATTGTCCTAATGTCTCTAATTTTTCTTTTTTATGAACATATCCAGATACTCCAGCTTTGATAGCATTAGGAGCATAGATTTGCTCAGAAAGTCCACTAAAAATAATAATTTTAGTTTTAGGGAAATTCTTTAAAAGCGATTTTACTTCAAATATACTCGAAAGACCTTCAAGTTCTAAGTCTAAGACCAGAACATCAATTTCTTTTGTTAAGAGAATATCTCGAATCATCAAAAAACTACCAACATTGGCAGTTAATGATATGTCTGAATGGTCTTTGAAGTACGATTTAACTCCAAAATGCACTACCGGAAAATTATCGGCTAGACAAACTTTAATCATGATTTTTTTTTTTAGGGTTGTTTTTGTGTGAATTCTATATATAAATTTAGGAAAAAAAAAGGAATATTGCTATTTTTTATAGATAAAATAGTATTAAATCCGATTAATTACACATACGGGTATCGCATTCATCTTATGTTGGTTAATTGTGTTGAGTCTTTTATAGATTTCAAACACCTTTTTTTCTCTTTCTGTATAATTATTTGAAGGACTGTTGTTTTCATCTTCAAGCATTGCCCACTCTAATTCGTCATAAGTAGCACCTAATTGTTGTTCATCTGTTTTTTCGTCTCCAAATAAACCATCTGAAGGCTGAGCAGTTAAAATAGAGTTAGGAACTTCTAAATAAGCAGCTAATGCAAAAACGTCTGATTTCATCAAATCTGCTATCGGACTTAAATCGACACCTCCATCACCATATTTAGTATAGAAGCCAACGCCGAAGTCTTCTACTTTATTGCCAGTTCCTGCAACTAAAAGTCCGTGAACTCCTGCATAATAATATAAAGTAGTCATTCTTAGTCGGGCACGCGTATTGGCTAAAGTAAGATTTAGTTTGTTTTCATCAAAGTTTGTTGGAACCTCTTTTTTGAAAGTTTCAAATACTGAAGTTAGGTCACTTTGTACGCTAGCCACATTAGGAAAACGTTTTTTTAGCTGTTCAATGTGTTCTTTGCCTCGACTTACGTGACTTGAGTGTTGGTGAATTGGCATTTCAACACATAAAACTTGAAGTCCTGTTTGAGCACATAAAGTTGAAGTTACAGCCGAATCTACGCCTCCTGAAATCCCTACTACAAAGCCATTAACCTTTGTGGTTTCTGCGTAAGATTTTAACCAGTTGACAATCTGGGTGTTTACCTGATCAACTTTGATCGTACTTTTTTTAGTCATAATAGTTCAAATTTTAGCTATCAGGAACGTATCTTTGCTCAACTTTTTCAGTAACATACTGGTTATCCTGATTTAATGGTGCAAATTTAATTAAAATAAAATGAAAACTTGTGTATTTTCCTTACTTCTATTGTTCTTTTTTTTGTCTTGCGATACTAAGAATAAAACAGAAAAAGCAGTCGAAGCCATTTCGGTAGATTTAAAAGTGGTGCGATTTGATAAAATATTTTTCGAAACAGCTCCTGAAGATTTACCAAAGATTAAAAAAGAATTTCCTTTTTTCTTTCCTGCCGGAAATGATGATGCCGTTTGGTTAGAGAAAATGCAAAACCCACTTTGGCGCCAATTGTATACTGAAGTTCAGAAGAAGTTTCCCAATTTCGATTCGAATAAAATAGAATTAGACGATGTTTTTAAACATATAAAATATTATTTTCCAAAAATACAAACGCCTAAGGTGTATACTGTTATTTCGGAAATGGATTATAATAATAAGGTGATTTATGCCGATAGTTTGTTAATTATTTCGCTTGAAATGTATCTGGGAAAAGAGCATAAATTTTATCAGTTTCCAAATTATTTAAAGCAAAATTTCGAACCTAGACAGCTCATGCCAGATGTAGTGGGAAGTTTTGCTAAAAGACAAATAGCGCCTAGTGTGGAGAAAAACTTTTTGGCAGCTATGATTTATTCTGGAAAAGAATTGTATCTAAAAGATATGCTTTTGCCAGGAGAATATACTGATGCGGATAAAATAGGTTATACGCCAGAGCAGTTGCTTTGGTGTGAGGAAAACGAAAGTTATATGTGGCGTTATTTTATTGAAAAACAATTGTTGTATGATGATGACTCTAAATTAATTTCGCGATTTATAAGTCCAGCACCCTTTTCTAAATTTTATTTAGAAATCGATAATGAGTCTCCTGGTAAGGTGGGAGCTTGGGTAGGATGGCAAATTGTTCGTTCGTATATGAAAAATAATGAAGTATCTTTGCCGCAATTAATGCATAGTAGTGCAAAAGAAATATTTGGAAAATCAAATTATAAACCTAAGAAGTAATGTCAGATAAAAATAAATCAGAAATTAATTTTCTAGTAGAATTAGATGAAAACCGCATTCCGGAAAAATTGTATTGGACGGCAAAAGATGGCGGAATAGAATTAGAAGAATCAAAAGCAATTATGTTGTCTGTTTGGGATAGTAAAGTCAAAGAGAGTATGCGTATTGATTTGTGGACTAAGGATATGCCGGTGGACGAAATGAAGATTTTCTTTCATCAAACTTTAGTAGCCATGTCAGATACTTTTCACCGTGCTACAGGCGACGAAAAAATGGCGGCAACGATGAAAGATTTCTGTGAGTACTTTGCAGAAAAATTAGAGTTGACAAAATAATCCCGAAGTTTCGGGATAAAAATCCAATAAAAAAATCCCAAATTCCAATTGTTAAACTTGGAATTTGGGATTTTTTTATTGGATTCTTTGGAATTTGGAATTTTTAAAAATTGGAATTTAAGTTTTAAAACCCACTGTTATTCTTGAAAATCTCTTGATTTACTTCGTCGATGTAGCTTAATAAGTCTTCTTTTCCTGTTCCTTCTGTTGATGAAGTTACAAAATAAGGCGGCATTTCGGCCCAATGGTTAGCAAACATTTGTTTTTTGTAAGCGGCAACGTGCGCGTCAATTTTTACTCTACTGATTTTGTCAGCTTTGGTGAAAATAATGCAAAAAGGAATTTCGCTTTCGCCCATATAACTCATGAATTCAATATCGATTGCTTGTGCGTCATGACGAATGTCAATTAATACAAAGGCACAGGCTAATTGTTCTCTTTTTTCAAAATAATCCGTGATGAATTGTTGAAAAACAGATTTGGTTTTCTTTGAAACCTTAGCGTATCCGTATCCAGGTAAATCGACTAGGAACCAATTATTGTTAATTAAAAAATGGTTGATTAGTTGTGTTTTTCCCGGTCTTCCCGAAGTTTTTGCCAGTTTTTTTTGGTTGGTCAGCATGTTGATTAATGATGACTTTCCCACATTCGACCTGCCTATAAAAGCATATTCGGGCAAAAAGTCCTTAGGACATTTGCTTACATCTGAGTTGCTTATTACGAATTCGGCGGTATTAATTTTCATATTTTTTGATGTAAAAAAGCTCTATTTTATAGCGTAGGAACTTTTAAATTAGTTTTTGTCAGCCATTCTTCAAGTAGCTTATTGAATTCATCTGGGTGTTCCATCATGGCTGCATGGCCGCATTGGTCAATCCAATACAAGGTAGAATTAGGTAATAACTTGTTGAATTCTGTCGCTACTTCCGGAGGGGTAACTTTATCATTTTTTCCCCAAATAATACAAGTTTGAACGTGCATTTTTGGTAAATCTTTAGCCATATTGTGACGAATTGCACTTTTAGCAATGGTTAAAGTTTTGATTAATTTTATACGATCATTTACTGTTGCGTACACTTCGTCAATTAAATCAGGAGTAGCGATTTTTGGGTCGTAAAATACATCTTCCGCTTTTTTCTTGATGTATTCATAGTCACCTCTTTTTGGGTAGCTGTCGCCCATGGCGCTTTCATAAAGTCCTGAGCTTCCTGTTATTACCAGTCCTGCTACTTTTTCAGGATACATCTTAGTATGGTACAATGCAATGTGTCCTCCTAATGAATTTCCTAAAAGAATAACTCTGTCAAAACCTTTAAAAGTAATAAAGTCTTTTACGTATTTGGCAAAGGCTTTTACGTTGGTTTTTAGTAAACTTTGAGTGTATATAGGTAAGTCTGGAATAACGATTTTATATCCTTTATCAGAGAAGTAACGAGCTACGCCGTCAAAGTTGCTTAGACCTCCCATTAAGCCATGTAAAATGACAATAGGTGTTCCTTCTCCTGCTTCGTAATAGCTGTATCTGCCTTCTTTCTTATAGTTTTTGTCCATGCTTTTGGATGCGAATTTCAATTTCGACAAATATAGTATATAATCAGTTAAAATGAGTTTTTGAAAACTTTTTTTGAGGATAATATTCTAGAATTCTCTTATGCTTTAAAAAAGTGTGCTTAGTTATGTTATTGAGTGTCTAGTGTTTTTTCGTGAAATTAAGCTGGGTTTTTAACTGAAAAACACTAGTGGTTGTGTCTCGTTTTTTTGAATTGAATTGTACTGTCTGTAAGAAAAGAGGATTGGGCTAATGTTCTGATTGTCTAAAATTTAAGGGTTTTGTGTTTGAAGTGGGTAAACTTATCAACAAAGTGGTAGAAAGTGGTAAAAGGTGGTAAAATTTTTTATATTTTTGCTCTGTATCATTTAAAGCGATTCTTTTGAATACAATTGTTGGAACATATGAGTGTAAAGTCGATGCTAAAGGGAGGGTTTTGTTACCTGCTCCTTTAAAAAAGCAATTGGCTGCCTCTCTTCAAGACGGTTTTGTTTTGAAGCGTTCCTTGTTTCAGCCTTGTCTGGAGTTGTATCCAATGGAAGAATGGAATTTGATGATGCAAAAAATCAATAAGCTCAATCGTTTTGTTAAGAAGAATAACGACTTTATTCGCAAGTTTACTGCTGGTGTTAAGGTAGTTGAGATTGATGCTTTGGGGCGTTTATTAGTGCCTAAGGATTTGGTGAATTTTGCCAGTATTGCTAAGGATGTTGTTTTTTCGTCTGCGGTTAATATTGTAGAAATTTGGGATAAAGATTTGTATGAGCAGTCAATAGATGATGGTGTTGATTTTGCAGATTTGGCTGAAGAGGTAATGGGTAATATAAATGACGACAACAATGGAATATCATAATCCAGTTTTGCTAAAAGAGACGGTAGATGGTTTAAATATTAAGCCTGATGGAGTGTATGTAGATGTGACTTTTGGTGGTGGTGGTCATTCGAAAGAGATTTTAAGTCGATTAGGTCCTAATGGAAAGTTATTTGCTTTTGATCAGGATGAAGATGCGTTGGCTAATGCGCTTCCTGATGAGAGATTTGTATTGATTAATGAGAATTTTAGACATATAAAACGATTCTTGCGTTTTCACGGTGCAAGAAGTGTTGATGGGATTTTAGGCGATTTAGGTGTTTCTTCTCATCAGTTTGATGTGCCGGAAAGAGGTTTTTCAACTCGATTTGATGCTGAATTGGATATGAGAATGAGCCAGAAAAACGACCTTAATGCTTATAAGGTAGTTAATGAGTATGATGATGCTAATTTGAGAAGAGTTTTCTTTGATTATGGCGAATTAAAAAATGCACCTGCTTTGTCAAGAACAATTATAGAAGCCAGAACGCATCGACCAATCAAAACTACAGATGAATTAAAAGAAGTTTTGGCGAAATATTTACCGGAAAGAGTTCGAAATAAAATATTGGCCCAAATCTATCAAGCCATTCGAATTGAAGTAAACCAAGAAATGGATGTTTTAAAAGAATTTTTAGAACAATCATTAGAGATTTTGAATCCGGGAGGAAGATTAAGCGTGATATCCTATCATTCGTTAGAAGATCGTTTGGTGAAAAGATTCATAAAAAACGGCATGTTTGAAGGAGAACCAGAACGTGATTTTTTTGGAAATTTTTCAGTTCCGTTCAAAACAATTGGAAAATTAATTGTTCCTAATAACGAAGAAATTAAGATTAATAATAGAGCAAGAAGTGCCAAGTTAAGAATTGCCGAAAAGATTTAGATAAAACATGAAAACGAGTATTTACAATCTATTAAAAGCAAGATTTTTAATCGATGATGATGCGATTAAGAACTGGCGTTTTATTGTTTTTTTGATTGTTCTGGCCATTATCATGATTGCAAATACACAACGTTACGAGCAAAAAGTGTTTAAAATAGCCGAATTGACTTCGGAGGTTAAAGAAATGCGTTCGGAGTTTGTGGATAGACGTTCGGAATTAATGAAGTTGAGAATGGAATCGACGGTTTCAGAAAAGATGGTAGAAAAAGAAATTTTCCCGTCAACAGTTCCTCCGGTAAAGATAAAAGTGAAGAAAGTAGAAGAAGAAAATTTCATTAAGAAATTATGGCAGTAGATGATAAATACATATCGTACCGAATTTATCTAGTTGCTTTTGCTATTTTTTTGATGGCAATAGCAATTGCTGTTAAATTGACAAATATCCAATGGGTTGAAGGAAATTATTACAGAGAATTAGCTAAGGAAAGAACTGTTAGGAATTTTGTAATTCCTGCTAATAAAGGAAATATTTATTCTTCAGACGGAAGCTTGCTAGCTACTTCAATTCCAAAATACATTATCCGTTTTGATGCATTAGCGCCGAAAAAGGAAGCTTTTGAAAAAAATGTGAATGCCTTAGCCGATTCATTGGCGACTATTTTAGGAAAATCAGCAGCTTTTTATCAAAATGAATTAAGAAAAGCAAGAGCGAATAATAACCGATATTTTTTAGTTGCCAGAGATTTAAGTTACACTGATTACATGAAAATTAAAGGTTTTCCTTTATTTGAATTGGGGGCTTATAAAGGCGGAATTATAATCGAACAAAAAACGGTACGCGAGCATCCAATTGGCAAAATTGCAGAAAGAACAATTGGTTACGAAAGAAAATATCAAGTAGGACATTCAGATGGTAAAGGAATTGAATGGGCTTACAGAGATTATTTGGATGGTAAGGATGGGAAAATTCTAAAACAAAAAATTGCAAAAGGGCAGTGGAAACCTATTCGGGATTTAAACGAGGTTGATCCTCAGGATGGATACGATGTGATTTCGACTATTGATGTTTATATCCAGGATATTGCACACCACGCTTTATTGAAACAATTAGAAGATTACCAAGCCGATCACGGTTGTGTGGTGGTGATGGAAACGCATACTGGACAGGTAAAAGCTATTGCTAATTTAGGGAGAGCTAGTGATGGATCTTACTACGAAACCACTAATTATGCGGTAGCCGAATCTCACGAGCCAGGTTCTACTTTTAAATTGGTTGATTTAATGACCATTTTAGAAGACAAAGTAGCTGATACGAGTACGGTTTATGATACTCATGGTGGAGTGGTAAAATATTCAGGTAAATCGGTAAGAGATTCTCATGATGGAGGTTATGGCAAGATTTCTTTGGCAAGAGGTTTCGAATTGTCTTCAAATACGGTATTGGTTCAGGCTGTATATGATAATTATAAAAATAATCCGTCTAAGTTTGTCAATCATGTTAATTCTTATGGTTTGAATAAGAGATTACACATGGATTTTAAAGGAGAAGGACGTCCGTTTATTCCGCAACCTACAGATAAGAACTGGTCGAATATCTCATTGCCTTGGATGGCTTTTGGATATGGAGTTTCAGTAACGCCTATGCAAACTTTAGCATTTTATAATTCGGTTGCTAATAATGGGGTGATGGTAAAACCACAATTTGTTTCTGAAATTAAAGAATGGAACAAAACCATCAAAAAGATGGAACCAGAAGTTATCAATCCAAGAGTTTGTTCGCGAGAAACGCTTTTAAAATTAAGAGCCGTTTTGAAAAATGTAGTTAAAAAAGGAACGGGTTCAAAATTGTATTCTAAGGATTTTTCTATGGCTGGTAAAACAGGGACAGCTCAGGTAAATTATGGAAAAAGAGACGGATCAGGCTTGTATTATGCTTCTTCTTTTGTGGGCTATTTTCCAGCAGATAAACCAATGTATTCCTGTATTGTAGTAGTGCATAAGCCGAATACAGCTAATAATAATTATTATGGTGCCGATGTGGCGGGTCCTGTTTTTAAACGAATTGCTCAAAAGATTTTTACAGATGTTCCTTCGACAAATGAAATTAAAAAACTAGACAGGAAAATTCCAAAACAAGAGAAAAGTTACAACGAGTATTTTGCGAAACTTCAAAAGCCGCAACAATTCATTCCTAATGTTAAAGGGATGCCAGGGATGGATGCTATTGCCTTGTTAGAAAATTTAGGAATGAGAGTAAGAACCAGCGGAATTGGGAAAGTAAAAAAACAATCCCTTCAAGCGGGTCAAAATATTATAAAAAACACAACTATAACCTTAGAATTATTGTAGCCTCACCCAGCCTCTCCAAAGGAGAGGTGAAAAATGAAAAAAATGAATAAATTATTAAAAGACATATTATATAGAGTAGCAATCGAGGCAGTTCATGGTTCGACTGATATTGCTATCGGGAAATTGGATTTTGATTCTAGAAAAATCGAAGCCAATGATGTGTTTGTTGCTATTCGTGGTTCAATTTTCGATGGACATGATTATATTCAAAAAGCCATCGATTTAGGTGCCAAAGCAATAATTTGCGATACTTTTCCAGAAGAATTTGTTAGTGAAATTACTTATGTTCAGGTAAACGACACTAACAAAGCACTTGCTTTTATGGCGGCTAATTATTTTGGAAATCCTTCTGAAAAACTAAAATTAGTTGGAATTACAGGTACTAACGGGAAAACAACAATTGCTTCTTTATTGTATCAATTATTTAAAAAAGCGGGATTCAAAGTAGGTTTGCTTTCTACTGTAAAAATATTGGTTGATGATGTAGAGTACAAAGCAACGCATACAACACCTGATTCTATTACAATTAATCATTTTTTGAATGAAATGATTGGTGTAGGGGTAGAGTATTGTTTTATGGAAGTGAGTTCGCATGGAATTCATCAAAAACGTACCGAAGCCTTGTATTTTAGAGGCGGTGTTTTTACTAATTTATCTCACGATCATTTAGATTACCATCCCACTTTTGCCGAATATAGAGATGTTAAAAAATCATTTTTTGACAATTTGCCAAAAACTGCTTTTGCTATTTCTAATATTGACGATAAGAATGGAGCGGTGATGTTGCAAAATACAGTAGCTCAAAAAAGAACCTACGCACTTAAATCTTATGCTGATTATAAAGCTCAAATTTTAGAGAACTTACTGTCAGGTTTGTTGTTGAAAATTGAAGGCAATGAAGTTTGGGTGAAATTGATAGGTGTTTTTAATGCTTACAATCTTTTAGCTATTTACGGAACCGCTATTGAATTAGGTTTGGATAGTTTAGAAACGCTTCGTTTGTTATCAGAATTAGAGAGTGTTTCCGGGAGATTCCAATACATTGTTTCCGATTCGAATATTACTGCTATAGTTGATTATGCGCATACTCCAGACGCTTTAGAAAACGTATTGAAAACCATCAATGAAGTTCGTACTAAGAACGAGCAACTAATCACGATTGTAGGTTGTGGTGGAAATAGAGATAAGGCTAAGCGACCAATTATGGCTGGAATTGCTTCAGAATTGAGTAATAAAACCATTTTGACATCAGATAATCCTAGAGATGAAGACCCTGATGTTATTATCAGTGAAATGGAAGTAGGAGTGTCACCACAAAATCACAAAAAAGTTTTTGCTGTGACCGACAGAAAACAAGCGATAAAAATTGCTTGTCAATTGGCTCAGCCAAATGATATTATTTTAATTGCTGGAAAAGGACATGAAACCTATCAGGAAATCAAAGGTATTCGTACTGATTTTGATGATATGAAAATTGTTAAAGAGATTTTAGAACAACTTCATAAATAGTTAAACTATGCTATATTATTTATTTGATTATTTCAACAAAACATTGAATATTTCTGGAACAGGAGTTTTTCAATACATCACTTTTAGATCGGCATTGGCCTTTATACTTTCACTGTTGTTGTCTACAATTTATGGTAAGAGAGTTATTAGCTTTTTGCAAAGGCAACAAGTTGGAGAAACTGTTCGTGAACTAGGATTAGCAGGTCAAAATGAAAAAGCAGGTACTCCTACAATGGGAGGTTTGATTATCATTTTTGCGACTTTAATTCCTGTTTTTCTGTTTGCCAAATTGCATAATATCTATATTGTTTTGTTGATTGTAACTACCTTATGGATGGGGACAATTGGTTTTGTGGATGATTATATTAAAATTTTCAAAAAAGACAAACAAGGATTAAAAGGAATCTTTAAAGTTTTTGGACAAGTAGGATTGGGATTAATTGTAGGGAGTGTGTTGTATTTTAATCCGCAAGTAACGGTTCGTACTGATACAGGAAAAACAGATATTTTTAAACAAACTACAGAAACGGTTATAACTTCAGCTGGTGTTGAAGAAAAATCAACAGCAACTACAATTCCTTTTTTCAAAAATAATGAATTTGATTATGCTGAAGTACTTTCGTTTATGGGAGACGGATATGAAAAATGGGCTTGGATAATCTTTATTCCAGTAGTGATTTTCATCATCACAGCAGTTTCAAACGGAGCTAATTTAACCGATGGAATTGATGGACTAGCGGCAGGAACTTCCGCAATTTCGGTATTGGCTCTTGCTATTTTTACCTTCGTTTCTGGAAATATTATCTTTTCAAATTATCTCAATATTATGTACATCCCTAATTCGGGGGAAATGACGGTTTTTATTGCTGCTTTTGTTGGATCTCTGATCGGATTTTTATGGTATAATTCGTATCCCGCATCCGTATTTATGGGAGATACAGGAAGCTTAACTATTGGAGGAATTATAGCAGTATTGGCAATTGCAGTTCGAAAAGAATTATTGATTCCACTTTTATGCGGAATTTTCCTGGTCGAAAATTTCTCAGTGGTTTTGCAGGTGAGTTATTTTAAATACACTAAGAAGCGTTTTGGCGAAGGCCGAAGAATTTTCCTGATGTCGCCATTGCATCATCATTATCAAAAGAAAGGCTACCACGAAAGTAAGATTGTTACCCGATTTTGGATTGTGGCCATCATGTTAGCGATACTTTCTATTGTTACCTTAAAACTAAGATAAGATGAGATTAGTAGTATTAGGCGGAGGTGAAAGTGGAGTGGGAACAGCTATTCTAGGAAAGCAAAAAGGATACGATGTTTTTGTATCTGATTTTGGAAAAATAAAACAGAGTTACAAAGACGTTCTTATAAAGAATGATATTAAATGGGAGGATGAAAAGCATACAGAGTCCTTAATCCTCAATGCTGATGTAGTGATGAAAAGTCCGGGGATTCCAGAGAAAGCGCCCATCGTTAAAAAGCTAGTCGAAAAAGGAATTCCGGTAATTTCTGAAATAGAATTTGCGGCTCCTTTTACTAAAGCCATTACGATAGGAATAACAGGAAGTAACGGTAAAACAACTACCACGATGTTGACTTATCATCTGCTTCAATCAGCAGGATTGAATGTAGGTTTGGCCGGGAATATTGGAAAAAGTTTTGCTGAACAGGTTGCCGAAGATAAGTACGATAGTTATGTGTTGGAGTTGAGTAGTTTTCAGTTGGACGGAATCATAAATTATAAGCCGCATATTGCCATTATAACCAATATCAGTCCAGATCATTTAGATCGATACGATTATAAATACGAGAATTACATTGATTCGAAATTTAGAATAACAATGAATCAAACTGAAGAGGATTATCTCATTTATGATGCAGATGATGAGGCAATTTCAGAATGGTTAAAAAAGAACAAAACAAGAGCAAAATTAATTCCTTTCTCATTGACAAAAACATTTGAAGAGGGAGCCTTTATAAAAAACAACACAATGGAAGTAATAATCAATCAAGAGGAATTTAAAATGGAAACAGAATCAATTGCCTTGGAAGGAAAACATAATTTAAAAAATGCCATGGCAGCAACTTCTGTAGCTAAATTGATGCAAATTAGAAAAGCAACAATTCGCGAAAGTCTATCTAATTTTCAAGGTGTAGAGCACCGTCTTGAGAAAGTATTGAAAATCCAAAATGTGCAATACATCAACGATTCTAAAGCAACGAATGTAAACGCTACTTTTTTCGCATTAGATAGTATGAACACACCAACAGTTTGGATTGTGGGTGGTGTTGATAAAGGAAATGATTATAACGAATTGATGGCGTTAGTTCGTGAGAAAGTAAAAGCTATCATTTGTCTTGGAGTTGATAATAGAAAAATTATTGATGCTTTTGGAAATGTTGTTGATATGATGATTGAGGTACAAAGTATGCGTGAAGCTGTTATTATGGCGCAACGTTTAACAGAAAAAGGAGATACAGTTCTTTTGTCGCCAGCTTGTGCAAGTTTTGACTTGTTTGAAAACTATGAAGATAGAGGACGTCAATTTAAAGATGCAGTGCATAATTTGTAAAAGAAAGTTAGAAGTTAGAGGTTAGGAGGTAGAAGTGTTCCATTTATTGAAAGTTTATTTTCTTTTTTCTAACAACCCAAGACCTAATAACTTATAACTCACAACCCATAACTTAAAAACGATGAAAAAACTAATTAGCAGATTAAAAGGAGATAAAGGTATTTGGTCATTTGTGGCCTTATTGGCCTTGTTTTCCTTTATGCCTGTTTTTAGTGCGAGTAGTAATTTGGCTTATTTGGGTCATGGGACAGGAAATACTTTAGGGTATTTGTTAAAACATTTGGCGCATATTGCTTGTGGATTCACAATTATCTATTACGTTCATAAAGTTCCCTATCATTATTTTCGTTCTATTTCTAAATGGTTATTGCCTGTAGTTTGGGTAGTTTTAGCCATTACAATGATAAAAGGAACTGTTATTGGTGGAGCTAATGCCAGTAGATGGCTTCAAATTCCGTTTGTGGGGATTTCATTTCAGCCTTCAGCTTTTGCTGCATTGGTTTTGTTTGTGTTTGTAGCGCGTTATTTGTCAAAAACAAGAACAGAACCGATTGTTTTTTTAGAATCGTTAAAGGAGCTTTGGTTGCCTGTTTTTATTACGTTGATATTTATTCTTCCTTCGAATTTTTCTACTACGGCGTTAATTTTTTCAATGATATTAATGTTGGTTTTTATAGGTAAATATCCAATGAAGTACATCGGAATCATTGTAGGATCGGGAATTTTATTTCTGACCTTCTTTGTTTTGATTTCAAAAGCATTTCCGGATGCTAAATTCTTTAGTAGGGTTAGAACTTGGGAAAGCCGAATTGAAAACTTTAGTACCAATAAGCCTGATGAAGACGATTACCAAATTGAGAAAGCTAAAATTGCAATTGCATCGGGTAGAATTTATGGATTAGGTCCGGGGAAAAGTGTTCAGAAAAATTTTTTACCACAATCTTCTTCCGATTTTATTTATGCGATTATCGTTGAAGAATACGGATTGATTGGAGGTTTAGGGGTGTTGTTTTTGTATCTGTTGTTGCTTTTCCGTTTTGTAATTGCTTCACATAAGGCCAATACGCTTTTTGGGAAATTAGTCGTCATAGGACTCGGTTTTCCCATGATTTTTCAAGCTATGATTAATATGGCGGTAGCAGTAGAATTATTACCAGTTACGGGACAAACCTTGCCTTTAATTAGTAGTGGAGGAACTTCTATTTGGATGACTTGTATTGCATTGGGAATCATCATTGGTGTAACCAAAAAAGAAGAAGAAATAGAACAAGAACAAAAAGAAGCTGCTAAAAGAGAAGAAGCACTTCAACGATTGATTGATGCTGAATTGGCTTCGGAAGAGCAACAACAAAAAGAGTCTTATTCGATAGAAGATAAAATGACTAATCCAATGAATGCCGTTTTAAATAAATAGATTGATAGCAATGAAACAGTATAAATTCATATTAAGTGGCGGAGGAACAGGAGGACATATTTATCCTGCGATTGCAATTGCCAATGAATTAAAGTCGCGATTTCCAGACGCGGAGTTTCTATTTGTAGGAGCTCGGGATAAGATGGAAATGCAAAAAGTACCGCAAGCAGGATATGCTATCAAAGGTTTGTGGATTGCTGGTTTGCAAAGAAAAATTACAGTACAAAATATGTTGTTTCCAGTGAAATTGCTTGACAGTTTGTGGAAATCCAGAAAGATAATAAAACAATTTAAACCCGATGCGGTTATTGGGACAGGTGGTTTTGCAAGTGGGCCTTTGTTACAAATGGCAAATATACTTGGTATTCCAACACTGATTCAGGAGCAAAATTCTTTTCCGGGAATTACCAATAAATTGTTGAGTAAAAAAGCCAATGCTATTTGTGTGGCTTATGAAAATTTGGAACGATTTTTTCCAAAAGAGAAAATGATTTTGACAGGAAATCCTGTTCGTCAGGATTTGATTGCTATTGAAAGCAAAAGAGCAGCAGCAATTGAATATTTTAAATTGGATGCCAATAAAAAAACGCTTTTAGTTCTTGGTGGAAGTTTAGGTGCCCGAAGAGTGAATCAGTTAATTGAAAAAGAACTGAAAAATATACAGGCTCAAGACGTTCAAATTATCTGGCAATGTGGAAAATTGTATTTCGAAGATTATAAAAAATACAATAGCCCCCTAACCCCCAACGGGGGAATGAATAGCAGCGAAACTTCTCCTAGAGTTCAGGTAGTTGCTTTTATTGAACGGATGGATTTTGTTTATGCTGCTGCCGATGTTATTATTTCGCGTGCGGGAGCTTCTTCTGTATCGGAATTGTGTATTGTGGGGAAACCAGTCATTTTTATTCCATCGCCTAATGTAGCCGAAGATCATCAGACAAAAAATGCAAAAGCTATTGTAGATAAAAAAGGAGCGCTATTAATCAAAGAATCCGAATTAGATACGGAGTTTAGTTTGGTTTTTGAAGCTTTGTTGAAAGATACAGGGAAACAAAAACAATTGAGTGAGAACATAAAAGAACTCGCCTTACCTGGAGCAACAAAGCAAATTGCCGACGAAATTGTGAAATTAATTAGAAATAAATAATCAGAAATACATTTAATAATTATGAACTTAAACCAAATACATAACGTCTATTTTATCGGTATCGGTGGTATTGGTATGAGTGCTTTGGCGCGCTATTTTAAGTATATTGGAAAACAAGTTTCTGGTTATGACAAAACACCAACAATTTTAACGAATGAGTTAATTGAAAGCGGTATTGCTATTCATTTTGAAGATGATATCAATTTGATTCCTAAAGATTATTACACCGAAAATACTTTGGTAATTATTACGCCAGCGGTTCCAAAAACACACTCTGAATGGAACTTCTTTTTAGAGCGTGATTATCAGGTTAAAAAGAGAGCCGAAGTTTTAGGAATTATTACTAAGGATACCTTTTGTTTTGCAGTGGCAGGAACACACGGAAAAACGACTACATCTAGTATTTTAGGACATATTTTACATGAAAGTGGTGCTGATGTTACGGCTTTTATTGGTGGAATTGTAGAGAATTACAATTCGAATTTAATAGGAAGCGGGAAAACCGTAACCGTTGTTGAAGCCGATGAATTTGACCGTTCGTTTTTGCATTTGCATCCGGATATTGCTTGTGTGACTTCTATGGATGCTGATCATTTGGATATTTATGGTACAAGTGACGCTATCGAAGAATCGTTTACTGAGTTTGCAAATAAAGTAGAAGATAAGAGAAGGTTGTTTATTACTACTGATTTACCACTTTCAGGAATTACTGTTGGAGTAAATGAGGAAGCAGTTTACAACGCTTTTAATATAAGAATAGAAAACGGAAGTTATGTTTTTGATGTAAAAACACCTACTGAAGTTTTAAAAGATTTCCGTTTTGGATTACCAGGAAGGCACAATTTGATGAATGCTTTAATGGCTTTTGCAATGGCAGTAAATTTCGGCACCCCAACCGATGCCATTGCAAAAGCCTTAGCTTCATTCAAAGGAATAAGAAGGCGTTTTTCATACCAAATTAGATCTGAGAAATTGGTTTACATTGATGATTATGCACATCATCCTACGGAGATAAATGCAGTGCATCAGGCGGTGCGAGAATTGTATCCGAATAAAAAAGTTTTGGCTGTTTTTCAGCCGCATCTTTTTAGCAGAACAAAAGATTTTGCAGATGATTTTGCAAGAAGTCTTTCTCAGTTTGATGAAGTTTTGCTGATGGATATTTATCCGGCACGTGAGCTGCCTATGGAAGGAGTAACTTCGGACTGGTTGTTGTCTAAGATGGAGAATGAGAATAAAAAATTAGTTTCAAAAGAAGATTTGATAGCAACTATGTTGAAAAGTGATGCCCCGATTATGGTTACAATTGGAGCTGGTGATATTGGTGAAATGGTGGGAGCAATTAAAAAAGCTTTAAATGGAAAAAATATTTAATTGGACAAATATCAGATTAATCCTAATGTTAGGGTTAGTTATTTTTCTTTTTTCGTTTACATCGAAGCGAAATGAAAAGCGAAAAGTGGCTAAAATAGCCGTTATTTTTGTAGGAGAAAACAATCTTTTTATTAAAACAGAAACGGTTAATAAATTGTTAATAGAAAATATTGGCAACCCCTTAGCTATTGGAAAAGATAAATTAGATTTGAATAAGCTGGAAAGAAAGCTAGACTCAAATGCGATGATTGACGAATCAGATGTTTTTGTAAGTATCGATGGTGTTCTAAAAGCGGTTGTAAAGCAAAAGACTCCTGTAGCTAGAGTGGTTAATGGTTCTGAATCTTTTTATGTTGATTATAAAGGTGGTAAGATGCCGCTATCGAATAATTTTACAGCTAGAGTTCCACTTGTTTTAGGGGATATTAATAGAGGGGATAACGAAAAAATTACTCGATTGTTTCGTGTAATTTATGAAGATGATTTTTTGAAAAAAAACATCATTGCAATTCAGATTATGCCTAATGCTAGCTTAAAAATGTTCAATAGGAATTACGATTACCAGATTGATTTTGGTAGTATGATGAATTTTGAAACAAAATTTAAGAACTATAAAGCTTTTTTTCAAAAAGCAGTTTTAGATAGTACATTGTATAAATATAAGAAGATTGACCTCAGGTTTACAAAACAAGTAGTTTGCACTAAATAATAGAAAATGGAAAAAGAGAATATTGCAGTAGGTCTAGATATAGGGACAACCAAAATTGTTGCCATGATTGGCAAGAAGAATGAGTATGGTAAGTTAGAAATTTTGGGAGTTGGTAAATCCAAAAGTCTGGGTGTGGCTAGAGGTGTGGTTAATAATATTACACAAACCATTCAATCTATCCAGCAAGCAATAAATGAAGCAGAAACAAATTCAGGTTATAAAATTAAAGATGTTGTTGTAGGGATAGCTGGTCAACACATTCGTAGTATTCAACATACTGATTACATCAGTAGAAGTAATCCGGAAGAAGTAATTGGTGGAGATGATATCCAATTGCTGATTGATCAGGTTAATAAATTGGCTATGTTGCCTGGTGAGGAAATTATTCACGTTTTACCTCAGGAATTTAAAATAGACGGACAATCGGAAATTAAAGAGCCTATCGGAATGTACGGTGGACGTTTAGAATCTAGTTTCCATGTTGTAGTAGGTCAGGCATCGTCTATACGTAACGTAGGACGTTGTATTCAAAGTTCAGGTATCGAATTGTCAGGATTGACTTTAGAGCCTTTAGCATCGTCTGATGCGGTTTTGAGCCAAGAAGAAAAAGAAGCTGGAGTTGCCTTAATTGACATCGGTGGAGGAACTACTGATTTGGCTATTTTTAAAGATGGTATTATTCGTCATACAGCAGTAATTCCTTTTGGAGGAAATGTAATTACTGATGATATCAAAGAAGGCTGTTCTATTATTGAAAAACAGGCTGAATTATTGAAAGTGAAATTTGGTTCGGCTTGGCCAGGAGAAAATAAAGACAACGAGATTGTTTCTATTCCGGGATTAAGAGGAAGAGAGCCAAAAGAAATTTCGTTGAAAAACTTGTCTAAGATTATTCATGCTCGTGTAGTAGAAATAATTGAACAAGTTTTTACAGAAGTAAAAGCTTATGGTCACGAAGATCCAAGAAAAAAACTAATTGCTGGAATTGTACTTACTGGTGGTGGAGCTCAACTGAAACACATCAAACAATTAGTAGAATACATTACAGGAATGGACACCAGAATTGGTTATCCTAATGAGCATTTAGCAGGAAATTCAGATGAAGAGTTTTCTAGTCCATTGTATGCAACTGCTGTTGGATTAGTAATGAACAGCATTTGTAATAATACGCAAAGTGCAATAAGAAAAGAAGAAGTTGTTCCTCAAAGAACTGTTTTTTATCGTGAACCGGTTGTTGAAACTGTAGAGCGATTTGAACAAGAAGTAGAACAGCTGGAAACGCAAAGTTATTCTAAAAAAGAAGAATCAACAGGGGAGAAGATTAAGCGATCATTCTTTGATCGTTATGTTGATAAGATTAAAGATTTTTTAGATAACGCAGAGTAGTAAGAAAGAAGAATAAAGACAAAATATATTAATATCAAATACCAAATATTATGACGAGCAACTCAGAATTTGGAAGTATTTCATTTGATTTACCTAAAAATCAATCAAATGTTATAAAAGTAATAGGTGTAGGTGGAGGTGGAAGTAATGCAATCAACCACATGTTCAAGCAAGGAATCAAAGGAGTTGATTTTATTGTTTGTAATACTGATTCGCAAGCACTACAAAACAGTGGTGTTCCTAATAAAATTCAATTAGGTGTAAATCTAACAGAAGGTCTTGGTGCTGGAGCAAATCCAGACGTAGGACAGCAATCGGCTATAGAAAGTATCGCTGATATCGAAAAGATGTTAGACCGTGGTACTAAGATGGTTTTTATTACAGCTGGAATGGGTGGAGGTACCGGAACTGGTGCAGCCCCTGTAATTGCTCAACTGGCTAAAGAAAGAGAAATCCTTACCGTGGGTATTGTGACTTTGCCATTTTCTTTTGAAGGGAAAGTGCGTCAGGAACAAGCGCTTATCGGAATTGAAAAATTGCGTAGACAAGTCGATTCTTTAATTGTTATCAATAATAACAAATTAAGAGAAGTTTATGGAAATCTTGGTTTTAAAGCAGGATTCTCAAAAGCGGATGAAGTTTTGGCAACAGCCTCAAGAGGAATTGCAGAAGTAATTACGCATCACTATACTCAAAATATCGATTTACGTGATGCTAAAACCGTATTAGCAAATAGCGGAACGGCTATAATGGGTTCGTCTGTTGCTTCAGGAGAAAACAGAGCTAAAGAAGCGATTGTTGCTGCTTTAGATTCTCCTTTATTAAATGATAACAAAATTACAGGAGCCAAAAACGTATTGTTGCTCATCGTTTCTGGGTCTAACGAAATTACCTTAGATGAAATTGGCGAAATCAATGATCACATTCAAAGTGAAGCGGGTTATAATGCTAATATCATCATGGGAGTTGGTGAAGATGAAACATTAGGTGATGCAGTTGCTGTAACTATCATTGCTACAGGATTTGATATTGAACAACAAAACGGAATTGTAAATACAGAGCCAAAAAAAATCATACATACCTTAGAGGATGAGCAAAGAAGCGTTCATAATCTAAGCAATAATACAGTTGCAGGTTTTGATTTAAATATTGATAAACCGGTAAGTAATGTTGAAGAAAGAGTAGTTTTTGACTTAATTGATGAGGAAGAAGAAATAGTTGCAGCTCCTATTGTAGTTCCTGCAGCTGTTGTAGCTGAAGCCCCAGTGGTTCCAGTTCCGGGAAACGAAGAGTTGATGGCAATGTCTGAATTTATTAAAAATATAGATGTTACTTTCGAAATAGTTTCTCCAATAAAAGAAGAAGAATTTACATTTTCTGCCCCAAAAGTAGAAGAAGTAAGACAAGCAATTCAACCAATTGTTGAACAACCAAAAGTAATTGAAAAACAAGAACAAACTTCTATTTCTTTTGATTTGCCTCTTTTTAAATCAGAGCCAGTTCAAGAAGTTAAACAAGTTCAGGAAGAAAAAGTTTTATTTGAATTAACAAATGAAACAAAAGAGATAAAAGTGAATCAAGCTGTTCAATTTGTACCGGTTACTGAATTGTCTGACAAAGGAATTATCAAATATTCTCTTGAAGAATACATGGATGCTGAGAGCGAATTAGCTAAGCCAGTTGCAAAAGTGGTGGAAGAAGTAATTCCTGAAGAGTTAAATATTACGATGAAAAAAGTAGAATTGGCTCCAAATGATTTCTCAAATGCGGAAGATATTTCTCCTATTGAAATGACAATTGAAGAAACATTGCGTTTAAGAGCAGATGAGAGAAGAAAAAAATTAAAAGAATTCAATTATAAGTTTCATAATAATGTTTCTAAGATTGATGAGTACGAAAAAGAGCCTGCTTATAAAAGATTAGGTATTGATATTTCAAACAATCAAACTAATAATGCTAACTCAAGAATATCTGTTGGAACAGATAGCAATAACGATTTACAATTGCGTTCTAACAATTCTTATTTGCATGATAATGTAGATTAGTACTTAAAATCCCTTATACAATAACCCGAAAATTGCATTTAATTTTCGGGTTATTTTTTTTATCTTCGCACAAATTTTGAGTCTGGTTAATGCTTGTAGCAAGGCGTTTTTTTATTAGAACTGGCTCAATTTTTATGCAAACAAATGTCAAACAAAGCAGTAGTGCTTATTAATAAAAAATACAAATGAGTTTATCAGTACACATCATGGACGAAATTAAAACAGCCATGAGAGCTAAAGATACTATTGCATTAGAAGCTTTAAGAGCCATAAAATCAGAATTGCTTTTAGCTCAAACGGCTTCTGGTTCTAAAGAAGAAATTTCAGAAGAAGAAGAAATTAAATTATTGCAACGTTTGGTGAAAACTCGTAAAGAAAGTGCAAAAATTTTCACAGAACAAAATCGTCCTGATTTAGCTGAACCTGAATTAGCTCAAGTAACGGTAATAGAGAAGTTCTTACCGGCTCAATTAAGTGAAGCTGAGATAGAAGCTGTAATTGCTAAAATCATTGCTGAAACGGGAGCATCTGGAATTGCATCTATGGGTAAAGTAATGGGATTAGCTTCATCACAATTAGGAGGAACTGCCGAAGGAAAAACAATTTCTACTATTGTTAAAAAACTTTTAGTATAAAGAATTAAATTTCCAAAAAATGAAATCCCAAATTCCAAGCTTTACAGTTGGGATTTGGGATTTTAAAAAATTTGGAATTTATATTAAGGCTGCGTAGTTCAACTGGATAGAATATCAGATTTCGGCTCTGAGGGTTGCAGGTTCGAACCCTGCCGCGGTCACAAACTCAAAATATTATAGGCGTGAGCTTTATACAGAATTTGTATAAAGCTCACGCCTGTAGTGTTTTGGGGGTAATCCAAAAATCTTTTACGTATGTATATTTCTCCAAAAAACAGTATTCACGTCCCACTAAACTACCCAATAGAAATGAGTGGGGAGTATAATAGTAAATTGACAGCAAAAATTGTAATCAAAGAAGATCACATCCGCACAGACGGTACCTGTGCAATTTATATGCAGATATTTTTGAATAAAATCAGAAAAAAAATACCAATGAAGTTATCTGTAAAGCCATGTGATTTTGACAAGGTAAAGCAGCGTATAAAACCAAAATCACCAAATTCTAAGGATCATAATTTGATAATAGAAAAAGCACTCGCCGATATTAATACTATAGAAGTAAATTATAGACTTTCTAATGAAGTCTTAACTATGGAAAAATTAATATATGAATATTGCAATCCTACCTCCAGAATTGATTTTTTAAAATTTTGGGAAATTGAATTGGAGCATCAAAAACTAATATTAGACGGATCAACTTATGATCAACAGACGAGTACACTTCGAAAAGTAAAAAAGTATACCAATCATTTATTTTTTTATGAAATAGATGCTGTTTTTTTTGATAAAATGATTGGCCATTTTCAAAAAGTTGAGAAAAATAGCGGACACACAATTTTCACTTTAAAAAAGAATTTTAAAAAGTATTTACGCATCGCGAATGATAAAGGAATTAAAACACCTATGAATTATAAACTTATAAAAACTCCAAGGCCTGTAAGTAAACGAACTTTTCTAGATGGAAGAGAAATAACAAAATTAGACGAATATTATGAATCAAGTTTTATTAATGAAAATTTAAAAGGAATACTTGGCCAGTTTCTTTTTTCCTGTTTCACAGGATTACGAATCTCAGATAGCCAAGCAATAACAATTAATAATATAATAAATGATGTTTTAGCTTTTACATCAAAAAAAACGGGGAAATTCCAACGGATCCAACTTAATGCTTCAGCATTGTCTTATATTGGTACAGATAAGCTTTTTCTAAGACAATATTCCGAAAAGCATATTAATGAAGAGTTGAAAAACATAATGAAAACTTGTGGCATCACAAAGCACGTTACATTTCATGTTGCTCGTCATTCATTTGCTACTAATTTTATTTTATGTGGTGGTCAGGCTGAAGTTCTACAAAAATTATTAGGACATAGTGATATGAGAGAAACTATGGTTTATGTCCATATTGCACAAAGCGTCATGGATGATCAAATTTTTAGACTAGATAATCTAATAATGACTAAAACCGCTTAATAAAGCGGTTTTCTTTTACAACAAACTTTCTGTTTTGGCAGTAACTCGCAGATTTAAACGATTCAAACGTTCTTTTTCTATATCGGTAAAAATGTGATAATTTTTATAAGCATAAACAAGAGTTCTAACCGTGATTTCCCGCATTTTTTCAACGGGAATGATAAAATCCCAATTCCAACCAACGGACTTAATCCTGAAATTCAACCAATCTTTATACTCCGCTTCATGAATAGCCGGAATAGCCATATTCTCATTCCAAAAAGTATTGGGAATCCCTCCTTCAGGAACGGGAAGCATAAAAACCAAACGAAGCTTTGAACTGGCTTCTTCAAATGAATAAGCGGTTGTAATTCCTGTTTTAGTGGTTACAGGCAAAGGCAAAGCATCAATTTTTATAGAACTATCCGAATCTTTTACTGTATAATTATTTACAACCGTACCCGATTTAGAGATTAACATCGAATCATATTTATACTTCTCGTTGCTTTTTCCATCAGTAAAAGTCAACTCAAATACACGATCTTCGTGAATAATACGTAACGGTTCATCTATATCAAATTCAGACAAATCCACAGCATCTGAACGGCTTAATTGTTTTGCAACACGATTCATCTGGATCACATTGCCTACAGAATCAAAACTGTAATTTTTCCAGTTTTTAATAATCGTTATTAACTCCCTGAAAGTCATGTCAGGAACGCATCGCGTCAAATCTATTTCTTTAAGATTCTGCACCGACAAAATGGGAGAACCATCAGGATTCCTGTAACGTATTGGGATTAATTTTAACGAAATTGCTTCGGGATAATCAGGCGTTATGGACGGGAAATAATCTCTTTTAGGTTCGGTTTTAGTAATTTTTAAAATATCACCTACTTCGAAAGAAACAGGAATGTCATACGAAAAATCATTGACCTCCGCCCATAGATTAGTAGTACCGCTGCCTACAAATATTGAAGAATCGGTAGTTGCTAAAACAGTAGTGATTCCTCCGGATATTTTCTCAATCTTAATACTATATTTTGAACATTGGTAACGATTATGACTCCATGCCGGATTTTTTCGAGCTGAATAAACAAGCGTATGCAGTGAACCTAATAAAATATAATCTCCCTTTTTTTCAATAGTTACCAATTTGCTAAAAGTAACATATTGAAAACTGTTGTGCTGATAAGCCAATGCATCATATTCATTATTCTTGTAGCTGATAGGCAATTCTTCTTCAGACAAACGGTTATAGTAATTGCCATCCCTGAAAATAAGTGCTTTATTCAAATCAGGATCGGTCATAATATCACCTTCTAACGTATAACCAGCAGCTTCAATCCCTGATTTAACAACATGCATTAAATGGGGTAAGGGCTGGATGATGTTTTTTATTAAATCGATATTAGTGCCTAAATCCAATTGGTTTTCAATAAAAGTCAGTCCGTCATGCTTATTGATTGTTCCCTCAAATCCCCGCCAATCATCCGTAGTGGCATCATACTTATCGGTATGCACCATTCCAAAATTATAATTAGTATCAGGATACCCTTTTCGTAATACTGAATTAGCATTATCGACAAGACTGGAAACTGTTTTTTGTTCCAGGGGAAGTTCAGAAAGTTTTTTATCGAAACTAGGAAAATTATCCTGACCGAGATTGAGCACGGCCGAAATGATTTTTCCTTTTATTTCCTGAAACTTCAAGACAGCCGAAACCAGAATACCATCTTTATCCAAATACCCTTCGTAAATAGTCTGATTCAAATTGGCGTTATAATGCGTGGAGAAATTGGTGTGTTTGACCATTTCTTCATCTAAAATGATATCAAAAGGCAAAGAGGATTCGGTCGAAAAATCATCTTTAAACCATTGGTTAATCTCGGTCAACGTCACTTTAAAGTGCGTAATATCTAGCTTGAAATTATCGTGGATAAATGTTAGCATTGGCTTTTTCTAAAATATTAAATTCAATAGGCATTGATTCGTCTGAAGAAGAAGTATCCTCATTCTGTACTTTGTTAGTGATTGCATCTACTTTAAAATAAGGGCCTTCCGGAGTATCTAAAGAACACCACACATTAGTACTCAAACACAAAGCGGTAAGGATGCGATGTTCGGTTTTTGTTAACTGGCCACTATCGACAATCATAGACTGCAAGTTGTTAGCAAACGCCTTAGTATCGTAGGTTTTTAACTTGTTAACGACTGTTTTTTTAGTCGATGAGATATTGGAACCAATTCTTCTTCGACCAGTGAATTCAAAAGGTTCCAACATTTGGTTGTTGTTTTCGAAAAAGAAAAACGTGCGTTCCAAGCCAATAGGCATTACCAAAAAACGTTGACTTCTTGTTTCCAGATCATTCACCACAATCAATTCAATGCTATCACCCGGCTTTAAATCGTCGACAAAGCGGAAATAAGAATAAATATGATTTCCTGCCACTTCAGGGATTTCGAAATCATCTATTTTTTTGTTGTTTTTCATCACTATAATCCTTGGAGTTCCAAAAAACACAAAAGAAGTGGCAATAGGAGATCCCGGAGTAATCCTAATTACTTCCTGTTGGGCAACGGTAAGCAAACACAATTGGTTTTCGGTGGTAAAAGGCTGGCTTCCGCGTGCCATTTTAAAAACAGGAAAACTACCTGAAGATAAAATACCTGTATAAGCACCATACGCTTTCTCTTCGAAACTAATAGCCACCTGAGCAGGACGATATTGATTTACAAAATAATTTGAGGTAAAAGAATTCACAATTTGAGCCAATTCTTTAATTGAATCAAAGAGGTCATGAACAATCGTCCCCACATGAAATTCGGTTTTTCCTTTAAACAAAGGCAATGAATAACTTCTATTGTACACCACAGGCGCATTAGTAGTGTAATTATAAGCCGTGATAGCAATATCCATCTGAATATAGGTATTAGCCGTATCCATTTCAAACTGAATATAATCTTCAGCTTCAGTAAAATAAATATTCCCTTCTTTGAACGGCGTTGTAATGTTTGAAACTACATTAAAAGTCACTAAAATGGTAAAAACATCAGTCCCTATGGTAATTACTAAATTATAGTAATAAGTACCTGTAAACATGTCACCATAATTTATAGGCGAAATAATCACATCGGTGGTAGAACTACCAATCATGGCAGAAGCTTGTAGCCAAGAAGGTAATGTGTTAGCAATAGTCCAGGAATCGGATCCGGTTACAATGCTAAGTATTTTAGAAGAAGCGCCTGGTACCTGTGCATCTACATTAAACGTTAGCGCAGCAGGATAAACACCATTAGGCGGAGGTACTACAATATTATTGATTGTAACGGTAGCAAATGCAGGAAGATTAGGAACAGAAAAAACCGCGTTAGGATAATTAGCCGTGATGGTAACGGCACCAAGTCCAGTTCCGGGAGTACCATTTACATTGACAATTGTGAACTGAGATAATGCGTTATAATCTTGATCGATAGCAAAAGCATAATTTTGAGATATAAAATCAGTTGCTAAATTAGCAGGAATTTCGGCCTCGACAGCTCCAGTTCTTAGCGTTTTAAAAACCTCGTTCAAGGCAAAACCACTAAGAGTTTCGTCTACTCCTAAATATTCAAGGTCTACCGGAATAGCTGTAAATTCTATTGTAATATATGAGTTGGCCATAAGGTTAAGCTTTAGCGTTTTTTTCTAGTTTTTCTAATTCTTTGATTTTGTCTCTCATTTTTCGGGCGGTTTTGATGTCGTTTTCTATAAAACCAACAAACCCGTCTTTTTCCAGTTTGTCAAAAATTTGGAATATTCGAGCCATAAAACTCAACATTGCAGGAGAATCCTGAGAAGCAACCGATGTTGTTTGTTGAGCTGAAGATGTGGTACCTTCTTCCTGATTAGAAGAATTGGTTTTTCCTTGTCTTTTATTTTCCAGATACCCAACAATATTAGGAACTACAGGATCATTAGAAAATAAGACATCACTAGGAACAACATATTCTGATTTATGATAGGTATAATTTTTATTCCCTAATGCAGTTGATACAGAACTCGGATTTCCATCACCTGTATAACCACCTTTTTGAAAACCATTTTTATCCGGTAATGGCTGAGCCAAAGCTAAAGCCAATTGAACACCACCCAAAGCAGCAACAATACCAGCAAAAGGAACTCCAAAAAGCATCCCCCCCTGAGCTAATGCTTTAGAAACTCCCACTGCTGTATTGGCAATAATACCCGTAATATTCATCAGCTTTTCACGCTTAGCTTGCTTGTATTCAATCTCAGCTTTTTTCTTAGCCAAATCCTGGTCTAATTTAGCAGTACGAGCATTATACACTTCCTGAGTGATAAAACCTTTTTCTAACTGATCAGATAAAGCCGCTTTCTTCTTGTTTGTATTGGATTCAAATTTTTGCAAAGTTCTTTTATCGCCCGCTTCCAGAAATTGAAAATAACTGCCAAAAGCATTTTGAACAGCACCAATAACCATTTCAACAGCTGCTATCTTTTCGGAAAAAGTATCTAAACTATCAAAGGTGTTTTGCCATTGCTCAGGAGTAAAGCCAAGAATATCTAACCCTGATAATGATTTTATGTCTTTTGAGGCATCAACCTTATCTGGAGAATTCTCGGATTTTTGACCTCCAAGATTAGCCAGTTTTGAGGCTGCATCATCTAAAAATTTAAGAATAGTTTCTCTTTCTTCAGTACTAATTAACGGAATACCAAACTGGTCCACTTCTCCCAGTTTGGTTTTCATTTGAGCGATCATCTCAGTAAGATGCTTTTGCTGTAAGGTCAATTCCTCGTTTTGGAATTGCTGTTTTACTTTTTTCTTAGCCTCTTCGAGCGAATGAATTTCTTTTAATTCTTCAGATGATAAAGTACCGTAAAGAATAGCTTTAGCATCTTGCAGGGTTTTTACAGCTGTAAGCTCATTAGCATGCTTAGTTTGTAAATTTTGCAACTCACGCGCATTGGCATCCTGCTTTTTTTGAATTTCTTTTTGCAGAAATTTTTCGTGAAGCGCGCCCAATTTCAAATCACGGGTTTGATCCGTAAGAAGCATCGTCTGGTTGTAATTCTCCTGAATTTGCTGACGCTCTTTTAACTGTTTTTTGAAAGACTTAAGATCTTCATCAGACGTTTTAGGCGAAGCAATTCCCGTTTTCAACTTGTCAATTGCCTGCTGTTCTTTCTTGATATTGAGTTCTAAATCCTCAATTTTTTTATCGTATTCGGCATTAATCAGGGCTTTTTCACGAGTGTATTCATCCTTAATTAACCCAAATTTCAATTCGTTAGCCTTAGCCCTGGATTCATTTAAAGCATTTTGAAGATCATTTTCTTCTTTTAGTAAATCTTCCGAATGTTTTTTAGCATCCGAAAGCTCTTTTTCTCTTTTTTTGGCCGCCTTATCAGCGTCTTTAGTATCTTCTTCAGAAGGACCGTCAACGGATTGTTTTACAACAGGTTTTTTAGCTCTTTTTATGACTTCAATTTCGGTGTAATAAGCTTTCTTTTCAGGTGCCGATAGCTGTTTATTACTTTTCATGGTAGCTACCACATCGGCCAGATGTTCAGCGCGTTCTTTTTCCCAATTAAAATCGTCACCCAAACGTTTTTTTCGACGATTCATATAATCGTTAAACATATTTTCTTTGTCTTTCAAAAGATTGGCATCGGCTTCTTTTTTTACTTTGGCTTTAATATCATCCTCATTGTTTACTAAACCTGAAATAAAACTGTACCATGCCGTTTTGACCCAGTTGATAGCTAACAGCGCATTGTTTTTCCAGCGATTGTAACCGTCTAACCTCAAAGCTTCATCCTGTGCTTTGGCTACTTCAATATTAGATTCAGCCAGTTTTTTAGCTTGTTTTTGTGTTTCGGTCAAAGCCTGTGTTTGCTTCTTTTGGGCTGCCGAAACATTACCCAAAATCATTTCGTAGCCACCTGCAGCAATAGCCGATTTTCCGAATAATTCACGCGCTAACTGCGCCTGTTTTTGGTTAGAAAGACCTATTTCTTCTCCTTTTTTATGGATACGGTCGAGAGCCTCATAATAGGTGATTTCTCCCGTTTTTACTTGTGAAAGTAACTCAGACGTAAAAGCAGAACCAAAGGAGTTTTCGAGTGCTTTTTTTAATTTAGGCGATTGCAGAATAAGGGTAGAGCTCGATTTTTGCAAAGCACCAAAAACAGCATCGGCATTAGCACCGGTAGCCTCAAAACTTTCATTTAAAGAAATAACATCTTTTAATTGCAAGCCCAGATTTTTAGCAGCCACTCCATTAGCATCCAACATAGACAAAAACGCATTTTTATCCGGAGCTTTGACCAAACCTTCTTTAATTTGTTCTAAGGCTTCAAACTCATCTTTTACCAAACCTAAATCGACCATATTATCAACCGCATTGGCAATTGATTCAAACCCTACCTTATAAGTATCGGCAATTGCCTGAATAGCCGGACGTAACTTAGTATCTACCCCTAGATTGTCCAATAAAGCATTTGATTCTTTAATTTCTTCATTAAAATCGGCCACTTGTTTAGCCGCCAGTCCCAGTCCTGCAAAAACAGCTATAAATGCCCCTACCGGAGTAGCTACAAAAGCCCAAGCCGCCTGAGTGGTAGCAACGATAGAACCCCGAATGGCTAACATTCCTGTTTGAATTGCCTTTAAATCGCCCGAGACTAAACCTCCTAATAAATTAGCGAAGTTCTCCCGAGCAGCACCAAGTTCTTTATTATTGAGCTGCAATTCTTCCCTAAACTCAGCCTGACTGTCTCTTAATTGCGCCATTCTATCAGTCAAGCGCTTCACCTCCGAATCATAATCGGCCTGATCTTTTTTAAGACGGCCTAATTCATTTCGAGTTTTATTTATAGCACTGGTTACTCCAGTAAGTGAGTTCTCAACTTCCTTACCGTTGATGTAGATATTTAACCGTCTGTTTATGTTTTCTCCAGCCATTAGAAATCTATTTGTGAAGTGATTTGAACTGCTCTGTTATTACCTAAAGACGTAGCGAGGTTGTCTAAGGCCTTGGTTTGTTGTAATGCCCGGGCGATATGATTGTAGGCTTTGTAGCTTCGGTTTTTGTTGAATGCCTGTACCGTTCCGCCGGCTCTTTGATGTGCGGCTACTTCGACGGTTTTCCCTTTGAGATGGCGTTGAAATGATTTTACAGCACCTCCCTGACGCTGTGATGCTTTTTGAGTACCAGTCTTAGCAGAACCAAAGTGCGACTGGAAAGAATAGCGTGGCATGTTAAGCACTAAACGATCTAAAAGCCCGGCTTTGTAACGTGCATTAACGTTAGATTTTTCTAAATCGCCACTACGTTTGTGAAAAGTTCGTTTGATTTGGCTAAGCACCGATGTTTTAAGTTCGGTTCTGGCAGTATTGCCCGCTTTGCGTTCTAATGATTCAATATCTACTTTATCCATTTCCCTGAATTTTGATGCAAATTCGGGGAATTAAGACAGTAGGAAAAGGACATAAAAAAACCATCAGCCGCGGCTGATGGTTGAAGTAATTTATATATCAGTTTTTCGTTTAAAGTACCAGTAATATTCTAAGGTAGCTTCTTCTTCAGGCTTAAAACCTAATTCGACAAGAGCTTCATAAACATCATTATCGTCTATCCGGGGAAGAATGTTCATGAGTTTTAAAGTCAATTCCATAGTTGTGAAACGAAACTCCTTATTGAGCATATTAGCCGGCTCATACATTTGAGTAATAAGCTGTTTGACTTCGTCTTTAGGAAATAAAATAAGACCCATAGTTTGTTGATTTAAAATCCAGAACAGGGGAACACTCTTTACGGTTGACCAATCATCACGAGGAATGAAACTCGGACGGTTTTTTTTCCCGCAACCCGAATCCTGAATGCTCCCGTGTTAAGAATCTTAACTGGGAGCATTCCTCGTGTTTTAAAATGATTGGTCAGGGCAAATATACATTAATTTATGTAAAATTTTCAACCATAAAAAAAACCACTCATATTGAGTGGTTTTTTATTAATCATTATATTCAATCATTAAATAAACGGTTAGATGGATTGAACCAGGATTAGTATAACTATCTTCTTCCTCCATAGAATCAAACCGAGCCTCATGTGGTTTTTCTAATATAGGATGAACCAAATAGGTTTTATCTGAAGGAATATAACCTATTAATTTACCTTCATGCTTAACCGAAATAGCATATTTATCATGTTTATTACCAGGATCAGAACTCAATTCAACAGGCATTGTATCCCATCCGTTTTTTAAAATATAATTTTTACGAGAAGCAACATGTACACCAGAAAGAAAAACTCGTAAGCTATTATTATATACAGGCTGTGAATCTATTTTAACAGTCTTTATTTCTGAATAAAACACGGAGTCTTTACTTATTATTGAATTATTTCTGAAAAAGAAGTAATAAATGCCGTAACCTACAAGTAAAATTAAAATTATACCTAACATAAATTAATTGTTTTCATTAAGTAATTTCTTTTTCTCTACATCATATTCTTCCTGTGTTAAAGTACCATCTGCTAAAAGTTCTTTCAATTTTTTTAGTTTGTCGAACTTATCCGATTGTGTAATAACCGCTCCTTGAGTTTGTTGACAATCTTTGACCTCACAGGTAGCAATCGCCTCTTCGATTTCTAAGGAGTAGTTTGTGATATTCCCACCACCTACAGTGAAATATACTTTTTCAGCACCTTTAAAAGTTGCTTTCTTGATTTTTTTAATCACAACGTTTAAACCGCTATAAGCTGAGCCTATTTGAGTTGTACCACCAGCCATCCAACCTGCAATTTTTAAATAAACAAAAGTCCCCTGTCCGCCAGAACCCCTGCCTAGTTGGATAGCATCTCCTACTTTGTAAGTGATATTGTTTGAAGCCTTGTATTCGGTTATTTTATCCTGAGCATTTGCAAAACCTGAGATAAAAAGCAATACTAAAATAATTTTTCTCATATTAATTTCCATTTAGTGAACTGTAAATATATAAAAAAACCTACACGAATGTAGGCTGTGGTATTTTTATAGGATTTTGTTTTTGGAAATTCAATTAAAATTTAGTGCGTTTCGGGCACATTTTCAAGAACACCACACAAGGCCAAATAAGCCGGCATGAGTTCTCTAGCGGTAAAATTGTCGGTTTCATTTTCCGGAGCATTGGCCACGGCCAAAGCAAACATTTTGTGCAACGCCATTCGGAGTTCGGAAATAGAACATTCACAGTGTATCAGGGGGCTGATAACTTTAAGTAACTCTTCATTCATAAGTTTCGTGTTTAATTGATCAATGAATAAAATAAAAAATATTTTACACTTTTACGGCATCCCTCAATTAAGTGCAAAAGATATTTCCATCACTCCATTTTACAGGATCAACCACAAGAGGTTCGAGTGTTTTTAATTCAAAATGAAAGTCCATGCCATAATAACCGTCAGAACCTTCAGCATCGACTTCGTCATAAGTCACGGTTTCTTTATCAAAATTTTTATAGAGCCAACCGCTTTCAGGCATTTTGCTCCAAACGTTTATCCTGGACAATACTTCGAGGCCTATTTCCTCGGCTTTTTCTTTAGCATCCCGTTGTCCAGGGAAATCATCGGCTTTTACACCTGTCACCAAAATAGAAAAAGCAACAGATCGGTTATTGAACGTGCGCTGTTCATTACCGGAAAGTTTTGAAAAGTAATCGTAAAAAACCAAAATAGGGCTTTGTACGCCGTCTACTGAGCTTATTCTATCAGCCAGTTCCTGTGCTGATGTACTGCAATAATCTTTAATATCGACATGTTTAGTGGCTAAATCCCCGAAAAATTCGTTTACTTTTTTGAATGATAATAGTCTGGCCATGATTATTTTATTTTATGTTTCTTTTTCCTTTTTGGCGGCGGAGGTGGCGGGTATTTATAATGAGGTATTCCCGAACGAGAACCTAAACCACTGAATAAAGCCGAAAACCACAAAATGCCTAAAATCCAAAATACATACTCCATAATTATTTGTTTTTACGTTCTTTTTCTCTTTGTCTCACAATGCTTTCGTCATAAATAGAAAGGAATTTTGAAGCCAAAACTTTTTCGACCTGCTGATGATTGCCGAAAATTTGAACTTCGTCCATAGCAAAGGCATCTATAATTTTAGAGAAAGGGTAGTAGGGTTTTGGTTTTGCCGGAGTTTTATCCTCTTCTCCTTCTACTTTCTTTTTTTGCGGAAAAACGTTTGGATTCCGATTAATAAAATTTTGACGACAACCAGAATAAGCATGAGCAATCATAAATTTAACCGGAAATGAAATTTTATCGGTAATATGAGAATTTGACTCTAACAATAAATTAGAGAAGGGTTCGCGTAGATCTTCTTTTTTGGACTTTTCGCCTTTTGGACGGTACAAAATAGCCGTGAGGCGATGCAAATCGTCAGTGTTTTTTTCGATAGTCCATTTATAATAAAAAGTATCCGCATAAGACAACTCTTCGATGGTGCAATTAGCCATACGCATTGCAGGACCATAAACTACTTTGCGGAACGGCCATCGACCAATTTTTATTTTGGCAGGAAACCGAGTCAGCAATTCTTTTTCGTCAAAGACAAAAGCGGTGTATTGCTCCAGTTCCGAAAAAGGCACATTAGACAACACAATCACTGATTTTATGATATTCCGGAAAGTAAACTTTGGCACCAGCAGCACCGACAGAATTACCCTCTTGAAAAATTTAGTTTCTACCTGCTCATTCCTGGCATTGAACATGAATTTTCCAATGGCATTGACTTGGAACTCAGTTAAATCGTTCCATTTTTGAGCAACATTGATATTAATTCTCATCGAACGAATTTTTAGTTTCCCGAAGGATTTGTTTTTCGAGTTTCATGATATCAGCTTCAAGCTTACCAAATTCCAAAAAAGTGGAATCATTGATTTCAGAAAGCATTTCGATGTTAGAAAATAATCGGGCTTTTTTTAGTTTTAAGGATCGTAGTTTTTGTTCCATTATTTTATGACGTTTTGAAGTAAAGCGTTAGTGGTGGCGGTTTGGCTTTTTACATAAAAAAAGATTAACAGCAACCCAAACAGAAAAATCACAACCACACCACCCACTATATAGAGTATAAATGTAGGGTTGAAGTTTTCGGTTTTAGTAGAATATTTTTGTTTTACCAGTTGTTCGAGTGCCGAATTACGACGGGTTAATTCTTCTATTTGTGCAGCATAACAATTGATATCGCGAATGTTTCCGTTAGAATCATAGACGGTTTCGAGGCGCATATTGTTTTTTGTGACGCGGTAAATGGTTGTATCGCGATAAACAACCCCAGACGGACGAAAAGAAACGCTATCACCTGGACGAAAGCTGTAGTTTTCGAAATTGTCTTTATACGAAAAATCGGTTTTAGTTTTGGAAGCGGTTTTTTGAATATCACAGGAAGAAAACAGCACGATCATTGAAATGATAAGCAACGTCGCCAGTAACTTGAAAATGGTGTTGAGATTGATTTGCATAGGTTTTGTTTTTAGAGAGGAACATTATTGTCCCTCTGTGGTTATTTTTGAAAGGGCCAAAAAAGGGCGTGAAATTCTGGTCTTTTTCTGGCCCTTAGGATTTTTTACCATCTTGCTTTTGTTCCCCGAATATCGTAATGAACAAAATTTGGATAAATGCCAATTCCACCTTGTTTCATTTTGCCTTCAGCGATTAATTCTTCAATTACTGCCGCAAGTTGTTTTGGTGTGTGTCCTTTCGCGTTTATATCGGCCGCTGAAGCTGTTAAGTGCTGGCTGAATTTTGCGCCTCCAACTTTTTTATTATGAGCAGGAGTTCGGTAGCCTGAACCTGTCACCGTTACCGGAACACCTAAGTGATTTCTAAGAATCTGCAGGTTTTCTGCAACTTGTTTGCAGTTACTCATAAACATTGCAGGAACAGGAGCACCATCCTTGCAATCAAATTCTTTACTATTAAAATTTTCTGTTAGTTTCATATTATTCATCTTTAAATTCATTTTTAATTTCTTTGTACACGCCAATCATTTTTTTAACCGATTTCCAAAGGTCAAACCCGCATTTTGGAAGGTTTTCGTGAAATATCGAAAAACCTTCAATCAGGCAAAAAAACAATACTACACATGTCGCTAATTCAAATTCGGCATCCGAAATTCTAGAGTATTTAAAATTTTTAAGTAATAATGTTGTTTGAAGATTAATTAACAACTGAGGTACCAAAAGATAAACGGCTAACTTCACACCCATTTTTTTTGCTTTATCAGAAGTAAACCCTTCACCTTTTCCAAAAAACCAACGGTCTTTATGATCACTTTCTTTCCATTGGTAATAAGAAGCCAATAATCCAGTTACCAAATCAGACACGAAAAACCATACTAATAAATACCAAACAGATTCGTAACTTATCACCTTAGAAACCGCAATAGTAGCTGGCATTACAATCACTAAGGAAACTGGATTTTTTATCATTATAGCTAATAATGTAAATTTCGGCAGTGCTATGTCTAGTAATTCTTTCATGGTTAATTTGGGTTTTTGTTATTATAAAAGCAACCTCGCTCTCTCCAGCCAGCCTCCTAACAGGCAGTTGCTTTTAGTTTATTATATTCCTCCATCAGTTACAGTCCATCCGTAACCAGTTATTAAAGTTCCCGCACTTGAATAAGTATTGGTAAATGTGCTACTATTCAAATCAATTGTATTAGCATCTACAACTGTAACTATCCAAGAACCATTCGCTTCGGTTGTTCCTACAACTCCTGAAATAAAACATTTGTTTCCTGTTGATAATCCGTGAGCAGTAGCAGATATACGAATTAATCCACTACCATTATTTACAGCATTGGTAATTGATTTAGTTGAATTAGTACGAGTTAATAGAGCACGTCCTTCTGTTGCAGCAGCAGTATATTTAATAGTTGCAAATGTTGTTGTCAAAGCAGCGATAGCAATTCTGTTTGTCCATCCGTTATAAATTGCATCAAGGTTTGTAGACGAATAATTAGCAGCAGCTTTTCCATTCATGAAATTTGTAAAATTTGTAACAGCAGATACATTCCATGAACCAATATTTTGATTGAAAGCAACTGTTCCGTTAAACATTCCACTCATATTTGTAACAGCAATAGTATTCCAAGAACTTATGTCTTGGTTAAATGCAGTTCCAGCAAATACGCTACTTAAATCTAATGTGCCTGTTGTTTTTAAAGTCCATGAATTTATACCGGAACCACCACCATTATTATATTTAGTTGCTGCTCCAAAAAGATTTATCAACGTACTACAATTTGATAAATTCCACACACCTAAATTTTGATTGAAAGCGGTCGCACCGTTAAACATTGAATAGATAGTTGTCATATTAGTTCCAACACTCCAAACCATATTCCCTGCAACTCCATTAGCTAATCCATTGTTAAAAGCCGAAGCACTTTGAAACATTGCGGACATATTAGTACAAGCTGCTACATTCCAACTACTAATATTCTGATTGAAAGCATTTGCGCTTTGAAACATTGAAGCGGTTGAAGTCGCTTTAGATATATTCCATGAGTTTAAAGGTTGATTAAATAAAACAGCACTTTGAAACATACTAGCCAAAGTAATAGAAGTAGTTGTATTTAAAGTCCAAGTGTCTACGTTAGTGCTTCCACCATTATTAAATTTAGAAGCACTTTGAAACATACTAGCCAAATTAGTACAGCTAGTCAAAACTAAACTTCCTAAATCTTGGTTAAAATTAGTTGCACTTGAAAACATACTATTTGCTGTAGTAATAGCAGCCATATTCCAAGCCATTGTTCCAGCTACTCCATTAGCATAACCATTATTAAATTGTGTAGCAGAATTAAACATTGATGCCATTGTAGTAACTGCAACTGTGTTCCAAGAATAAATTGGTTGGTTAAACGAAGAAGCACTTTGGAACATATTTCTCATAGTAATTGTGCCAGTAGTTTTAATAGACCAGTTATTTATAGTATTGCTTGATCCATTATTAAATACAGTAGCACTTTGAAACATGGATAAAAATGAAGTTACAGCAGATACATTCCAAGATCCTATGTTTTGATTGAAAGCTGATGCACTTTGGAACATACTAGACATGCTAGTTGCATTACTAGTATTCCAATTGTTAATACTTGAGCTTCCACCATTATTAAAAGCTGTAGCACCTTGGAACATACCATTAAAATTAGTGCCATTAACAACGTTCCAACCTCCTATATCTTGATTAAAAATAGTTGCCCCAGAAAACATATTAAGAAAAACACTTGCTCCACTAACGTTCCAATTTCCTAATGGTTGATTGAAACTTGTACACCCTGCAAAAGTGCCCTGACCAGATGAACCAAAAGAACCTACATTAGATACATTCCAATTATTTATACTACTACTCCCTCCATTATTAAACGCGGTACAATTCATAAAAAATGAATCTATGTTACCAGCACCGGATACATTTAAGGCACCTACATTTTGATTAAAGTTTGTGCATCCCAAAAACATCTCTCTAAAGTTTATTATAAGACCAGTGTTCCAATCTGTGAATTTATTTACAGATGTAATTGAGGTGCAGCCTCTAAAAGTTCTTAATAAATCAGTAGTTCCAGTTAAATTCAAGGTGTCGCTAACTGACGATAAATTTAAATTAGAACATCCATAGAAGTAACCCCCTTGTGTAGTTCCTAATTTAAAATTAGTTCCCCAAGAACTAATGGATAATATTTTTAATCTATCTCCAGTATTGTTAAATTGCCATCCTGTACAAGTACCAGTAGCTATAATAGTATAAGTTCCGGAAGAGGAATAAGTATGTGTTACGGCAGCTGCATTATAGGCAGTTATAGTGTCTGAATTTCCATCGCCCCAATTAACAACAAAATTGTAAGTGCCTGATGAAATCAAAGGCAACTTAATCTGAGTGGATGTGCTTGAACCAGTTGAAGTATTGGCAGTGTTCCATGACGAAACAAACGGCAATTGTCCATCATACATCATTCCTATTATTTTGTTATATCTCAACATAATTAAGCTTCCAATCTAGTTCCTACAACATCCCATTTAGAATCGGTGTTGTTATATATAATCGCTAAGTACATGGTTTTACTTACAGTAGTAGCCGTTGGCAACGTAACACCTATTGCTCTATAGTTAGAACCAAATGTTATTGTTCGAGAAGTTCCGTTGTCTTTTATTCTAACAATTAAAGCTTGTCCTTCTGCAAAAGTTCCTGTTGGATTTCCCAATGTTAAATTGGCTGCCTGAGCAGTTATAATTACTTCGTCGTTTGTTGAAACAGGTGTTACAGTTGCACTACTAGAAACTGATTGCACATTTGGAGTGATATTTTCATACAATCCATCAAAATAAAGTTTCAAAAACGCCTTCACATTTGTCCAGGTAATTTTCTTTAAAACTCCTCCACTTGTTAAAGCAGTCGCAACATAATCAGAATCGTTTGGCGTGGCATCGGCTGCACCACCTATTAACGCACCTAATGTAGTGGTGGTTTCATCGCCTGTGTTTGTACCGCTGGTATTTCCTAATACTGTTTGTTGAGCATCAGAAACATATCTTTTATTTGCAGAATCAGCAACATCGGCAGTAGTAGCATCAGCTCCAGCGGTAACTAATCCTTTAGAATCGTAAGTTACTTTTGTTTTTGTTGCTCCTGTAATTGCTGTGTTTTTAACAACTAAGTTGCTTAAATCTTGGTCACCTGTATTATCACCTGATAAAACGGTAATTCCTAAAATTGATTTTATATTAGCGGTTGTAAAACCATCAGTTAACTGTTTTTGAATTTTTCCAAAAGCTACCAAAACAGAATCGGTAGAAACAATTGCTCCACCAGTAACAAATGAAATCCCTGTCAATACAGTAGCTAAAACCCGAGCCGCAGTAAAATAAAGATTAGAACTACCTTCTGGCAAAGCATCGGTATCAGTTGCTCCACTCCCTGAACCGCCTTCAATCCATCCTTCTTCTACGTCATAATTATAATTCACAACATCAGAACCTGAGCCGGCATCTACTTGCGCATAATCCCCTGAATTAGCCGTTGGATGCGCAGTTGTTAAAGCTCCAAAAGAAGTGTATTTACCTTTGTATCTATCGTTGTAATCCGCTGTATCCAGTTTTAACGCTAATCCAGTATCAGCATAATCTTTAGCATCTTGCAAAACATCTGCATCGGCGGCAGCTTGTAAGGTTGAAACTGGTTTGTCGATGTCGGAAGTAGAATCAAGAATACCTAACTTTTCTTTTTCGGCTAGTGTATAAATTTCTGTAACTATAGGCTCCGTAGTTTCGGTTATATCAGTTCCTAAAACATAAATATCAGTCAAGCGCAAATATCCTGTAGGCATAACTGGAGGAATGGCCACACTGGTTTCGTCTACTTCTTCACCAGAAAACAATACTATTGTGTTTTCGGAAGAAGCCGCTAGCGAATCGATTCTATTTAAATCAGGTGTAGTAGTTGCTGCAATGGTAGTATTGAACGCACCTACATTAGCGTAGGGATTGAGTTGGATGCGCCATTTAAATTCATTGGCAGCAATAGTTATTTCGTTACCCACACGCTGGATAATTCCTGTTTTTGTAAACCCATCCGGATACACAATGCCATCAATTCTATTATTGACTTTGGCTAATATGGAAGGAAGTGGTACCGCACAAACTTCATCGTCTTTATCCAGCATTAAAAAGTAGTCCACTTTCTCATTTCGAGACGGAGCAGTAATTTTTAATTTTTCAAAAATAGTGGTTATTAAATTAGCCATTTCTGCTAGTTTTTAGGGTAAATAGCCCATTCAAAATCTAAATCCTGTGCATTAGACGAAACTTCTCTCAGGCATAATTTAAACGATGTCCCTGTCTTGTCTTTTATAGTTTCAAAAGCATCATTGTCATTATTGTAATTGGCCCCTTTTGAAACTAATGATCCTTCGACACGATAATTCGAAGTACCTACATCATAAGGTAAAATAACTGTTCTAATTTCATCAGAACCACTAACATCACCAATAGGAAAAGTTCCCGAAGCTAACGGGCTTGTTTTTTTAAGAAAAAGAGTCAGCTTATTAAAACAAAATCTTAAATCAACTGCCGGGATAGCCTGACCACTATCTAGTTTTGTTGCCACTTCAGTTTCAATATCTAGTATTTCCTGTATGTAATTCATAATCTTTATATTTTGAAATCATTAATTAAAAAATCTACTGCTAAAAAATCAGGTGTTCCTGGCGCGGGTGGAGTTGGTGGAGGATTAGGATTTGGTATGTTTGGAACTACAGGCGTAATGATAGATGCCCCAACCGGCTGCCAACTACTTATTAAAGCAGGATTACCTCCTAAATAGTAAGCTGCGTTCCAGTAAGTATTAGCATCAAAAAAACCACGTACTACGTCGTTTATTTCTAAAGTTCCCGCTGTATTAGGTATTCCGTTTTGATTGCCTTTATCGATGAGTTTTAAACTCAGAAAAGGATTAGGACCCGAAAGAATATAATACTCTTTGGTTTTCTCATAATAGAATCTGGCCGACTCAGCGAAATCTTTCTCGATGTAGATTTCGATTATTGGTTTTTTATTTCCTACTTCTATTTCCATTACCTGGTTATTGATTGTTTAACAGTAATTTTTCCCTCCAGATAGTATTCGTTTTTACCATCTTTAACCATCATTACGTCGTAATAATAGATTTGGCAGTTTAATGACTTGGTTTGATCTGCAGTAAAACTCACGCCCAACACATTGTCATCATCTCCTTTAATTTCTAATCCGCTTCCTATTGAGAAATCCAATAAAGCAGGAGCAGACCTGCTGTATTTTACCTGAAGTTTTATTGCAGAAAACGCGGTTAAATCAATAGGCAAGGCGTCTTTTATAAATGTCAAATCCATGTTATGAAACTCGTTTTGACGAATAGAAAAATCATATTTCCCGATATTGCTCTCACTCGATTCTTTTCGCTCCAAATCGGAAAGCGTAGAAATAGGTCTGAACAAAGCAGCATTTGAAACTTCACGATTCATACAGGAAAGCGTTCCCGCCTCTGCCAGTTGTTTAATAAACATATTTTCCAAATCATTTTCACCAATGAGTTTTATATCGTCTATTCCGTTTGCTGTAGGTATTCTTTCTATAAACATCTGCTTTGTTTTTTATCAAAATTCGGGTTATCACTCAATTTTAAAAAGGACATCTTTTTAAAGAAATAAGCCCGATTTCTTTTTGATTATTTTATCAGTGATTCCTTTTTCGACTTTGTCCTGGTAACACGTAAAAACGAGTGGATTAGCCATAATTAATTTCTTGAGCGACTTTAGATATTCCTCGCCCGCTTTTTGACGGGCAGCTTTTAAATCGTTGCGATCTTCTTTTGAGAGTTCGCTTTGTTTTTCCCATGGCAGCTGATCAGAAGCCACAGTAAAAGAACTATCAGAAAAAATAAAGGTTCCGGTAATAGCAGCTTTGGCCACCGTAAAAGCCACAACAGCTTTTCGAGCGATTTCCTGAGCTTCTAAAACAATTGCATTTGTTGACGTTGTTTTAAGAAAATCCAGTGTACAAGAACCCAACATCGATTTTAAATATTGATCTTCGACTTCACGCATGTATGGCTTTAATGCCAGGAACGTTTGACGGTTTTTTTGTATCGAAAAATGATCATTGAAAAGCGAAGTTTGCGACACTATAAAGTCCTTAAAAACCGTGTAGTACTTTGAATCACGCCATTCAGGAAACCCCTGAATATTTTCTTCCATGATTTGGAAAGCGTCATCGATAGCTTCGTTGTATATTTTGAAAAGCGAACGGTTAAGATCTCGCTTTTCTTTCCAGTCGGTATTTACAGCTTCTTTGTTTTCGGAAGTTTTAGTACCTGAATTGGTTACCAAAACATTGATCGTTGGCAGAGCCAAAAGCAAAGAAGAGTTAGCAATTGCTTCCTCAAACAATTCTCTTACCTGATTGATTGGATCAGTATTTCCCTCCTGAAAAGCATGAGCGACAATATTATTGTATTGCGGGCGACCAATTAAGTCCAGTATTATTTTACGCTCGACACGTTTTGAAAAAGGTAGAACCTTAGCAAAATCGAATGTTGCTGAAACAATAATGTGACGTTTTAAGTCGGCGATGTTGTTGATTATTCTAGGCATGGTTTATTTGTGTATTACGTTTTCCTGTCCGTTAGGGTTTTTATCTAAAGTGGTCAGGTTTACTCCAGAGAACACTCCGATTAATCTTCTGTCCCAACCGTTAAAAGAGCGGAGAAAGTTCCAGTCATCGGTAACATAAACTCTTTTAGGCACTAATGAAGCCGAAAGCACTGTGTAAGCTTCACGGATATTAGAACCTGAACCTCCTAAATTTGAACCACCCGGAGTTCCCGCACCAATAATGGCAGGATTAACTCCAATAGCGAAAAGAATTTCAGAGTTGGCCGCTGAAGCATCAGGCAAATAAGAGCCGTCTTTGAGCTTGTTATCTACTGGTTCAATTTTAATACCTTCTACAAATTTTCCGTTTTCTTCGATGATTGGCGCAACGAGAGAACGGCCACTAGCTTTATTACCTGACATGTGATCATCAATTGCTTCAGACAATTGCTCTCTCATTTTCTGACGTTTATCAGCGTCAAAGTCATCCCATTCTTCTTTGTAAAAAGACTCGAAATACAAGTCGGAAACGTAAACAATGTATTTGAAGTGCATTTGGTTTTCAAACAACGCCTGTTTTAGTTCCGGTACCGAATTAGCCACATCCATCCAGCCATTACGATCCACAGCATGCCAACCTGGTTTAGGATAGTAATTTTCGTCTGTGTAGGCGTAATTTGATTTGGTACAAAAATTATAGATTGCTTTTTCTTTACAGATTTCTTTAATTTCCAGAGCAGTTAACCTGTCTTTATCGAAATATGTAATTGGAATATTAAATTTAGGATTAGCAGTTGACCAGTCTGTATTGATAATAACTCGCGGAATATCACCCGCTTCATTCATTTTTTCAAAACGACAATGTGCTGCTTGCTGACGAACTACTTTAGTTAATTTATCGCCATTAGCAGATACAACCCATTCGGTAAATGCTATTTGAAAGAGAGATAGATCAGATATTTTTGCAATCCAATATTTATCTAAGACATTATTTTCTACGAAGTCGTCAATTTCAGGGTAATCTTCAAGAAGTTCCTCCTGAAGCTGAACTTTTCCATCTTTGTCTTTTACTTTTATATAAAGAGAAAAACCGTTGCCGTAAGTGGTAGAAGCCAGTGTATTAATACCTCCAACAGCAGCACCATTTTTAAGAAATTTTTTGTTGTAGAAATTTTGCGGATAAAGATTATCAGAACCCCATTGAACTATTTCAGCAGCAGTATCTTCATTTGAATTATCTATTTTTATTTTAAGAGACGGAGGAACTACTGACTTACCTAAGCCAGTTAAAGCAACCGATGATTTCCCAACATGTATATTTTTAAAATGCTTCATACTAATAAATAACTTCTAGGTTATTGAATTTTGTGATAAACAGGATATTTATTTTTTTAATCTGACCGCCTGTCAACTCTATGTTTCTTGTTTTGTTTTCCCAGTGGTTAGGATTTTTCCTCACCCGAACTGGTCTGTAAAAATGTTCAACATCGATAAATGGTTTTCCTTTTAATTTTTTACCAATTAGCAGTTTTGCATTTTGATATTTTTTTAAAACACCACCCATTTTATTATTTCGGTTAAATGTCCTGAATTCGATATCAAAAGAAATCGCATTTCCATTTGCATCCGTTTTTTTCATCTCCTCCAAAACTTGTCTCAAAAAAATTCTGTTAACCATAATTCAAAATTCGGTTTATAAACTATTTTTAAAAAGGACACACTTTTTATGTGTCATTTTGTACGCTCAGTATCATAAATAAAAATTCAAACAATTGTTTTTCAATATTTTAAATCTATAAAAGCATTTTTCATTCTCTTTTTGCATCCATGGATAGCGGCCTGCCCCTAACCTGAATCTACACTTGCCGTTTAAAAAAAAAAGCGATATATGAAGGGCTCGCTGGTTTGAAATCCAGCAAACCCCCTATTTAGTCATCGTATGCCCTTTAAATAATGGAATGAATCCTTTGTCATCTCGTTGAGAGATCAACCTCATGACCTGCTTGTGGTATCTCCAGTAGAGTGGGATGTCGAACGTATCACTGAAGTGAGTGGCATGCTCAGGTCGGATAGTCTTAGACTTCTCACTTCGCTTATCTTTGATTATTGTGTTAGGTTTATTACCAGGAATAGCTGGAGCATTCTCCAATGATATAATCAAGTCCGGGCAATTGTTCTCGTTGATCTCTATTGCTGGCAACCCCATAGTACCACCGTGCTTAAGTAAATAGTTCACAACAATAAACTTCTGATTGTGAGGAGGATTCTCCGAACCCTTACGAACTTTAACTATAACCTTCCAACCATTCCGTTTTAGACAAGCAATCGCCTGCTCAGCAAACGTAACTCGTGAGTTAGCCTGAGTGTTATTACCGTTACGGTCATAGTAGAACTCAATGATATTGTTATATTGTTTCTTATCTTCATAGTAAGGAGAGAACTCTTCATCGATAAGATCATCAATGATCTTAGGCGATATGACAGAGAAAGTCTTAAGCTTACGATAACGTTCGCCCTGGTCCTGAGACACAGTCATCGAGTTGAAGTTACCCCAGTCAATAGTAATAATCAAAGGCTTAGACTTCATGTAGTCAGTGTCCTGCTTACAATTGAAATCTTTCTTCTTAGCATTCACTCCTTTAGATCTCAGATACTCGTTATCATAAGCATAACGATAGTAGTGCTTTTTTGGATCTAATGATGGATAGAAACCATTAGTAACCTTACTCGGTCTAATGTTACGTATCTCAGCATCATAATGCACTTTGGATGGTGCATTGTCCCACATACGTTCAAACCAGTCTTTAGATAGGTTGTGTTTGTTTACAGCTGCAGGAGCTTTCACAAACAATACCTTCCAAGGTTTCTTTTTAGCCAGAGCTTCTAAATCAGTAAACCATTGGCCTTTCTCGGTCATTGCAACTGAAGAAGCATATATCTCAGCATTACAAAGAGGTTGATCTTCATAGAGCCCGCCACAGGTCGAACGGTTACAGGTTTGAACGTTATTAAACAAACGCTCTTTATCTAACAAAACCGCCTCATCACCAATAACGATAGAACAGTTAATTCCACGTCCTGAATTCTCCTGATCATTACTAACCAGAATAAATATAAAACCGTTAGAAAAGTGAATTACATTATCCCATTTATCAGGAGATTGAAAAGACATATCAAAGCCAAGAGACTTTCCGCATTTCCCAACTACATAATCAATCCCTTCATAAATACCGAACATCTCCAGTCCGGCTTTTGTAGACGGAAGTGTCCTGGATAAAATTTGCTGGTAAGTTTCCCCAACAATAATCCCCGTGGCTTTAGGCATTTGCTTAACAGCTTCTTTCACAAACCAACCAAGTATCGTTGATTTACCAGAACCACGAGCCCATTCTAAAACAATGGTTTTTATCCAAACATTACATAAGTCAATCGGATTCCAAACCTTTTTACTGGTCGCATGAATAACACTGATTTGAGCAATGTTTAAATAAATTTCATTATGCTTCTTCATCGTCATCCTCCTTTACTTCCTGAAAGTCGATGTCTTCAGTATCCAGATTATTAAAATCTATTGAGCCACCATCCTGATGCGCTTCTATAGATTTTAAAACCGATGGATGAGTTTTTAAAACATAAGTCTGAGCTTTTAATTTCTCTGGATCAAAGTTTTGAAGTGTTTCTTTATCATAACTACCCAACTTGATACGTAAAGCCATTGCTTTTAAGTAAGCAGCTTCATCTTTATTTTTTATCGAACGTTGCTGAGATTTAATTAAATCTTCGCCAATGAGGTATTTTTCGGCTTCTTTTTGGTTGGCAATTGGATTACCAAAAACAGACATCGCATCACTTACATAACGATACGATTGCGCTCTGGAACAACCATACTCAGTCATTATAACCGCCATTGCCTGTTCTTTTGAATGATAATTAATTAATAAATTCCATGCTTTATAGATACGAATACGGATTTCATCCTGCTTATCACTAAGAGTGACACTATCTTCCCCCTTGAGATAATACTTCCGTATCTTATCCAGAGTGGTTATTGTTTTACGTACTACAACAGCGTTAGAACTCATAAATATTGAATTTTAACGCAATTTCAGTAAAGGGAAAGTGTAGAAAAAGGACAAATAAAAAACCCGCTAGAGTAGCGGGTTTTTACATTTAAAAATCATTAATTTATTAATACTCTACATCAGTAAAATCTACATAATAAGCTTTACCTATTTCAAAAGCATTGCTAGCTTCAGTACCATAAGAAACGCTTAAGTGTATTTGACCGTTTGGAGTGTATTTAGAAAATGATTCATTTTCTTGACTTCCAGCTATAACTGGAACTAATGAAACTGATTTAGTTTCGGATTCCGGAGCATCCACAACCCCGATACAAACAAATTTAGCTCTTACTTTTGGCATAATTTTACATTTTAGTTATTATTAAAGTGACCGCAATTTTCAACAATCTGAAGGTTTAAAAAAGGACTAAGAAACTACATTCAAATTAAACTTCGAATTCCTTCCAACCAACAACTCTTTCGTTCCTTCTATATTGTTTTCATAAACATGAACATTACCCAGAAACAAAGTAATACTTTTCAGTTGAATATCTATTTTTTTGCTAATGAGGTACAAATGATAGATATCTGAGGGCAATCCAAGATTAGCATCGGAACTTCGTTGGTATGCGCTTATGACTAGTTTTCCATTATCTATTTGAAATTGAATCAAACTCAAACAAGGCTGTTGATTGCTTTCGGTATTATTGGATCCAAGAAACAATACATAATTTTTTGAAGTTCTTTTCTCTTTGTTGATTTTTTCAATAAGCTTCGGCAATTGTTCAAAGTAAGTTGGATAACTGTTAACCAAAATAGGTCCGCAATAATCCCACCAGGTAACACCAATTTCGCGATATGCTTCTGTGGATCTTTCTCCAGCCATAAACAACAGCAGCTCATCCTTTAATTTCTTTTTAGCCACTGTATGACCTTCAAATAATTCAAGTAAATCAATTGGTTTTAACTCCAGTGTTTCATTTAAAAGAAATGTTATTGACCCTTTTTTGTTCTTTTGAACCTTACCTTTTACAAGGATTTTACTTAATATTTTATGATATTTATTCATCTGATTTATGTTTTTTATTTGAAATAAGTTTCAATTTCATCATTAGACAAAACCTGTCCATTTTTCAGCAATTCAAACTCCAGATGGTTTTCACGCATGTATTTCACCCATCTTTTTACATCCACATCAACATATCTTGGATCTAGTTCTATTCCTCTACATTGTCTCCAACTCATCTCGCAAGCAATCAAAGTAGTGCCAGAACCAAGGAACGAATCCCCAACGATATCATATTGCTTACTACTATTTTTAATTAAATAAACAAACATCAAAACAGGCTTCATTGTTGGATGATCTTCGCTTCGTAATGGTTTATCAAATTCTATAACAGTAGTTTGTTTTCTGTCCGAATACCATTTATGAGCAGCACCTTCTTTCCATCCGTAAAGTATTGGCTCATGTTTCCATTGATAATCCTGACGCCCCATTACAATTCCGTTTTTCAACCATACAAGGCATTGAGCTAATTTAAATCCAGCATCTTTTAAAGCATTCCGGAAGTTAGCACCTTCACTATCCGCATGAAATACATAAATCCCACTTCCTGGCTCCGTATGATCACAAGCCGCTTTATAAAATTCAAAAAGAAAAGTGTAAAAGTCAGCACTCGACATATTATCATTTTCAATCTGCAACTTGTCTTTAGTACCACCGGTATAATTCACATTGTACGGAGGATCCGTAAGCAGCAGTTTGAAAAGCAAACCATCAAGTAACTTTTCATAAACATCAGATAATCTACTGTCACCGCAAATAACTTTATGCGTTAATTTCTTTTGAACCGAACGCATTTCATACACATCTCCCAAAATCGTAATTGGTTCTTTTGGTAATTTAGGTTCAAAATCCGATTCTTCCTCGCTTTGCAATTCCATCGGTAAACCCAAATCAGGAAGAGGAATGTCGTCAACATTTAAACCAAAAGACAATAAATCAACATCATCAAAAATTGCGTTCAAAATATCAACATCCCATTCACCAACAGAAACATTCGAACGGATATTATATTCTTTAAACTCCAGTTCCGTAAGCTCACGGTTAGGAACTCGTACATCAATTAAATCTTCACCACGGCCAATTTCCATTAAAACCACAACACGCTGATGTCCGGCAATAATTATATCATTGGTATTTATAGCAGGAATTTCGGCAAGATTGTACTTTTCTAAACTTTCTCTAAGTTTTTGTTTTTTGTCTTCAGATAATTTTCTAGGATTGTATTCATACGGAATTAAATCCTTTACTTTTCTTTTTTCGGTTGACCACTCCAAAGGAGCTAATACTAAATCATTCATCTTTTAATAGTTTTCTAATGGTTTCTAAATCAATTTTTAGTTGCTCCAGCTGCTCCAGTTTCCTATTGTACAAATTGAGTAAACCACGATCTTCAGGAGACGCTTTTACACGCTCGAGCATTGATATTAAGGTTTTTTCTCTTTTGCTAATATTCGACTGCAGGTTATTGCGTCGCATCCATAATTGTTTTTCAGATAACGCATTGAAGTCCTCGCTTTCTTCAGTAGGCATTATTCTATTGTGGGTTTTCCAATGCCCGAGAATTATCCAAGCACGATCAATCCTGGTCCACAGATCATCGAGTTGAATAATAATTTTAAGCGCTTCTTTTTCGTCATCTTCAGCAATAGAGTTCAATTGGAATTTCAACTCACAGGCTAAATAAAAATCACTCACACGCTGACGATACGTGGAGTGCAGTTCCATAGGAAAATCAGCCATGGTTTCCTTTTGAAAAGAAGCCGCTGCCGACTGCTGTATAATTTCCTTAAGTAACGGCTCTGGTTTGACCACTTTTTTAGGCTCAGGAGCAATATTTTCCTTTTTTGGTATAATTGCACTACTGCCCGATAAAGAGGCTTTTTTTAGCTCGTATTTCAGTTTAAGAAAATTAGCAGTGTTTTCTTTAGCAAAGTTTCTTAACACATTAGCATTACACGATGGTAATTGACTGTAAAGCTTCACACCATCAGCATAAGAACCTTGAGAAGCAAACCACGACTGTATATCCATACTAAAACTTTAAAAAAAACTCCGAACAAATGCCCGGAGTTTTACACAAATCAACTAAACACAAACTATTTAAATTCCGCTAATTTTTTCTTTACTTCTTCCTGAATCGTTACGTTATCAGGTTTTACCAAAGCTAAAATTTCAACATCTTCCGTGCGTTTTGCTTTTCTGATCAGTTCGATAATTACCGAATCTGGTTCTTTTTTGAAAAGCTTTTCAGCACCAGGCTTTAATCCTAAATGCTTAAAACCAGTTTTAAAAACTTCGTAAGCATTGTTCGGGATTCCGGTACGCAAATCAAACCTAGTCCAATCATTTAAAATAAAAGAACAAAGAATAGTAAGACCTACAACTTCAAAACACTTATTCATATTAAGGAATTACAACTGGTTCCTGGATTACTCCAGAGTAAACAATCGGAATACAAAAAGCTTCAAATGTGAAGTTGACAAGTTTATCATCTTCACCACCTTTACCAGTTGTTCCTTTAGCTTCTACAACATAAGCTGCATTGAACTTATCTCCTACTAAACGTTTTTGCCCATCACGCTCTGCAACACAAAAAACCATCGGAGTATTTTTATGCGTTCTCAGGAAACCTAATGTTTTTTTGTCGTTTCCTGCAACTGAAAAAGGGAAAGAACTTTTTGTTTTCTTGTTTCCTTTGTTTCCAACCAAATCGACTAAAACTTCTCCTGAGTCAGGCATAATTGCTATTTTCCCCCAACCTTTAGCTTCGAAAAAAGTAATATCCGTAGTAACCGCCACAGCAGTTTCATAAGAATACCCAACTTCTCCAAAATTTTTAGGCATTGGAAAAACATTTATATGCGGATGAACCGCATAGTAAACATTCACTTCTGAGACTCCCGCCTGTACTTCGTTATTAATACAAGCTCCTAAGTCTTCTACTGGTAAATCATCAAAACATCCGTCAGCCATGATTTTATTTTTTTAAGGTTAAAAACGATAATTTCCCCGCAACCATCAACTCCAGAGCATCGCTATCAGCAATCCATTCTTTTTGAGTTCTACGTTGACCTAAATATCGGAACGCTTCTGGAGCATCGTCAGCAAAAACATAAACTGTACTATTTACAGTAAAGCTTTCATTGCTTTTGCCTTCTTCTGATTTTTCGACAACAACTTCAATTCCTGCTGCTTTCTCAACTTCTTTTTTAGCCAATAAACCTTTGATTTCCTCTTTTGACAAATAATAAACATCATCAACTCCTAAAAATTCCGACAGCATTTCGGACAACTCAGCTTCCCTTGCTTCTTCATTAGCAATTGCTTTGTATTTTTCAATGTATGCAACAATAATTTCTAGATTTTCATCTGAAAGAGATTCAACATTTTCTACACCCAGTTTAACAGCTTTTTCTCGTAAAGATTTGGAATTTTCCAAATTTTCAATTTCTTCACTCAACTCAGCATCTGTTTTTTCTGCTGTAATTATGCCCAGAGAAACAGCCTTCTCCTTTAAATTAGCAGTGTCTACTAATTTCTTTTCAGCTGCATCAATTGCTTTTTTCAATTGTGCAGGAGTAAGAGTCTCGGCATTCTCAATGCCGAGCTCTATTGCTTTACTTATAAGTTCTTTACTCATTGTTTAGAATTAAGGAGTATAAATGAATTCTTCTTCAGGATAGTACAAAGCATCCAATGCAGGATTACCAAGACCTCTGTTTACTGCCGTAGAATCATTAAGCATTACCAATTCATTTACGGCATAGTCATAACCAAGCGTAAATTCTCCAAAAACTTTGATTTTGTAATCTTGTTTTTGTACATCTGTAATAGTGCCAGGATTCTCAATCAAGTCGACCATTCTCACAAGATTACCGTCAATAGTGGCTTCTATACGTGCTTTATTCATTTTTGGAACTCCAATAATAGCACGTTCTCCTAATCGAGTAATAGCTCCTTTTCCGGCTGAAAAATTTGTGTTCTTTCCGAAAATATCTTCATAGGCTAATTTGTAATTCTGAGCGTTTTTGGTACTCATTTTCACGCCTGTAATTGCATCCGAGAATTCTTCAGGAATACCTTTTTCGAACTCCAATACCACATCCAATATATTAGTATCATCAATGGCATCAGTTGGAATTTTGAAACAAGGATTGTCTGTATTCGCTAACAATTTGGTATGAATCTCATTCAAACCGTCCATTGAGAAACCGAAAACTGTAGGTTTGGTAGCGTCAAACTTCCCTTTTACTGAAAGAATATTCACGTCACTAATGATTTTTGCAGTAAGCATTGTCATCAAGTGTTTAGAGATAGTTTTATCTTTTAACTCAACACCTTCATCGTATTTTTGCTCAATCCAAGAACCAAGAATCTCGGCTGGAGTAAAAGCAAAGTTTACTTTTTGGTGATAGTTTTTCAATTGTTTCCCTCTAAATTGAGCATCACCCATTTCAGTCCATGTAGCAGAAAACTGTTGAACCACATGTCCCATAACCGAATTAACAGAAGCAAATTCGCCTCTAATTCGCGGAATCAATCGCGCATATCTATTCAAAATAATTTCTTTTGACATTATAGCTGCGTTTAAAACGGTAGGATTCTGATCCTTAAACCTTTTTACTTCTTCTAAAATCTGATCTATATTCATAGTTTTGAAAAATTACGCTTTGTTATAAAATTCATTGTGACTGTCAGAGGCATTCACAATGCTATCTTCTTCCTCAAAAGAATCACCTTCAGCTTTTGGCTTAGTGATTTTTGTTCCTGGAACCGCTCCCAGTCTTGTCACTTCAGATCCTAAAGTCGCAATTTGACTTTCGATACTTGCATCAGGAGCTACAGTAACCTTTGCACCTTTAACAGCGGTTTTTACAGCGGTTTCTAATACAGTGACTTTGCCTTCAGCTTCCGTCACTTTGCCATTAGCAGCAGTAACTGCATTGTCTTTTTCAACCAAAGCGTTTTCTAACGCCTCCAGTTGCGCTTCCGTGATTTGTACTCCTTTATTCCCCAGAACCGTCGAAATGGTAGCAATACCACTTCCTTCAATTCCTAGAATTCCCTGAAGCACAGGAAAGCCCTTAGTCTTTTTTGACATAGTCTTATTTGTTTTTGAATTATTATTTGAATTTGAATTTCCTTTTTTTGAACGTGACCACACTTCAGCAATGGCATCATTGAGAGATCCGTTTAAATCTATTAACCCCATAGCAATAGATTCTTCACCGGACCAGGTACCACCCTTAAAAACTTCTGGGTTTAATTGCGGTCTTACTCCTTTCATATCTCCATGAAAAATCAAAACATTTGGATTCAGTTCTGTAGAAATGTAGTTTTTACCACCCTCATCAGTTCCGTCCATCACACCTCGATGACCTTTGTTTTTATCTGGAGATAAATCCGAATAAAGTGTATTTACGGTCGCCCCATATTTTTCGAGTATACCATTGTAATTGATAAGCACAGCATAACCACCAATAGAACCAATGGCATCAGCACGCCTGTTCGCCATTATAAAAGTGGCAGGAGCTGCTACATAATAAGCAGCAGAACATAGATACCCACTAGTGTAAAATCCGATGATTTTTACTTCAGCAAAAGCTTTAACAGCGTCATACATTTCAGGTGTACCATAAAGTTGGCCACCACCCGAATCCGTATCAACCACAACCCCCAGAACTGAAGGATCATTCTTTAAAGTTTCAAGAATAGAGATATAGGATTGAGTACCTAACCAGTCATAAGTACTGTATTTTACAACAGGTTGTTTAAGGTCCAGAACCACAACCTTTTTAGATGAATCACTTAAAGAAGAATTGACTTCCGAAGCAGAAGAATTTACATTCAAACTTATTTTAGTAATCCCCTTAATTTTATCAGCTTCCGATTTTACGACAGCATTTTTACCTGTAAAAATCGAAATCAAAGAAGGAACAAGACCAAGCCCATAAGACTGATCTATATAAAATTTACCTGAAAAAAGAGTGTCAAGATTTTGGCTCAAAATAAAAAAATTGTATCGTTACTATTATTAACGATACAATTTTACGGCTGTAATCCCCCTTTAAAAAGGACAGTAATTAAAGTGAAACCTTTAAAAAATAAGCATTTCCACGGCATGTAACCGTAAATCCATTATCCTGTTGTGGATTGACAGTATTGTCATCATTAAACAAATATTCCAGTGGCATTTCATTACAACCAAAGATTATTTTACCATAAGGATGATACAACACCACTAAAACTTTTCGATTTTGTAAACTTTCTAACTTTTCTATTGTTTCCGGTAATTGATTATTTATTGATATTTCTATCTTATAATCACGCAATAGTCCCGAGTCAGTCAGCTTGCTAGTAGCAGGAAATTTTATATCTTCAGGAAGCAACTTAATTTTTACCGCTAAATCATCATCAAAAACAATATCCCGTTTTTCTAAAACGTATTTCATTGGGTAAAATACCTTTTTAGCGTCCAAAATAGAAGCCGAATTAATGTTTATATAATTTCCTGAAACCCTTGCATCAATCATAGCTATAAAATATCAATTAATTTATGTATAAACTTACAATAACGGGGGACAAATCCGTCAAATTTTTATATGTCCCCTAGTACTTAATATTTCGTTTAAAATCCTTTACTAAAGTTTCAAATTTTATATCGTCTTCGTAAATATCATAAGTCGTTAAAAACTGAGCTAAAGAAGTTTCCTTCGGAATATTATTTGCTAAAAAGTTAGTAGTGACAAATCCTCTCATTTCCTCCCTGAACATAGAATCTACACGGGAATTGAATTTCTTAGCAACTCGATTATCAATATATATTCCCATTTTTTCCATGTAGCTAAATGATATCTCAACTGGAAAAGTATATGTGTCATTAATAACTTCCAGATCAGAGTATTTTTTTGTCAAAATATCTAAAACCATCCCTCCAAAAAAGCAAAATTTAGTTACCACTAATTTTTCACCCACTTTTTTTTGTAAATACTTGTAAATATGTGGTTTTACAGGAAAATTTATCACTACGGCTGATTTACTACTCATAGAAAAATATTTTACAGTTTTTTTTAAAACAAATATACATAGATTAATGTAGTTTTTTCAGGAATTTTCGTTCCACAGTTCCACATTTTGAAAATCAACAACTTACAGCGTTGAACCTTGTGGAACTATCATAAAAATGTAGGAACTATAAAAAACAGTTCCACAAGTTCCACAATTTTAAAAGCTTTGAAAATTGATTTAATGATTTGATATATAAATAATTATAATATATATGTGGAACTGTTGAACTGTGGAACTATTTACTTCTCAACTTTTCGCCCTCGCTACTTTATAACACTTTTTAAAATTAGGGGGAGCGGGGGAAATCTCAAAAAAAAAATTTTTGAGATTTATTGTAGATCATTATTTAGTTCATATTGGCCGTTGCGTGCATAATTACCGCCCCACAACTCCACTAGTCCACATCTTTGGGGATTTTTAGAATCTGGGGGTTTGGGGGAGGGTTTAATTACCGTCCCGGGGCGGAATATTGGACTAGTGTTTTACGCACCAGGATTGCGATTATAATTACCGTCCGGGGCGGATTGAAACGTAAAAAAGATGATGTATTTTAAAGACGAAGAAGTCGATGCTATGAAATCCATTTTTAAGCGATTAGACACGTCAACACTCAACAGCTTGCAATACTTTACTAAAGAGAATAAACTTCGGACAGGATGCACCATGGCCATCTACAACAAGTGGAATAAACCCATTTTTGTATTCCAAAACTTCCAGAACCTATCGCCCTACCGAATGAAGCTCCTGAAGCGTTTAGCTGCCAAAATTACTTATCCGTTATACATAACGCAGCCACGTGAAGATATCGGCGGATGATACACGCAGGCTGAAAAAGCAAACCTTATGTTTCAGTTTAAAACTAATTTTCCAAACACAAAATCATCTTTAAATTTAGCCTAAAGTCAGCTTGCTTGTATCATATGTTAATGGCTGTTTTTTCTTCCGATTTAGAAAATAATTTAAATATTTTATAAAAACGCTTGTTTATTAGAAAATAAGTCATATATTTGCTAAAGAAAATAACAACGAAGTTATTCTCACTGTAAAAACAAACATTATGAAAACTAAAGTAATCAACACAGAAAACGGAGAATTTATCAACGAATTTGCAACATTAGAATTAGCAAATGAATTTATTGCAACTGAAAAATTAGAAGATGCAGAATTAGAACTTATTGCAGTTCCTGTAATGTATGTAATTGCAGATGGAAGTGGAGATTTCCCAAAATGGTATGATGAAAACGAAAGTAGATTCGGAGGGGATATTTCTAACGCAACTACTTTCAAAACAGAACAAGAAGCAAAGGATTTTATTGTTTCAAGTGATTGGTCAGAATGGGCTTACGTAGAAGAAAACTAAAATGCCATTCATTTTGAAAACTAAAGAAACCGAGCAATACAGGTTGTTCGGTTCTTTACCTATCCTTTGCCGTAGCATTGGATTTGACGAAAAACAAGAGAAAAACCTTCTTTATAATTTCTCTCAAAAAAAAGAGGTTCAATTTGAAAATGATGCTTTTCTAATAGTGAGGGTTGAACTTGAACGTGGTGGTTCTGCAAAATAGCCATTAACATGCGGATAGGTTGGAAAATAGAAAAACCACTCAAATGTAGACTGCACCCAAAAAGTTAGACAAATTTATAATTAATTTTGATAATAATGAGCTCGATATTGTATCGGGCTCATTTTGTTTAAATTTGACTTGATTCTATCGTTATTGTAATAAATTATATATTCATTTATCTCTTTTTTTAATTGGTCTATTGATTTGTATTTCTTTAGATAAAATAACTCTGATTTAAGTATTCCAAAGAAGTTTTCGATAATTGCATTATCTAAACAATTTCCTTTTCTTGACATACTTTGTGTTATTCCTTTTTCTTTTAATAAATATTGATATTGCTTCATTTGGTATTGCCAACCTTGGTCAGAATGAAGCGTTAAATTTGTGTTATTTGGTATTTTCTTAAATGCTTTTTTAAGCATCATAACTACCTGATTAAAAACGGGTCGTTCCGTTAGCTCATAACTAATAATTTCTTGATTAAACAAGTCAATTATTGGAGATAAATATAATTTATTTCCTGATACATTAAATTCAGTTATGTCAGTTGCCCATTTTTGATTTGGTGCAACAGCCTTAAAATTTCTCTGTAAAATATTAGGAGCTATTTTTCCTTGCAGTCCTTTGTATGATCTGTATTTCTTGGCTCTAATAACACTTTTTAGTCCAAGGATTTTCATTAGTCTTAAAACTGTTTTGTGATTGATAATTATTCCTTTGTTTTGAAGTTCATCGGTTATTCGCCTATAGCCATAGCGTCCTTTATGTTTTTGATAAATGGCTTTAATTAATGACTTAATTTCCTGGTATTTATCGGGTAATCTAATTTGTTTTCGATGATAATAAAAGCTACTACGTGCCATATTGGTTAGATTTAGAAGCAATTCTAAATCAAATTTATGCCTTAGCTCCATTATGACATAAGATTTCTCTTGGCTTGAGTTAAGGCGCGTAACTTTTTTAGTAATTCATTCTCACAACGGAGTCTTTCGTTTTCTTTTAATAATTCTTCCTCTCGAGTTAAAGGTTGGTCTGATTTACGTTTTTTGGGTTTAAAATTGCTCATAGTAGTTGGACGACCTCTTTGTTTTGGCTCTAATCCTTCAAGTCCAAAGTTAGCATAATCTTTTTTCCATTTTAAAATTATGGCAATATCTGGAATATTAAATCTTATACCAGTTGACATCAATGAAAGAGATTCCTTTTCTATGGTTTTGAGTACTTTTAACTTAAATTGAACGGAATAACTTTGATGTATTCGTGGTAATAAACCAATTTCACCATAAGCCTTATAAAAACTGACCCACTTACGAATATTCCATCTTGGAATCTGTTTCAATTTTGAAACGTATCCATCTGTGAAATGTTGTTTTAAAACTAATTCTACACATTCTAACTTAAATGCAAAATCGTACTTTACTTTTTTTTTCATAAAAAATGCCCCAAATAGTGTCTAAC
>JBDLTG010000010.1:0-79724 GCA_039805885.1 Bacteroidota bacterium
GGGGAGGCTAAACTCAGACTGACAATGATGCAATCTATGAATAAAAATAATTACTTTCCAATGGGGACTTCGACAGGCTCAGTCTGACAAGGGTGGAATTTCATCTATATAAGCTTCGACAAGTTCAGGGTGACAACTCAGGGCAAGCTGAGCTCAATTTGGCAAAAGTGGAATTTCATCTTTATAGGTCTTCGACAAGCTCAGACTGACAATTCATGGAATACTATTTTAAACTTCGATACTTTCCCTTAGACAGGCTCAGACTGACAATTTTAAACTTCGACCCTTCCTCTTCGACAGGCTCAGGGTGACAACTCAGGACAGGCTAAACTCAATTTGACAAGAGTGAAATTTCATTTTTATAGGTCTTCGACAGGCTCAGACTGACAAAAAACAAAAACATTAAAATAATATAGTGCAATTATTACACTATTTTTATCCGACTGTCAGTCTGAGCTCAGACTGACAATGGTGGGATTAATATCTACAATTGTATTTCATAATCCACTCACAAGCTTCTCTAATAGCGCCTTCTGCCGATGCATTAGTCAGTAAATAATCCGCATTTTGTTTTACTATTTCAGTGGCATTGGCTGGTGCAAAAGACCATCCTACACTACAAATATTAGTCAAATCGTTTACATCATCGCCAATGTATGCCAAAGCCCCAAAACTACTGTTTCTTGTCTTAACAAAATGTTGTAAAAAAGCATACTTATCTTTTACTCCTAAAAAGCTATTCTCAATTTGCAGTTTTTTCATGCGTTGGGCAACCAATGCTGAATTTTCTGACGTTATGACCACTATTTCTACCTGATGTTGACGAAGAATTTCTAAGCCCATACCATCGCGCATATCAAAAGCTTTGGTTAATTCGCCTTCAGCAGAATAAAAGACTTGACCATTAGTAAAAACGCCATCAACATCCAAAACCAGATAATCAATACGTTGGTGCTTTTTGGCTTTTTTTAAACGGCTTGCTAATAGTTCTTCAGCAATTTTCCAATCGGTCATGGAATCAATTTCGACCAAACTTGTTTCGTCCATTTGAACCAATCCAATTTTACCGCTCAGGCGATTTTGAAAAGCAACGAAAGCAGCCTTAGTTGTGGCATAGACCGCTCCATTTTCTATTAATAAGCCCTCAAAATCCTGACGTCTTGGACGATTGAAAACATCATAATTTTGTGGTGTTCCGTCGGCTTTCCAACAAAAACGATGGCTGTTAACCACAGTAAGTGCCGAATCGTATTTTTCGTTTTCTATTTTGGCTAAAACAGCATTAATATCACTTGCCATTGTCATTGGTGAAGTAGCCTGCAATAGGCAAAGGATATCAAAATCATATTCAATACGTTCCGAAAATTCCAGCATCGCACTTTCGGTCGAAGCAGTATCGCTAGCATTTTCATCCGAGCGTAGCAGTGCATTCACTTTTGGAGTCCAATGGTATTCTTTATCGATATAATCAATAATTTCGGCATCATCCGTAAAAACATAAATGGCATCTAATTCTGAAAAAAAAGCTTCCGTCAGCACCCAAGAAAAAAGAGGACGTCCTAACATTTTCTTTTTGTTTTTTCCAGGGATTCCTTTGGAGTCTTTTCTAAGGGGGATTATGGCTGTTTTTTTCATGTACATTAGTTTTCGTCTAAACAAATATACTATTTTGAATCAGCAATGCTAACAGATTAAAAACTTATTCCTTTCAAGGTTTTTATTTTTTGTTGTGTGTCTTTGGATATAGGTTTTCTAATTTTTAATAATCTTGGAAAATTCAAAATCATATTTCCTACTGATTTGAAATACAATTTAAAATAAATCCAGTCAGATAATGCATATTTTCTGAAATTATGAAGTAATAATTTCAAAATTCCTCTAACCGGATTTCGGTAATAAACCATATAGATTCTAAAACTGTTTTGCAGCTGTTTTTGAAAACGAAAATAATTCTTGCCCTGTAGTTTTCTTTTTGCAATATCTACACGATGATTAACAGCCACTTGATTGGTATAGAAAATATCATAATCCAAATCCAAAACTTCTAAAGACAAACAAGTCTCTTCCCCATAAATATCCATCCAAACAGGAAAACCAAAAGTTTGATCATATACACTTTTACGAATGGCAAAACCACAACCAATAAATTCAGTGGTTAAATACTCTTCTTTCTCAATTGACTGTATTTCTTTTTTAGGATTTTCAAACAACCCCTTTAATTCTAAAAACGCTAAGATTCCTAAATTAGAATTCGTTTTGAAATAGTTTTGAATGGTTTCAATTAGATTTTCTGAAATTAAATGCGCATCATCATCAAGACCAATAAAAATTTCGCCTGTTGCTTGCTGATACAAAAAATTACGAGCCGGAGAAGCAGAAATACTTTCCTTAGACACAAACCATTTCACCCAGAAAAAATGGCTCTGTAATAGCTCTGTTTCCTCGCAACCATCAATAAATACCAAAACTTCGTGAGTTGTTGCATCTAAAAGAGATTGCAATTGTCTAAGTGTAAACTGCAATGCTTCAGGACGGTTTTTGGTAACTATGAGAAAGGATATTTTCATTGATAGTAATTGGTAGAATGATAAAAAATACTAACTTCTGTTCATTTTTCATTTATTCTTCTTAAAATTTTAGCGAAAGCTTTTTCAATAGGCACGGACAATGGATAATTATCAAAATATTCATCAAGACCATTTAATAAATCGTTTGTTTTTGCATAAAGATACTCACACCTTTTTAATTCCTCCAATACTTTTATTTGGTTATATAAAAAGATTAAAAAAACATTAATTTAAAAGCAAATTATACTATTTAAATCTATTTTAGATAATTTGCTTTTAAATTAATGTTTATTTTCCTGCTTTTCAATATAACTCCAATATTGCTAATACAATTAAAAGTTGCACCAAAAATCAATATAGTTGATTTAAAATCAAGAACTATAATCTTTTTTAATGATTGAAATAAAAACATTCTAAAAACATTTAGAATAAGAGACAAAAAATTAACATTATTCCGTTGAATATCTGCAAAATTGATTTTAAAATCTAAAACCATCTGTCCTATTTTCTTATTTTTTAAAATTATTTGATTTTCTTCATGTGTTCTACTATCATGATATATCTTTGTTTTTGGTGTAATACCAATCTTAAAATTATGATATTTTAATCGTTGACAATAATTATTATCTTCTCCATAATGAAAAAATAGAGGATCAAAACCTCCTATATTTTCAATTACTTTTCTTGATAATAACCAAGCAGCTGCATTTACAAAATTCAAACTATAAACATCATTCATATTGTCAACTCCTTTGACTACATAATCAGACAAAATGTTTTCACAAGAGTATGGGGATAACCTGGTACTAAAAAAGAATTCTAATTTTTTCTCATTTGAAAAATGATGCATAGGTGAAATAATGCCATAATCATTATTTTTAAAAGCAATTGCATATAATATCTTTAAAGTATCTTCCTCAACCCAGGCATCTTGATTTAATAAAAAAACATAATCATAATTATTATCCAAAGAATATTTCAATCCAATATTATTTGCTTGACCAAAACCTAAATTTATTTTACTTTCAAAAAGATAAATTCCTGAATATTTTTTCAAAACGCTGACTGTATCATCAATACTTCCGTTATCAATAACGTAAATATCAGAAGGTAAATTTGAACGTTGAATAGAATCAATACATTTATTAATCCACTTACCTCCATTATAAGTTACAACTATAGTCAGTATTTTTATTTTTTTATCTTCCATTTATCACCTCTTCAATCGTTTCAAAAATCTGTATTGCTGAATCTCTTTCACAAAAATCAATTGCCATTTTTCTGATTGCTTTTGACTTTTCATTTAACAAATCAGGTGTGTTATATAATTCTAAAATAGCATCACTGGCAGCACTAACATCTAAATAAGGTACTAGATAACCATTTTGGTTATTAATAAATTCATTGGTACCATTACCAGAGTCAAAACAAATTACTGGGTTTCCAATCATAGCGTTTTCCATTGCTACCAAAGAAAAAGATTCTTCTCTGGAACACAACAAAAAAAGATTTGACTCTCTAAAATAATCCATGATTTTATCTGTATTAGGAATAACAACTATATTGTCTATTAATCCCATTTTTTTTATATCATGGTAAAAATGATTTCTTATTTCCTGAGTTCCATTGGTACCAACCCAAACAAAATATATTGGAGCATTTAAACGAGCTCTTTTTATAACTGTCTTCGCAATTTGTAAAAAAACATCAACTCCTTTATTATAGTTCAAAGAGCCTGATGAACTAACTACAAACGAATTCTCCGGTAAACCTAACAGCTTTGTTTCTATTGTTTTAATTTTAAAATCTCTGACAACTGGAGAAATTACCCTGCATTTTGAATAATTTATATTATGCTCTGAGATAAAACCTTGCTTCGCAAAATTGGATACAAAAATAAATTCAGAAAAATAATCAAATACATTAGACACGATTTTATTTATTTCTAAATTCTCACTAAGAATCGGACCTTCATGAATATGTAAAATAGATTTATTATTTTTTAAAAAATCTAATTTTGGTAATCTTGTTAATGTAGCCAAACTATTTACATAAATCAAATCAAAAAAACCACTATCAGCTTTTTTTAAAAAATCATTTTCAATTTTATAAATGTTATTACAAATTTTACTGAGCAATGAATTTTCTTTTTTTTTATTATGCAGAATAGAAACTTTAGCATTTTGTTTAAGACTTTCTTCTAATTTCCCACAATAGATAGTTAAAACATAACAATCATTTTTTTTCGCATACGAACTCTGCAGCAGATTATTAATCATCATTGGAGCTCCTGTTTCTGATGCCTCGTGTAAAATAAAAAGTATTCTATTCATTAGACAACTAATATTTAGCAGTTAATATATATTTTAATAATCTTTTATGAAATCTGTAGATTTCCCTAACATCAAAATTTTTCCAATACTTGAAATATAATTTGCCCCATTCCAAAATATTAATCTTTTTATTGAAATAGAAACCATATTCTATTTTTTTCAATATAAAAAATCTGTCTTTTTTTAACAATAATTTTAATTTTTTATTATAAAATTGTTTCACATACAACCATTCTGCAGCTTTGACTACTTCTTTGCGGACTTTTCCTGACATGCTTTGTGATGAAATTCTAATAAAAATCAAATAATCATTTATTGAAAAAATAGGTTTCTCTTCCGTAAAATCTACCCAAGCTTGATCATCACTGTAAAAAGCTAAAGGATATTCTTTAAACTTATATTTTAAATAAGCTTCTTTTTTAAAAATATATTCGGATAAAGAACTTCTTGTCTGCCATTTTAACTTTCTTATAAAAAAATCTAATCCTTTTTCAAATTTTGGATGTTGATAAATCTCAGTAATAAACGCTCCTTTTTCATCAATAACCTGTGTAGCAAAACGAACAACATTAATGCTTCTATCAACAATTTCAGCTTCATTATTATAAAAAGATTCGACAACTTTTCCTCCCAAAACATCATCATCCCCCAAAACCATAATCCATTCTTCATCTGCCGATAATGCAATACATCTCTCCCATTGTTTAGTCAAAGAAGTCCCTCCCAAATTTTCTTCAAATCGATGATAAACAAAATCGATTTGCTCCTTGTATTTATTTAATAAAAATCTTGGGTCTTCAGGGCTAGCATCATCTCCAATATATACTTTAAAACGTTTATCAGTTTGTGCTGCAAGACTTCTTAATGTATCTTCAAAAAAACTAATCTTATAATATGGTACAACAATAGATATCATTGATTATTTTTTAGAATTTATACTTAAAAAAAAATCCAGTAAATATTTTGAAAACCCCAACAATCCCAACAGTTTAAGATATTTCTTGATTTTCAAACCAGTTCGAAAACTATTGGACTTTCTGACAGCTTTATATTTTTCTAATGAATTTTTATTCTCTCTATAAAACCTAGATATCAAAACTATTGACAATTCATAAAATTCTTCATGTGTCAATTCTTTTTTAAAATGATCGATAACTTTAATAAAATCAGGAAAAAAATCTTTTGTTTTAGTAGTACTATTTTTATTAATCCTATAAAGTGCCAACGGCTCATTTAAAAAAGACACTTTACAATTTTTATAAAAATAACTGACCCACATAATCCAGTCTTCATTAAAAGCAATATCTTCAGAAAATCTAAATTTTTCAAAAAAGGAAGATTGAAAAAAACCACAATGAATTGGTATAGTAAATGATTCTCCCCATTTATACAATAGAGCTTCTAAAGAAATTGGTTCTTCATTTAAATCATATAAGGGAGCTGTAGTTTTATTTAAATTATCTGTAAACATTCTAAAATTAGAAATCACAACAGTTACATCTTTTCGACTAAATTGCTTCAATGATAACTCAATTTTGTCATTAAGAATATAATCATCTGAATCCAAAAACTGAATAAATGCACCTTTACAATTTTCCAAAGCTAAATTTCTTGCACTACTTACACCTCTATTTTCTTGAAAAAAATACTTAAACCGAGAATCCTTATCAGTATATCTTTTTACAATTTCAGCAGTATTATCAACACTTCCATCATCAACAATTATACATTCCCAATTAGTATATGTTTGTTCCAAAACCGATTGTAATGCTTCAGGCAAATAAGCTGCTCTATTATAACAGGGAATAATAATGGAAATCAATATCATATTGTATTAATTTTAAACTCAGTGGGAGTAATTAATAATTATATGGTTTTTTTATTTTAAAAAACTTCTTAATTATTTTCTTTTTTATTTTGAAAAACAAATCATTTTTAGAGACATACTTCAGTTCTGGTTGAAGTTTTAGAATTGGATATTCATCCTCGTTTTTATCAAAATGGATTTCATTCATCCAATCTTCTACCATATTCCCCATATGGTATGCATAAAAATAATACGTTGATAATCGTAATCCTCCACTGGAATCTATAGCATAATCGACATAATTTTCTTCTGACTGACTACCAACTCTTATAAAAGAGGGTTCTTTAGGCGAATTATTAAACAATATATCTCTACGAACGGTTAAAACCTGATGATCACTAGTAATAATCGCTTTGAATCCATTAAAAGAAAGAACAGGCCAGGGATTCGTATTCTCTATCTCTCCATCACCCCAATTGATACTTCTTAAAAATTTATTATAATCTTCAAAATTTTCTTTGATTGGCTCGAATTTCAGTTTCAACTTACCTTTAAGTATTTCCATTTGTGTAGAATAAGAATAATAATTAAAATTCCATCTAATGGGGATTGGTGAAACTGACGCTACATTTTCAAAATTATTAAATACTTTTATCGTTTCCTGAACCCAATTTGATTTAAATAAAATATCACAATCAGTCAGAGTAATAATTGGTTCTCTAACAGCTCGTGCAGCACCAATTAGAGCATCAATTTTACCAATATTTTCCTGCAACAATTGTAATGAATCAATCTCCTTTTTATCAAACAAATCCATTAAATAGGATTGCACAGCTTTACAGGAACCATTATCTACAATTGACAATTTTGAAGTTGAGGGTATTGTTTTAACTAAAGAAGCGATGGAAACTTTTATGACTTCAAACATAGATTGATAGTAACCATTTAATTCAGGGATAAAAACAACCATCACTATCCGATGATTTGATTTCATCTCGATTCTAAAATCTTTTTTTTGTGGGTTACTTCCTTGTCTCATTTTTCATTATTTACTTTATAAACATTTTTCAAAAACGATTTTTTCAAAAATAAACCATAATCTCTAAATTTGAGGTTTTTGAAATACAACTTTGAAATTAAAAAAAAAAACAAAAATTGTCTCCTGTTATCAATATAGCATTTTTGCAATCTAAAAAACAATTCATTCACTTCGGCTTCTGAAAAAAAATGACATTTATTATTCACTAAATAATAATAAAACTCAAATTTAGCCTGTAGCTTTTGTTTCTCATATTTAGAGCTTCCGGAAATACTTTGTGATGATATACGAATGCTTACAACTGACTTATTGATAGTGTAAATAACATCAAAATTAGAAAACTCTAAAACTGCTAACACATCTGAAAACCATGCTAATGGAAAATCTCTGATTCCTATTGTTAATACAGATTGTTTTCTAAAAATATATTCACTTAAAGAGCTTCTGGTTTTATCAAATAAAAACTGAACTGCTCTTTCAATTGTTGGATGTTCGAAAATCCCTGAGATTATTTTTCCATTTCCATCTATTTTTTGACTAGCAAAACGAATAACATTAATTTCATTTATTTTAACTTCCAAAATATTATTGTAAAATTCCTCAATAACATTCTCACCTAACACATCATCATCTCCCAAAATCATTAACCATTCATTGGACGACAGCGCAATACATCGCTCCCATTGTTTTGTTAGTGAAATATTTCCTAAATTAGTTTCAAAACGATGGTAAACAAAATCAAATTGTCCTTTGTACTTTTCCAGTAACTCAATTGGATTTTCAGGACTGGCATCATCACCTATATAAACCTTAAAACGTTTATCTATTTGATTAGCTAATGACTGTAAAGTCTTATCAAAAAAAGTGAATCTGTAATATGGAATGATGATGGCGAGCATTTATTTTATTAGTTTATTTTTCAAAGCTTTTATTTGATTTTTAATTAAAACCGGAAATAATTTTTGCTCATTTAAATATGAATATTTCTCAATAAAATCATTAATTGAATTAGCTTCCATATATTCTAATTTCTCCCAAAGTACTGGTATTAAAGGATGAAAATTTTTTACACTTAAATAATTATCTTTATTTAATCTTTTCCAAAATTCAATATATTCGTTGGTATCAAAATCATCACGATGTCCCCAATTTTTAACTTTCATTATTATCTCAATTTCTTCTCGCGCCCAAGATTGATGAATTACAGAAATATTTGTATAATGATTTCGAATTATATTATTCTTCCTTGCATATGTATTAAAAGTTTGATTTGTTATAAAAGGGAAACGTTCATCATTATCAATATAAAGGAATCCCCTATCTACTTTTTTAAATAAGGTAATTAACTTTCCCTTGAAAACTAAAGGCGTCCATTTTGGAAAGAAAGTTAAGTACCAATATCTTTTTAAATATTTTGAAACTACTTCAAAATCATATATATACTCATCCACATCTAATTGAATCTTCCATCCCTTTCCTAATTTTTCTAAAACTAAATTTCGTTCTCTAGTCTCACATTCTATAGGACGTAATGACGGAATATAAAAATTATCAAAGTAAAATTCAATAATATTTCTAGTATCAAAAGTTTTAACCTCGTCAAAAAAAGATTCTGGAATTTTAAAAGTATTTCCACTCCATGTTTTTCTATCAATATCAATAGCAACTACAATTTTATCAACATGTTTATATAACTGTTTTATAGAAGTTAACAACATTGAATAATCATAAGAAACTATATAACCTACTTTTATTATTTTCATATAATTAACTTTATACTATTACTTCTTGTAACACTTATCCCTTTATTTTCCCGAAAAAAAAATACTTAAACAGAGAATCTCCTTATCAGTATATCTTTTTTACAATTTCAGCAGTATTATCTACCCTTCCATCATCAACAATTATACATTCCCAATAGTATCTGTTTGCTTCAAAACCGACTGCAATGCTTCAGGCAAATAATCTGCTTTATTATAGGGAATAATAATGGATACTAGTGTATTAATCATATATCAAAATTATTTTTATTGCTGGTTTAACAACCCTAACCTATTTAACATTTTCGTGATTTTTTTTTCAATTCTGTAAGCAATACTTGTCTTAAATTGAATCACTCTTTTATCCAAACATTCTACCTTTTTCTCAAGAATTTCACAATCAGTCATTCTTTTACTGATAATGTAAAATAAATAGGACTTATAATCTGTTTTAGGAATTACAAATTCTAAATAATCTAATGCTTTGATTGTATTTTGAAGCATAAAATCAAAATTTTTCGTCATATTTTTATCATGATCACGATAGTAAACCAATACATCATTAATAAAATAAGTTGAAATATTTTTTTGAAAAAAAATCAACCACATTATCCAATCTTCTTTAGCCTTTAATTCCTGAGGAAAACGAAAACTACTAAATAACGAACTACTAAATATTCCGCAATGAATAGGAATATTTAAACTAATATCCCAACTATATAATACATCTTTAAAATTTAATTTTTCCTGATCTAATAAACAAAATGCTTTTAATTCATCCTCCACATTATCTTTAAACATTTTAAAATTAGTAACAACAATATTTTGATTTGTATGGTCTTTTATTTTGGAAAGTGAATCATTTAACTTAGTAGGATGTAAACAATCATCCGAATCCAAGAACTGAATATAATCTCCAATTACTCTATCCAAACCTGTATTCCTGGCACTACTCAATCCTTCATTTTCTTTGTAGAAATATTTAAAACGATTATCTTTTTTTACCCAATTTTGAGCTACCTCTTCCGTGTTATCAGAACTTCCATCATTTATAATGATACATTCCCAATTAATATAAGTTTGATCTAATACAGATTGTAAACATTCATTCAAATAAAGAGATTGATTATAACAAGGTACTATTATTGAAATTAAATGATTCCCCATAGTTATTTAATTAGTGAAGATTTTATACAGGATGCCATTTTTTTTAAATATTTTATTTTTATTTTATTTAAAGAAAAAAATTTAAAATATTGTCGAAATCCTTTAGCATATTCTTTATTCCTAAAATAATAGAATTCAGAATGTTCTATCCATGACCCTCCCCAAAAATGAACTGTAAAGCTATTTAAACTTATATGTTTTTTATAATGTCTTATTTTTTCTTTTTCATTATATAAGATAGGATAAAAATATGACGGCGGATAAACAACAATGTCATCATTTTTTATTTCCTTTTCAAAAAACAAATGAAAATTATTAATATTTCTGAAAACAGTCGTAATTATTTTAGGAACTGTTATCTCATACCAATTAATATCTTGATCAACTAACAAAGAATCATATCTTAATAAACATTTACCTATAAAATCATGTCCCTTTTTTGAACCTATTATTCCTGCATTAATATATTCAAAGTCTTCAGCTCCAAAAAAACATTGATTTATAAGTAAACTATCAAATGATTTAAGAACCATCATATCTGTATCCAAATAAATTCCACCGTGTTCATAAATAACTTTTAGTCTAATATAATCAGCTACGAAAGCCCACTTTCTTGCAATATAAGCAGTCTGAACAAAAGGATGAGATAAATCTGAATTTTTCTCATTCCATTCAATAATATGATAATCTGGCAAATATTTTTTCCAAGATGCTATACAATCTCTTACTAATTTTGGTTTTCTTTTTCCTCCAAACCAACAATAATGTATTGTTTTCGGAATCATAAACTTAAGTCTAAAGTTTCTAGATTAACTCCAATTATGTCCCCACCCTCTTTAAAAAGAAAATAACCATTTGTTTTTAACAACTCAAATGACTTTTTTAAATCAATATCGGACAAACCTACAAATTCATACTTTATCAACTTTGGCTTAATCAACATAAAATCAATCATTTTCAAGACTTCATAATCATACCCTTCAGTATCTATTTGTAACAGATCTAATCGATTATTATTCAAAACTAAATCCATTAATGGCTTACATTCAACCTGTTCTATCAAAATATCTTCAGAATTAATATTTAAAGCCAAATGGTGATTAAAATTAAACGAAGCAATTCCTTTTACCCAGTCTGGATATTTAGAAAAACTCTGCGGATTTACCTTATATATTTTTGCAGATTTTGCAGTTGGATGTACTGCAAAATTTAACTTAACTATATCCTCAAAATTACTATAATTATTAACCAATTCATTGAAATATTCTTTAATTGGCTCAACCACTACTCCACTAGATTTTCTGGCTATAACGAAATCATATAAAAAATCAAAGCTTACACCATCATTTGCTCCAATTTGAACAAAATAAAAATCTTCTTCCAGCTTAAAATTGGAATTCAGGATTCTATGAAAATTAAATACCCTTTTTCTATAATAGTGCCCTCTACCTAAACTAGTACTAAGGTTTATTATAAATAGTAAAATTTTATTTTTAAAATAATTCATTATTAGGTTATTGTTATTTTACGATGTACAAATTTATTCCATTTAGGATCAAGTTTCCATCCTGTTCCATATATATCCTCATCGATCAATTGTATTTTGATCGCATTTTCTAAAATTTCATAAGTACCTTCTTTACCCCCAAAATATAGATTAATCCAATATTCATCATTACTGTATAAAGGAAAGTCTTCTATTTTTATTTTAAAAACACCTTTCCCTTTAGTTGCTTTCACTTTATTACCTAAATGCATATTATTCAGTCCTATATAAGACACTTCATTCATGTCTTTTATAACTAAACCAATTTCAGCATCATATAAATCTTCATCAAGAAAGTATTCTAATTTAATTTCTACACTCGCACCAGCGTATATACAATTAGTTTTAATTCCATTACAGAAAATTTCAATTCTTTGTAAGCCAATATATTTATCTTTTTTATCATTATGATTTGATAAATCAACTTCACCAGAATTATAATTAACATTTTCAAACTCCGATAAAATATATTTATTTATAGCCAAATTTACTCCCCCTTCAAAAACCACTCTACCATGCTCCAAAACAATCCCCCTAGTACATAACTGTTTCACCGCCGCCATATTATGACTCACAAACAACACCGTTCTTCCCTCTCCTTTAGAGATATCCTGCATCTTGCCAATGGCTTTCTTCTGGAACTCAGCATCCCCCACGGCTAATACTTCATCGACAATTAAAATTTCGGGCTCTAAAAAAGCCGCTACTGCAAAAGCAAGACGAACGTACATCCCGCTACTATAACGTTTTACAGGAGTATCAATATAACGCTCGCAACCAGAGAAATCAATAATTTCGTCCAGTTTAACGGTAATTTCTTTTTTGGTCATTCCTAATATGGCTCCATTAAGATACACATTTTCACGACCCGTTAATTCGCCATTAAAACCAGTACCTACTTCAAGAAGTGATGCAATACGTCCACGCCCCTTTATAGTTCCTGTAGTAGGTGCCGTTACCTTAGAGAGTATTTTAAGCAGGGTTGATTTTCCTGCTCCATTTTTTCCAATGATTCCCAAAACCTCTCCACGTTCTACCTCAAAATTAATATCCTGCAATGCCCATACATAATCAGACGTTCCCTTAGTAGAGCGGTCATTAGTATCTCCAATCTTCAAATACGGATCTTCTTTCCCACGAATGCGATGCCACCATCGATTCAAGTCGTGAGTCAACGTACCTGTTCCCACTACACCCAATCGGTATTGTTTAGAAATATTTTCGGCTTTTAATATAATGTCTTTCATTCTTTGTTATGAGTTGTCAGTTATGGGTTGTCAATTCTAATTTCTTTTTTTCCCCCTTCCCCTAAAGGGAAAAAGAAATTGGGCCGTTCATTTTAATCCTGTAGGTTATAATTTTCGGCTCCCTTTAGGGTTGGGGAAAAACGAAAATTTATTCACTTCTAACTTCCAACCTTTCATCTCTAACTTCCTACTAAACCGTGTCAATAAAATTTTTCTCTGTTCGATTAAAAATAAGCAATCCTATAAAAAACAGCAAAATGATTAACACAAAAGTATAGACCAATCCCGGAATTGAAATCTGACCAATATTTAACAATAAATTCCGAGTGGTTTCAACAATATAAGCCAAAGGATTGTAATGTATCAACCAGGCATATTTAGGCATTTTTTCGGAAATTAATGCCATAGGATATACCACTGCAGAAAGATACATTAGTAATTGAACTCCAAATCCAATTAAATAGCCAAAATCACGATATTTAGTTACTAAAGAAGAAATGATCATCCCTAAACCCAATCCTAGAACCCCCATCATAACTACTAAAAAAGGGAAGAATACCACAAAAGGATTCATACTTATGGATGCTCCTCTACAATAAAAATAAAGATAAAAAGCAATAAAAATAAAAAACTGGATTCCGAATTTCAACAAATTAGAAATCACCACCGAGAGCGGCATAATTAGTCTTGGAAAATACACTTTTCCAAAAATTCCAGCATTTGAAGCAAAAGTATTAGAAGTCCCGTTGAGACAGGCTGTGAAATAGTTCCACACTGTAATTCCAGCCAGATTAAACAAAAACGGAGGAACGCTTCCTGTTTGTATACCTGCTACCGTATTAAAAATAATAGTGAAAGTAATAGAAGTAAACAAAGGCTGAATCAAATACCACAGTGGTCCTAAAACCGTTTGTTTATAAACTGTTACTACATCCCGTTTCACGAAAAGCAGCAACAAATCTCGGTATTGCCAGACTTCTTTGAGATTAAACGAGAAAAATTTGTTCTTAGGTGTTATTTCAAACAACCAATCCTCATCCTGTTTATCTGTTTCCTTCATTGTATATTACAAACCTTTATCAAATTATAGGAGCAAATATACTAACATGATGTTGGTCTAAGCAAATATAACCGACTACTGACATAAAAAATGGTTAAAGAAAACTATTTCAAGAGTAAAATTCTGCTTTATTAAACGTTATCTGTTTTGAGTTGTGGGATAAACTTCAAATTTCTTTTCTTCCCCCTCCCTAAAGGGTGGAAAAGAAATTAGGACGTGATTAGTAATTCTGTACTTTCTAATTTTCGGCTTCCTTTAGGGCTGGGGAAAAACGAAAATTGTTGAGTTGTCGGTTGTAGGTTTTCGGTTGAATTTCTTTTCTTACCCCTACCCCTAAAGGGGAAAAGAAATTAACATCTGATTACTAATGCTGTACGTTATAATTTTCGGCTCCCTTTAGGGCTGGGGAAAAACGAAAATTGTTGAGTTGTCGGTTGTAGGTTTTCGGTTGAATTTCTTTTCTTACCCCTACCCCTAAAGGGTGGAAAAGAAATTAGGACGTGATTAGTAATTCTGTACTTTCTAATTTTCGGCTTCCGCCGCGGCGGAATGAAAAAAAACGAAAATTTATTCACTAACATTCACTTCCAACTTCTAACCTCTTTTTCTTATCTTTGCGGCATGTTTACATTTTTTAAAACCAAACCGATTCTTAGGGATCTCATCCCCGACAATCACATTGATATCCATTCACATCTCTTACCTGGAATTGATGATGGGGCAAGAACTTTTGAAGATTCTTTACGTCTGACCCAGGCGCTACAAAATATAGGAATAACCCAGATAATTACTACTCCGCATATTATTCAGCATGTATGGGAGAATACTCATGAACAAATTATCGCCAATAAAAACAGTACGGTACTCGAACTGAGAAAAAACAATATCGATATCCCTTTCCAGGCTGCGGCAGAATATTTAATGGACGACCAATTTGTCCGTTTGTTTCAATCGCATGATTTATTGACTTTGAAGGATAATTATGTATTAGTTGAAATGTCGTACATAAATGCTCCTATCCAACTGTACTCCATATTATTTGACTTGCAAATAGCTGGTTACATTCCTATTTTGGCACATCCAGAACGTTATTTATTTTATCATAAAAATTTTAATGAATACGAAAAACTAAAAAAAGCGGGGTGCTTATTCCAACTCAACTTACTGGCTGTAGTTGGTTATTACGGGGAGAATATTGCTAAAATAGCCGAACAATTACTTCAAAAAGGAATGTATGATTATGTGGGTTCTGATGTGCATCATGACAATCATATTGCGGCTTTTGAACAAAAAGTAAAATTAAAAGATATCAATCCGCTTAAAGAAATTATTGCGAACAATCAGTTTTTTAAATTTTAATTTTTTACCACATAAATCATAAGTATTTACTTTTACTTGATCTAGCTTCGTTTAAGTATAAAACTTAATTCCCTAGTTCTTAATGGTTCTAAAATGTAAAAACTTGTGAATTTTGAGGTTAAATATTTTACCGCAGATTCACAAATTATTTTTTATACTCTTTGTGGTAAACCTTTTTGGTGCTTTGCGAAAAAACTTTGTATTTCTTTGCAGTTAAAAAAAAAGGCCCTTCGACAAGCTCAGGGTGACAAACGTTTTTGACTAAGAATAAGCCCATAAAAATAGATTAGGCAGATGATTTTTTATACTCTTTGTGCTATAAAAAACTTAGTAAACTTTGAGAAAGGCTTTATGCCCTTTGTATTTAAAAAACTCTACTATGTAACTTATTTATCTAATACCTCATAAGTTGAATTCATGCTCTTAAATTCAGGAACTATCTTCTTCATTTTAGCTACAATAGCTTCTTTTTTATGAAAATTTGCAATGGTAATGAGTTCTTCAATTTCATCATGCAGAATTTCAAACTCTTCTTGAATTTCTTCGGCAATCATAATTTTGTGATGGTGAGTAGGAATTGTTTTTGAGGAATCATTCAATAATTCTTCATACAATTTTTCACCTGGTCGCAAACCCACAATCTTTATTTTAATATCTTCTTCAGGAATAAAACCAGCTAGTTTGATCATTTTTCTGGCCAAATCGATAATCTTGACTGGTTTCCCCATATCGAAGATATAGATTTCGCCTCCTTTACCCATAGCTCCTGCTTCTAAAACTAACTGACAAGCTTCAGGAATAGTCATAAAATACCTAATGATATCGGGATGTGTAATTGTTATGGGACCTCCAGCGGCAATTTGTTTAGTAAACAAAGGCACTACAGAGCCATTAGACCCTAAAACATTACCAAATCGAGTGGTAATGAATCGGGTGCTTTTTGAATTTTTCTCTGCATTGGATTTTAATTGCAACGATTGCACATACTTTTCGGCAATACGCTTACTTGCTCCCATTACATTACTCGGATTTACTGCTTTATCCGTAGAAACCATAACAAAATTCTTTACTTTATACTGACAAGATAAATCGGCTATATTTTTAGTACCTTCTACATTAGTCAAAATAGCTTGTGAAGGATTGTTTTCCATCAATGGTACATGTTTATAAGCCGCTGCATGATACACTACTTCTGGCTGAAAATCCTTAAACACCATATCCATAGCGTCTTTATTTTTGATATCGGCTACTACTGTTCTAATTTTTACTTTAGTATCATTATTAGCCAACTCTAAACACAGATTATGTAAGGGAGTCTCAGCCTGATCTAAGACAATAATTTTTTTAGGATCAAACAACAATACTTGTCTTACGATTTCGCTACCTATGGAACCTGCTGCTCCCGTGATTAATACTGTTTTATCTTTTAGCTGTTTAGAAATTGCTTTACCATCTAAAACAATTGGTTTTCGATCTAGTAAATCTTCAATTTGTAAACTTTTTACTTTTTTAGAAATTTCTTTTTGATTTTCCCAGTCCGTAATTAAAGGAACGATATATACTTTGTAATTGAATTCTAAACATTGTTCAACTATAACTAAGCGTTCTTCTTTTGAAAGGCTTTTATCGGCAATAATTACTCCTTCGGCACTAACAGAACGCATCAAAGTAGGCAATTTTTTCTTTTGAATTAAAATGGGTAAGTCCATCATTCTTTTGGACGAATATTGACTGTTTTTATCTACAAAACCTACAATTTTAAATCGACTAGGTCTTTCTAACTTCAAAGCATTAGCAACAGCAAGTGCATTAGCATCAGCACCATAGATTAAAGTACGAGGTAAATTTAAGTCGTTTTTTTCAGAATAAAAATGTTCAAAGACTTGTTTTACCACAACACGGTACAAAAACAAACCACAGAAAGAAAGCACCATATTAATAAAAAGTGCTGTATTTAAATATAATTTGTATCCATTAATAAACTCAAAAACAAAGTTTAAAAACACAAAGAAAACTAATATTGAGATTTGAGAAAAGAGTAGTTTAATAGCATCTGTATAAGAGGAATGTCGAATAATCCCTGAATAGGTTCTAAAAATCCAAAATGAAAAAACATTCATTCCTAACAAAAAGAAGATATAAGGTATTTTATTACCCGAAATAACGTAATGTAAGCCTATACCATTAATAATCAATTTTGTAAACAAAAAACTAGCTATAAGTACCATTAAATCAATACCTACAACAATCCATCTTGGTAAATAACTTAAATTGTGGATGTTAAATTTTAAAATTTCTCTCGAAAAAAAGTTTAAAATCATCCCCCTAAAATCTTGTTTAGTAGAGTTACTCAAAATATTTTTTTTTTTAGTACTGGTTATTCAACACCAAAAGTAGCACATAAAGGCGTTAAAAAAAAATTCGTTAATCAATAAAATTTACTGAGTTATATATTTAGTTTCTGTGTTATTTGATTCTGATAAACAGGCATTGCCGTCATCATTCTTTCTATTGTTTTGTGAAATATGGTTTCTTTAAAAATAGATCTATTAATTCTAAAAGTAAATTCATTAAAATAAGATTGAACATGTTTTTTGCTAACATGAGTTGGAACTGTTCTTATCCAAGATTTTATTTGATGAATAACAATATGCATTTCTTTAAAATTCTTTCCGTTTTTGCTTTCTTTTTGTTCAATATTGTATTTCTCTTTTAATGGACTATAACCTCTCCATTTATCAGTAAATATCTTTGCACTTGTACTTATATGTTCTTCAAAAATTGGGGTTAATGATTTTGCGGAATAATCATCAATTGCCTTAACATAAACTCGTTTTACTTTGTTTTTATTGGTCAATTCAACTGCTATTACAGCTTTTGTCTTTTTTGTATCGTAACTTCTTCCTTGTTTTCCATCTTCTTTTCCACCGACCACAAATTCATCAACATGAACAATTTCTGACAAAGGATACTTCTGACTGCTTTGCATAGCAAATCTAACTTTTTGCATAAAAAACCAAGCTGTTGTTTGACTTATTCCATATCGTTTTCCAACTTGAATACTTGATAAACTTTTACTACTAGTTGTCATTTCAAATACAATTAAAAAGGCTTTTTGCAAACCAAATTTCACTTTATGAAAAAGTGTATTAGCTGTTGCGCTTTCAACATGATTACAGGAATAACAATGATAGTTATAACCTGCTTTTTCACATCCTTTTTCTGAGTCACATTTTGAGCATTTAAAACCATCTAACCATTTAATTTTACTCAAATAGGCTTTACAAGCGTCATCATTTGGAAATTCTTTTACTAAATTGAGTATGTTTTGACCTTTAAATTTATCCATAATACAGTATTTAAAGGTATTAAGATACAGAATTTAAATTAATAACTCGAATAATTTATTTAAAAACTCTTCTTAGGTATTGCAACAAACTCTAAATCAACACACAAATATCATTTAAAACACATTATAATTTATGCTTCAATAATCCCAACAGATATTCTCCATAGCCCGATTTTTTTAAGGGTTCAGCTAGAGTTCTCAATTGTTGTTCAGAAATAAATCCTTGTCTCCAGGCAATTTCTTCAATACAGCCTACTTTTAATCCTTGTCGCTCCTCAATAACCTGAACAAATTGTCCCGCTTGCATCAAACTATTAAAAGTTCCCGTATCTAACCAAGCCGTTCCTCTGCTCAATATTCCTACTTTCAAATTCCCTTTTTCTAAATAGGCTTTATTAACATCGGTAATTTCATACTCTCCTCTGGCACTTGGTTTGATATTCTTAGCTATTTCCACTACCGAATTATCATAAAAATACAAGCCTGGAACTGCATAATTCGATTTGGGATTAGCTGGTTTTTCTTCAATTGAAATAGCTTTTAGATCCGCATCAAATTCAACTACTCCATAACGTTCCGAATCCGAAACATGGTAAGCAAAAACTACTCCTCCTTCAGGATTTGTATTCGATTTCAACAATTCGTCCATATTAGAACCAAAGAAAATATTATCTCCTAAAACCAAAGCAACACTATCCGAACCAATAAACTCTTCACCAATAACAAAAGCTTGTGCCAATCCATTGGGTATTGCTTGTTCAGCATAGCTAAATTGACAACCTATAGTAGAACCGTCACCCAATAATTTTTTAAAATTAGGCAAATCATGAGGAGTAGAGATAATTAATATTTCATTAATCCCAGCCGTCATTAAAGTTGACAAAGGATAATAAATCATTGGTTTATCATAAACCGGCATCATTTGCTTGCTCATGGCCAAAGTCAAAGGGTGCAAACGAGTTCCAGATCCTCCTGCTAATATAATTCCTTTCATTTCCTTGAAGTTATGAGTTATGAGTTATGAGTTAAAAAACTGACAACCGACAACATTATTATATAAATTTAAGAATATTGTTTTTCGTAATACGAAGCATAAGCTCCTGAAGTAACATTGTCTAACCATGTTTGATTTTGCATGTACCAATTTACGGTTTTCTCTAATCCTTCTTCAAAAGTTACCGAAGGTTTCCAACCTAATTCTTGATTAATTTTAGTTGCATCAATAGCATAACGCAAATCATGCCCTGGACGATCCTTTACATAGGTGATTAATTCTTCTGATGTACCAATTGCTCTCCCTAGTTTTTTATCCATGATTTTACAAAGTAATTTTACCAAATCGATATTTTGCCATTCATTAAAACCACCAATATTATATGTGTCGTGATTATTTCCTTCGTGAAAAACCAAATCGATAGCTACCGCATGATCCTCAACAAAAAGCCAATCACGAGTATACTTTCCATCACCATAAACAGGTAAAGGTTTGTTTTGAATGATATTATTAATAAATAATGGAATTAATTTTTCCGGAAAATGAAAAGGGCCGTAATTATTCGAACAATTGGTCAAAACATAAGGCAAGCCATAGGTCTCTCCATAGGCTCTGACAAAATGATCAGAACTTGCCTTAGAAGCCGAATAAGGCGAATTAGGGTCATAAGCTGTTGTTTCCGTAAACAATCCTTCAGCCCCTAAACTTCCATATACCTCATCAGTACTGATATGGTAAAAACGTTTTCCTTCAAAATTGTCTTTCCAAATCGTTCTTGCAGCATTTAATAAATTAACTGTTCCAATTACATTGGTTTTTACAAATGCCATCGGATCAGTAATGGAGCGATCTACATGAGATTCTGCCGCCAAATGCAACACACCTTCAAATTGGTGTTCTTCAAACAATTTATTGATAAAATCGGCATCAATAATATCTCCTTTTATAAAAGTATAATTGGCTTGATTTTCTATATCTGCGATGTTTTCTAAATTACCTGCATAAGTCAACGCATCCAAATTAAAAATTTGATACTCTGGATATTTATTCACAAAACGTCTCACAACATGAGAACCTATGAAACCGGCACCTCCTGTGATTAGTATTTTTTTCATTTATTTCTATTTTTTCGAATTGAAACGAATTAATAAATTCTTTTTTATTTTCCTCTTCCTCAAAATTTCTTTTTCTTGCCCCTCCTTAAAGTATAGAAAAAGAAATTTATTCACTCCTAACTTCTAACCTCTAACTTTCAACAGCTCCATACATTTTATCAAACTCTCTTTATACTCTGGTACAGTAACTCCAAAAGTACTCTTAATTTTGCTTTTATCTAATAAAGAATAAGCAGGGCGTTTTGCCGGTGTAGGATAAGCTGATGATGGAATTCCATTAATTACGCAATCGAAATCAACTATTTCTTGTATTGCTAAAGCAAATTCAAACCAACTAATTTCTCCTTCATTTGAAAAATTGAAGATTCCAGACTTCCAATTAGAGTGATTGATTATAGTCATTATTGCTTGAGCTAAATCGGCAGCATAGGTTGGACTTCCTATTTGGTCATTTACCACATTCAAACTATCTCTTTCTTTCATTAATCGGGACATGGTTTTTACGAAATTATTCCCAAAACTGGAATATACCCAAGAAGTACGGATAATAATAGCATCGGCGTTATTTTCCAAACAGGCTTTTTCACCTGCCAATTTGGTAACACCATATACATTAATTGGATTTGTTGGAGCTTCCTCAGTCAAAGCAACAGCCGAATTTCCGTCAAAAACATAATCGGTCGAAATATGAATCAATTTGCAATTGTTTTCAGAACTCCATTTGGACATAATAGCCACCGCCTGATGATTCAACACATCCGACAATTCGTATTCTGACTCTGCTTTATCGACGGCTGTATGTGCCGCACAATTAATTATGATTTGTGGATTGATTTGGGCAATTGAAGTTGCTAAATTTTTTAAATCACACAAATCTAATTCTTGGTAGTCTGTAAAAACCAATTCGAAAGTACTATTATTAGACAACACTCTCAATTCAGATCCTAGTTGCCCATTGGCACCTGTTACTAGTATTTTTTTCATATTATTCGAAAGAAAAATCAAGGTCTTCAAAACTAGGCAGAATCAAATCTTTATCTGAAACAATAATTTCATCTGATTCTAATTGCCAATCAATATTTAATGTAGTATCATCAAAACGGATTCCTCTTTCACTCTCTTTATTATAGACTTGATCTACTTTATACAAAACCGAAGCTGTTTCGCTCAAGACCGAAAATCCATGAGCAAAACCGTGCGGAATCATCAATTGTTTTTTGTTTTCGGCACTTAGAATTACCGAAAAATACTGACCAAAAGTTGGTGACTTTTTTCGTAAATCAACAGCAACATCAAGGATTTCCCCCTCTAAAGCACGAACTATTTTAGCTTGCGCAAAAGGATTAAGTTGTAAATGCAAACCACGGATTACTCCTCTTTTAGAAAACGACTGATTGTCTTGAATAAAATGATAATCTAATCCATTTTCTAAGAACTTAACTTGATTATAAGCTTCAAAAAAACAACCTCTTTCATCATAAAAAACAGAGGGATTAATAATTATTAAATCGTCAATGGGAGTTTTTTCAATCGTCATTTTGCTTTTTTTTTATACAAATATAAAGCACCAAAAATTCATAAAACACTTCTTTATAAACTTTTAGTGCTTTATTCTATTTGAAGCAATAATTATATATTAAATATTTTTTTGTGCCAAGTTTTTTCTTCTAAATGTACACCGTAACCATAACCATAACCATAGCCTTTGGTTGAATCAGTATCATTAAGCAATATACACATATTAGGTAGTTTTTGTTCTTTATATAAAGTATTTGGAATACTCAACATGCGTTTTTCTAAAACATTAGCACGTGCGACATACACAAAACAATCTGCATATTTAGCAATTAAAAGTGTGTCGGTCACTAAACTAACAGGAGCTGTATCGACTATAATGTAATCATATTGCTTTTTTAAAGTTTCAAATAAAGAATCAACTTTTTTACCCATCAATAATTCAGCAGGGTTTGGTGGAATAATCCCTGCTGGTAAAATATAAAGAGCTTCATAGCCTTCTTTTTTTACAATCAAATCCTCTAAGTTTAACTCTTTTGAAGACAAATAATTAGTAACTCCTCTATCTGGCAATGTAAGATATTCATCTAATTTTGGGTTCCTGATATCCATACCTATCAACAATACTTTTTTACCAGAAAGAGCAAAAGTAGCCGCTAAATTCACCGAAACAAAAGTCTTTCCTTCTTTAGGAAAAGTAGAAGTCATAAAGATAGTTTTGGCTTGGCCACTAGGAACCGTATTTACCATAAACTCTAAATTCGTTCTGATGATTCTCAATGCCTCAGCCGAACTAGTCCTGCTTTCTGATTGTATTATCTCAGAATGAGACTCAGAAGTAGGTATATCTCCAATAAACGGAATATTGGTTTTCCCTTCTATATCTAAACGACTTTTAATTTTAGTATCCAATAAATCTTTTATATAAATCACCCCAAAAGGAATAAGAATCCCTAACAATAAGGCTACTAAATATGTAATACTCTTTTTAGGAGAGATTGGATTATAGGAAGGTTTGGCCATATCAATTACTCTGGCATTAGGCTCAGTTGCTAATAATGCAATAGCTGTTTCTTCTCTTTTTTGTAACAAATACAAATATAGCTCTTCTTTAACTTTTTGTTGTCTGGCAATAATCTTAAATTGGCGTTCCTGAGTAGGAATCTTTTCTATTTTGGCATTTACAACCCCTTCTTGCCCTCTAAAACTACGTCTCTGTATATTTAATGCTGTTTGGGTTCTACCCAAACTTTCCATTATATTGGATTTAAGGGAAGCAATCTGTTGATCCATTTTAACAACAACCGGATTGGTTATTGTGGCCGTTTTTAAGATTCTATTTCTATCTAAAACCAAACTATTATAAGAACTTATTAAATCCGAAGCGTCACCTTCGATAAGATTTGCAGGTAAAAGACTTGAATTGTCACTTTTCTTCATAAAATCAATTACGGAAGAAACTAAATTTTGCTGAGCCTCTATCTCAATTATCTTTTTATTATAATCAGTAGACCCATCAATATAGGCAGAAGATTGTGTCTCAATATCTATTAATTGGTTTGTTTTTTTGAAATCCTCCACATCTTTCTCAACCCCTCCAAGTTCTTTAGTAATGATTTCTAATCGGTTAGCAATAAATTTAGAAGTATTATCAGCAATAAAATTTTTATCACTAATGGCATTTTCATTATAACATTGAACCAAAGCATTCAAAAAATCTGCCGCTCTATCAGGAACCTGATCGGTAAATCCCATTTCTATCACACTACTTCCTTTTTCTATTGAAGCAACCGACAATCTTTGTTTAAAGCTGTCCTCAACATCTGCAATTGGATTTACAACAATATTTATTAACGAATTTTCTTTTATTGTTTGTTTGTCTGCAAATAATGTCTTACTAATCACTAAATCACCATATTTAGTTTGAATAGGTTCTCCATATCGAAATTCTTTCTTGTTTGAAACAATAACATTAGCTTCTCCTCCTACACTTAATTCATTTTTAATTGTAAAGGTATTCGTAGAAACTTTAGCAAACAAAAAAGACATTCTCTTTTGGTAAAAATCTGGTGTTTTATTTAAAAAAACTACTTTAATGGGAGCATCATTATAAATTTCACCGTCAACTACTTTTCCTTTGACAATCAAATTTATATTAAAATTCATTTTTTTGACAGTACTTTCAACTAAGGTTCTCGATTTTAAAATTACAATCTCGTTATCCACATTATTTGAATTTCCACGACCAAATCCCATATTCGAAACAGCAGACAATTCAGCAAGAACTCCTCCTTTATTAGCATCTTTCAACAATATTGTATTAGACGCCTTATATTCAGGAATAGTATACCTTAAATTCACAAATGCAATAACGAATGCCACAAATACTGTCATTACAAACCATTTCCAATGGATTAAATATTTATCTAATTCAACTTTGATTTGAAAATCATTTTCATGATCTTCCTTCATCATACTATTTTCCATCAAAAAAATTATTTAAGTATTGTAATTGCTAAAGTAAATAGAGTAACAAACATTGAAACCGCGCTCAAATACAAAGTTGTATTGGGATTAGTATTGGCCTCATTAATTTTATTCTTAATAGGCTCTACATACACCACGTCATTTTGAGCTAAATAATAAAAAGGGGAATTTATAAAATCGGCTTTGGTTATATCAACTCTAAAATAGGACTTCACCCCATCAATTTCTCTTATGATCAAAATATTATCCCTTCTCCCCTTAATAGTTAAATCACCTGCCATACTTAAAGCTTCAATTAAAGTAACACGCTCTGATTTTACAGGAAAAACCCCTGTAGCATTCACCTCGCCTTGAACTGAGATTTTAAAATTGATTATCCTAATAATTATTATTGGATTCTTAACATATGGAGCAATTTTATTTTCAAACAATTTAAGTAATTCGCTTCGGGTCAATCCACTCACTTTTAACTTACCTAAAACCGGAAAATTAATAAACCCTTCATCGTCCACTAAATAAGAAGCCCCAACAGTACTAGGGCTAGAAGCAACAGAACCTAGACTATCAGAATTACCTCCAAAAGGTATTACCGCTTGAGGATCCTCGGCAGTAACATTAATGCTTAATAAATCGTCTGGTTGAATTTTAATCTCATACGAATTAATTTTCTCTTTAGATGATAAAGTATCAATATTTTGATAATACACAATATCTTTCCTTGGCGTACAAGAAAACAAGAATAGAACGAATACTAATGGGATCGTTTTTTTCAAAATAAAAAAATATTTCATAATGGGGTATTGTTTTTTAAGGGCACAAATATAAGAATTACCTCTTAATTTAAGTTATAAATAGGATTTTATAATCAATCTATAAAACGTATTCAACTCTTACTTAGCTCAAGTACCTATATAGAAGCAACATAAGAAAAAAAATATTCGAAACAGAACACTGACATTGGTTGGATCACATCTTAAAAGTTTTAAAAAACTGTAAGATATACACTGTAAAACAGACAGATACAAATTAAAAAATTGATTCGCATAAATTACAATTAGAATTAAAATAATTTACGTACCACTTCTTTGATTCTTTCTCTATCTGTTTCGGTAAGATTAGATCCCGAAGGTAAGCATAATCCTTTTTTAAATAGATTTTCCGCTACCGAACCTCCATAATAAGGATACTTTCCGAAAACAGGCTGCAAATGCATCGGTTTCCATAATGGTCTGGATTCAATATTTTCTTGTTCTAATGCCAATCGAATATGTTCAACTTTAATTCCATTTGTTTTTTCGGAATCAACCATAATAGTACTCAACCAATAATTAGACACATAATCTTTATTAGGAACATCAAAAACTCTTATCCCTTCGATATCCTGAAACAATTCTTGATAAAAAACATTCATCCTTACACGCAGAGCAATATGCTTGTCTAAAACTTCCATCTGTCCACGTCCTATACCTGCACAAATATTGCTCATGCGGTAATTATATCCTATTTCAGAATGTTGGTAATGTGGTGCATTTTCTCTAGCTTGGGTTGCTAGAAAAATGACTTTTTCTTTTAATTCTTTGTTTTGAGTAACAATTGCACCACCACCAGAAGTGGTAATAATTTTGTTGCCATTAAAAGACAATACTCCAATAACACCAAAAGTACCGCATTTTTGACCTTTATAAGAGCTACCTAAGGCTTCTGCTCCATCTTCTAAAACAGGAATTTCATATTGATTAGCTATAGCTCTTATCTCATCTACCTTAAATGGCATTCCATATAAATGCACCGCAATAATTGCTTTTGGTTTTTTGCCTTTGGATACCCTATCAACGATAGCTTTCTCCAGAGTTACTGGACATAGATTCCACGTCTCGCTTTCACTATCGATAAAAATAGGCGTTGCCCCTAAATACAAAATAGGATTCGCCGAGGCCGAAAAGGTCATGCTTTGGCAAATCACCTCATCACCAGCCTGTACTCCTAACAAAACTAATCCTAAATGAATCGCTGCTGTCCCTGAACTTAAAGCTCCTACATGACAACTATTTCCTAAATAATTTTCTAATCCCTTCTCGAAACCATCAATATTAGCTCCTACCGGAGCAATCCAATTGGTATCAAATGCCTCTTGAATGTATTTCTGTTCACTGCCTCCCATATGAGGAGATGAGATCCAAATCTTATTTTTATTCACTTTTTAAAAATTAAAAAAAATCAGATATTCCTTAAGACCATTTTATGAATAACAAACTTCCGAACCAACATATAAACAAATGTCAGAATTAATAAAATTCCAACAGAAAACAATAGAGTTAAATCTCCTTTGGTATCCATATAAATAACAACTGTATTTATCATAAATTGAAGCCCCGCATAAATACAGGCAACCAAAATATGAGAATATCCCATTTCATTAGCCAAATATTGATATAAATGAGAACGGTGCGGCTGAAATATATTTTCTTTTTTTTTAATTCTGTTTAAGATTGTAATAACAGCATCAATACCATACACCGAAAAAAATAAAATGTATCCCAATTGTCCGGATCCAATAATAGTTTTTATCATAAAATAGCCCAAAAAGAGTGCTAGACTTATACTCCCCACATCTCCTGCAAAGGTTTTGGCTTTTTTTCTGACATTAAATATTCCGAAAACAAAACAAGCCAATCCCATCACAATCAATAACGGTAAATGAGTTTCATGTATTGGTAAAAAAGAAAAACTGATTATGGCCGTTAATGCATATAAAACTGTTATTCCATTAATACCATCCATAAAATTAAACGCATTTACCCATCCAATTAATAAGACAAATACAACAGGAAGTACCCATAAAGGTTCAGAAAACAAATCCAATTCATAAAAAACCAAACCAACAGCTATAACATGTGATAAAAATCGAGGTAACTGCGGTAAAGGTTTTATATCATCTATAAAACTAACTAGTGCTACCAACACTACTGCTACTGTTACGGACCAAGAAATAAATCCTAAAAAAAAAGCAATACTCACCGCTATGGGAAAAATAATCCCACCTCCCCTTAAAGTTACAGCTGTATGTGAAGATCTACTGTTGGGCTTATCAATAATATTGTAAGCATCTGCGATTTTGAAATAAATTAACTCTAAAATAAATAACAGTATAGCTAAAAAAAAATAATACATTTTTTAATGTTTTTCAATAAAACTCTTAATTGTTTTCTCTAATCCTTCAGATGCATGCAGCGGAAGTTTTTTTATATTCAATGCTTTTTTTATCTTATCATTTGAGACTAGATAACTTTCAGTCATTTTTTTTAAGCGTTCCGAGTTTAAAGGTAAATGCAACACATCTCCTATCTTAGAAACTGCAATAATTATTTTTTTAGGAATCTTCCATAATCTCGTTTTTTTAGAGGACACCTTTGAAATTATACAAACTAATTCATTTGTTGACACACTTTCATCGTCAGCAAAATTATAAACTCCAGAGGTAATTTCTTTAATGTTTATAATTTCTTTAATCAAAAAGTTTAAATTATCTATACTCAAAAAAGATCTTTGATTATCAAAAGAGGCTAATGGATAAGGGATTCCTTTCTTAACCATTTTATACAATAAATTAAGATTACCCTTATTTCCTGAGCCATGAATCATACAAGGCCTTATGATAAAAACACGCTTGCCTTCTGGTATTCGTTGAGAAAGTATGTATTCTTCTGATTGTAACTTTGACTGACCATATGGAGTCTGAGCTTCAGCTAAAACTTCTTCTGTTAATACGCCATCCACCGTATCTGCAACAGCTTTAACACTACTAAAATAAATAAAATCTTTTATCTCACTTTTCAAGAAAACACTAAACAATTCCTTTGTTAAATTCGTATTAACCTTAAAATAATCTGACACTAAACTTACATTACTTGTATCATGAGCCTTTCCTGCCAAATGGATGATTGCTTCAGCTTTTATATCCAAGGCACTTTTCCAATCTTTATTTCTCATCGACAAAGATTGAATCGTACAGTTATGATGCTCTAAATATTTTGAAAGATTTTGTCCTACAAATCCTGAAGAACCAGTAATAATTATTTTCATTTTTCTTGTCCTCCGATTATTCTATTTAAATTATTAATACAATTGTCCATGTTAAAATGTTCATCATAATATTTAAAACCCAATTTCCCCATATTCAACCTTTCTTCTTCATCTAAATCATACAGCTTAATTATTATTTGTGCTAAACTCTTATAATCACCCGCAGAGGCTGAAAACCCACACTTTGCTTCATTGATAAGATCAGCTCCTTCTCCATTTATCATTGCCAATATAGGTTTAGAAGCACTCATGTAGGCTTGAACTTTTGCAGGAACAGTTAAATTAAAAATTAATTCATCTTTTAAAGAAACTAATAATGCATCTGCTTTTTCAAAAAACGAAGTCATGGCTTCAATAGGATATTTCCCCATTAAATAAACATTATCCCCCAAACCATTATCGTTAACAAACTCTTCAACAAAAGATTTACTCCTTCCATCTCCTACAAAAATGAATTTTATATTCGAATGATATTTTAGCTCTAGAGCAGCCAACATTACATTTTCCATATCTTGTGAAACCCCTATATTACCTGCAAATACAACCTTAAATTCATTAGGCAAATCAGGAATTGGATAATTTTTATTCCCCTTTGAAATAGAATCTTCTGACCAATTCGGGAAATAAATCAATTTATCCCCATAGCTCCCTTTATCTAAAATTGATTTCCTAAAGCCCTTAGAACTAATTAAAATTTTATCCGAATGATTATATATATACTTAACTATTTTGTCAAAAAAGCCCAATACATATCTATTATTTATTCCTCCGGCAGAAGTCAAACTTTCCGGCCACAGATCTAGAACCCAGAAATAAATAGGGATTTTTTGAATTTTCTTAACAACAATAGCAGGAAATCCTTGGGTAATAGGCGATGGCTCATGCACTATTACAGCATCAAACTTATTCGTAAATGCTAAAAGTATTGCTTTGAATGATGCAAAAAAAGCCCAACTAAAATAGTTCAAAAACAACCTAATTCCTCCACCGTTCCCTCTGGGAATTAATAAAGCACGGACTACTTTAACACCATTTATATATTCTTTACTTCTATTAAAAACACTATATCCATCATAAATATTTCCTTCAGGATAATTAGGCAATCCGGTTAACACAGTTACTTTATGACCTTTTTTTACAAGCTCAAAAGCAATATCATTACTTTTAAAATTTTCTGGATAAAAGTATTGTGTAACTAAAAGTATATTCATAATCAACTATCTTTCACTCCAAACCACACGTTTAACATAATCCGTATAACTCAGAATTATACGAACCATTTTCTCTGACACGTTCGGCATTGAATAATCAGCCACAGGTCTAAAATTGCGTTCAGTTCCTCTTTTTTGATACTGCAATTGTGTTAATCCTTGCATAATCCTTTCCGGATTTAATCCCACCATCATTACCGATGCTTCTTCCATTGCCTCTGGACGTTCGTGTGCATCGCGAATATTCAACGCTGGAAAATTCAACGTTGATGATTCCTCAGATATGGTACCACTATCAGATAAAACCGCAAAAGATTTCATCTGTAATGCATTATAATCATTAAACCCCATCGGCTTTAAAAATTGAACTTCTGGTCTCATCTCAATTTGTTTGGAATCAATCATCTTTTGGGTTCTTGGATGCGTACTTACAATAATAGGGTAGCCATATTTTTCAGCTATCAAATTCAGGCTTTCCATTAAGCCCTTAAAATTTATTTCACTATTAATATTCTCTTCCCTATGAGCCGAAACTACAAAATACTCATTTTCGTTCAAATTCAATGTATTTAGAATATCCGAGGCTTTGATGTCTGGTAAATAATGATTTAAAACCTCAAACATAGGCGACCCCGTCTTGATGATTCTATCAGCTGGCAAGCCTTCTCGCAATAAATATTCACGAGCAATATCACTATAGGTCAGATTAATATCTGAAATATGATCTACAATTTTACGATTGGTTTCCTCAGGTACCCTTTGATCAAAACAACGATTTCCGGCTTCCATATGGAAAATTGGAATATGTCTTTTCTTAGCCGGTATAGCACACAAACAACTATTAGTGTCTCCCAAGACTAAAAAAGCATCAGGCTTTTCAGTCTCTAATAAAGGATCTATTTTAATGAGTATCTGACCCACCGTCTCTGTTGCTGTTGCACCAGCTGCATTCAAGAAAAAATCAGGTTTACGAATTCCTAAATCTTTAAAGAAAATTTGGTTTAATTCATAATCATAATTTTGCCCTGTATGAACAATTATATGCTCAATAGCTGCAGAAGCATCTAATGCAGCCATAACTCTCGAAAGACGAATAATCTCTGGTCTAGTACCAACCACAGTCATTACTTTTAATCTTGATTTCATTATATCTATGATATTATTATTTTTTATTATACATTTTCAAAATAAGTATCCGGATCATTTGAATCATAAAATTCATTGATCCAAAAATTGGTATATAATACCTCATCTCCAATATTTTTAATATTATGAGTATACCATATAGGCATATCAACATAACAAGGTTCATTACCATCAAGATAAAAATCTAAAACCTCATCTGTCCCTATTCGACGCAACTGAATTAGAGCTTTGCCTTTAATCACTGCAAAACGTTCTATTTTTCGGGTATGATAATGATTACCCCTTGTAATTCCGGGAACTGTAGTAGAAAACGATACTTGCCCCCCTACTCCCAAACGAATGATTTCTACAAAAGAACCTCTAGGATCCGTATGTTGAACAAATTTCACTGGGAAGTGATTTTTTATATCCATATAACAACGAAACGTATTAAACAGATTCAATTCAAATGCATTTTTTATAGTTGGAATAATTCCATTGTTATGGTATTGTTCTTTATAGGATTCCAACAAAAATAATAGCTGAGAAACTTTCGATTCAGATGTATGAGGAATTACAATTTCAGGATTCCCCTCTCCATTTTTAATTTCAGATAAAATCACATTGACTAATTCACCCACATAAATCAGCTTCAAATCACCATCCACATCAATGGTAGGTGTTTCGTTATGTGATAATTTATGGCAAAAAGTGGCTACCACCGAATTGTAATAGGGATGTCCGAAAGGACCGAAAACATTAGGAATAATCATCCCTGTAAATTTTCCTCCAGATTTTTTTGCCCAATCCATCATTAACTCCCGCCCTTCTTTTTTAGACTTCCCATAAAGATTATCTCTTTCTTCTTGAGTAGATGAAGAAAAGAGAACATGAGCTTTGCTATTGGTAGCATGTAGAGATTGAACCAATTTTCGAACCAAACTTAGATTGGTATCATAAATAACCTGAGGATCATTGTGACGGTTCATGGCTGCCAAATGCACAATTACGTCACATTTAGCGACAAAAGCATTTAGTTTAGTTGAATCTTCAAAATACTCTTTTTGAAAATCAATTCTTTGAAATTCATTTGGAAATAAACCTAAAGTATTGTATAAATCTGTGCCGACAAAACCAGCCTGACCTGTAATTCCTATTTTAATCATAATTATATTTCTGAATCATTTCAAGCAAATATTCTATTTCATACAGATGTCCGCTTATTCTTTAATTTTTAAAAAAAATCAGCCTTCATCGATAGTTTTTAATCTGTGCCAATCTGCTTTAAATTATTTTATTTAAAATAATCAATATCAAATCGATATTCATCGTGAATTTCTCCCAATAAATAATCAGCCATCACCAATAATTTAGCATTTTCTTCTAAAGACTGAATACTACTTACATAACCTTTAGGAACATGTAATACATCAAATGTATCTGAGCTGATGATAAAAACTTTCGATTGTAATTTTTTAGATGGATGTTCCCAATCATCAATAGCAATTAGTTCTATTTTAAAACTCCCTTGTAAAACAGAAAACCATCTTTGTTCAACTCGATGACCTTGCCATCCACGCACAAATACAGTATCTTTATTTTCTATTAGATATACTCTTTTGACAGTTGTTGCATCAAAAGAATTATTAAACCGAAGGGTACCTCTCACATCAGAATGACTACCTCCATTTATTATTTTTGGAATCATATTATTTTACGATTAAAAATCGTCCTATACTTACTAAAACTAATTACTGGTTACTAATTCCTAACCTGGCATTTGAACCACATCTTCTCCAAACACTTCTTTTCGGATCAATGGTAATTGTGCCAACAAACGTTTCATTCCTTCCACATCTTGTTGTTCTGTATTATGTGAATGATAATCTTCAATTAAAGAAACATCCTGTTCTCCTTCAGAGAAATATTGTGCATAATTCAAATCACGGTTATCAGCTGGAATTCTGTAGAAATCCCCCATATCTTCTGCTTTAACCATTTCTTCACGAGTACACAAAGTCTCATACAACTTCTCCCCATGGCGTGTTCCTATAATCTTGATTTCATTATCAGCTTTACAAAGTTCTTTTAACGCCTGCGCTAAATCACCAATAGTTCCTGCTGGTGCCTTATTTACAAACAAATCACCCGAATTACCATGCTCAAAAGCAAAAAGAACTAATTCAACTGCTTCTTCCAATGACATCAAAAAACGGGTCATATTAGGATCTGTAATAGTAATAGTTTCACCGTTTTTAATTTGTTTTAAAAACAACGGAATAACCGATCCTCTCGAAGCCATTACGTTCCCATAACGGGTTAAACAAACTGTAGTATCGATAATATTTCTTGAAGCTGCGATGGCTACTTTTTCCATCAATGCTTTCGAAATACCCATAGCATTAATTGGATAAGCCGCTTTATCTGTACTCAGACAAATTACTTTTTTTACTTTGTTACTTGCCGCTGCATCAATTACATTTTGGGTACCAAACACATTAGTTTTAGTAGCTTCCAACGGAAAAAACTCACACGAAGGTACTTGTTTTAGAGCAGCCGCATGGAATACATAATCTACTCCCCGCATAGCACGCTCAACACTGCTGTAATCTCTAACATCACCTATATAAAATTTCAGTTTATCATTCTTTAATTGATTACGCATATCATCCTGCTTTTTTTCATCACGGGAAAAAATACGAATTTCTTTAAAATGATCTGTATAAAGGAAACGGTTCAACACAGCATTCCCAAATGAACCCGTTCCTCCAGTTATTAATAATACTCTGTCTTTCAACATATCTTTATTGTTATTGTTATATTTCTATTCCATACCTCTGTTTCAGGTACAGTTTTATTTTTAATTTATCATTACCGCAAGCTCTTTCGATCTCAAATAATTTAGTATCCACAAGTGTTCGATACCACCATCCTTGCAAAAAGTGACGAATAAAACCTTCCTTACCATCCAGAAACCCAAATTTAAAGACATATCTAAATAAGAAATAGGCAAATGCCCTAAAAAACAAGGGAAGCTTGGTGTAAAATTTTTTTTTCTGCAAATTTTGGTCTTTTTCCCTCAGATTATTTAAGAGTCCAAGACGATTATCTAATATGTTTATGGCTTCACGTATAGAATAATCATTGTGTTTATCCGTCCACCTGCCTATTGAATCTAAATTATCATCTATAAAACTAGTATCAAATAAAATGGTATCTCCTTCTGATAACACTAGATGTTCATCCATCCACGATTGAGAATATCTAGCTTTATTTTTTCTAAACAACCTTAAAATAATTGTTTTATCAATGCCGTATCTAATCAATTTCCCCATAAAAACGAGCTTTCGATCTAAAAATACACCATTAATTTTCTCATTTAAAAAAGGGAGCTTTTCTCTAATTTCTATGATTAATTTATCTGTTAGATATTCATCTGCATCAAGTCGTAATATCCACTCCGTTTGGATATCCAGATTATCTAATGCCCAATTAAATTGGGCAGCCTGATTTCCAGGCCATTTATTTTGAACGACAATTGCCCCTAATTCAGTAGCTATTTCAGCTGTTTTATCTGTGGAAAAACTATCTACAATAAATATTTTACTTGTAAGCTCTTTAACTTTTTCAATACACCTCTTAATATGAATCTCTTCATTATAAGTTAAAACTATAATACTTATATCAACCATTTATATTTTTTTTAAAAAGTACAAATACTAAAAATTTAGCTAAATACGATTAACCTAATAATTCTATTAATTCCTCTATTTCATCAAATAACAATTGCCTACTTAACTTTACATTGCTATTAATTGATTTTTCAAAGGCAAGTAAAATATCTGAAACCAACTCTGGATTAAAACTAATGGAGGGTTCACATACAGCTCTCATATAGGGCAAATCTGCACCAATAATTTTACAGCCGTTTTCAAGTGCTTCCACAATACCTAAACCGAAACTTTCTACAAGCGATGGAAAAACAACATATTCTGAACTTTTATACAAAGTAATCAATTCCATCTTATTTAAAAACCCATGATTAACAATTGGAATTCCTAATAATTGAAGCCTTTCAACTTCATTCAATAAATTTGGGAAATCCTTAGTTATGGTAAGATGTAATTCACCATATCCTGTTTTCTCATAAAATAAAACAAAAGCTTTGATGAGCCTTTCATGATTTTTATAGTTTGCAGGTAAACTAACATAAGTGTACCTATACCTATTTCTCTCTACATTTACTATGGAATCAAAATGGGGATAAAATGGAATTACTTTAACTTGATCTTCTCTAAGATTATATTTTACCTCCAATTGATTTTTCACATTACTGGATTGTACAATCCAAAAATCTGTATTCTGTTTAAGAACTCTGGAAAAAATCGATTTTATTTTTGATAAAACAGTTAATTTAAACCCACTCTTATCGGGAACTTTCAAATAAAGTGATTGATGAAAATACGTGTAGACCTCTGCTTTTACGCGGATAAGAGGTGGTAAACTGGCAAAACAAAAAATCTTATTAAATTCGTCCCGATTGGATTCGTAAAATTTATACCTGTTTAACACATTTGTCTTAAGATAAGTTACTTTATTCTTTTGAATTTCCGAATGACTTCCTTTTATTCTTTCATCTAATAAAAAATGAACATTTAAACTGCTATCCTCAAGCTTTTCAATTAAGTAATTTAACAATACTTTACCACCGCCCATGTTGATGTATAATGCATCTAGCAGTACCTTCTTCATGACAAAATAGATATAAAATTAAAATACTTATTCATGATAATGCTGTTGAATATATCGTTTTCTATAAATACGAGATCCTCCGTATAAAATAGACTTCAAATCATTTGGAGTAGTAAACTGCACTAAGTTTCGAAAAACAACTCTAAATTTATTTTTCTCCTTATAATGTCCCGGCAAACTGGAATAAAGTCCCTTATAACCGGATTGATAAGCAATTTCAATCACTTTATCATTAAAAAATCCTTTAGGGAAACATATTTCATCGACATTCTTTGACAATATTCTTTCAAGAATAGTTTTCGATGACATAAATTCCTCGCTCAACTGTTCTTTTGTCAATAAATTTAAATCCGGATGGGAATGAGTGTGCGATTGAAATCGGAATCCACTTTTCTGTAAAAAAAGAATGTTCTCTTCATTTAAAAAAGCAGCCTTACCAATACTACTTGATATCAAAAAAACAGTAGGTTTTAAACCTTGCTCAATAAAAAAATCCTTGTTTTTATAAATACCCAAATACCCATCATCAAAAGTGAGCATAATTTGATTTTCAAGTTTTGTAATCACATCAACTATTTCGAATCCTTGCTCTTTAATTACACGTATATGATTTAAAAAAAGACTCATCGGTGTTGACATTAATGTAACTGGAATATCATTATCATCATGGACGTCATGATAATATAAGACCTTACTTTTCCTGTTACTGTAGATCATTTTACCCAACAATAATCCTGATGAATATAGAGTAGATTTAAACTTTTTCAACATATTCAATGAGTTGATTTAAACATTGTGTGTATAATTCATAATTCCAATGATTCATCATAAATTCCTGCCCTCGCTGTGCTTTTATTCTAATTTGATCTTGATTTTCTATTATATTTAATAATAACTCTGTCAATTCAGCTGCATTATTATCCTCAAAAACCCAACCTGTATTTGGTTTTAACACTAAATCATATACTGCACCTACTACCGAGCTACATACTACAGGTAAACCTGCTGCCATAGCTTCGTTTACAACCAATCCCCAAGGTTCAAAAGCGGAAGGCAAAATTAGAACATGGGCTTCCTGGTAGTCTAACAACAAATCCGAACCAAATTTCTTTCCCAAAAGCCTAATAGCAGTATTTCCTCCTATCATTTGCAGTAATTCATTCTTGCAAATTCCATCTCCAATAATCTTAAGTTCAGCTTTTTTGCCTTTTGCTAAAACAGCTTGAAATGATTCTATAAGTAATTGTACATTTTTCTCGGGCACTAATCTCCCCACAAAAATAAATTTAATGGTTTTATTAGCATCCAAAAATTCATTAGGTATAGTTTTATAATACTTTCTATTATTGACCATCATTGGTAAAAAAAAGATTCTATGATCTGGTATCCCATAATTTAGGAACAAATCACGATGCAGACCATTCCCTCCAGGAAGACCAATAATTTTTTTATTTAAAAATAAAAATCTCAAATATCCTTTTTTAATTATACCTAATAAACCTGTCCTTTTTAGATACGGAGTATCAGATTCTATACCTACATGACAAGCATTAACGATAGAAAAAAACCATAAAAAAACAAACGATATAGTATTATAGCCGTTTATAATGATCAAATCATTTTCTCTTGAACAATTCCAAAGAAATGACATATTTTGCCACAAACTATTTTTATCAAAAAGATGTTTTGCTGAAGCAACAATGGTATTATTATTAGTGGCTATCGAATCCGAATTCAGAAAAGAATAATTAATTCCTGATTTTTGATAAACATTTTCTATCAAATCTTGAGTGTAATTGGCAGGTTCAACAAATAAAGTATGAACTTTCATATATTATTTTTTAACAATTCTTTTTAAAAAATATTTTAACAAATAATAATTGGTAAATAAAAAATCAAATTTCGATTTACTGTATCTTAAATTATAAAGATTCTGGATTTGAGGCTGGAAATTTTTCGCTTTATAATCATAACTACCACGTCCGAAATTAAATGTTGTTGGTGTGTATTGTTCCAAATAATGTATGTAATCTATATAAGAGCTTAAATTAATAAATTGAACATCTGCATATAAATCAATCCAAACCATTCTATAGTTAGATCTGCTATTTTTAAGTACCAAAGAGCACGAAACTAATTGACCGTTATCATCCCATTTTGAAAAAACCTCTAATTCCCCGGCATCATACAGTACTTTAGAAAAAGCTAAAAAAGAATCATCTAAAAAGTCTGGATTTCTTAATTTCTTAGCAATCATTTGATCCCTCAATTCTCTCATCTGTTTTTCCGGGAAAACTTTATTCTCATTGAACACCTCAAAATTATAATTTCTATTTTTATTTTGAACCCGTTTCAATTCACTTTTCTCCTTCGATTTAAGATGCTCAAAAAAACTTTTCGTAACGGATGAAGAGATAAAAGAATGATTATTATAACAACAAATTAAAGTACCAGACCCTAAAAAATGTTTAAATGCATTTAATAACAGATCGTCTGGAAGTAAGTTATCTAGACTAATTCTATGTATTTTTGAGTCATTTACTATTATTCTAGATAGCTCTTTAAAAAAATTAAAATTAGGTTGTTCACCTATAATCCCACAGAAATCTGTATGCACATCAAATATAAATCGAAGGGTCTTTTTTTGATCGATATAAAGAGGTATATAATTTACAATCTTATTTTTTTCTTTGGCTATTATAAAAAAAAGATCCTTTTTAAAAGAATCAAATTCAAATTCATTATAAGCTGTTAAAATAAAAGTAGGAGAACTAAAACTCAAACCCATGTGTTTATTATAAACTTCTTCCAGTTCCAATTTTATATCATATAGTACCCTACTATCACTAATTACTTCAAGCATTCTATTTTTATTGTGTTTATTTAAATTATAAAATTAAACTTGTATTGTTTTTGACAACTTCTCTCTTTCAACATCTTTTTTAGAGGCAAAGCCAAAATTATATCCCACACATCCTACTGCGAACCAAAACAATACGGTTACAAACTCATTAATACCCATTATCAATGTTTCAAAAAAGCTGTTGACCAAAAAAATTAAAAGAATGAAATAGTTAAATCGAATGAAATAATCATTATTCCTGAAAGACTTTTTGAAAGTTTTAACTACGAAAAATAAAATAAAAAGAACAAAAGCAAATGCAAAGAAAATACCATACATAATAACAGCCGCTAAATATGCATTATGTGGTCCCAACGCTAACTCCGGTGAATCCCAATAAATAGGATTTGTCCAATTGTATTTATCAAGACCATGCCCTAAAAAAATATTTTCCTGAATTGTTTTAATTCCATTGGCGTAGACTTCATCTCTGGTAACAAAAGTTCTTTCGTTACTGTTCAAACGATCAAGACTAGTTATATAACCTAGATTTGACGAAAAGTAGGCCGCTATTAAAAAGAAAAAAACACTAACAACAATACGATAATTGAAGCCATATGTAAAAAGCACAGCCAAAATCATACAAAGTAAGGCTGCTTTAGATCCCGACAAAAGAGCTACCAAGACAAAAAAGAAAAACAGGCATACATTAATTTTATTTTTGTGCCATACCTTATCCATGGCCAAAATACTTAACATACCCAACATACCAAAAACACCAACATCATTCGGATTAAAACCAATGGAAAGTCTTTGAATCCCTGCTACATCTTCTACAGCACCATACAATTTACCCAACAACACCATAACAAACATCACATATTTAAAATACCTAATGAACCAATTTTTATAATATGTGTAGTTATATAACAAACCTATCATGATAAGGTTAAAAGTTCCAAATTTAGCAAAAAAATAAAGGGAGCCTTCAGGGGATCTATCAAAAAACAAAAGATAAATCAGATTGAGTAGATTGATATAAAAAAAAACAGAAAAAGACTTGAATACCGTTTTTTTTACAAATAGTTTCTTGTAATAAAAAGGAAAAGAAATTAATCCAAAAACCATTAGAAAATAATAGAGCCCGTTAGTCAAAGAATGTGGGATAATAAAATATAATTTAAACAGTAGTGTTACCAACAGATAAATACCAATCCCATATTTAGTTAAAAACTTCATTAATTTTTCTTCTTTTTTGTTATGGTAACTATAAACTCTTGTACCAGATTAGTTATATTATAATTGATCTCCAAATCAGGAAAATAGGTTCTATTTTGATAATAATATAGAATATTATCTTGTAATGCGGCACTATCTGATTTATTGATAAGTTGTCTTTGGGCATGGTTAGGTCTTACAATCTCTGAAATTCCCTGATTCTTAACAGCAATAAAAGGAATCCCGCAAGCATGAGCCTCTAAATAAACACATCCAAAAGCTTCCCAATAAGATGGTAAAACAAATAAATCAAGCGTATTATAAAAATGTAATAATTCATGATGTTGCACGGTATCCAGAAAAAAAATGTTTTCCTCTAGATGATTTTCAATTACAAATTTTTTACATTGTTTTAAAGTCACACCTTTACCTATAAAAAAAACACGAATGTTTTTGTACTGATCTTTAACAAGTGTATTCACTGCTTTAATTAATGTAATCTGATCTTTTAAATCCCAAAAATTAGCCACACACCCTATCGTAAATTTATCTAAATCCTTTTGCCCAGCTATCGGATAAAATTTTTGATAGTCTATGCCATTATACAGTACATATTCTTGCGTGGGCTTGTATTCTGGGATCGCATGCAATGCATCCAGTGTCTTTTGACTTACCCCTATATTCCAATTGGCCTGATTTAATAAAGGGACATGAAATTGATTAATCCAATATTTATTAAACTTCCTAATCCATTTGTTTTGAAAACGCCCATTAGTATATCCCATTACATCAAAACCATGATGTTGTACAATAGATTCCGCACCTATTTTTTGTGCCAACTGTATTGCCAAAACGCCAAAAGGGTAGGTAACATGTCCATGAATAAATTTAATACGGTCAAGCCTATTACCAGTCAGTTCAATCAGTTTTTTGGTTAATCTGTTGCTATTTATTGTACTAAATAAACCAGGCAAAAGAAAAGACGGAATGTCTAATAATTGTATTGGATGAACTCGTACACCATGATAATCATAGGAATGTCCCACCGCTGAATTTATAGACTTAATAACAATAACTTCATACTCACTTACACTTTCTATTGCCTTTACCTGATCATAAACAAAAGGGCCTGTGAAATTTTCTTCAGATGGAAAAAATGGGGTTAAAATGAGATAAATGGGTTTCATTTCAATTGATTCTTAAATTATTAGTATCTAAACTATATTGATATTTCCGTTTAACAACTAATAGCTTATTTAATACTACAGCCTTATGACAATTTTATTGATTTCGTTGTTTTTATTATTTTAAATAAAAAACATCATATAGAACAAATTTCAATTATTATGTTTCACAAATATTTTTTTTTATATTTTTTTTTATATTTTTTTCTTAAATTGAAGACGCCTTAAAAAAAAATGAAAAATATAATATGGAGATAGTAGTAACAATAATTTGAAGTTTCTATTTTTTTTAGTCCTAATGAAAAAATTGATGAAATTATTCCATGCAAAAAACACTCCCTTATTCTTTATATCGTAATAAAAATATTCATGCCTATACAAATCAAAATAAGCCTTTTTATTTGATCCTGTATTTTGAACACTACCACTGTGACCAAATCTATATTTAACTGTATAAATTGGAAAATAATCCAGTTTATATCCTGCTTTTAGACATTTCAAAATAAAAGGAATATCTTCAATATTAGGATATCTTTCATCGTATTCAAATTTTATCCAAATTTCTTTTTTAAGAAATTGGGTTACAGTGTACCAAAATGGAATTCTATCCATTTCATTTTGTAACTGAACAGCTGAGGATTCATAAAAAATCCATTCGTTTTTTGCATAATTGGATTCTGATATCTTCATTGAAGTTTCATCACCACCAAATCGTATTGGCTTAGAATAAATAATTTTTGCTTCAGGATTATTCTTTACAAATTGAATATTATCCTCAATACAATTATCGAGAAATATATCATCTCCTGCTATCATTTTAATCCATTCGCCATTTGCAGATCTCATACCTCTATTACAATTCGCTGAAATACCACTATTTTTTAATGTTGTAACTAATTGAGTATTTACAAAACGAGACTTATTGTTCTCAAGCCAAATTTTACAGATTTCAACAGTATTATCTATTGAACAATCATCTGTAATTACTAACTCTATGTTTTGATAGGTCTGTGCTTTGGCACTTTCTAATGTTTCTATAACATATTGAGAAGAGTTATAGGTAACCACAATAATCGAGACTAAAGGAGATTCACTCATTTTTATCTTTTTAAACTTTTATTTATTATTTCTTTTAATCCAAACAAATTATCTAATTCTTTATAAGAAATTAATCCCGAAATGAAACATCCAAGAACTCCAAAAATATAGCAATATGGACTTGCTGTATATCTATTTATTACAAAGCAAACCAAGCCTATAATAAATTGTTGTGCCAAAATTTTTAAAAATTTAGTATGGAGTTCAAAAGCATACTTTTTTCTACAAATTAAAAATACTTGTATGAAATACAATATATACCAAATAAAAAATGAAATACCCAATCCTTCTAAACCAAAAAAATAATAACCCAAAACATTTAAAATTAACCCATAAAAATTAGCTGTTACTTCATTCCAAAAAAACAATTTTGAATCTGATTTTGCTAAAATTATAAAAGCTATTGCCCAAGAAGATGCTTTGAAATACATCCCTAAAGAAGCCCAAGAAATCATTGCTGATACTAAAACGAATTTATTAGAATATAGCAGCATAACAATCCAACTGCTAAAAATTATAAAAACAGCCAAAACGGGTCCTAAAATAAGTAATGCAATTTCGGCCTGTTGATTTATTAAGGTATTGCTTTCTTTCACATCATGACTTACTCCTGATAATCTCGGATAATAATCTGTACTCATAGCTGAAAAAATCATCCCAACATAAGTACCAATTATTGAAAAACCTGCACTATACAATCCTACATCTGCAATACTCCCAGTATTACTGATAAATATCCTGACCAAATAGGCTGTCAAAGTAGTAATTAATCCACTTAGGCTTAACATAAAACCCAACTTTAACATTCCTTTTCCTTCTGACACAATTGTTTTTGTAGGTACCACTATCTTTGGAATAACTATTTTACTAGCAAAAAAATTAGTTACTATCAAAGTCAAAATCGACATTATGATTATAGCTGGAACTATACCTCCTACACCATAATAATAATAAAATGGCAAAGTAACAACCAATGAAGTCACCGAACCAATCATATTGGCTGATGCTAAATATTTTAATTTTCTTGTACCTTGCAATATCACATTTTGACCAGAATTTAACTGGTTAATTAATAAAGTTACCGATAAGAGTACAAAAGACCAAATATAATCTCGATTTCCAAAGGTTAATTCGGAAAGCCATGGAGATGCTATTAATGTAATAAAAGCTCCTAGCATTCCTGTTACCCAAACCCATTTTCTAAAAACGGTAGTGACTAATGCCATCCTTCTATCCTCCCCTGATGTATTAGCTGCAGCAATGTCTCTTACTGCACTAGTACCTAAGCCAAAATTAGTTATAGAAGCAATTAATCCAATTGTAGAAGTAAGCAGCCCTGCAATCCCCATCCCTGAAGGCCCCAAAAGTACTGCAACCATTTTTGACCTAATAATAGAAATGAAGATATTAAAAACCTGAACTCCGCCAAAAATGGAAGTTGCTTTAATTATCTGTTTATACGAATTGGTTTCAGACATTAATTCTCAAAAGTATTTAAAGCTTCGCAAACTAAATCTACCTCATCCATACTCATAACAGGGCTTATCGGCAAACTCAATACTTCATCGTGAATTTGTTCCGTAAATGGTAATTTTAAATTTTGAGTTTTAGGATAACATACTTGTTTGTGTGGCGGAATTGGATAGTGAATTAATGTTTGTATACCTTTATGCTGTAAAAAAAGTTGTAACTTTTCTCGATCTTTTACACGAATCACAAACAAATGCCAAACATGCTCTTCATTAGACACAAGCTCTGGCAAAATAATTTTATTATTCTTTATATTTTCAAGATAGTAAGCAGCAATTTCTCTACGAATCTGAATCTCTTTATCTACATATTTTAATTTAACATTCAAAAATGCTGCCTGAATTTCATCCATACGGCTATTTAAGCCTTGATATTGATTTACATATTTTTGAGCAGATCCATAATTTGCCAGAGTACGAATTACTTTTGCCAATTCAGTATCTTTTGTAGTAACAGCTCCTGAATCACCTAAAGCTCCTAAGTTCTTACCCGGATAAAAACTAAAACCAGCTGCATCACCTAAATTTCCAGTTCTTATTCCTTCCCAACGTGCTCCGATTGCCTGAGCATTATCTTCTATTATTTTTAAATTATATTTTTTTGCCAATAACTCTAAATGTTCACTCCAACAAACCCTGCCATAAAGATGTACTACCATTATTGCTTTTGTTTTTGAAGTGATCTTACTTTCAATTAAATTGATATCTAAATTATAAGTATTTAAATCAGGCTCAACCAACACAGGAACCAAATTATTATCCGTAATAGCTAAAATTGAAGCTATATAAGTATTGGCAGGAACAATTATCTCATCACCAGCTTGCATTACTCCTAATTCAATATAGGCTTTCAAAATCAAACGCAAAGCATCCAATCCATTAGCAACTGCTATAGTGTTACCTCCTTCTTGAAATCCCTCTAATTTTACCTCAAATTGTTTAACTTGTTCGCCCAATAAATACCAACCGCTATCTATAACATCAGCTGCAACTTTTTTTAGTTCAGTTGTATACTGTGCATTTATTTTCTGTAAATCTAAAAATTTAATCATTTTACATTATTTATAAATTATCAAAGCTCCCCAAGAATATCCTACTCCAAAACCAGCCAGAAGAATTTTATTATCTTCAAAAGATTTTTCTATTCTATTTTTTAAGGCAATCGGAATACTCGAAGAAACGGTATTACCATAATCCTCCATATCTATTATAAATTTATCTTTCGGAATATTAATTTTTTTCCTCAAATATTCTAGCATAAAGGTATTAGCCTGATGAAAAACAAATTGATTAACCGATTCAATACTTTCATTATTTTTCTCTAGAGTTTTTGAAATTAATATTGGTACTGCTTTGGCTGTAAAATTAAATATTTCAGGCCCATTCATATAAAGATTGTTATCATTTGGGTTTTCAATATCTAATCCTTTACTGTTTTTCATCGCTCCATTCTTTACAATCAGATTTTCAAATCCACTACCATCACTCCCCAATGAGAATTCTCCAATTCGATACATACCTTCATTCGAAATCAAAGTTGCAGTTGCAGCGTCGCCAAAAATACTTCTATTACCTTTGTCTTTACTATGTATATGTTTTGAATAAATTTCAGCAGTTACCAAAACCACATTTTTAGCTATTTTAGAAACAACTAACCCCTTAGCTAGTGATAATCCATAAATATATCCTGAACATCCTTGATTAATATCTATTGCCGCACAATTAGTTGACAATCCAACCCTGTTTTGAACAATACAGGCAGTAGTTGGTAAAAAATAATCTGGAGACTGTGTACAAACAATTAAATAATCTATTTCTAATTTATCAATTTTATATTCAGAACATAGTACTTTGACAGCTTCAGTTGCCATATCAGAAGTATATTGTTCTGGATTAGAAATAAACCTATTTTTTACTCCTATTTTTTGAATTATTTTATCGCTGTCCCATTCTGGAAATTGATTCACAATATCTTCATTAGACAGCTTATTAGGAGGCAAATAATATGAAATATGTTTAATATAGGCTTCCATTATTTATTTTCTTGCACATATTCATAAAACTCTTTTATAGATTTAAAACTAGAAACTTGCTTAATATCTACCTTTACACCATACTCGTCTTCTACCATCATTTGAATCGTTACAGCAGTAAGGGAGTCCCAAAAATCTGAATTAACATAATCTGAATTTGGAGTTAAATCAGAGTCAACATCTTCTAACTGATTTTTAAAATTTTGTATAAATTTTTCCATAAGTATTCTTTTAAATTAAAATAATTTTTGAAATCTTATTTTGTTGGATAAAAAAGCATCTCTTTCTAAAACAAAATAATAATTTAACTCGTCTTCTTTTATTAATATTGGAGCAAATTTTTTATGATAGTTAACAACTGATTTGTTTTCTTTTCTGACCTCAAAATTCAGCTTTTGAAATCCTAATGTATCAAATACAAATGTTTTCACTAATATATCTACCTTGATTATATTGATTGGATTATGATATAATGGCTTAGAAACAAAACTCCCAATTTCAATTATGTCTTCTTTCTTATTATATATTCTATAAGTTGCAAAATCAATGTTATTAATATCAGATGCTATGAAATAAAATTCATCCTTATTCTCTTCTCTTTTTTTATATTCTCTGATCCATTTTTTTTGTTTCTCAACATCTGAATCAGTTTCACTAATAAATCTGGATTTATTAGAGTCAGTCCTTAACTTAAGAATAAAATCAGCATCTTTTTCTTCAACAAGACGCAATTTAATATTGTATTTACTTATTGTATTCAATTGTTGTAATTTAAAAATTGTATATAATCTCTAATATAATCTGTTTCATTATACTGATGTGAGGCCAAAACCAAACAAATGGAACCACTCGAGAAATTAATTTCTGATGCCCAGATTCCTGGAGGTATATGTAAACCAATGTTAGGTTGATTTAAAAACACCTGACGTTTATAATTCCCGTCGTCCAATTGTATTTCAAAACTTCCACTTGCGGAAATTAAAAACTGATGACATTCTTTATGGGCATGAGCCCCTCTGCTTTCTCCTCCAGCAATGTCATATAAATAGAACACCCGCTGTACTTCAAAAGGAAAACTGCCATTTTCCACAACTGTTAAGTTACCTTCGGCATAACTTATTTTACCTAAATCAATAACCGAACAATCAAAAACAGAAACTTTATTTTTCATTTACCATTAGTTTAAAATCTTCAAAATTTCTTATATAATCCTTTTCATCGTAACTTTTATCGGAAACAATTAAAGCTAAAGAATTTGTTGAAAAATTCTCCAATCTTCTCCAATACATTTTAGGTATATACAAGCCATAATAAGAACGATTTAAAGAAAATTTTATCTCATTAGCGCCATCATGTAACACTACATCAAAACTACCCGATAATGCGATGATAAACTCCTGTTGTTGTATAAAAGCATGGCTTCCACGCTCCTCTCCACCAGGAACATCATAAATCCAATAAGTCCTTGCTATAGAAAATGGTAATTGGTTGGGGTGTTCAAAAAAGGATAAATTTCCTCTTTTGTCTAAAATTTTTGGAAGATCTATAATTTTTGGAATATTCATTATTTATTATTATTTTATTAAAATAAAGTTTAATTTCATATCAATACTTTTATTTTTCATCTACAAAAAACTATTAAAGTATATAGTTTTTTTTTACTTAGTCACGATAATTTATGTTCAATAAATCATCCATTTCTCAATAAGTAGGTTCATTTTCGAACAACCAATAAAAACAGAAAACTATACAAATGTTATTTTCTCTTTATATTTTAAAATTCTTTTTTCCATAAAATGATAACTCCCATAAGAAATTAAAAGCGTAGTAAACAAGGTTAAACTGTATAACATCAAATTACTTTGCAAACCATTTCCATCATAATCTGGATACAAAAAAAGTACAACATTTAGAGCCACAACAATACCAACGACGTGATACATATAAATACCATAAGATATTTTTCCTAAAAAAAGAAATACAGAATGATCTAGTATGATAAATTCACGCTTATTTACAACCCAAAAAATTAATCCTGTAAAAACTAAAGCAGCCAGAATATTATCTAATCCAAAGCCTATAGCCGTTTGTTTATAAAGAATTAATACCGTACAAACCCCGACTAAAACCTTTTGTATTACTGAAAATCTAAAATCTGGATTTTTATAAAACAAAATAGCTAAAATCCCTCCTATGGCCATATTGTCAAATCTGGATTCTCCAAAAAAACTATTTATCGTATTTAGAAAAGGTAATTGCAATTCGAAAATAGTAGCAAGATACATACCTGACCTTAGCATATAAATCCCAAATACAATAGCAAGCATTGCAATTAGTAATCTTTTTAGGGACTTGATTCTACTAACCAATAAAGGCCAAAAAATATAAAATTGCTCTTCTACTCCAATGGACCAGGATTGAAAGGCAATAGGATTTGAGATTTTTGAAAAGTTAGGTAACAATATCAAATTAAAAAAGAAACTATTCCAATAACTTTCAGCATCAATTGTTTTAGGGAGTAATACTCCGGGAAGCAGTAATTTCGGTAAAACAAAAAAGCCTAAAACAAAGAGCATGTAATATACAGGCCAAATTCTGAACATCCTCCTTAAATAGAAATTTTTAATTCCAATTGTTCCCTTTGAGTCTTTTTCTTTTAACAGCAAAAAAGTAATCAAAAATCCAGATAACACAAAAAAGAAAGTTACGGCTAAACTTCCTAAATAAAGAAAAAAAGGACCACCTCCACCATACATGTTTTCAAACTGAAAAGCTTGTTTTATCAGTTCAACATGTCCTAAAACCACAGCCAAAGCTGCAATACCACGAAGACCATCAAGTCCCTTGAAATAAATTTTACTCATACTAATTCTTGGTTTGATTAAAATAACAACTAATCGTTGTTACTACTCTTAACAGCCACAAAAACAAACTATAATTCATAGAAATTCGTATAACCCAAAATTTTAAATTCACTAACTAATAGACAACCTGAATTTTGAATGGGATAATGTGGATAAAATATCGTTATTAAAGACAAAATAATTTTACTTTGAACAATAACACTTAATGGTACCACGCCTCCAATAACACACAACTTACTAAAAATCAAAGAAATGAATTTATTCATTGTATAATTTCTCAATAACTTCTTCCCAATCTTTAACTTTAACTTTCCAATCAAAAGAAGTGGCTAATTTGATTGCTTCTTGAGAAACAGATTCAAGTTTTTGAGGATTATTTTTAAGATTGTTGACAATAGAAATCATATCACCAACACTTTTTACAACCCAACCATCTACGCCATTGGTAATCCATTCCTGTGCTCCGTAATCATCATAAACAATAGACGGTACCCCCGCTGCGGCTGTTTCTAAGATCACTTTTGGGAATCCTTCAGAACGCGAAGGCAAGATATGAAGATCTGTCTCTTTTAAAAATGTAGCTAGTGTTTGATGACTCGCAATTCCCATTAATTTTATATGGCCTAATTGATTTGTTATAAGAAATGTTTCAATGGCTGTTTTTTCTTCTCCGTCACCAAAAATATAAAACTGTAATTCCGGAAAATGCTGCGCTATTTTTAAAAAATCATATATGCCTTTTCTTTTCATCAACCGACCAATGTAAACCACTTTGAATAAACTCCCATCTCTTTGGGAATTGTTTCTGAAAAAGTCGCTATCACAACCAAGATACAAAACGGAGACTTCTGACTTTAACTCTTGCTTTTCCTGATTGTACTTTCCAATAAACTTTGTAATCGGGAATTTTTTATCGGTAAATAGATAGCAATCAGTAACATCTTGCATACTTCCTAAGGCTTCCATAGCTGATTTTAAATTCTCATCATCTAAAATTCCCTCAGCAGTAGAAAAACTTTTTTTATTCAATAGTCTTAATAACAAGCGATTAAATTTCCATAATTCCCCTTTAGGTAAATAGACCACATCACAATTCCAAATTCCCCATAAAAAGCCAAGATAACTCGAAATTCGGAAAGGTTTGAAACACTTAAAGATTCTAACACCTGGAATTTTTCCTTGTTGCGATTCTAAATTTCCCGAAAACACTTCAAGTGTACAAACAGTAAATCTTTCTTTATTAAGGTATTTCGCTAATGCCAAACAATTCAGATTTTGGGCATTAGTGGAATTGATAATACCTCCTAGAAAAATTTTTATTTTTTTAGCAGTCATAATCAGTTATAACTTCTTTAAATCCAGCATTTAAACTTACTTTATCCAATATATTAATAAATAATCTTTATTTAATTAAGCTTATAATCTTCTTATTATAGAAATAATACATTTTTTATATAGTGAAAAATTATCAAATATTTGTTTGGAGTATTTGGTAAACTAAACCTTGAGATAATCGGATTATCCCTTTTATTGACATTGGAGTATACATTAATAATATTGAACTGCTTTAATATTTTTATAAATCGTAAATTGATTTCTAAATCACCTCCAAAAGGAAATGCAAAACTTTTAACCTTAAAAAAATTTAATTTTGGTTTACATAAAGTTAATTCCTCTAAGATATCTTCTTTACTCAATTTTGAATAAATATCATGGTTAACACTATGAAATCCAATCTCATGACCTGAATCTTTCATTTCACTTATTGCATTACAATCCATAAATGAAAATCGCAACTCATAATATTTATTATTAATAAAATTACAGTATTTGAGATAATCATCTGTAATTGCTATAATTTTATTTTTTTGAGAATAATTGTTTAGTATATAATCATATAAAAGCGAAAAATTATGTCGCCTATTTGAATCTGTTAATTGAAATGAAATTTCACCAAAAGAATACAAACCAGGCTTACAATAAGATAACAAATACATAATTTTATCAACCCAAAAAGGTTCTGATTTTTCATCTTTTACTAGAGGAACAAAAAACAACCCTTTTATGTTAAATCTATTCAAAATTGGCATTACAATTAAGTGATTGTTTAAATAGCCATCATCAAAAGTAAAAACTATATTTTTTTTACCAAAAAAAGTACTTAACACTTTAATCTGTTTTTCAAAAACACTAGAAGCATGTGAAACTCCTAGATGTAGTGAATCATCATAGAACTCATCTGGTATAACATTATGATAAGCAAGCGGTTTGTAAGTAATCAATAATCTTAAAAAATAAAAAAAACCTGACATATACAATAGAAAAGCAACTGTCGAATATAAAAATTCTTTTGATATGTATCTCATTTTTTTAAAAGTTTCATAAAATTCATTTACACTGTTTTTTATTAGAACATTTTTATAATATTCTTTTGAATTATTTAAACATCAATTTTATTGTAAATCATATATCTCTTAAAAAATTAAGGATTAAACACAAGCTTTTCTTTACATAAAGTGTTCTCCCTAAGCCAAACAATTTAGATTTTGTACATTGGTTAAATTGATAAAACTTCCTGTATTTCCCACCTAGTCAGCTAAGTTACTAGTTATTAACTCTATAAATTTATTTTCATTAAAAGGCTGATAAAACAATTCATACCACTTTTTGATATTATTCGAAATTTGAATTGATTCCTTATCTATTATGACATCATCAAGCCATTCATTAATACTATTCCATTCTTGATAAGGATAATTAAACTCATTATAAAAAAGACTTTTGCCTTCAGGAATTATAGTATTATATAAAAACAAAGTAGGAATCCCTAATGCTGCAAATTCAAATGCTGAAGTGGAGAAAAAAGTAACATGTAACCCTATCTGGTAGCTTTCAGCTGAATCATCAAAATCTTTTACAAAAGGAAATGCAAATAATTTTTCTAAGTTAAAACTACGATTACTTCTAGGATGGTGTCTTAGATAAACAGTTCTATTTGATAACTGAGATATTGTTGAATAATTATTAAAAAGATCATCAAGCATCTCGACTTGTGCGTTTAACCATTCTAAAGAAACATTTTCATTCTCCAGTAATTGAAGAGAAACCAAAATATTTTCACCCTTTATAAAATTACTGGATAATGAATTTGGTGCTCCTATAACATGTACTTTATCCTTATAATAATTCTCCTTATCTGTATTGGTCATTATGTCTTTAAACCCCATGCCATAAACAAGAAGCTCTTTATTATTGGAGCGAATCCAACTCGATACTTTTTTATCTTGAAAATAACCTATTTGACTGGAAGTTATAATACCATGTTGATAATCAAAAATTCGGGCGTTAGGATTAATACCTTTCAAAACACCTCCCATAGAATTAGAAAGTGTAATATAATTTTTAGCTTTAAATACTCCAAATGATAATATATTAACAATCTTTCCAATAAATCGCTCTCTGAATTCAAAATCAGGAAATAAAGCCAACAGTAAAATTTTTCGTAAGGACAAAATCAAAAATAATCCTATATGAAATTTTGTGGTTTTTGAATTAGAAGGTACAGTAGTATTTCTATCCGGTTCTTCAACAACCAGATACGATATGTTATTTATTTCACAAGCACTAATCAATGGAATGAAATAAGGGTTTAGCCCAGCTATTCCACGATTAAAATGACGAGGATAATAAAAAATCACATCTACAGGTTTTCTTTTAAATACCATCTAAATACAGAAAAATGATTCAGTAACTTTTGACTCGTTAGATTTTAATTTAATATCAGGGAATCTACCTAAAATTGTTGAATTATCTTGAAAATTACCTCCAACAATATTTGTATTTGCACCAATTATAGTATTCTCTCCCAATACAGCATTCCCAATAATACTGCTATTAGAATAACAGACAGTACCTTTACCAAAACTGGGGTATTCAATCGCAGAATTTTTATGAACACCACCTATTGTCACTCCTTGATAAGCAACAAAATAATTTTGAATTTTAGCTCTACCAATTATAGTCCCTAATGGATGAACCAACAAAAAAATATCAGGCATTTCTATATGTCCAAATAAATCAATTGAAAAGAGATACTTGTTTAACAACGAAATTTTTAAGTAATAACTTTGATTATTTAATAAGAATGCTTCTCTACTAGCAAAATACAAAAACATACAATAGTGGTCTCCATTCAAATGATTAAAAAAAATAGTTTTTTCATCTGTGAAATACTTGCCTTTGATTTTACTAAAACAAAATTCCACTCTTTGAAGTGCTCTACTAATTATTAAAGCCAATTCTAATTCATTATCTTTCCCATCAGGAAAAAAAGAAACTAGTTGCCTATTTAAATAATGCAGTAAATTATTTTCATCTAAAGTTGGTATAAATGCTTTCATATCAAAATAATTTAAATAGCAGTCCAGCCTCCATCAATAATTAAATTTTGACCTGTTATGTATTTTGCATCTTCAGACAACAAAAATGCTACAGATGGTGCAATATCATCTGGTGTTCCCATTCTACGCATAGGAACTTTTTCACAATAATTATCGACAAATACTTGGTTTTGGTTATCAAAAATACCGCCTGGAGAAATTGTATTTACACGAATTTGTTTTGGACCATAATAAGAAGCTATATATCTAGTCAAATTTACTAAAGCTCCTTTAATAGCTGAATAAGCAGCAGGCATAGTCATTTTTGTTCCGTTATAAACAGTGAAATCAGGTGCTACCACTCCATACATTGATGCCATATTAATTATGCTACCTTCATTTTGCACTGCCATTTGTTTAGCTACCTGTTGTGAAATGTAAAAATAACTATTCAATTGCCAATCTACATTCTCTTTCCATGAATCCAAAGAAATATCCTCAAATTTATTGCCCCAATCTTTTGTTCTAGGATATGCATTGTTCACTAAACCATCAATTCGATTGTATTTCCCTAATATGATTGACAAAGCGTTATCAATAGACTCCTGATTAGTAATATCACATTTAACATTAGATAAATCTTCATTTGTTTCATGATTAATTTCTAAATTAATACAAAAAGCGCCTTCTAATTTAATTCTTTCAACAATAGCTTTACCAAGTAATCCATTACCCCCTGTTACTATTACTATTTTATCTTGTAATCTACCTTTCATTTTGCAAACAAATTTTTAACACTTTTATTGATTCTTCTAATGAATTCATTGGTTGTCTATTATCTTTTAAACCTTCTATAAAATAGATCATTTGATCCTTATAGGTATCCTTTATATTAAAGTCTAAGGCTTCAAATAACAGTTCTCCATTATCTTTTTTTATTGTATTTTCAAGTAAATTAACAGTCCAAATTTCATTTTCCAGAACAATCTCAATTTCTCTTTTAGGTTTTCTTCTGTAATAATTTAAAACTAGACTTGCTGTAAAAGAATCATATTGTAAAACATAATTTGCATAATCGAAAGCATCAATTGCAAGCGAAGAAACACTCCGACAAAATGCATTGCTAATATTTGGAAATCCAAATAGCCATGTAGTATAATCTAATTCATGAAAAAGATCTAAATGAACTCCTCCTCCCATTACTATATTAGCACTATAAATTTTCCTATAATCTTTCCCTGGCCTCCAATCAGGCAAATAAGAACCACAATAAACATTTAGCTCATTAATTCTTAAATCTTCTGAATCGAATTTGTTTTTCAAAAATGTAATACAAGGATGAAATCTCAAATTGCATGCCACGTAAGTAACTGTATTGTTTTGCGAAACTAATTGTAAAATTTCATCTACATTTTCTAAACTATGAACCGCTGGCTTTTCAATAAATAAAGGAATCGATTTTTGACTTAAAATCTCAATATATTGGCAATGCAAATTTGTAGGGTTAGATATGATTGCAAAATCAAATAGTATTGTAACATCGTCTAAATTAAAAACATTTGTTACTCCATCGACTTCATCAGCATTTATTGAAGAACGCAGTGCATATATGTTTTTGTTAAAAGATAATGACTGCAGTGCAACTAAATGTTTTTTTGCAATTGATCCTAGTCCAACTATTAGTACATTCATAGCTGAAAACCTAATTTGTCATTTTCTAATAAATATTCCATAAATAAAAAGTCAACAGGATGATCTAAATCAAAACAAATATGATTCATTTTGTATATTAAAGATTTATTTGTTATTGCAGATTTTAAATCAGCTTCAAAAAAAGATCTTCTATACCAATAGAAAGAAGCATTCAAATCAAACACTTTAGGTGCCGATTGCCTTGTCATCACACTCCCATCTGGATTAGTCTTAACCAATGTATAAAATCCATCTTTATTTTCTTCAACCATATTAAAATATGGATTTCTTGCTGCTTCATTGACAGAAAACAAATTATAAGCGTCTGTACTATCATATAAAATTTGAAAGGCCTCTTCAAGATCATTTAACGTTCTCAATGGTGAAGTAACATCTAAATCCAATACAAAATCATATTTATCTTGTATCAACGATTCCTCATAAAATAACAAATCTTTAATTGTATCTATCTTACCAGCTTTATCTGTCGCTAAAAATTCTGGTCGATTATAATCAGTAAACACTCCTGTTTTTTCAGCGGCTTTTTTAATTATCAAGTCATCCGTTGAAACTGCAATTACAGCTCCAAGTTTAGTGGCTAATTGCTTTGCAGTATTAATCGTATATTCAATTAATGGTTTACCTGCAATGTTTTTAATATTTTTTCCTGGTATTCCTTTAGAGCCACCTCTGGCACAAATTGTAATTAAAATTCTCATCTAAAATTTTATATTATTTATATCTACTTGTGCTTTTACAAAATCTTCATGTTTACCTATATCCAACCAATACCCAACTAAAGGATAAGAAATCACCTTTAGATTATGATTTATTAATGTTTCCATTAAGTCAGTTGCATTATGAAAATTATCTTTGGGAATATGATTTAAAACTTCTTTTTTCATCAAATAAATTCCTCCGTTCGAATAATAAGTATAAGTTGGTTTTTCTATAAAACTCTTTACTTCACCCAAACTTGTTTCTAAGACAGCATAGGGTATACTAACATGATAAGGAATCGTCAAAACTGCTAAATCAGCACCTTGCTTTAAAAAATCAAGAAAAAAATGTTCATAATCAATGTTAGTTAATATATCCGAATTAGTAACTAATACATAGTCATGCTGAAAATTATTAATTTTAGAAACAGCTCCAATTGTACCTAATGCTTCCGTTTCCCAAACATATTCAATATTGATATTTCTAGCTTTCCCATTTCCAAAATAATCTTCAATTTGTTCTCCCAAATATTTTACAGAAACCCAAAAATCATCAATACCAAACATAGCCAATCTATCCAAATTGTGCTCCATGATTGCCTTATCTCCGACCTTTAAAAGTGGCTTTGGAGTTGTATCTGTCAATGGTTGAAGTCGTTGCCCTCTACCTCCTGCCATAATAACCGCATCAACAGGCAAATAGGATTTTATTTTTCTAAAATTAATTACATTTACTACTTTATGGCTATCATCAACTACAGGAATAATCCTAAAATTACCCTCTCTATAAGTAATTACTTTTTCCAAATTATTTTCCCCTTTAGTGATATACCTGGGATTAGTCTGTACAATTTCATCAATCACACAATCAATAGTTACTCCCTTGATAAATCCTCTTCTTATATCACCATCGGTTAATGCTCCTATTAATTTATTATCATTATCAACCATGAAAAGTATAGCATCCTGAGCCAAATTATTCAATTGAATCAAAGCTTCTTTTATTTTACTTCCGGATAGAATTAAATGATTTGTAAATTCTCTTATAAACATTCTTTTACAATTTTGATTATATTTTCTGCAACTTCTCTTTTATGATATATATTTACCCCTTTATAATTTCCCTTTCTTAAAACAGATTTAGCGGCCAAACATATTAAAGAATGCTCAAATGGGACATCAATAATATTATTACTTTGCACTCTACCCTTTTGTCTGTCACCAACATTTATGACATATTTACCAAAAGAAGCCGCCTCTAAAATTCCACTAGAAGTATTCCCTATTAAAATTTTAGCATAATACATAGCCGAGAAATAATTAGCTTTACCAAAATTTTCTACAAGTACAATTCTTTCAGGAAATTTATTTTTTAATCGCACAATTTCATCCCTGTAAATGGATCCCAAAGTATCTGCATTTGGCATTGTTATTACAATATTTATTGATTCTGAAATTTCTGTTAAAGCACTACACATAACTAAAGCAAATCTACTGTTAAGCTCTGAAGCAACAGTTTCTGGATGAAAAGTAACTAATGCAAACTCTCTATTGGGAATACCAAAACTTTTATAAAGTATCGATTTTTCAACAGGAGTAAAAGAATTTAAATTATCTAAACTTAAGGAACCTACACTATATATTTTCTCTTGACTTTCAATCAAACTTGCCACTTTCTCGCTAAAAGTATCTGTTGCCGTAAAATGAAAAACAGAAGCTAATGTAATTTGATGTCTATAAATATTATCAATAGCACCTAAAGTAGTCTCTCCACCGTGAATGTGTGCAAATTTTACTCCAAATGGGATACCTGCCTGAACCGCAGCACTCATCTCAAATCTATCACCTAGACAAAAAACTAAATCGTATTTGTTATTTGCCCAAAAGTCGGCAAATTTAAGAGTCGTTAACGCATAAGAAGTAGCAATTGCTTGCTCATCATCATTTGATATTAAAGAAGCTATCCTATGTACAACTGGATAAAGCTCTCTTTCAATTTCTGTGATTGTATAACCATGCCCTTTTGATAAGTGAGTACCAAAAGCGATAATCTCCAAATTAAAGAAAACATCATTTTTTAATTTCTCCAAAAGAGGAAGATATATTCCGTAGTCAGCTCTAGAGCTTGTTAATACTCCTATTTTCATACAATATCAGAAAAAGATAATTTATCAAATTCTTTTTTATCTTCATTAAGTTTTTTACCTATGATAGAGTTCCATTCCATCGGGGAAATCCCATCACCAGGGCGTAACGTAATCATATCGTCTTCACTTATAATATGTCCTTTTGTTAAATTTTTATTGATATGGATGCTTTTTCTAGCAATTACTATATTTTTTATTTCACTATCACTTGGCTTTTTCTCTCCATCCCCACTCATCGCCAATTCTATATTTCTAATAGCTTTCACCATTGCTTTTAAATCGTCTGGTTCTAAAGAAGCCACATGATCGGGACCTGGTAAAGTTCTATCCAAAGTAAAATGTTTTTCAATTATTGTAGCTCCCAATGCAACTGCTGCTATAGGCACCTCAATACCAAGTGTATGATCAGAATATCCTACCTGAACTCCAAAAGTTTTTTGAATAGCCAACATTGCCTTCAAATTAACATCTTCCATAGGTGTTGGATACTCCGTATTACAATGTAAAATGGAAATAGTCTCTTTTTCCAAACCAAATTTCACTAAAACATCTAATGCTTGTTTGATTTCTATTGCAGAACACATACCTGTTGACATAACAACTGGTTTCCCGCACAAAGCAATCGCTTTCAAATAGGGATAATTTGTTATTTCTCCACTTGGAATTTTAAAAAAAGAAAGTCCTAAATCATTCAAATATTTTACCCCATCTACATCAAATGCTGTCGAAAAAAACTTAATGTTACGTTCTGCACAATACGACATAAGCTCTAAATGATTTTCATGACTCAATTCTAAATTCTTCAACATAGCATATTGCGAGTCATTCCCGTCATTTATATTTACATTTTGATACTCCGCCTTCTTAGCCGATTTACTTACTAAACTATCTGCTTTAAAAGTTTGAAATTTCACATAATCTACACCAGCATCTACCGCCACATCAATTAACTTTTTAGCTGCTTGAATGTCTCCATTATGATTTACACCTGCTTCGGCTATAATAATTACTTTGCTCATATATTGATTATTCTACCAGGATTACCAACTACTTTTTTTCCATCAGGTATATTAGTAATAACTACGGATCCAGCCCCTATTATAACATCTTTTCCTATGACAATCCCTTGTTTAATTACAGCATTGGCACCAATAAATGTTTTTTCTCCAACACTAACATTTCCTGCTAAAACTGCACCTGGCGCTATATGAACTGCATCTGATAAAACACATTCATGTTCAATTATGCAACCCGTATTCAAAATTACATTTTTACCTACAATAGCAAGTGCATTTACTGATACGTTTTTATTAATGAAGGTACCACTTCCTATTATAGCACTATTTGAAACAGAAGCTGAATGATGAATTAAAGAAATTATTTTTTTCCCTTTACTTTCAATTAAATCCGCAATCCTTTGCCTTAATCCATTATCTCCAATCCCTAACAAAAATGATGCGTTTTTACTCCAACCAATAAAATCCTCCTCCTTTTCAAAACCTAAATAGTCTAGGTTAAATGGATTATTTTCTAAAATACATTTTTCAGAATATCCAATTAAAGAAATTGAATTCTCTAATGCAGTCTCAGCAACAACATAGCCATGACCAGAATAACCTATTAATATTAATTCCTTATCTAACACTACTAGGAATATTAACGATTCTTTCCTCTAAAAATTCAGCATTGACCTGCCCGTCTCGCTGACAATTGGCATACATCGGCAGCCTAAACATTAACTGCCAAATAGGTCTGGTCATCACATTATTTTGATTTGTTTCTGTCAAAAATAAATCTCTATCTTGTTTGTTTTCTAATTCTACACACATTAACCAATAATTTGCTTTGGTATCCGGCATTTCAGTTCTAAACTTAATCCCTTTAGTTTCAAAAAAAGATTGGTACACTTTGGCTAATTTTCTTTTATTTTCTAAAAAAAAATCCAACTGCTCTAATTGTGCACAAGCCAAAGCGGCATTCAGATTAGGCATTCTGAAATTATATCCCATTTCATCATGAACATATTCATAAGGATGAGGAACTTTAGCTGTAGTCGTAAGGTATTTGCCCTTTTCTCCTATTGCAATATCATTAGTTACAATAGCACCACCTCCGCCACAGGTAACAATTTTATTTCCATTAAAAGAAAACACACCTACTTTTCCAAAACTTCCTGTTGGCTTACCTTTATATTCACTTCCTAATGATTCTGCAGCATCTTCAACAACCGGAATCTTCCAAGTATTACAAACAGTAATCAATTCATCTAAATGAACTGGAAAACCAAAAGTATGCATCGGGACACATGCACTTATTTTTTTTCCTGTTTTTTTATTATAACAACCATCTTCTTTTAATTCCCCATATTCTAAAAGAAAATTTTCAACCGCTTTCGGAGACAATCCCATGCTATCTATATCAACATCAATAAAAATTGGATGAGCACCATTATAGGCAATCGCATTGGCAGTGGCAACAAATGTTAAGGCTTGTGTTAGTACCTCATCGCCCTGCTTAACTCCAACTAATCGTAAAGCTACCTGAATTCCCGCAGTTCCATTTACAACAGCAACTGTTTTTTTTGTCTGTGTTATTTCAGACATTATAGACTCAAATTGATCTACATAAGCACCCACAGAAGAAACAAATGTAGAATCAATGGTTTCTAATAAATATTTTTTTTCATTTCCTCCAAAATGAGGCACATGCAAAGGAATAAAACTGTCAGTTTTATACTGAGCTTTAATAAATGAAATAACTGAATTGAAATCTGTCATAGTTACATTTTTGAGTCTAAATATTTACCCGTTTCTTTATGTCCAAAATCAGGAATCAAATCGAAAAACAATTCTACTATTTCTTCTTTTTTCCAACTTCTCTTATTTTTCATTTCTTGAATCACACGACTAAATTTTTCAAGTTTTTCTTGATCGAAATCCCCCTCGTTTTTAATGATTCCAAAATTTTCAAATCGGCTCATATTAAGTACTTCCGAATCAGTAAAAAATTCTTCAAAATCTTTTTCGCCTGTTGTATCACTATTCGAAAATAAACATGGCCATTTTTTTTCTAAAGGTAAAGTAGTCATTAAATCCCTAGCCTCATCCTCATCTTTACATAAGTAAGGTTCGTATCCTAATTCCGACAAAAATTTAACTGCAATATCAGCAAAAGATACTAAATGTAAGCTTTCACTTAATTTAGGAAAAAAAACATCCCTATTATCTCCAAATATACAGGACATAAGACAAAGTTCTCCTGATTCTTTTGGTGTAACAAAATAACGTTTAATATCATTTGGCGCAACGATAGGTTGTTTTTTTAAGATGCGTTGATTAAACCCATGTAAAAGAGATCCATCTGAAAATGCGACATTAGCAAATCGAGCAGTTGAAATATTGATTTCATGACTCATTCGCATCAAGTACATTTCCATTATCCTTTTAGAAGCCCCCATCATATTAACCGGATTCGCCGCCTTATCAGTAGAAACGCAAAAATATTTTTTTGTTCCATTTACTATAGATTGGCGTAATGTTTTTTCGGTATTAAAAACATTCACATCAATCATTCTCATTAAAGTAAAAGGATCTTTTTCGCTTCTAACATGTTTTAAAGCAGATAGATTTAATACATAATCATATTTCCCGTCAGATTGTATAAATGCATCATATTCAACAGATCCAATATCCAAGGCAAATGTTTGAAAATCACCATCAATATAACCATAAGAACTTCTCAAATCCCTAACCAACTCTACCATATTGTTTTCACTAATATCAACAATATGTAACTTTAATGGATTACGTTTGAAAATTTCTTTAGTAACTGCCTGACCTATTGATCCAGCACCTCCAATGATTAAAAAACTTGACTTATGAATCACTTTTTTTAGTTCTAATTCATATTGCATTATATCATTAAGAAAAAGCTCTTTGGATCTACCAATAAAATTTAAAATATTCATCTTTAATATTCTTTAACGACTTATTAATTTATCAAATCCAAGACAAAACTTGAAACATCTAGTGAATTGATATATTTTAAAAAATAAATCTCTCCAAATATCATCTCTATCCACATTATTATCTCCTTTCATATCTATTTTAGAATCTTTAAATAATAATTGTATTTTTTACTTCAACAACTCTGGTTTCTCTATTTCCAATTCATTATACAAATCCTTAACGTCTTGAGAATATTCTTTTTGCAAAACGAGATTAGCATTGTCTGTAGCAATTAAAATGGTGTTTTTCAAACCTATAAAAGCGGTGTAATTTTGAGTTCCTATAGTCATATTCCCGTTTTCGTCAATCGGATGCCCTTTTGAAACTAAATAATCATAAACGGATTCAAAAGAACCTAAATCGGACCATAAAAACTGAGAAGGAACTACCTTTATTTTTTTGCTTCGTTCCATCACAGCATAATCAATACTAATCGATGGAATATCAAGAGATAAATTGAAATCTAACTTTCCGCTAGTATTACTTTCCCATGCTTTTTTGGATTTTTTATACACCTTAGGTTGAAACGTCTTTAATTCATCTAATAATACGCTTGCTTTGAAACAAAACATACCGCTATTCCATAAAAAATTACCTTTAGAAATAAAATTTTTAGCAGTTACTAAATTAGGTTTTTCTCTAAATGAAAGTACATTCTCTCCTTTATATTCAATATAACCATATCCTGTTTCAGGTTTAGTAGGAACAATTCCGAAAGTTACTATATAACCATTAGCAGCTTTTTCTATTGCTTCAGCTACTGCCATATCATATAAATCCTTTTTCTCAATAATGTGATCCATTGGTGTCACAATCAAAATATCCTCTGGATCAGCGGCAAAAGCGGCAAAAGCAATTGCAGCAGCCGTATTTCTTGGTGTAGTTTCTACAATATCAAGATAAGGCGTATTCTTCTTTTCTAAAATTTTTCTGCTCAAATGACAGTTGTCAACATTCCCTACTACAATAACTTTATCAGCAATATCACTATTGCGCTCCACAGTTAATTCGAATAAAGATTTACCTTCAAATATTTCTAAATATTGTTTAGGTTGGCTTTTACGTGATAAAGGCCATAAACGACTCCCTATTCCTCCCGTAAGGATAACGTGTATAATTGTATGCTTTTTATCCATAATTATATATTTATAACCTGCCATCTATAGTATCAGCCAAAACTCCTTTTACATCGTAGATGATACTAGTTGTATTTTGAAGTTTTGACAAATCCATTGTTAGAAATGGAGTATGTGCTACTCCTAATACGATGGCATCAAATTTTTGTCCTTCGACAGGCTCAGGGTGACAAATCAATCTATATTCTCGCTGCACCTCTTCTGAATTAGCTAATGGATCAAATGTAGTAACTATAATCCCATATTCTTGCAATGCTTTGATAACATCTACTATTTTAGTATTGCGGACATCAGGACAGTTTTCTTTAAAAGTAATACCCAACATTAAAAGCGTAGCTCCATTAACAGAAATTCCTTTTTTTATCATCAGTTTGACCACTTGGGCAGCCACATATTCCCCCATACTGTCATTCAATCGTCGTCCAGCCAAAATAATTTCGGGATGATAACCTAATTCCTGTGCTTTTTGAGCCAGATAATAAGGATCAACTCCAATACAATGCCCTCCAACTAATCCGGGTTTAAAAGGCAAAAAATTCCATTTGGTTCCAGCGGCTTCTAAAACGGCTTGGGTATCAATATCCATCAAATTGAATATTTTAGCCAATTCGTTTACAAAAGCAATATTAATGTCGCGTTGTGAATTTTCGATTACTTTGGCAGCTTCTGCTACTTTTATAGAAGGAGCCAAATGCGTTCCTGCAGTAATTACTGACTGGTATAAGGCATTTACTTTTTGTCCAATTTCTGGAGTAGAACCAGCGGTAACTTTTAAAATTTTATCTACTGTATGTTCTTTATCACCTGGATTGATTCTTTCAGGAGAATATCCTGCAAAAAAATCAACATTAAATTGCAATCCAGAAATTCGTTCTAAAACGGGTACACATTCATCTTCTGTAACCCCAGGATAAACGGTTGATTCATAAATTACAATATCTCCTTTTTTCAAAACCTTGCCCACTGTTTCACTAGCTTTATACAAAGGTGTCAAATCAGGACGATTGTTTTTATCAACTGGCGTAGGAACTGTAACAATATAATAATTGCAATCAGCAATGTCTCTTAATTCATTCGTACAATAAAGTCCTTTCTGTCTCTTGCCTACCCTCGACATGGCTTCTTTAGAAACTAAAACTGATTTTAAAGTTTCAATTTCTACTTCAAAAGTATTATCTATACCAAGACGCAATTCTTCAATTCGTTTCTCATTGATATCAAATCCAACAACAGTATATTTGGTAGCAAACAACCGAGCTAACGGCAAGCCTACATATCCAAGACCAATAACTGCTATTTTAGAATTAAAATCCATTGATTTACTATTATTTTATCTCCTTAACTTAGAGTATCTACCAACGCTTCGCGGTTCCAACCCACATAAAATGGGTTGAAATCCAGCTTTTTTTTCGTTCGCAAATATAAACGACTAAAATCTGAATTCCTATCAATACTTTTTAAATTGAAGTAGAAATAACAAATCAAAGTATTAAAACATAGAATACTACAACTTGCTAAACAATAAAAACCTGACAAACAACAAAATAAGAAATTTCTTGTATCAAAATATTTACACATTTTTATTTTATCTCTAAAAAGATTGTTCTTATTATCATTTAGCATGAAACAAAAAAAGATATAAATACATTTATATCTTTTTCATTTTCAACACACATCCCATAGATTCCAAAACAAGGATATAATTATTTTTAGTCACTTCCTGAACTATGGCTTCTTGAGATTTAAAAGGTCCTGATTCCAGAGTCACTTTATCCCCTACTTGTAAAGAAGAAATTGAAATCTCATATTGATCAGGAGTAGTAAGCCATTTTTTTATGGTATTAATTTCTTCATCGCGAACAATTGCTGGTTTGCCTAACCAAAAAAGATAATGCACCGCTCCTGAAGACTGGAACACTAAATTTCTATCAGCTTCAGCTAAACGAACAAAAATATAAGAATTAAAAAGAGGAACTTCTACCTTTTTTTTCCTATCCGACCATTGACGCACTTGAGTTATTAAAGGACAATAACACTCCACTCCTCTTTCGGTTAATTGTTCTGCCACTTTTTTCTCCCACTTCGGTTTTGTATAAACTACATACCAATTCATTTTTTCTTTCTGCTTTGATATAGAAACATAAAAGTTCTATATATTTTTAAACTGACTACGCTTCGACTCCCTCTCCTTTGGATAGGGTTGGGGTGAGGATTTTAAGAGCCAATTGCCTGATAAACAAAACCTATCTTTTCTAAATCAGATCCATTTAATATGTTTCTTCCATCAAATACAAAGGCAGGTTTCTGCATAGAATCGTAGATTTTTTGCCAGTCGTAAGCAACAAACTCATCCCACTCAGTAAGTATTGCAATGGCATGAGCTCCTGTACAAGCTTCATAAGAATTTTCGAAAGACAAAACACTAGCTGCATTGGCATCAGCTGCTCTTGACTGTAAATAATCCAAATCGGCTAAAACCTTCTTTCTGGATACTTTCGGGTCATAAACCGCTATTTTAGCATTTTCACTAATTAAATCATCAGCTACATATATAGCCGCAGATTCTCTAGTATCGTTAGTGTCTTTTTTGAAAGCCCAACCTAAAAATGTAATCTTTTTATCAGCAACGGTATTATATAGTGTTTTTACAATATTGTTCGAAAAACGTCTTTTTTGATGATCATTCATAATAATCACCTGTTCCCAATAATCTGCTACTTCGTTCAAACCATACGATTTTGCGATATAAACCAAATTCAGAATATCTTTTTGAAAACAAGAACCTCCAAAACCTACAGAAGCTTTTAAAAACTTTGATCCAATTCTACTATCCATTCCAATAGCTCTTGCGACCTCATTCACATCAGCACCCGTTTTTTCGCAAAGTTCAGACATCGCATTTATTGAAGATATTCTTTGCGCCAAAAAAGCATTCGCAGTCAACTTTGATAATTCAGAAGACCATACATTAGTCGTCAGGATTTTATCTTTTGGAACCCAGTTAGCATAAACATCTACCAATGCCTGAATGGCTTTTTGCCCTTCTTCGGAAGTATCACCACCTATTAAAATTCTATCTGGGGTTAATAAATCCTGAACTGCTGTTCCTTCGGCTAAAAACTCAGGATTAGAGAGAATTTGGAATTTAACCCCATTACCTGTATTATCCAAGATACTTTTTATAGCCTCAGCAGTACGCACTGGCAAAGTAGATTTCTCTACTACTATCTTATTGTCTTTAGCAACTTTAGCAATCTGTCTTGCACAAAGTTCAATGAATTTTAAATCGGCTGCCATTCCTTTCCCTTTTCCATAGGTTTTGGTTGGCGTATTTACCGAAATAAAAATCATTTGTGCCTCATCAATTGCTTTCTCAACATCCGTCGAAAAAAACAAATTTCGTCCTCTGGCCTCTTTAACAATATCCGAAAGTCCTGGTTCATAAATTGGAATATTATTCACATCGGCATCATTCCAAGCTGCAATTCTTTCTTCATTTAAATCCACGACAGTCACTTGTATCTGTGGACATTTTTGTGCTATAATTGCCATTGTAGGACCTCCAACATAGCCCGCTCCAATGCAACAAATCTTTGTAATTCCCATTTATTATTTTTCTGTTATGCGTTATAAGTTATCTGTTATGAGATATGAAATCAAAAGTAACTTCCAACTCCTAACTTCTAACTCCCAACTTACTTCCTACTTCAAATTATTCCAATACCAATCTACTGCAATCTTAAGTCCTTCTTGTAAAGAATATTCCGGATTGTACCCCAACAATACTTTTGCTTTATCAATACTTGCTAATGAATGCGGAATATCACCCGCTCTATTAGCTCCATGAACAACTGCCACTTCTAGAATTTTAGCATCATAAGCGCTTAAATATTCTTTTAAATAAGCGACCAAATCATTCAAGGTATTTCGGTCTCCGAAAGCCGTATTATAAACAGTGTTAACAGCCTCAATTTTATCTGTCGAAATAGCCAATTCATTCATTTGTATCACATTATCGATATAAGTGAAATCACGTGAATAATTCCCATCGCCATTGATGGTAATTCTTTCGTGATTCATCAATTGCATGACAAATTTAGGAATTACCGCTGCATAAGCTCCGTTAGGATCTTGTTTTCTTCCAAAAACATTAAAATAACGTAAACCTATCGTTTCCATCCCATAGGTTTTACTAAAAATTTCAGCATACAATTCGTTTACATATTTAGTAATTGCATAAGGCGAAAGCGGTTTCCCAATTACTTCTTCTACTTTTGGCAATCCTACTGAATCTCCATAAGTTGAGGAACTAGCGGCATATACAAAACGTTTTACTTTTGCTTCAGTAGCAGCTTGCAACATATTCAGAAATCCTGAAACATTGACATCATTCGTAGTAATAGGATCATTAATGGAACGAGGAACCGAACCCAAAGCTGCCTGATGCAACACATAATCAACTCCTTTTACGGCATTTTTACAATCTTCAAAATTTCGAATATCACCTTCAATCAAAAGAAAATCAGGATTAGCCATACATTCTTTCAAATTATGACGGTGACCTGTGGCAAAATTATCCAAACAAATTACTTTATTGCCTTTTGACAAAAAATATTCGCAAAGATTAGAACCTATAAAACCAGCTCCTCCTGTTATTAACAATGTATGCGTTGTCATTTCTTTCATTTAAAATTTAAAAATTATGATGCTAAACTTTTCTAAACTTTTTAATTATTTCATCTAAAATCCCCTTTGGCTTAGTCTCCTCATGATACCCATTTGAATAATCTCCGTAGCCGTAACCATACCCGTAGCCATAAGCTGAGCCGTATTTAGCCTTATTTTCAAAGCCATTCAAAATAATACTAACATTAGTTATTTCTTCTCTTTTAACCCTATTATTCAACAAAGCAATCATCTCTTTCTTCGTTATATTTTGTCTAACTATATATAAAGTTACATCGGCATATTGCGCAAGCTCTATTGAATCTGAAACTAAGCCAACCGGAGGAGTATCTAAAATAATATAATCATATTTCTTCTTTAATTCTTCCATCAACTCTACCATAGCTTCTCCAATAATTAGCTCGGAAGGATTAGGCGGAATAGGCCCCGAAAGGATAACATCTAAATAAGGGACTTCTGTTTTATTTACTATTTCTGCTAAGCTTTTTTGTTTGATTAAATAATTAACCACACCTACATCACTCGATAAATTAAATTCTTCAGCCAATTTTGGTTTTCTTAAATCCAATCCAACAATAACAGTTTTCTTTTCGCTTAAAGCAAAAACCGTTGCGATATTTATCGAACAAAAGGTCTTTCCTTCACCACTAACTGAAGAGGTTATCATAAGTGTTTTGGCTCCTTCCAAATGTTGTTTCTTGTATAAAAACTGTAAAGAAGAACGAATAGCTCTAAAAGATTCCGACAAAGCAGATTTAGGTTTATCAAAAACAGCCAATTCGCCCTTATCTTTATACACCCCCACAACTCCTATTAAAGGAATTTGAGTTTGCTTACTAACATCTTCTACATTTTGAACCGAATTATTAATAAAGAAGATAACAAATATAAAAAGTAGCGGAATAAAGATTCCCAGAAAAAGTGCCAACACATAATTCACTGATGTCTTAGGCCCTATCAAACCTCCTCCTACATCTTTAGCTGGATCTATAAAATGAATATCCGATAAATTTGCTGCTTTTACAATATCGGCTTCGCTTCTTTTTTGAAGGAAAGTGCTATATATATTATCGCTTAAATCGTATTTTCTTTTTATCTTTATTAATTCCTGTTGGTCATCAGGCAACTGTTTGACATTCCCTTCTGCCTGATTAATTTTGCTATTAACCAACCCTAAATCAAACTGTAAAGATGATTTTGCGCTAGCTATATTTTCTAACAAAACACTTTTAATAGCCTCCATTTGGTTATCAAAATCCCTGAATATCTTATCACTTTTTACAGCATAAGCCATTTCCGAACGTTGTGTAGAAAGCGCAATCAATTTAGAAATATTAGCTACAATATTAGGATCTTCAATTCCCGCAACTGATGGTGCCGGAAGTTTAGAATAATCAACACTATTTTTCAAATACGCTTTAAGCGAATTGTAATAAGTGATTTTCCGGGCAATGGCATCTTTTTCTACATCATATTGAAGAATTTTGTCCGAAAACTTAGCACCTCCATCTTCAATATTAAAAACATCTTTTCCCCTCTTGAAAGACTTTAATTCTTCGCCAGCTGTCTTCAATTGTGATTCCATAGCAACAAGTGTACTATCTATAAAAGTAATTGTATTGGTCGCAAATTGATTTTTGTTATCCAATTGCCTCTTGATAAGCATATTGACAGTTGCATTAAGATATTCAACCATTCTAGCCTTATTCGTCCCCTGTAACCTCAATGTTAGTATAGACGCTCCTTTATCATCAGCTTCCACACCAATTCCTTTATAGCGAGACACTACACCATTAAAATCATTAAATCGAACAAAATATTCTTTGCCTTTGTAAAATCCCGGATTGTCTTTTATTTGTAATTTCCAATGTAAAAAAGGCAACGAAACCTGTTCTCCCACTCTGTACGTTTTAACAAAATCGCCCACAGCTACAGCAGTACTACTATATGAATTATCCAAATAAGTAATTAATGAAGCCGAATTACCCTCGAACGGAATTTTTATTTGATATTCTGATTCGCTTAAAAATGTAATACTAATTAATCCTCCTGATAACTGCTCTTTGTTTTTATCGATACTCACATAAAAAGGAACAGCCCCATAAGCATCGACCATATTGTACTTTTCCTGTATCAAATAATCGATGTAATACTGTAATTTATCGACTACTAATTCGTTATGAGACCGGGATTGCAATGTCGTTGAAACAGTTTGCATTTGATCAGAAACTCCTCCCCAATTAAATGTCAAACTCGTATTGGAAGTAAACAATGGATTACTTTCTTCTTTTATAGAAATCAAAGTTCCCATTTCGTAAATTTTCTCTTTACGAATATTAACCTGATAAGCAATTGTAAAAGCAATAATCAAACTGACCAAAAACCATTTCCAATAGCTCAATATTTTTATAAGCAAGCCTTTAAAGTCAAAACTTACTTGATTTTCGAAAATGGAAAAATCTTTTATATCTAACATTTTTTTGAAATGTATTTTATCTTTTTAATAATAAAAAAGCGGTTGTTGCTAACGATATCAACGTCAATATAGTCCCTAAAGATTCTATACCTGTTTTTCCTGTACCCCAAGTTTTTTGCTTGAGTGGTTTTATATAAATATAATCATTAGGCTGCAAATAAAAGTAAGGTGAGTTCACTACATTAATATCTGTAAGATCAATATCATGCATCTCATTTCCTGTGGGTGTTTTACGGATAATAGTTACCGCTTTTCTATTTCCTATAAGTGTAATATCGCCAGCATTAGCAATAGCTTCCATAATATTCACATGTTCCTGAAACAAAGTTTTAGTTCCTGTACTTCCTATTTCACCATTTATGGTATAACGAAAGCCAGCCAATTTTACTATCACAAAAATATTCGCTTCTTTTTTGAAATATTCGGCTAACAATTGTTTTTCGATACGCTGTCTTACCTCGTCAAGTGTATAACCTATTACATTCAACTCTCCTAAAACAGGCATTCTAATATTCCCATGATCATCAACCGTAAAACCACTAAAATACAAAGCTGCTTCAGACTTTCCTGATTCTCCTCCATTTGTAGTGTTAAAAATCTCAACTAATTTAGGATCGTTTGCTTTAATACTAATACTTAAAACATCATTAGATTGTAAACGATAAGGTTTAGACATTACAGCCGAAATTGAAGTTTCAACATTGGTTTCATTTTTATTTTGTAAATAAACCAAATCTCTTGTCGAAATACAGGAGGAAAACAACACACTAATACTTAGCAATAAACCAAATAGATACTTACCCATTTTATTATTTTAGATAACAAATATAGCTTTTCATTTATTATATTAAAAGCCCCGTTATTATTAAACCAATTAATTATTTTTAATTGCCTTTTCAAAAGGCAAACGCTGCAAAATACTTCGCCCTAAAGTCACTTCGTCAGCATATTCTAATTCGTCTCCCACGGCAATTCCTCTGGCAATAGTGGAAATTATAATATCCGAATCGGAGATTTGCTTATAAATATAAAAATTAGTGGTATCTCCTTCCATTGTAGAACTCAGTGCAAAAATAACCTCCGCCAATTTTCCTGATTTTACCTTTTCTACTAAGGTGCCAATTTTTAACTGACTTGGACCAACTCCGTCAATTGGCGAAATTTTACCTCCCAAAACATGATACAGGCCTTTAAACTGCCCTGTGTTTTCAATTGCCATCACATCGCGAATGTCTTCAACAACACATACCACTTGGTGGTTTCTGTTCTTATTACTGCATATTTCACAAATTGCAGTATCCGAAATATTATGACAGCTTTCGCAAAATTTAATTTCCTCACGCATATTGACTAATGCCTGAGTTAAAAAACCAGTTTGTTCCTTAGGCTGTTTTAATAAATGCAACACTAATCGCAATGCCGTTCTTTTTCCAATTCCAGGCAATTGCGATATTTCATTTACTGCTTTCTCTAATAATTTTGAAGAAAATTCCATAGTTGCAAATGTAACAATTTGTTTATTGAAATAATTGATTATTCTAAAATGCCTTTTAAAATTCGGATACTTTTTAAATTGACATTTCACACAACAGTTGATTGCTTAAAAAATTGTATTTTGGCTATTATAAATCCAAGAAAATGACTCCAGCCACAATACTAACACTCATTGTTATTTACTTCGGAATTCTATTTGCAATAGCTCATTTCACAAGTAAAAACAACAATGGGAATGATGCTTTTTTTAAAGCAAATAAAAATTCCAAATGGTATTTGGTGGCTTTTGGAATGATTGGGACTGCCTTGTCAGGAGTCACTTTTATTTCTGTCCCTGGAGAAGTAGGCTCCCCCAATGGAGAGCAATTCAAATATTTTCAATTTGTCTTAGGAAATGCAATAGGTTTTATAATCGTTGCCAAAATACTATTACCATTATATTATCGAATGAACCTCACGTCGATTTACAGCTATATAGAACAACGACTTGGTTTCTACTCCTACAAAACGGCAACCTCTATTTTTTTAATTAGCCGAACCATTGGCTCTTCTTTTAGATTGTATTTAGTAGTGATTGTACTGCAACGTTTTGTATTTGATTATTACCAAATCCCTTTTGCTGTTACTGTTATAATTTCATTGGCTCTAATTTTTGCCTATACTTATCGCGGTGGTTTAAAAACGATTATTATCACAGATACTTTGCAGACTTTTTTCTTAGTAAGCTCGGTTTTCTTAACCATTTACTTTATTTGCCAAAGTTTAAATCTGAATGTATTTCAAGCATACGAAGTGGTAAAAAACAGCAATTATTCAAAAACTTTTTTCTTTGACGACTTTCTATCGAATAAATTTCATTTTGTAAAACAAATCCTCGGAGGAATATTTGTCACCATCGCCATGGTAGGTCTGGATCAGGATTTGATGCAAAAAAACCTGAGTTGCGCTAACATTGGCGAAGCTCAAAAAAACATGTTCACCTTCACTGGAATTTTTGTTATTATCAATCTTTTCTTTTTAAGTGTCGGCGCCTTACTTTACATTTATGCTACAAAAAACGGTATTGAAATCCCGAAAGATCTAATAACAGGAAAACCCAGAACCGATTTACTTTTTCCTGAAATTGCTTTTCATCATCTGGGCATTGTTCCTTCGGTGATTTTCTTATTAGGATTAACCGCCGCCACTTTCGCCACAACCGATTCGGCATTAACGGCACTAACTACTTCTTTTTGCGTCGATTTTTTAGGAATGGATAAAACAGAAAATTTAGACAAACCTAATATTATAAGAACAAGACATTTTACGCATCTTGGATTTTCTTTCTTGATGTTTCTTGTAATCATATTTTTTAATTCCATCAACGACAGCTCTGTAGTTGGAATGATTTTCAGAGTCGCCTCCTATACTTATGGACCATTATTAGGTTTGTATTGTTTTGGACTATTTCTAAAATCAAAAACGGTAAGAGACCCTTACGTTCCTTTTGTCTGTATCGCTTCGCCTGCTCTGACTTATTTTATCAGCGAATATTCAAAAGATTTTTTAATGGGATACACTTTTGACAACGAATTAATCATCATCAACGGATTAATTACTCTTGTAGGTTTATTATTGATTAGCAAAACCACCACAGAAAAAATCAGTTTTTAAATTAAAACAAAAAAAGCCATCTTCTTGACGAAAACGGCTTTAGTATTTTTTTTTAAATAAAATAATTAGTATTGATTTGTCACCAACAAAGTCAGCGTACAAGCTACATCAACTTTTATATTATTTAATTCTAAAAGTTGGTACAACTCAGGATTCTCAGTTCCTGGATTAAAAACAACACGTTTAGGCTGTGCTTCTACTATATAATTATAATAATCGCGTTGATTTTTGGCATTTAAATACAAAGAAATCGTATCAATATTTTTTAAAGGAATAGCTTTAGTCCTAATTTTAATTCCTGCTACCTCTCCTGCATTTTGACCAATAGCAAGAACCGAATGTCCTTTTTCTACAAGCATTTCAATTGCTTTAAACACTGGCTTATGAGTCTTTGTGGAGGCTCCAAGAACCAAGGTTTTTTTATTTTTCATTTAGAGTATTATTTTTTACAAAAGTAATAAAAATACAGCTAGCATCGCGCTATTAAAACGAAACTAACTTTTTAAGTCGTTTAATTCTTAGGCAGGAAAATTTCAGCCATCATGCATCGGGCACTTCCTCCACCACAAGTTTCAATAGTTTGCAAATTAGCACTTAAAATTCTCGCATGTTTTTCTAATTGTGTTTTTTGCGCAGCATTCAAGGACTCAGCTGCAGCGGTGCTCATCACAACATATCTCTTGTCATCAGTTCCTGAAAGTTCTAATACATTTCCAGCAAAATGGGCCACTTGTTTTTCAGTAATTAAAACTAGCTCTTTCCCACTTTCTCTTAGATTATCCAAAACCATTTTTCGCTCCTTTTTATCGGCAATCATATCGGCACAAATTATGGCAAAATGCTCTCCAATACTCATCATAACATTTGTATGATAGATTAATTTTCGTTTTCCATCAACCGTATGGAAAGCTTCAAAAATGACTGGCGCAGCATCAAAATCTTCACAGAATTCAATAAAAAGTTCTTCATCAGCTCTTGGAGACAAAGCACAATAGGCTATTGATTTCGCCCTATCTAAAACCAAACTCCCAGTTCCTTCTAGAAAAACACCATCTTCCTCAGCCGATGTAAAATCGATAACATTTTCAATTACAAAACCTTTCTCTTCCAAAATATCTAAAATATCTTCCCGACGTTCGGCTCTACGATTCTCTGCAAACATTGGATACAAAACCACATCGCCATTATCGTGAAATGAAATCCAATTATTTGGAAAAATACTATCAGGCGTATCTGTTTCCGTTGTATCATCCACCACAACAACATTAACTCCCACCTCTTGAAGCTGAGTTACCAAAGCATCAAATTCTTGTTGTGCTTTAGCATTTACTGCTGCTGGCAGCATTCCACTTAATTCCTTTTGAAAATAATTATTTTCTATCGTTTGCTCATTCATTCGAAAAGTTACCGGACGAATCATCAAAACTGAATTTGTTACTTGTTTCATTTAATTCAAAACTATTATTTATTGCTTAGGCCAAAGATAAAAAAAAGCTTCACTTTTCAGTGAAGCTTTTGCTTTGATATAATTTATATTATACTGGTTTTTTAAATTCTCTTAATGGAGATCCAGTGTAAATTTGTCTTGGTCTTCCAATTGGCTCTTTGTTTTCACGCATTTCTTTCCATTGCGCAATCCAACCCGGTAATCTTCCAATAGCAAACATTACTGTAAACATATCAGTAGGAATTCCCAAAGCTCTGTAGATGATTCCTGAATAGAAATCTACGTTTGGATATAAATTTCTAGCTTTGAAATATTCATCTTCTAAAGCTGCTGCTTCTAATTTTTTAGCAATTTCTAAAATTGGATCATCAACTCCTAAAGTCTCTAATACTTCTTTAGCTGCTTTTTTGATAATTTTAGCACGCGGATCGAAATTTTTGTAAACTCTGTGTCCGAATCCCATTAATCTAAATGGGTCGTTTTTATCTTTTGCTTTAGCCAAATACTTTTCAGTATCCCCACCATTTAAGTGAATTTCTTCTAACATTTCCAATACTGCTTGGTTTGCACCTCCGTGTAATGGTCCCCACAAAGCAGAAACTCCAGCAGAGATAGAAGCAAATAAACCTGCGTGAGAAGAACCTACCATTCTTACTGTAGAAGTAGAACAGTTTTGCTCGTGATCAGCGTGAAGAATAAATAATTTATCTAAAGCTTCAGTTACAATTGGACTTAATTTATAAGGCTCAGTTGGCAATTCAAACATTAATCTCATAAAGTTCTCTACATATCCTTTAGTATTATCGTAATAATTCAAAGGATACCCCATTGATTTTCTATAAGTCCAAGTTGCAATAACCAAGAATTTACCCATAGTTTTACATACTGCCTGGTACAATTCTTTTTCGTTCTCAACATTAACTGATTTAGGATTAAAAGCTGTCAATGCACTTGTCAAAGCTGCTAAAACACCCATTGGATGTGCAGTTTTAGGGAAGCCATCAATGATACCTTTCATTTCCTCATTTACTAAGGTATGTTTTCTAATATCTGTTTCAAATTGTTCTAGTTGAGCAGCCGTTGGTAATTCACCAAAAATTAAAAGATAAGAAACTTCTAAAAAGTTAGCTTGATCCGCTAAATCTTCAATAGCATATCCTCTATAACGCAAAATCCCCAATTCTCCATCTAAGAAAGTAATTCCACTAGTACAAGAACCTGAATTTTTAAAACCTGGATCAATCGTAATTGCCCCTGTTAAATCTCTTAATTTGTTAATATTGATAGCTTCTTCGTTCTCGCTTCCTTTAATAACAGGAAACTCATACTTCTTACCATCAATTTCTAATATAGCTGTTTTTGACATAATAATTTGAAATAAATCTTTACACTTAATAATTTACCAAATCTAAGGATAATAACATTAATTAAAAAGAGAAAAAAGTAGTGATATTGTTAAATTTGAAAAAAAAAGCCACTCTTTTAATAAGAGTGGCTTTCAAAAACAACAAATCGTTATTCTTATTTTATTTTAAACGCTTTTTTTCCAGGAAAATAAGCTGTATTTCCTAATTCTTCTTCAATTCTAATCAATTGATTGTACTTAGCCATACGGTCAGAACGTGAAGCTGAACCTGTTTTAATTTGACCACAGTTTAAAGCTACTGCTAAATCAGCAATTGTATTATCTTCAGTTTCTCCTGAACGGTGAGACATTACTGAAGTATATCCTGCATTTTTAGCCATGTTAACTGCTGCAATAGTTTCAGTTAAAGTTCCAATTTGGTTAACTTTAATAAGGATTGAGTTAGCAATTCCTTTTTCTATACCAGTTGACAAACGCTCAACATTAGTAACAAACAAATCATCACCTACTAATTGAACTTTATCTCCAATTTTTTCAGTCAATAATTTCCAACCTTCCCAGTCGTTTTCATCCATACCGTCTTCGATAGAGATAATTGGGTATTTAGTTGTTAAATCAGCTAAATATTCAGCTTGTTCAGCAGAAGTTCTAACTTTTCCAGTTTCTCCTTCAAATTTAGAGTAATCGTATTTTCCGTTTACATAAAATTCAGCAGAAGCACAGTCTAAAGCAATCATAATTTCGTCACCAAAAGTATAACCAGCTTTCTCAACTGCTAATTTGATAGTATCCAAAGCATCCTCAGTACCACCAGCTAAGTTTGGAGCAAAACCTCCTTCGTCACCTACAGCTGTAGAAAGACCTCTATCGTGTAATACTTTTTTCAAACTATGGAAAATTTCAGTTCCCATTTGCATAGAGTGAGAAAAAGAAGTTGCTTTTACTGGGAAAATCATGAATTCTTGAAAAGCAATCGGAGCATCAGAGTGAGAACCACCGTTGATGATGTTCATCATTGGAACAGGTAATGTATTTGCAGAAACTCCACCTACATATCTATATAAAGGCAATCCTAATTCAGCAGCAGCAGCTTTAGCAACAGCCAAAGAAACTCCTAAAATTGCATTAGCTCCTAATTTAGATTTGTTTGGAGTACCGTCTAAATCAATCATTAATTGATCGATAAGGTTTTGTTCGAAAACAGAAGTTCCAACAAGTTCTTCAGCAATAACAGTATTAACATTGTTCACTGCATTTAAAACTCCTTTTCCTAAGAAAGCTTTTCCACCATCACGTAATTCTACAGCTTCGTGTTCTCCAGTTGAAGCTCCAGATGGAACTGCCGCTCTTCCTAAAACACCGTTTTCTGTAATTACATCTACTTCTACAGTAGGATTACCTCTTGAATCGAAAATTTGTCTTGCATGAATTTTGATAATAATACTCATATTACTTAGTTTTTAATTTTTTAGAATACAAATATATTCTAAGTTTTTCAAACAAAGTACTATTTTTTTTAATCGTTATCAACGAAAACGTTATAAATTCATTTTTTAAACATAATTTAAAATAAAATTTACAAATTAAAGTCAGAACCGAAATTTAGAGCAAAAAAAACAGGCTAAACATAAAAATGCTTAGCCTGTTTTAATATCTTAAAAAAATATTACTTTTTTAAATTCTCAATAAATTGATCAAACAAATAAGAAGAATCATGTGGTCCCGGACTTGCTTCTGGGTGGTATTGAACTGAAAAACAATTTTTATTTTTCATTCTCATACCTGCAACTGTTCCATCATTCAAATGAAGATGCGTAATTTCCATTTCCGGATTAGCCTCTAGCTCTTCTCTATTTACAGCAAAACCGTGATTTTGAGAAGTAATCTCTCCTTTACCAGTAATCAAATTACTTACAGGGTGATTAATTCCACGGTGACCGTTAAACATTTTATAGGTTGAAATTCCATTTGCTAAACCTATTACTTGGTGTCCTAAACAGATTCCAAACAAAGGCTTATTATTTACCAAAATCTCTTTAGCTACTCCAATTGCACTTTCTAATGGTTCTGGATCTCCAGGCCCATTTGAAAGAAAGAAACCGTCAGGATTGAAAGACGCTAAATCAGCATAAGAAGCATCATAAGGATATACCTTAATATAACAATCTCTTTTAGCCAGATTGCGAAGAATATTTGTTTTAATTCCTAAATCTAAAGCCGAAACTTTATATTTAGCATTCTCATCTCCGTAAAAATATGGTTCTTTAGTAGAAACTTTAGACGCTAATTCCAAACCTTTCATATCCGGAACACTAGCTAAAGCCGCTTTTAATTCTTCGATAGGAGTATCATCTGTACAAATTACAGAGTTCATTGCTCCATTTTCTCTAATATAACTTACCAAAGCACGAGTATCAACATCTGAGATACAGATTAGATTGTGTTTTGTAAAATAATCTTCTAAACTTCCTAAAGCATCAACTCTAGAATAATTAAAACTGAAATTTTTACAAACCAAACCTGAAATTTTAATTCCGTTTGACTCTACTTCATTTTCATTAACGCCATAATTTCCAATATGTGCGTTAGTTGCCACCATAATTTGTCCAAAATAAGATGGATCAGTGAAAATTTCTTGATAACCAGTCATTCCTGTATTAAAACAAACTTCACCAAAAGTGGTTCCGCTGATTCCGATAGATTTTCCGTGGAATATAGTTCCGTCACTTAATAAAAGGATGGCGCTTTTTCGTGTTGTGTATTTCATTTGTTTTTAAATATGGTGCAAATTTAATTCATTAAAGGAGTGAAAGCAACAATTTTAAAAAATTATTTTAAAATTGAAATAATACTTATAATTAGTAGCTAACACCAACTCTAGGTAATAAAAAATCAAAAAAAAAAGGATAAACTAAAAAAATAGTTTATCCTTGATTTTATTGAATGATTATTTTCATAATTATTCAGCAGCTTCAGTAGTAGTATCAGTTTCTGCAGCAGGAGCCTCATCAACTGGAGCTTCTTCTGTTTTCTTAGCTTTACCACCACGACGGCTTTTTGCTTTTTTAACTTCTTTTTTACCTCCGTTGTAAAGTTCATTGAAATCTACTAATTCGATCATTGCCATATCAGCATTATCTCCTAAACGATTTCCAACTTTAATGATACGAGTGTATCCACCTGGACGGTCACCAACTTTAACAGCTACGTCTCTGAATAAATCAGTTACCGCATATTT
>JBDLTG010000011.1:0-19844 GCA_039805885.1 Bacteroidota bacterium
AAGATATGCAAATCAAAGATCCGAACAAAGCATAATATTACTATATTTATAAAGAAAATAATGGAAAAACTTAGATTTAACCTAAAAAAATGGATTGAAATACTTTGGTATTATTTTAACAAAATTCGAATATATTATCCTTAGAATAACATCAAAAAAATTGCTCCAAATTTTTAAAAGTAGAGAATTGATTCTCTAAAAAAAAATCACTTAATTTTTAAACTTAAGTACTTTTTAGGTTAGTATCAATGCTTTGGCCACGCCCAATCAAGAAAGTCTTTACTCCAAGCAATTTCTATTGAAGCATTTTTACCAAAATCACTTTCCCTCTCTATCAATAAACCAGACCCTTGAAAAAAAAAAAAAAAAACAGAATATCGTTTTCAAAATTTGTATTTATTTTTAAATTAATAATAGTTCCAGCTGATATTCTCCCTTTTTCCCAATCCAATTGAGCGGACCAAAATCAGTCCAATCTTTAAAATCATTGGATTTTTTGATTGCGTTTCCGTTTTTTGGAAAATGAAATAAAATATATTCATCGTTATCATGTAAAACACAAACATTCTCAGCCGATTTAGTATGCCAAAAATAACTCCAATTTTCAAAGTCATAAGTATGACTCATACTTACCCATTTTGTTCTTAGAAACATCGCCACTTTGCTTTATCATCTTTGTCCTGGAGTAAATAAGAATCAATCATCCACCCATCTCTTTTTGAGAAACATTTTCCCTTTCACTGCTAACAATTCAGGCTGACTCCAGTTTTTTTTTTTAATCTTTACTACGCATGATGTACAAACGTACCTCATTAACACCAAATTTCGGCATGTCTTTTTTTTAAATAGTCGGGGCGCGGATAGCTTAGCAAACAACGAATAAATTAATCCTTATAGGACTATAAAAATTTAAATTTTGGTCACTTGTAGTTAGAACTTTTCTCTCGCTCCAATTTTTTAATTTTTTTACTTATACCATACACTAGGTAAGAATATACCATACTATTCTGTTTTTACAATTGTAAATAATAAATAAAAAATTTATTTTCATAAAACAGCTGGATCCAGATAAGCTATACATCACTTCCTTTAAAAATTATTGGTGATTCTAAAAAATCCAAAAAAATTTCTGAGCAACTAAACCACTCTGTACTGAAAGTGCAGAGGTTTGCTTGACGAGAGACTAAAAGTCGAAGATTAGATTTTTTCGCATTACTAAAGTACTGCAATAAATTACAGGGTTTTAAACCCAAATCTGACACCAATAAATTTGATTTTGTTGCTATCAACAAGAAAAACAAAATTGTTACAAAAAAATACCTATTGTATTTTTTCTTTAAAATAATAATCTAAAAGTGCTTTATAACTACAAACTAAGCAATAGTAGTTGAGTGCAGTTGTCTTTTAAAATTAGAAATATACAACACACTAATTTTAAGACATTATACGTAACGTTTGTCCTTTTGACTTTATGCCTTTTAAACTTTCGACTTACTTAATTACCTTGATTTCCCAAATACCCAATCGTTGCGCTTTTTTATTATCATTTAAATTAACTCTAAGGTATCTTGTTTTTAGTTTTTTATCAAAAACCATAGGCGAACCAATTTTTGTGTTAGATAGTTTGTTATCAACAGAAGTCCAATCCTTCCCATCATTAGAAATTTCAATTGTATATGCATAAGGATAAATTGGATACTCAAAATAAATTTCTACTGTTTTAAAAGTAATTTCCTTTTCAAAATCCAGCGTTATCCACTCTGAATCTTTTCCTTTGGCAATCCAAAGTGTTCCATTGTTTTCGTCATTAATATAATTTGCTTTACATACAGCATCTAGTTCTGAAGAAGTTGATACCTTAGCCCCAAAAGCTAAATTTTTCTTGTCATCATTCATTTTAGGCAAAGTTCCTTTATGTGTTGCTATCACATGTTGCATATCTCCATCAGGTGTAATAACCAACTCATCAATTGCAACTTGTCTCAATTTTGCGGAAATATCATATTTACCTAGTGTATTAAATCTATGATATACAATATAGTTTTTATCCCTATACTTTAACATCGTATGATGCCCCGTAGAAGTAATCCGGTTACTCTCATCATTTCCAATTAAAAGTGGACGAAGTTTACCTTCCTCCCACGGGCCAAATGGTGTTTTCCCTTTTGCATAGCGAACTTGATACGTTTGATCCCAAGTTTTTCCAAAAGAGTACATTAAATAATACGTTCCATTTTTTTTTAGCATATAAGGAGCTTCAAAATAATAAGGAGGTGTTACATCTGTTGGTTTGTCACTGAATGAAACCATATCTTTATTTAATTTCACCGCAAGACAACGTCCTTCAATACTCATCCCAGAATCCGAAGAACCCCAATACAAATAAGTCTGTCCATCATCGTCAATAAAACATTCAGCATCAATAGTTTCTACATAATAAAACTCTTTATGTCTAATTAATGGTGTATTGTCTTTACGGGCATTTTCCCACGGACCTAATGGATGATTAGCAACACCAACCCATATTTCGCGACCAATGGTTACGTACATATAAAATTTTCCATCAGTGCCTTTTACCACGCTTGGTGCCCAAACACCATCTTGTTTACCCGTATCGCTTTTGATTTCTTCTCGTAAAGGCCAATTGAGATACGAGCATTTCCAATTTTTTAAATCAGTAGAACTCCAAACGCCCATTTTCGTAATAGCATCCCAGGAGCTTAAATCGCTGGTGACGTAAATATAAAAAGTACCGTTATCTTCTATTATGGTAGGATCAGCAAAGTATCCCGGCAAAACAGGATTAGCATTTTTAGGAGCATTGTAATCCCAATCTTTGTTAACCCAATTTTGCAAGGTTGTGTTGTTTGGATATTGACAATAACCAAAGCTACTTACCAATAAAAATGTTGCAACTACGATATTTCCAACTTTCATAACTAATTAAGTTTCTAATTTACAGGTATTTAATTTCTAACTTATAAAAAGTTGTTATTACTATTACTTTCTTAACATTAGGCCACAAGTCAAAATAATTATCCGACAAGAATATATGTTAATCAGGAAAGTTTAAATACAAATTATTTATTACTTTTTGACAAACTTCATAACTTAGTCTTGGAAAAAGATTATCATTAGAAATATAATTAGCTCCTTTTACAAAAACACGAACTCCGTTTAATTTTAATAACGCTGATTCACTAATACAGTCTTTTTCACGTATTAATTTTAAACTATGTAAACCTATAATGGTTTGTTTATTAATAATGGGATTTTTTACTATGTAAAATTACAATATCTATTATTTGTAATTTTACAATAAATTTACAAATGACAGATTAATAACTAATATTCTTATAATTAACTAATTACCTTTGTTTATTCATCATAGGTATGATAAAAACATACAGAAAACAAGCTAATAAAATTATAATTCCACTTCCATCTCCCATATTTGTTCTAACATAACCCATCAGTGGCGGAATAATTGCTCCTCCTACAATGGCCATAATCAATAATCCTGAAATTTCATTAGCTCTAGTAGGCATATTACTAATTGCTATAGAAAAGACTAAAGGAAAAAGATTTCCAGCTCCCAACCCAACAATAAATATAGCTATAAAAGCAACCGAAGAAGAAGGCGAAAAAAAGAAAAGTAAAGTACCCAAAATTGCTAAAAAGGTAGTGCTAATTAAGAAGAATTGTGGCTTAACGAATTGCAATAAAATAGCACCTGCAAAACGACTAATCATTAAAGCAGTAAAATAAATGGTTATTCCGTATGAGGCATTTTCTAAAGTAATACCATGCAAATTCATTAAAAATCCTTGAATATTAGAATTCATTCCAACATCTGCACCCACAATTAAAAAAATACCAATAACAATTACTAATATAAACTTATCATTTAATAAGCTCAAACAAGATTTAAAAGTAGCAGGTACATCTGCTTTTATTAATTCGTCTATAGGAGTAGCTGAAAGCCATAAAATTGACAATATAGACACGATACCGTAAACTGCAAAAACTAATCGCCAATCATTATAACTTAACGCCATATAAGTCGCTATAATAGGTCCTAAAAGAGATGTAATAGCTTTAACAAATTGTGAAAGACTCAAGAAACTGGGTAATTTATCTTTATTTATTACTTCTTGTAGCAAGGGATTGGCCGATACTTGGATAATAGTATTACCAATACCTATAAATACAAACGCAATTAATATCATTGTAAAAGAATACGATAAAAATGGGAGTACTAATCCTATAAGAGTAATTATAGTTCCAATAATCATCATTTTCTTTTTGCCTATTTTATCTTGTAAAATTCCAACTGGAAGTGAAAAAACAAAAAACCAAATAAATACCATAGAAGGTATCAGTTGTGCAATAGTATCTGTTAATTGAAAATCCTTTTGCACATAACCAGTAGACACACCCACAATATCTACAAAACCCATTACAATAAAGCTAAGAAATACTGGGAGAGTTTTAGACATATTAATTTTTTCTGTCGTCATAAATTTTAATTTTTAGGTAATTGTTTTTTTATTTGAGTCCAAAATTCTGGAATAAATAATTTAGAACTTCCAATCAGAGCAGCATCTTCTAATACTTGAGAAATTTCGAAATCTATATTTATATCCGCTTTTTTGAATTTATCTTTAATAATAGGTAAAAAAAAGGAACTTGCATGTGATATATTACCACCTATTACAATAATTTCAGGTTGGAATTTTTGTACAAATGGCAACATAAATTCAGCCATATTATTTCCAAATTCTTCAAAAAGAGCAATTGAGTACTCATTATTCTCTTCTGCAATTTCTTTAACACCGTTTACTTCCTTGCCAGAAAGTTCTCGATATCGTTTGATACACCAGCGAGTAGAAAAATAATCATCTCCTATACCGTCCTTAAAAGACTCATCCCAAAGACAGCCTCCTTTTGGGACATCTTCTGATTTAGATAGTGGAAAACCATTATTTATAAAACAAGAACCAAATCCAGTACCTAAAGTAATAGCAATAATTTTAGTACATTCCTTTGCTTTACCCATAGCCGAAACTCCAACACCGAAAGAACTAGCATCATTCAAAAACCGAAATTTTGTAGCCGAAAATCCTTTAATATATTTAGGAAATTCTTGTTTAATAGATATGTTAAATAGATTTTCATATTTATCATTTCCTTCAAAAAGCGCTAAACCTGTTCTATAATGAAAAGGACCAGGCATTGCGAAAGCAATATAAACTTTTTCTGCTACAGGTATCTTAGAGATAGTTTTATTAATAGCATTACTCCATTCCAGAAAAATACTTTCAGCACTTGCTTTGTTATCAACCCTATTTGAAAAAGTAGATCCATCCATAATAGTCAAACTATTAAGATCTACTGCTGCACTTGTTATATGACTCCCGCCAATATCAACTCCAATAACTATATTAGTATTCATAAATTTATATATATATTTAAATTGTAAATATTACTCACAAGCTTCATCTTTCACAAATGAAACAATAACTTTTGCAATACCTTTACCTCTATTTATTAGTTTATATTTGTTTGCTGATGCAGAAATTGCAAATGTTTCTAAATAATTAAAAATCTTATTCTCATAACCTCCTATTTCGAGAACTATCGCGGTTCCTTCTACAAGCATTAGAATATGACATTGGTTCAAAGTTTCAATTTCTATTTCATTTTGAAATTCATACCTAAAAACATCATAAAAATGATCTTTATGAGTGGGTAGATGTACTACTTTCCAATTTATTCCAGATAATATTACAGTTTGTTTTGATATTAATGTTTCTGAAACTATTTTTCCTTGTCTTTCAAAATTTAAATTATCGAAAGCTCTTTTAATATTTAAAGGACGAGGATTGCCTTCTAGATCTAATCTTTGCCAATCATACATTTTAAAAGTGAATAAATAAGCTGTTGCACTAATCTCTAAAACCATATTGTTAACACCCGAAGAATGAACCGTTCCATGCGGAATTAAGTATAAATCGTGTTTTTTTACTTTGAATTTCTGAATGTATTTTTCTACATCTAAAATTTCTTTAGTTTCAAAACTAGATTCAAGATCTTGTCTAAATTCTTGTGGATTTATTCCTTCTTGAAAACCCAAATAAACAACTGCTCCGGGAATCGTATCCAATATGTAATAGGTTTCATCTTGGGTGAAATTTTCACCAAACTTGTTCTTGACATATGATGGAGTTGGGTGGCACTGTACGGATAAATTCCCTCCATCAAAAGTGTCCAAAAAATTAAATCGAATTGGAAACTCTTCTTTGAAACGGTTTGCCGCTTTTCCTAATATGTTTGAACTTTCTTGAAACATCAACATATCAAAAGAGACTTCTAGTAATGTTCCATTATCTTCAAATAAAAGACCGTTTTCAGGAACGATCATCTCAAAAGACCAAGCATAATTTGGCACCTTTTTATTAATACTGGAAACTCTATCTTTAATCCATTGACCACCCCAAACTCCAGGCTCAAACCAAGGTCTAACCCGGAAATAGGTTTGAGACATAATCGCTAACTCATCGCGTAAGGTTTGACCCAACATCCAAGTTGGATAATCTGGACGCTGTTGATCTACAATTATAGAAATTTTCGGTAGTAATCTTTTTTTTTCTTTATTTAAAATAACCCAATCTACAAAGTAAAAATGTTTGTACATCAGTTTACTTTCTTTCCCAGCAAAAAAACCTAAATTGTTTATTCCTCCAGATCGCATCCTATACTGTATCTCGTTTTTTGGCAAATCAAAGTAGACCAACAAACCATCAACACCAAAATGGCTCGCTCCTGTTCCATAAAAAATTTGAATATCAACATCGCTAGTATGATCAACATTACTTATCTTTTCTACATTAAGATAATCGGTGAGACTTAACGTTGTACGTGTACCGAAAATTGGATCATCACCGCCCAAAAAAGGAACAACTAATGACTCAAGTTCCTTTTCCGTTTTAAAAAAATCTTTAATAGCTACAATCGAAAATGTTTTTCCATTTTTAGAAAATTCTTTGCAAATAGATTCAACAACTTCTTTCCAATCTACTCCAATATAACCATCTAAAATTAGTTTTTTTTCTGAAAGTACTTTAGATACTAATGTTTTATAACCTACCGCAATTTTTCCTTTTGTAATCTGATGGCTCGGATATACATTATAGTTATAATTTATATTTTTCTCTTTCTTTACAGGAATCAAAAACTGTTGCGTATTTCTTTCCATATATTATATATTACTATTTTCTGTTCTATAATTACTACAAATCCGCAAACAAAAAATTCACTTTTTTTTTAAATTTACAGGTGTTTAATTTCCAACTTATTAATTTCCAACTTATCCGAAGTTGTTATTTCTATTATTTTCTTTTCATTAGGCAGCAAGTCAAAATAATTATCCGACAAGAAGACCTGTTGATTAGGGAAGTTTAAATACAAGTCTTTTACTAATGTATTTGTGGAAACTTCTAAAAACAGTTTTCCATCCTTATTTACCAATTCAGTTTTGATTTCTGGTTTTTCGAATTGAATGTCTTTTGGCTTTTCAAAATAAAATATATTCTCCGCTACAACTTTAGTATTCTTCGAAAATTCTAATTTTAAAACAACCTTTTTGGAGTCATTTTTCCCTAACAAAAAGGCTCTTTCTATTTCGAGAATTTTAGTACTAGAATTTAAAAGCACATTCACAGCTACCGTTTTAGTAAACAATTCTTTTCCATTAAAATCAAGTACTGACAATTTCAAAAGTCCTTTGCTATCCGATAATAAATCAGAAACTCCTTTAATTACAATTTTAGTACCTTCTCCCTTTGCGGTTATAATCAATGGTTCATATGCTTTTTTAATTGCATAATGTCCTGCCTTCCATTTGTGGTAATAATCGGTGCTGCTCCAACTTGCCACAGGCCAGCAATCATTTATTTGCCAATACATTGATCCCATACAATAGGGCATCGCGCCGCGGTGTGCTTCTATAGCAATTTTTAGTGCTCTCGTTTGTAATACTTGGCTTCGATACAAATAATCTTCAAAATCTTTAGGCATTTTATAGTACAACTCCATATATTCCTTTATACGCAAATTACCAATACCACTGCGTTGGTGCGATGACATCACTTTGCTCTCGATATCATAATCTTCTGGAATAGTATATTTTTTTACGGTTTCAAAATCAGGAAAAGACTGAAAACCATATTCGCTCATAAAACGGGCTTTGTATTTCTCAAAATCTTCAAAAGGATGCTGACCGTGCCAAACACCCCAGTAATGCATATCGCCCGAGGTATTTTCGTAATTCGCGTGGTCTTGAGGCTCATAACCAGCTTGCGGTGAAGAGGGCCAATAGTTATCTCCCTCCGTATAATCTGCTATAACCGTTGGCAATATTTCTTGAAAAATCGCCAAATAGGTTTTTTGCAACACTTCCTGTTGCGCTTTCGTATAGTTGTCGGTCCAACCCCAACCACCTTTGGAATAAAAATGCCAAGCAGTATTAATTTCATTATTACCACACCACAAAGCGATACTTGGATGATTTCTTAATCGGGTTACGTTATCAATTGCTTCTTGTTTGATATTTGCTAAAAAGGCAGCGTCTCCAGGATACATTGCACAAGCGAACATAAAATCTTGCCACACCAATAGTCCATTTTCATCGCATAGTTTGTAAAAATAGTCGTCTTCATAAACACCGCCACCCCACACACGCAACATATTCATATTGGCATCAGATGCATCTTTAATTACTTTTTGATAATCTCCCTTTGTAACCCTTGGCAAGAAACTATCATTCGGAATATAATTGGCCCCTTTTATGAAAAGGCGAACACCATTCAACTCGAATAAAAATGACTCCCCAACACTGTCTTTTTCACGAATTAACTTTAAACTTCGCAAACCAGTGGTTACTTCTTTCTTACCTATACGATTATTGTTATTGTCTGTAACTACAATGTCAAATTGATATAAATTAGGATTTCCCAAGCCTTTAGACCACCATAATTTTGGTTTTTTTATTGCAAAAGGTAGAGATACTGTTTGTAATCCAGCTTTAAAATCAAATTTGGAAGAGGTATAAACTTTCTTTGTTTTTGGATCTAAGATTTGAATAGTGCCCGAAAAAGGGGCATCAATTTGAACTTTAACATCTGCTACTATATTTGCTAATTCTTTGGTAACTTTTGGTTGTTTGATATATGAATCGGTAATTCTAATACCATTCCACGCTTTTAATGTTACTGGACGCCAAATCCCTGAAGTAACCAATCGTGGTCCCCAATCCCATCCATAGTGATACCCTGCTTTTCTGGTAAAAACAGATAATTTTTTATCGCCCAAACCACCCAATTCTGATTGATCGTTATTAGCGGGATAAGCATACGGAGAAGCGGCTAAAATTTCCAACCCTTTTTTTACAGGAGAATGGAGCAACACTCTCAATTGATTAGCTCCTAATTTGACTAAAGGCTTCACATTTATTTCCCACGTTCTAAACATATTATTTGCCTGCAAAATCAATTTATCGTTTAAATAAACATCTGCATAGGTATCTAATCCTTCAAAATTTAAAACAATATTATTCTTCGCAAATTCTTTAGAAGTAATAGTCAAGATCGTAGCGTACTCCCAATCTTTTTTATCAATCCATTGTAATTTTTCTTCATTCGTTCTATAAAAAGGATCTTCAATTAATTTATTCGCAATTAAGTCGGTATGTATCGTACCTGGAACAACTGCGCGACCTTTGTGTTCGCCATTTATTTCTTTGAATGTCCAATTACTATTAATTTCTCTTTCTAGCACATCCGAAGGCGACTGCTCCGACTTGAAAGAGCTTAAACCCCCAAGAATTGCCACCATTAAAATCAGTTTTTTCATAATCTAATAAATTTGTAAAAATTAACAATACTAATTATTCTGTAGTTTTATTTTTTAGGTTCAGCACCCAATTCTAATAATAACTCCCCACCTTTCACCACATCTTTATGAAGCAATTGAAATCCTTCAAACTTTTTACCGTTTAAAGAAATAGATTGAATGTAATCATTCTCTGGTTTGTTGTTTGCCGTTTTGATGGTAAAAGTTCCTCCTGGATAATATTTTTTATCTAAATTAATTTTTATTTCATCAAAAACTGGCGTACTAATATCATAATACGGTTTTACAGAAGCGCCACTTTTCATTTCGAAAATTCCCATCGAAAACAAACAATATAATGCTCCCATTTGTCCTTCATCTTCTTCACCCAACCAAGCCGTATAAGGAGAAGCACTGTAATATTTATTAGCTACCATTCTAGAATACTTTTGGGTCAACCACGGTTTTCCAGAATAATTAAATAAAAATGGTGCTTCTAAATTGGGTTGGTTTGTCAAATCAACGTAGCCTTTTTCAAAACCTTCTTCCAAACGACGATTGAATTCATCTTTACCGATTAACTTTACAAGATTTGGCAAATCCTGAGGAACAAACCAAGTATATTGCCAAGCATTTCCTTCCATATACCCTTTGCCATTCCAACCACCTTCAGTTCCCATAGTAAGCGGATTTGAATCGGCATACCAAGTTCCGTCTTTATGTTTTCTTCTAATGTATCCTATTTCTTTATCAAAAATATTTTCATAATTTTTAGAACGGTTCAAAAAGTATTTTGCATCTTTCTTTTTATTCAAAGCAGTTGCAAATTCAGACATACACCAATCATCAAATGCATATTCCATTGTATGCGATGTTGCACCTGTTTCTTCTGGAACATAACCATATTCGATATATTCTTTCATATAAATATTTCCGGCAAATCCGCCACAAGGATGTTTTTCTCCAGGAGTGGTATAGTCGTGTTTGATCATTTCATACACTTTGTTAGGATCAAATTCTGAAATCCCTTTTTGATAAGCACTAATCAATAAAGAATTTTGATGTTGCGCAGCCATTACCAAAGCATATTCTAATCCTACAGGCGATTCTGGAATCCAGCCTCCCACTCTTTGCAATTCGATAAGTGAGTTGGCAAACGAGTTGGCATATTTTGGTGCGACTAATGTCCATAAAGGGGTGAGATTCCATTGCGTTCCCCACATTGCATCGCTGCTGTACACCGCATCGGCAGGGGCTTGCACTTTTTGCACTTTCTCGCACATATCAACATATTCTCCATTCACATCGCTCAATAAATTTTTTCCTGTAAATGAACGATAGAAGTTCGTATAAAACTTTTCGATATCTGCCTCTTTTCCTGTCACTTCCACGTGGCTTAACAAATCATTCCAAACTTGTTTAGATTTAGCGACTACTTTATCAAAATCATAGTTTAAAGTACCTAATTCTGTTCTTAAATTTAAACCAGCATTTTCTACACTTACAAACGAAAGGCCGGTAGAAGTGACCACTTGTTCTGCTTCGGCAGTTTCAAAATGCATAATAACACCACATTGTCCTTTTCCGCTGAACGAAGTAATGTTTTTTTGTATAGTCGCTTTTTTTCTAAAATCGGTTCCGTAATTGGTTTGATTTCCTGTATATTTCTGATATTGCCAACTGTCAATATTTTTTATTGGTTTACTAAATTGCGACTGAAAATGAACTATAGTTTCGTCAGTATTTCCATTTTTAAAAGTTATAGAACCTTGAATAACGGTTGCGCTCACTTTAGAGAATTTAACATCTACAATTTCTGAAGATTCTTCTGTTGGCGGATTAAAGTCTAATAGTAAAGCACTTTTATCCGATTTAGGGAAAGTAGTCCGAATCATTCCACAGCGATCCGTAGCCGTCAATTCAACAGTAGATTTTGAATCTGTTAAATGCACCGAATAATACCCCGCACTTCCTCTCTCGCTTTCTTTCTCGTAACGAGAACGGTAACCAGCAGTCCACATATGACCAAAAGGTCCATCTGGTGGGCCGGGAAATAATTTTGCATATTCCTCTCCAAAATACAAATCACCCACGTAAGGCATATAACTTACACCTGACAAACTGTAACCGTGCAAATGACTAAAGCCTGAAATACTATTTACGGAATATTCATATCCCGCATTCCAAACATTACCCTGGTTGTCCGGGCTTAATTTGACCATTCCAAAGGGCTGACTTGGACCAGGAAACAACATCCAACGAGAGTTAGACGTACCAGCGAAAACATTCACATAATCAGTTGGCTTTTTCTGTGCCGAAATAATACTACTGAAAATGATTAGTAATGATAGAACTATTTTTTTCATTTTTTATAAAATTAATTTTGAATCTAAAGTGGCATTATTTTGTTTTTATTTATAAAAAGTCCCCGAATAGTCATAAGAACTACTATTGTCCCACATTGGTCGCCACCAAATTACCGACGGCTTTGTGTTTTCTGGTCGATCGTGATCCATCACGCCAATATTTATTCGAATGCTTTCTGACGTCACTCCATCAATACTGGCTAATGGAATAGAAAATTCTAAAATTTCTCCATCCTCACTTTTTGTAATGGCCGCTTTTATACCTTTAATCTTTTTTGCAGTAACATTCATCAGTGGGGCATTTATTTTATCTCCAGCAGCAAATTCCAGTTGATAATAGTCATTTGAACTTGGCTTTGTGTTCAGATGCACATAAAATTTATCTTGCAACGCCTCTATTTTTTTTGTGTTAGAAATAATAAGATTGTCTTTAAATTGTACCATTACATAAAGATGTGTTTTGTCTGTAACAACGTTGAACGAAAATTGACCATCATCCGAGTTTTTCCAATCCCAATCTTCTAAGAAAAATTGTGGGCTCTTTACTTTAATTAAATCCTCTAGTTTCCAATCGGCTACTTTACCATCAATGATAATTGCCGAGCTAACATTTTTAAGTGGATGTTTCCAGTCCATAAAAAGTCTTTTGGAAGTTGACAAACTAATATCGCTTTTTCCTTTCCTTTCAAATCCTGCTTTCAATTCTAGCTTGATCGGATTGTTATTTATTGTAGCAACTGCAATAGGCTTTCCTGATGCGCTTTTTGCATTTAGCTGAATTATTTGACTTTCACCAGGATTTATTTTCTCTGAAATCGTATTCGGTTCAAAAAAAAGACCGCTCATCTGTGGCAATTCTCCTGAAAAAACCATCGGACGCTTCATCTCATTTTTGACAATTAAATTTATTTTTACTGATGAAAAATCAGCATCGGTAGTAATAACTGGATCAATATCAAACCAATTACCACGTCGTAAAATTTCAATATCCTTATAATCTTCTTGAGGAATAACGTTTTTATCATAAATTCCATTTACATCAATATGAGCTACTTTTGGACCATCCTCTTTCATTGTGACCCAAGTAATGTGATCAAATTCTCCTACATCGGCACCACGTCTCCAGCTTCCACCACCTGTAGTTGCTAATACGTAGTGATCCATACCGTGCTTTTCTTGGTATTGATAATTGTGGTGATGTCCAGAAAAAACGGTGTGTTTTCTATCTAAAAGCGCTTTTTCTATGGGTTCATATCCTGCTTGGTTGCCATACGACCAAAGTGGTCGGTGCATAAACAAGAGTGTCCAGCGTACATCCTGATTTTTTTTCAATATACTTAATACGTAGTCAACTTGCTTGCTGCTCATTCCACCATCTTTTATTTCATCCGTATTCAAAGAAATAAAAAGTACATTTTTGTATACAAAAGAATAATAGTCTTTGCCGTGGCGTTTACGCCAAACATCGGTAAGCAATTCGTTACTTACATCGTGATTGCCAGGCACGTAATAAAATGGCATATCTAACCGATTAACAATACTATCAAATTCATCCCACTGTGCGTTCCATACCTTTGGATCTTCTGTATAACCATCAATCAAATCGCCCACAGAAATTACAAATTCAGGTTGCATTAAGTTTATTTTTTCAATCGATTTCTCAAAAATATCAGAAGTCATCCCACCCGTTCGATCACTAACAATAGCAAAACGCAATGTGTTTTCCTTATTATTAACTTCCTTTTTTGTAACTGGTATTTGTGCTTTTATTTCATTCACTGCAAACAGCAATAAAACAAGAGCTACTAACGAAACTGTTTTTTTCATACTTTTTATTTTTTTTAAAATTCCTCTCAATCAATCTTTTTTCTAAAGATGATCTTTATACGAAATTTAGCCGATACGTTAACATCAAAAAACGTATTGCAATACCTTATTTTATGCTTTACAACTCCAATTTTACTGTATTTGCATTACTATCTAATGTTATATTTTTGGTGTTCTTTAAAACAATTTCCTTTTTAGTAGATTTTGGCAAATCAACCTTGTCCATTTTCAGATCAACTACATCATCAAAAACAAAAGCAGGTCTAAAATCGTCGTTGCCTAATTTGAACGTAAAATTTTTAAATTCTAATCCCTTTGCGTGTCTAACGTACATTCCCCAAGAAGGTAGTTCGCCAAACATATCAAACTCTGGATAATTTTTAATGTTTTCAGGAACTTGATCCAAACGATTAAGTGGCACATAAGCCATTCCCTTTGAAGCTCTTCCTGGATAAGTGATTTCGATATTTTCTAAAACAATATTCTCAATAGCCTTTTCTGGAATTCCAACTATTGAAGCAGGAAATGCATTATGGAAATAAGGAACTTCTGGGCCACGCATATCATAATCAATATCTGGACGACCAAATGGAATTTCAACTTTTAAATCTTTGATAAGCACATTTTTTATCACGCCAGGTTTTTCACCCCCTCGGTGACCAAGCCTAATAAATATCCCGTTTCCTGTATTTTTTGCAACAATATTTTGAATTTTAATATTCTCTATTGTGCCACCATCAACAGATTCTATGGCAATTGCAGAACGAAAAGTATCAAAAATGGTAATGTTTTCAATAGTTACATTTTTGAATCCACCATAAGAGGCAGTTCCAAACTTAATTGCACTTGCACTCGAACGAATAGTGCAATTTGCGATGTAGATATTTTCGTTCGCATAATCAGGATAATACGACTTAAGACAAATTCCATCATCGGCAGAATTTACGTCACAGTTGGTTATTTTTACATTTTTGCAATCAGTGATATCCATTCCGTCATTATTCCAAAAAGCACGATTAGTCAATTTTATACCATCAATTAGTAAATTATTACACAATTCAAAAGACAATCCCCAGCAAGCACTACTTTTTATATTCAAATCTTGAATTTTTACGTCATTACATTGCGAAAAACGAAACAATTTTGGGCGAACAGTCTCATTTGGGCGCATACTTTTATAACTATAATTGGGATCTATTTTTATTCCAGCGTGGTGTAGACTATCAATATTTAACGCCAATTCTCTACCTTGACCATCTATACTTCCTTTTCCATACAATTTTATATTATTTGCATTATGTGCGAGAATCAAAGCCAATTGTGAATTGTCATCATTTTTAGGTGATTGTGGTCTGCCTTTGGTGTCCATTGCTATATAATCATTGGGATTTGTACTTCCTAACAAAATTGCCTCATCGGCGAAAAACAGATGTACGTTGCTTTTCATTTCAATACTACCCGTCAAAAAAATACCTTTAGGAAAAACAACTATTCCTCCCATTTTTTCTTTAGTGGCAGCATTAATAGCTTTCTGAATTGCTTGTGTATTCAATGTTTTTCCATCAGAAATGGCACCATATTTAGTGACATTAAATTCTTTTTTTGCGAGTGGTTGTAACGTTATCGTATTTTTTGCCATAATTGAAAATGACAATAACATTGTCAAGCCATACAATAAAATCAATTTAGGTTTTTGCATTATTTTTATTTTTATAATTGAATGAGGTTAATCAGATCTTTTTCGGAATTTCTAATTCAATTCACTTTTGAAGTGCGTCGATTACTTCTTTATTCACCTTTCTTATTTCTGGAAAATTCATTTTATCCACTTTTCTATCGTAGGTCATAAAACCGTTTACTTCTCCTTCAACATCGGTAGTTTGAGTATAAACAGCGGCTGAAAAACCAACTTTAACCATTTTCTTAAGCTCGTTTGCATATTTAATATATTCGTCAGTAACTTCTTTAGAATTTTTAAATTTGATATATCCCCAATTGTCTTTATCATCACTCCAAATATGGTCTTTCAACACAAGTCCAATTCCACCATACTCACCTAATACCGTGGCGCGATCGGCATCGTACATCCCTAACGACGGACCAGGATAATTATGTAAATCTAACATATCTCCTATCCTATAGTGGTTTCCTCCACTTGCAGGATTAACCAATCGACTTGGGTCGTACGCTTTTGTCCACTCCGCAATTTCAACAGTTTTGAATTGTCCCCAAGCTTCGTTAAATGGAACCCAAACTACAATACTCGGATAGGAATGAAGTTCATTCATAATTTCTTTCCATTCTTTTCTGTAAATCGCTTCTGATTCAGCCGTACGAATAAACTCAATGCCATTAAAATACCCACGACCTTCCCATTTTGGACCTAAATCACCACTAGGCATATCTTGCCAAACTAGGATTCCCAACTCATCACAATGAGTATACCAACGCGCTGGTTCAACTTTTATATGTTTGCGAATCATATTGAAACCAAGTTCTTTAGTTTTGATAATATCATACTTTAGTGCTTCATCCGAAGGAGCTGTATAAAGCCCATCAGGCCACCAACCTTGATCTAGTGGACCAAATTGAAAATAATCTTTATTATTTAATTGCATACGAACGATTCCGTTTTGATCTCTTTTTGTAGAATTTTTTCGCATTGCGAAATAACTTTTTACCTCGTCAACAGTTCTACCGTTACTAATTAATTTCAACGTAGTTTGGTATAAAAATGGAGATTCTGGAGACCACAATTTAGCATTTGGAACTGCTATGGAGAGTGCTTCTCCAACAGCAGCTTTTGAAGTCGAAACCAATTTCCCTTTATCAAATATTGACACTTCAATAAAATCTCCAAATACAGCATTGGCTACTTCAGGGTTCATTTGGATAACATTTGCATCAATATCTGGAGTGTTGTTTATTTTTTGTATGTGTGCTTTTGCGACTGGTTCCAACCAAACTGTTTGCCAAATACCAGTAACAGAAGTATACCAAATACTCTCGGGTTTAGTTACTTGTTTTCCTCTTGGTTGTGAGCCATCACTTGTAGGGTCCCAAACCTTAACTGTGATTTTTTGATTTGAACTGGTTAAAAAAGGAGTAATATTAAATGAAAATGGTGTGTATCCTCCTGTATGCGTACCTATTTTCACATCATTAATCCAAATTTCTGACTTCCAATCTACAGCACCAAAATGCAGTAAAATATCTTTTCCTTTCCAATTGTTCGGAATCGTAAAGGTATTATTATACCATAATTCTTTATGTGCACCAACTACTTTCATTACGCCCGATAAACTCGATTCTATCGCAAAAGGAACCAAAATTTTATCAGAAAATTTAATGGGAGATTCTCCTAACTCTGTAATAGCATAATCCCAAAGTCCGTTTAAATTTTTCCATTGCGATCGTTCCATAATGGGACGTGGATATTCTGACAAAACATTTTTAGGATCAATTTTAGTTGCCCAATTGGTTTTAATTTTATCACCAGCGGGTTTCCACTGTGCCATTAACGGGTTTACTATTAAATATGTAAGTAAAACAATGATTTTCTTGCTCAAAATTTAGAGATTTTAAAATTGATTTAATATGATTGCAAAATTATTTTATCACTAAAATTAGTATCCGTTTTTAACTAAATAAATTGGAAACAGTACTTTCTTATTTAGTTTGCATGATTGCATTGTTATCTTTTTTAATTCTCTTGGATTTGTACATCTGTAATTTCTTTGCGTCTTTCAAATTATATATCGTTGGCATAGACTTAAATGTAATTAGCCCTTTTTTTGCTTCAGCAGTACTACCGGAATAAGCTACATAGGGTTGCTTGGTTTCTCCGCCTCCCCAAGGTTTGTTAATCCAAGTCAAGATATACGCAATTTTAAAACCGCGTTCACTTTCTTGTAAATGCTGATTAACTTCCATCCACCAATTTGGTTTATCATCTGGTCCGTCAAAACGATTTCCTATTTCCGCTAAAACAGGAATTTTATTGTGTTGTAAAGAAAAATCGCTTACAGCAGTTACCTCCTGCACCAAGGTTTCAAATGACTTTCCTTTTGATGATCCTGCGTCATAAAAATCGACTCCTACAACATCTACAAAATCATCGCCAGGATAATAATTTGTGCCAGGATAATTACCACTGTCAAAACGATAGTTTGGCGACCAAGCAAAAAGTGCATAATCAGTTCTGGCTTTTATATAATTCACTGCATACTGATAAAGCTTTATATACGATTCTTTCCCCCCTTCGGCCTTAGTGCCCCACCAAAACCAATTGCCATTCATTTCGTGAAACAGACGCACTACAACCGGAATTTTTAATTCGTTAATAATGTCAACCGCATCCTGAAGTTGGTTATTAAACCACGTTACTTCTTGCTTATCATTAATACCTTCTGCAATATTATACATCAAATACTTGTCTGATTCTTCGTAAACAAAAGCTTCGTGGTATTTGCTATACATATGAAAATCAAAAGTAAGAACACCACCTTTTTTATATATAAATTGCGCTGCTTTTTTATGACGTGCTCTTTCAACGGAGCCTTTTGTAATATAATAATGAAAGTCTTGCCCCAAAAGTGCAGGATGATCGCCTGTTACGTCTTTGTAATCTGAACAATCAGGGTTCTTTTGATCATCTATTGCAAAACTATAACTGTTGTAAAATTCTTGACCAAAAAGAATTTCTTTTCCGTTCCAAGCAATATCTTTGAGGTTATGGTAGAGGTTCTTAGTTTGGGTAGTTGCTCCACCATCAATTTGGGCACCTACTTCTCCTGTAATAAACAATACAATAAATAAGCTTAATAATAATTTTGGTTTCATAATTTTTGATTGTAATTTTTGGTTGTTAATAATAATTCTTAAAAATATTCCAAATGATGCAATACCAACCATAATTGCAATATCCTCTATAACAGTGTATAGTCTAATAAAACTTTGTAGATTTCTTTTGTAGAAAACCTGCTCCGTAATTATCTGTAGCGCTAAACTTAATGTTGGAATCAATTTTTTTTCCATAATAAGCTCTGTCATTTTTTTAGAATATCATCATTGATGCTTTTTACAATATTTCAATATAGTGAAGTCAGTTCTTGGCTGACCGTTTTGGCAACAATATGACGTGTTATATCTATTAAATCGGTTATTAAATTTAATAGTTTTGGTCTATTATTTGTATCCAGTTTGTCCATTTATTGATTTAACTCAACTGCATAGCGGCAATGATGTTTTTGATTTTGTTATCCAAAACAGTTTCCACTTTCGAGAAATTTTCGAGGCTGTCTAATTGGGTATTTACACTGATGTAAAATTTAATTTTTGGTTCCGTACCACTTGGTCTGGCGCAAATTTTAGAACCATCTTCAGTATAATATATAAGAACATCGGCTTTAGGCATATCCATCGTTTCCTCTTCTCCAGTCAACAAGCTTTTAGCTATTGATGATTTGTAATCTTCTAGCATCACCACACGTTGCCCATTGATTTCTTTCACGGGATTATTACGCATTGTTACCATCATTTGGTTGATTTCGGCTAAACCTTCCATTCCTTTTTTGGTCAACGAAATTAAATGTTCTTTATAAAAACCGTGGTTCACAAATAATTGTTGTAATTCTTTGTAAACACTGCTACCATTGGCTTTCACTTGAGCAGCCAATTCGCAAATCAATAATGTAGCAGCAACCGCATCTTTATCGCGAACCGCGTCACCTACCATAAATCCAAAACTTTCCTCGCCAC
>JBDLTG010000012.1:0-67806 GCA_039805885.1 Bacteroidota bacterium
TTTTTATTCTCAATAATATCGCCCCCTAATTGCTTTCCAAAAGTTTCCGGATTTCCAAAAGCATCTAAATAGTCATCTTGCAATTGGAATGCTAAACCTAAATTTAGTCCGAAATCGTAAATAAAATCAGCATTTTCAGTAGCTGCTTCCGCAATAATAGCCCCCATTTTTATAGCTGCAGCGACAAGAACTGCAGTCTTGTATTCGATCATTTTCATATATTCTGAAATCGTCACATCCTGACGCGTTTCAAAATCAACATCCATCTGCTGACCTTCGCAAACTCGCAAAGCCGTCTTACTAAATAACTTCGCTAATTTTCTAAAAATCTTTGGTTCATAGAACTCAAAATATTGGTATGCCAAAATCAACATAGCATCCCCGGACAAAATAGCCGTATTGGTATTCCATTTTTCATGCACGGTAGTATTTCCTCTACGCAACGGAGCATCGTCCATGATATCATCATGTACCAAAGAAAAATTATGAAAAATCTCTACCGCTAAAGCAGCAGGTAACGCTTTCTTGTAGGAAACATCAAAAATCTCAGTACTCATAATTGTTAAAACAGGACGAATCTTTTTTCCTCCAAGACCTAATATATAATGTATAGGTTCATATAGATTTTTAGGCTCTTTAACTTCTAATTGCGACTGAAGATATTCTATTACAAATTCTTGATATTGACTAACGGTATGCATAAACTTAATTTTCGGGCTAATTTACAGTATTCATGCTGGATTACAAACTTCGTTTATAAATCAAATGTTAAATTATCACAAATACATTGGAAACTATTTTGGTGTTTAAAGTTTCCGTTCTATATTTGCAAAGAATTTAACAATCAAATTCCGTAGCACTTAGAATTTAAAAAGCTACAACAGAAACGATTGAATGCTGTAAATAAAAAATCATGAAAACAAAATGGAACGTTAATTCAAACCAATCGGATGTTTTAATTAGAATGAGACATTCAATAATTGCCTATTTAGGAGGACCAATCAACAGTTTTCAGGGTCACGCCGATTTTAACGATAACGAAATTGAAGACGCTACAATAGCATTTTCTTTAGACGTAAAAAACAGAGAATCAAAATTAGAGCAGTTTAGCAACTACTTAAAACTAAATGATTTTTTTGATGTAAATAAATATCCAACTATCAGTTTTAAATCGACATCGTTCCAAAAAGCAAACAAAAATATTCATTTTCTTAAAGGAGATTTAACAATCAAAGACATCACTAAAAGAGTGGAACTGGATGTAGAACTCATAGAAACTGATTCTTTAGACGGAAATAAAACAGTAGCATTTGAACTCACAGCCGACATTAACAGACAAGATTTCGGACTGGCATCAAATTCTTTTCATTCCAATAACGGATTAGCAACTGGACAAGACATCAAACTGGTAGCTAATGTTGAATTTAGCATCTAACTGATAAACAAAATGAAAGATAAAATTATATCAAAAGCAACAGATATGTTCTTGAAACTGGGTTTCAAAAGCGTAACTATGGATGATATTGCAGGAGAAATGTGTATCTCTAAAAAAACCATTTACAAATATTTTTGCAACAAAGAAAAACTCATCGAAGAAGGAACTGAGGTAATTCACCAAAACATTCATAAACTAATGGATGAAATTGTTTCTAAAAACTATAACGCTATTGAAGAAAATTTTGAAATGCGTGAAATGTTTAAAGAAATGTTCCAATCCGTTGATCATTCCCCAGCCTACCAATTAAAAAAACACTATCCTGAAATTTATGAAAAATTGATGGCTAACGAAATGGAAGATTGCCGTCAAATGTTTACTCAAAATGTTATCAAAGGAATTGAACAAGGACTTTACAGACCAAATGTAGATATTGAAGCCGCAACGCGATTTTATCACACATTGGTTTTTTCTATTAATGAAAATACTGTTTTAGAACGCGATGCTTACGAACTGGAAGGAAAAGCATTAGAATATCATACACGAGCCATTGCAACAGAAAAAGGAATTATCGAACTCGAAAAAAATTTACTAAATATATCTCAATAATGAAACAACTACTTTTAATAACCATTCTATCATTTGTATCCATTACAAATGCACAAGAAAAAACTTCGTTATCACTCAAAGAAGCGATAAAATATGCCCTTGAAAACAAGGCCGATGCTAAAAAAGCGAAATTAAAGGTTGAAAATAGCGAATACCAAATTCAGGAAATTCGTTCCAGAGCTTTGCCTCAAATTTCAGCAAATGGAAGCTTAACTTACAATCCAATTATTCAAACAACTGTTATTGATGGAGCGGCTTTTAATGCACCAGGAACAACTATTCAAGCGGCTTTTGGACAAAAATGGAATTCAACTGCAGGACTGTCTTTAACACAAACATTATTTGACCAAGCAGTTTTTACAGGTTTAAAAGCAGCAAAAACAACACGTGAATTTTACCAAATTAACGACCAGTTAACCGAAGAACAAGTAATTGAAAGAGTAGCTAATAATTACTACCAGGTTTATGTATTGCGTCAAAAATTAGCATTGGTTGAAAGCAATTTGAAAACAACCACTAAAGTTCGCGATATTGTTAAAGGACAATTTGATAATGGATTAGCAAAAAAAATTGACTTGGATAGAATGACAGTAAACCTATCTAACATCAATACTCAAAAACAGCAAATTATCAACTCGGTACAATTACAGGAAAACGCTTTGAAGTTTTACATTGGAATGCCTATTGATGCGCAAATCGATATTCCTCAATCTGAATTTGAAGTAACTCCAGCAGCAATTTCAGAAGCTCCAAACGCAGCCAGTCGCAGCGAATATTTACTCCTTAAAAAACAAGAAGAGTTATTAGTGCTGCAAAAAAAATCAGTAATTGCGGGTTATTACCCAACACTTTCACTTTCTGCAAGCTACAACTATATTGGTCAGGGACCTGAAGTACCTTGGTTTGCCAAACCTTCTAATGGTGTTTATTGGTCTGATTTCTCCGCTATAGGATTGAATTTAAAAGTGCCTATTTTCACTGGATTTGGAACCAGAGCTAAAGTAAGGCAAGCTGATGTTGAATTAAGAACAATTCAAGAAGACATTAAAGACACTCAATTATCATTGGATTTGGATTATAAAAATGCCAAAACCCAAATTGAGAACAGCATCATCACACTGCAAAATCAGAAAGAAAATATGAGATTGGCTGATGAAATCCTGAAAAACATCAACAATAATTATTTACAAGGCTTAGCATCTTTAACGGACTTACTGGATGCTGAAAATGCTTCTACCGAAGCACAGAACAATTATACTGCAGCAATTTTAGATTACAAACTAGCAGAAATCAAACTTATCAAATCAAAAGGCGAACTAAAAACTCTTATAAATAATTAACATGAAGAAAAATATAACTACCGGAATTATCATTATTGCTGCTTTAGCTCTAATAGGATTTATTTTAGCAAACAACAAAAAAACTAATGAAGAGAAAATTGCTATTGTTGCTGAAAAAAACGCCAGTGTTTCAGTAAAAGTGGCTACTGTAAAAACAGAAGAGGTTTCTTTAGATTTTGTTGCCAATGGAAACTTCGAACCAAAACAAGAACTAAGCTTAGAAGCAGAAAAATCTGGAAAAGTAATTAAAGTTCTTGTCAAAGAAGGAGATCGTGTAACTATAGGACAAACCTTAGCTATCATGAGAGGAGACGCTATTAACATTAACGCACAAGCTGCCGAAGCTTCTTACCAAAATGCAAAATCAGACTACAGCCGTTTTGATAATGCTTATAAAACAGGTGGAGTTACTAAACAACAACTGGATCAGGCAAAAGTAGCTTTGACTAATGCTGAGGCAAATTACAAACAAGCAAGGCTTAATATTGGTGACACTAGAATCAAAGCTCCTATAAACGGAGTCATTAATGACAAATTCATCGAACCAGGTTCCATGTTAGCTGCTATGCCTCCTACTAAAATGTTCGAAATTGTAAATGTAAATACGCTAAAATTAAAAGTAACAGTAAACGAAGCACAAGTAGCCAGCTTAAAAACAGGCAACAACATCACCGTTAAAAGCAGCGTTTACCCAGACAAAGAATTCTCAGGTAGAATTTCTTTTATTGCTGCTAAGGCGGATAGTAGTTTGAGTTTCCCAATTGAAATTGAAATCACAAACAATGCTAACAACGACCTAAAAGCGGGTATGTATGGAACTGCTGTATTTAAATCGGCACAACAAAAACAAACCCTAACTGTAATACCGAGAACTGCCTTTGTAGGTAGTGTAAGTAGTAATCAGGTTTTTGTGGCTGAAAATGGAATTGCAAAACTAAAAACAGTTACAGCAGGAAGAATCTTGGGTGATAAAGTTGAAATCTTAAACGGTTTATCAGATGGTGAAACTGTTATTACTACTGGTCAAATTAACTTGCAAGACGGTAATGCGATAGAAATTATTAAATAAAAGTAATTAGTACAGAATACCTAGTCCTTAGAATTAGTCAAACTAAATAACCGCAAGCACTAAGCACTAAAGACTAAAAAACTAAGGACTTAATAAAATTTAAAAGAAATATATGAAATTAGCCGAAATATCCATAAAACGCCCCTCGTTAGTTATCGTTCTATTTACGATTCTAACCCTTGGAGGTCTATTCAGTTACAGCCAATTGGGCTATGAATTGATTCCAAAATTCGAAATGAATGTAATTACTGTTTCTACGGTTTATCCGGGAGCTTCTCCTAGTGAGGTTGAAAACACGGTTACTAAAAAAATGGAAGATGCCATTGCATCCTTAGAAAACATCAAAAAAATTGATTCTAAGTCTTACGAAAGTCTTTCGGTTGTTTCTATCACATTGACATCAAACGCCAATGTTGATATTTCGATGAACGATGCACAACGAAAAATCAATGCCATTCTAAGCGACTTACCTGATGATGCTAAAACGCCTTCATTAAATAAATTCTCTTTGAGCGATATGCCAATTATTACCATTGGTGCCAATGCTAAAATGGATGAAGCGGCTTTTTATGACTTAATTGACAAAAAAATTGCCCCTGTTTTATCTCGTGTTCAAGGGGTAGCACAAGTAAATATTATTGGTGGTCAGGAACGTGAAATTCAAGTAAATCTTGACGCAACAAAAATGCAAGGTTACGGCTTATCTGTACCACAAGTACAACAAATTATTTTAAGCTCAAACCTGGATTTCCCTACAGGAAACATACAAACCCGCGAACAAAAAATATTAATTCGTTTAGCTGGTAAATATAAAAATGTTGACGAATTAAGAAACTTAGTAGTTTCTTCTAAAAACGGAATTCAAATACGTTTACAGGATATTGCCGATGTACAGGATGCACAAAAAATAGCTGAAAAAATAGCCCGTGTAGATCAAAAAAGTGCGATTGTATTGCAAATTGTAAAACAATCAGATGCTAATGCGGTAGCAGTAAGTGAATTAGTTGTTAAAACAGTTACTAAATTAGAAAGCGATTACAAAGTCAATGGTCTAAAATTAGAAACGGCTAAGGACAGTACTGTTTTTACACTTGAAGCAGCCGATTCTGTAATACATGATTTATTAATTGCTGTAATCTTAGTGGCATTAGTAATGTTGTTCTTCTTACACAGTATTAGAAACTCATTGATTGTAATGATTTCTATTCCTGCTTCGTTAATTGCAACTTTTATCGGTATTTATCTGTTAGGATATACGTTAAACTTAATGAGTTTATTAGGATTATCTCTGGTAGTAGGTATTCTTGTCGATGATGCCATTGTGGTATTGGAAAACATTTACAGGCATATGGAAATGGGCAAAAGCCGTATTCGTGCCTCTTATGATGGTACAGCCGAAATTGGCGGAACTGTAACTTCGATTACCTTAGTAATTGTGGTGGTATTTTTACCAATTGCTATGAGTACGGGACTAGTATCTAATATTATCACACAGTTTTGTATGACGGTAGTAATCTCTACTTTACTATCTCTTTTAGCCTCATTTACTATTATTCCTTGGTTATCTTCCCGTTTTGGAAAACTGGAACACATTGAAGGTAAAAACCTTTTTGGAAGAATCATTCTTGGTTTCGAAAAATTATTAACTCGTTTCACCAACTGGGTTACTGAAATCTTAGAATGGTGTTTAGATCATTATATTAGAACCATTGTTGCTGTTGTGGTATTGTTTTTTGCTTCAACAATAGGATTAATGGGTGGTGGATTCATTGGTGGAGAGTTCTTTGCTGCTTCTGATAGTGGAGAGTTTTTAGTTCAAATTGAAATGCCAAAAGACGCTTCGCTAGAACAAACTAACTTCATGACTCAAAAAGCCGAAGCCTATCTGAAAGCACAAAAATATGTTCATAGCCAAATTACAACTGTAGGTCAAACCTCTGAAGGAATGGGTGCTTCTCAATCCACTGCTTACAAAGCAGAGATTGATGTAAAAATGATTGATCAAAAAGAACGTACTGATGGCGCCTCAGTTTATGCTGCAAAAATGAAACGCCAATTAGAAAAAGTATTGGTTGGTGCCAAAGTAAAAACGGTTCCTGTAGGTATTATGGGTACTGCCGAAGACGCAACATTAGGATTAATTGTTACTGGTCCAAATGTAGAAAGTGCCATGAAATTTGCCAAATTAGCCGAAGCTGAATTAAGAACAATTCCTGGAACTACAGAAATTAAATTAACGGTTGAAGATGGAAATCCTGAGATTAACGTTCAAGTAGACCGTGATAAAATGTCGGCACTGGGATTGACATTACAAACTGTAGGTATGACCATGCAAACAGCTTATAGCGGAAACACCGATGGTAAGTTTAGAGCAGGAGAATATGAATACGACATTAACATTAAATACAATGCTTTTGACAGAAAGAATATTAATGACGTAAGCAACCTTATCTTTGTTAATGACGCAGGACAACAAATTAAACTATCTCAATTTGCCAGCATTACCGAAAGTTCTGGACCAAGTAAATTAGAACGTAGAGACAAAACAGCTTCGGTTACTGTCCAAGGTCAAAACATTGGAGTTCCTGCCGGAACAATTGTAACACAATGGCAAGAAAAACTAGATAAATTAGAAAAACCTACAGGTGTAGCCTATATTTGGGGTGGTGATCAAGAGAACCAAAGTGAAGGTTTTGGTACTTTAGGAATTGCATTATTAGCAGCTATCATCTTAGTTTATCTGGTAATGGTCGGACTTTACGACAGTTTTGTTCACCCTTTTGTAGTATTGTTTGCGATTCCACTTTCGTTCATTGGAGCCATGTTAGCCTTAGCGTTAACTAACAATTCATTAAACATCTTTACCATTTTAGGAATCATCATGTTGATTGGATTGGTTTGTAAGAACGCGATTATGTTGGTGGATTACACCAATCAACGAAGAGCTGCTGGCGAATCTATTAGAACTGCATTAATCCAAGCCAATCACGCTCGTTTGCGTCCAATTTTGATGACGACTATTGCGATGGTATTTGGTATGTTCCCAATTGCCTTGGCTTCTGGAGCTGGAGCAGAATGGAAAAACGGTTTGGCATGGGTAATTATTGGTGGATTAATTTCATCCTTATTCTTAACCCTGATTATTGTACCGGTGATTTATGAAATCATGGAGAAAATCATTGCTAAATTCTCTAAAGGAGAAAAAGTGGATTACGAAGCTGAAATGGTTGCCGATTACGTTCACAAAGAATTAAGTGAAGACGGTTTCAACCCGAAACACACTATGTAATTTTATCATTTTTCAAAACAAAGAAAGCCTGTACTAACCACGTACAGGCTTTCTTTTGCCTTAAACACTATATTTATTTAGAATAAATTAAAATAATTTGTTTTGTATTACTTTAGAATTTACTTTTGCGCTATTAAAAACAATTCTAAATAAAAAAACATGATTTCAATTGTAAGTTTTCTAATATTTATTGGTTTTTACACACTCTATTATACTTCTCAAAAAACCTATGTTTCTTATGATAAGAAATTTGAACAATGGATAAAAAAAAACACTCAACCCGCTAAGTATTTGGGTTTATTAATATTATCAACTGCCTTCACTCTTTTGTTATTAGAAAAAGCAATTGGATCAGGAACCTTATTATTTTTCATCTTATTAATGACCATAGGAAGCTTGATTATTATCTTAAGTCCATTAAAAATTGTAAAACCACAGTTTGTTCTTATACTTTTTGCGATGGCTACTTTTATCGAATGTTATAATTAATATCATGCCAGCAAATCCAAAATATTTAACCCAATCCAAAGGACAACGTTTTGCCAAAATAACCGCAGCTATTTTAGGCGGATACTTGGTTTCTGTTAGTTTTCACCTAGGATTAGCAAGTTGGTTCAATAGAACTAATGTTGTTGTAACAATGATTTTTACTGGCTTTATCCTTTGGGTAATACTTATGGTGGTGGCTTTTTTAGCCAAAAACGGCTGGAAAATCTGGTTTATTTACTTGGGCTTAAGCTTACTTTTTTCTGCACTACTATATTTAGGGCAAATCTATAATCCGATAGCTAACTAAACTATGAATAACCGGAATTACAACATCTTTTTTCATACCCACACCGTTAGTGGCATTGTCATCAGCGTGGTTTTATATATTATCTTTTTTGCCGGTTCTTTTGCTTTTTTCAGAGATGATATTGCCAGCTGGGAAAAAGGAGAATCAGCTACAATTTCGAATGAAATTCAATTAAATTTCGACGAAGCTTTAAAAGTATTGGATACTGATTACGATTTACAAGGCCGAAAAATTACTATTTCTCAACCTCATAATGAAAAAAAGGTAGCCTTTTCTCTGGAAGCGACTAAAGACAGCCTCGCTTCTAAAAAAGCAAAAGAAGGACAATTTGTTTACCTTGACAATTCGACTTATAAAACTTCGACTTATGATGAAGCTTATAATCTTGGCGAATTCATATACCGTTTGCACTTTTTAGCACAAGTTCCCTACCCTGCTGGTTATTATTTATCTGGATTTATTGCTTTATTCTTTCTGTTTGCCATAGTAACAGGAGTTTTGCTGCATTGGAAAAAAATTGTTTCTAATTTTTATGTTTTCCGTCCAAAAGAAAAACTAAAAACCTGGTGGACTGATGCGCATACTTCTTTAGGAATGCTGGGTTTACCCTTTCAATTTGTATATGCCGTTACGGGTGCTTTTTTCATGATTAAATTACTTATTGTAGCACCCACGGTTCAATTTTTATACCAAGGCGATCAGGACAAATTATACAAGGAACTGGAATATTCTGACACTGATTATCCATTCGAAAATAAAGCATTAACCAAAACTTTTAGCATCAACGAAATGGTTGCTGCTACCAGGAAAAACTGGAATGATTTTGATATTACCCGTGTAGAAATTCAAAACTATGGCGATGCTAATATGCACGTTCTGGTTGAAGGCGAAATAGAATATGATAAAAAATTCACTGGTATTGGCCAAATCGTGTATAAAGTAGTTACTGACGAAAAGATTGTCCTAAAAAATCCTCTTGCACAAAGCAGCTACTTAGATAGTGTAAAAAACATATTGTACCGCATTCATTTTGGCGATTACGGTGGTTATGCTTTAAAAATCATCAGTTTTGCATTAGGAATTCTGAGTTGTTTTGTAATCATTTCGGGAGTAATGATTTGGCTCGTTGCCCGAGACAAGAAAAACATACCCGAGAAAAAAAGACGTTTTAACGAAGGAGTCGTTCGTTATTACTTGGCTATTTGTTTAAGCATGTTCCCTGTAACAGCCTTTACCTTTATTATTGCTAAAGTTTGCTATCCTTTAGGACGAGACAATATGTACACAGTCTACTTTGTAAGTTGGTTGTTATTGAACATCTTTTTTATCATAAAGAAAAACAATGCTTTTATTAATCAATTTTGTTTGTTTTCAGGAAGTATTCTTGGTTTTATGATTCCAATTGCCAACGGAATAAAAACAGGAAATTGGTTTTGGATTTCATACAGTAACCATCAATTTCAGCTATTTTTTGTAGATGTTTTTTGGATTTCCCTCTCGGCAATCACTTTATATGCAAGTTATAAATTGAGAACTGTTTCTAAATAAACTAATTTCTGAATAGATAAAAGCGGCTATCCCACGAATTATGAGGTAGCCGCTTTTTTTGAATTAAAGAAAAAACCTTTTGCATTAAAACCTTCTACTCACAACCACTTTTTTCAGCATAATCATCAAATAATTAACTTATTCATTTCAAATCACTCAAGAATATTGGGGGTTTAGCACACACTTAGTATATTTGCCAGAATTCTATTAACAAGTATTAAAATCTGATACTTATAGAAAAGACAAAGGCGTTACTGTTTTAGGGAATAAATTACCTAGAGAAGTTGAAAAAAACAAAATATCTGGAATATTTCGAAGCTTTAAAAATCCCTTTTGCAGCCGGAAATTAATTATAAAAAAGAAAATAATAAACGTAATGAATACAAAAACAGCAATTGTTACTGGAGGAAATTCAGGTTTAGGTTTTGCTACTGCAAAAAAATTATGCGACAACGGAATTAAAACCTACATAATAGGACGTTCAAAAGAAAAAACGGAAGCAGCTTGTGCTGAAATTGGTGCCAATGCCATCCCTGTAATTTTTGATTTGAGCAATTTAGATGGAATTCCAGCTATGATTGCTGAACTTACCAAAGATGCTCCAATTGATATTTTAGTTAATAATGCTGGGATTAACTTAAAAAAAGAATTTACCGATGTTACCGATGAAGATTTTCTATCTATCATTCACACTAATCTTTTAAGTGTTTTTGCTGTAAGCCGAGAAGTCGTAAAAAACATGAAAGAACACAAAAACGGAAGTATTGTTAACGTAAGTTCTATGGCTTCACAATACGGAATCCCAAAAGTAATTGCTTATTCAGCAAGTAAAGGAGCTATTGAAGCTATGACTCGTGCTATGGCAGTGGAACTGGCAACTTTTGGAATTCGTGTTAACTGCATTGCCCCAGGATTCATCAAAACTAAAATGTCGGCTACAGCATTAGACAGTGATCCTGAAAGAAAAAACAAAGTTTTAGGAAGAACACCAATGGGATATTTAGGTGAACCAGATGATATAGCTGATGCGGCTTATTTTTATGCTACCGCCGAATCAAAATATGTAACAGGAACAATTTTGCCAGTAGATGGTGGAAATAGTATCGGATTTTAATTTTTCTCCAATGATAAAAATGCAACACACCATGCGTTGGTTTGGCCCCCAAGACGCTGTAAATCTAGAAGACATTAAACAAGCTGGCGCAACTGGAATTGTAACCGCTTTACATCAAATTCCTGTTGGAGAAATTTGGACTATTGAAGCCATTCAAGAAAGACAAAACCTAATTAAAGCAGCAGGAATGGACTGGACAGTAATCGAAAGTTTGCCTGTTCACGAAGAAATAAAAAGAGCTTGCGGCGATTTTAAACAATACATCGAAAATTACAAAACCAGTCTAAGAAACATTGCTCAATGTGGGATTAAGGTGATTACTTACAATTTTATGCCTATTCTGGACTGGGTTCGAACAGACCATAATTTTATTAATTCAGATGGTAGTAAAGCATTACTTTACAATCACATTGCCTTTATTTATTTTGATATTCATTTATTAAAAAGACCTAATGCCGAAAATGAATATACAGCTGAACAAAAAGAACAAGCAATTACTTTTGGCGCTTCACTTTCTACCGAAGAAAAAGAGCTGTTGTTTAAAAATGTACTTTTAGGATTACCGGGAAGTAAAATCCATTTTACTACTGAACAAATTTTATCATTATTAGACAATTACAAAGATATTGACGACAATAAATTAAGAGAGAATCTTATTTATTTCTTGTCTGAAGTAGCTCCTTTAGCAGAAGAATTAGGATTAAAATTAGCCATCCATCCTGATGACCCTCCTTTCTCAGTTATGGGATTGCCTCGTATTGTTTGTACCGAAGCCGATATTAGAAAAATATTTGACGCTGTACCTTTAAATGCAAACGGATTATGTTACTGCACCGGTTCTCTAGGCGCTGATCCTAAAAACGATTTGGTTCAAATAATTGAAGAATTTGGTGACAGAATCCATTTTTTACATCTGCGAAATGTGGTTCGAGAGGATGAAAATATTTTCAGAGAATCAGAACATCTTAATGGAGATAATCCTATGGAAGCAGTTATGGAGAAATTAATAGTTCTTATGAATAATAATAAAATTAGTTTGCCTATGCGACCTGATCACGGATTCCTCCATTCTATGGAAGACGGAAAGGACAAATATCCTGGTTACTCTATAATAGGACGATTAAAAGGATTAGCTGAATTGCGAGGATTAGAGATGGGAATAGGTTTTAAATTATTTCAAAAATAATTGATTTTTAAAACGAATCCGTTTCCTAAATCTTTAGCCGATTCGACACTGATTCACAGCATCAAAAAAGGCTTTTCCAAAAATCTGGAAAAGCCTTTTTTTTAATTAACAAATTGTATATTTAATCCACATTAGCGATAGCTTCTTTTTTCCAGTTTTTAACTGATGCTATTTTATTGTTTGAATAATCCACTTCATTTAAATTAGTAAATCCTTTTTCGCTGATTTCAGACCAGAAAAACCATTTACCTACTTTTTTCCCATTTTTATATTCACCTAATGCTGTTTTGTTTCCATTCTCATCATAAGAAACCCAAGTTCCTTCTAATTTTCCTTTAACAAAGAAACCTTCTTGTAGTACTTTACCATTTTCATGAAAATAAGTGGCTTTTACTTTTTTACCAAATGGCTCTAAAACTGGTTTCACATCTTGAGCGAAAATAACCCCTGAGAATAATATTGCTACTAAAATTACAAACTTTTTCATATCGTTAATTATTAATTGTTTACATCTTTTTATCAAAATTAGAAACAAAATTTACATTAAAAAAACATTTTGGTAACAATTTCGTAACATAAACAAAAGCTTAACATTGGAAACATAAAAACAAGAAAATTCTTTCCAAAAAGAACTGATTAGAAGCATTTTAAATCAAAGAATCACTTTTAATGAAAAATTGAAAAAGGGAAAATGCAAAAAAACGTCTTTCACAATCTAAAATTCATAATTAGTCCTAAATTTGCACTCGCGCTAAAAAGAGCAAAAAAACTAAAATTTATACCATGTATAGAAGTCATAACTGTGGCGAATTAAACGCCTCACATATCAATACCGAAGTAACACTTGCGGGTTGGGTTCAAAAATCACGTGATAAAGGATTCATGAATTGGGTCGATTTAAGAGACCGTTATGGAATAACACAATTAATTTTCGACGAAAGTCGTACTGAAAAAACAGTATTCGAATTAGCAAAAACCCTTGGAAGAGAATTTGTAATTCAAGTTAAAGGAACTGTTATCGAGAGAGAAGCTAAAAACAAAAATATCGCAACAGGTGAAATCGAAATTTTAGTTACTGAACTAAACATTTTAAATGCAGCGCTGACTCCTCCTTTCACGATTGAAGATGAAACGGATGGTGGTGAAGACATTCGAATGAAATACCGATATTTAGATATCAGAAGAAATCCGGTAAAAAACAGCTTGCTTTTCCGTCACAAAGTGGCAATGGAAGTACGTAAATATTTATCTGATTTGGATTTCTGCGAAGTAGAAACTCCTTATTTAATCAAATCTACTCCTGAAGGAGCCAGAGATTTTGTTGTTCCTTCCCGCATGAACGAAGGACAATTTTATGCTTTACCACAATCACCACAAACGTTCAAACAATTATTGATGGTAGGTGGAATGGACAAATATTTCCAAATTGTCAAATGTTTCCGCGACGAAGACTTACGCGCTGATCGTCAACCTGAGTTTACACAAATCGATTGCGAAATGGCATTTGTGGAACAAGAAGATATTTTAAACATATTTGAAGGTCTAACGCGTCATTTGCTAAAAGAAATAAAAGGAATTGAAGTTGACAAATTTCCTCGTATGACATACGAACACGCGATGAAAACTTATGGAAATGACAAACCAGACATTCGATTCGGGATGGAATTTGGAGAATTGAACGAATTTGCACAACACAAAGAATTTCCAGTATTCAACGCTGCTGAATTAGTAGTTGGAATTGCTGTTCCGGGAGCTGGAAATTATACCAGAAAAGAAATCGATGCTTTAATTGACTGGGTAAAACGTCCACAAGTGGGTGCATCAGGAATGGTGTATGCAAAATGCAACGAAGACGGTACTTTCAAATCATCGGTAGATAAATTCTACGATCAAGAAGATTTAGCGAATTGGGCAAAAACAACCGGAGCAAAAGCGGGCGATATGATTTTTGTGCTTTCGGGTCCAGCTAATAAAACAAGAGCTCAATTGAGTGCTTTAAGAATGGAATTAGCAACTCGTTTAGGATTGCGTAATCCAGCTGTTTTCGCACCACTTTGGGTAGTTGATTTCCCTTTATTAGAATTGGATGAAGAAAGCGGTCGTTACCACGCGATGCATCATCCATTTACGTCTCCAAAACCAGAAGACATGAAATTATTAGAAACCGAACCTGGAAAAGTTCGTGCTAATGCTTACGATATGGTTTTGAATGGAAATGAAATTGGTGGTGGTTCAATTAGAATTCACGATAAAGCAACCCAACAATTGATGTTTAAATATTTAGGATTCTCTGAAGAAGAAGCAAAAGCACAATTTGGATTCCTGATGGATGCTTTCCAATTTGGAGCGCCACCACATGGAGGTTTGGCTTTTGGATTGGATCGATTAGTGGCTATTTTAGGTGGCCAGGAAACCATTCGTGACTTCATTGCTTTCCCTAAAAATAACTCAGGAAGAGACGTGATGATTGATGCTCCATCAGCCATTGACAGCGCGCAATTGAACGAATTACACATCCAATTAGATTTATAGTAAATACCTTTCGAAACCGCCTGAATACACTGAATATCAATTATTTTATGAAAAAAAATGATATTAATGATTTTCGTATTATATTAAACATTACATTTGCTTCATTATAAATTATTATTACTATTACAATGCGTACAGGTACAGTTAAATTTTTCAATGAGTCTAAAGGTTACGGATTCATTACAGACGAAGAAACAGGAAAAGACATTTTTGTTCACGCTTCAGGAATCAACGCGGAAGAATTACGCGAAGGTGACAGAGTTAGCTACGAAGAAGAAGAAGGAAGAAAAGGAAAAGTTGCTGCTAAAGTTGCAGTTATCTAAACAAAATATTTTTTTGTTACGAATGCTTAAAAAACGTTTCGATTTATTTCGGAACGTTTTTTTTTGATCAAATCTTAAATTTTTAGTTTTTTTTAAGAAAACCATAAAAATATTATTTATAATCATTAAAAACTAGAAAAAAACTCCTTAAAATCAAGCACTAATTTTCATAGTCCGCTTGTGTTTTATAACATTGAAGCATATCTTTGTGACTTATTTTAGCACAAAATTTATTATTATGCAATCTGGACAATTCAATTACCTCCCAATACTAATGCAAGCTTTACTTGCTATAGGTTTTGTAGTAGCTACCATCATTATTTCTGGGAAATTAGGACCTAAAAGAAAATCTGCAATTAAAGATAAAAACTTTGAGTGCGGGATTGAATCTGTAGGTAATGCACGTATTCCATTCTCCGTAAAATACTTCCTTGTTGCTATTTTATTTGTATTGTTTGACATTGAAGTGATCTTCCTTTATCCTTGGGCTATCAACTTCAAAGAATTGGGAATAGAAGGAATGATAAAAATGGTGGTGTTCATGGCTTTGCTTTTAGTTGGTTTTTTCTATATCATCAAAAAGAAAGCTTTACAATGGGAATAAAAAGAAATTTAAGATTTTAGACTTCAGATTCCAGATTTAAACATCAGAATTATAATTTAAAATCGAAACTCTTCAAAAAAAATATTGATTTCAAAATTGATTTTGACTTTTACGATTTCAAAAATCTAAAATCTAAAATCAGCAATCTAAAATAAAAATGGATTCAAAAATAAATATGGTTGCCCCTCCTGAAGGTGTTGTTGGTGAAGGTTTTTTCGCCACAAAACTAAATGATGTAGTAGGATTGGCTCGTGCTAATTCACTTTGGCCATTGCCTTTTGCAACTTCTTGTTGCGGTATTGAATTTATGGCCACTATGGCATCTCATTATGACTTGGCTCGTTTTGGTTCAGAACGTGTAAGTTTTTCTCCTCGTCAAGCAGATATGTTGATGGTAATGGGTACAATTTCTAAAAAAATGGCTCCTATTTTACGTCAGGTTTACGAACAAATGTCGGAACCTAGATGGGTAATTGCTGTTGGCGCTTGTGCTTCATCAGGTGGGATATTTGACACTTACTCGGTTCTTCAAGGAATTGACAAAGTAATTCCAGTTGACGTTTATGTTCCAGGTTGTCCACCAAGACCAGAACAAATTGTTGATGGCGTAATGAAATTACAAGAACTAGTAAAATCAGAATCTGTAAGAAGAAGAAGTTCGCCGGAGTATCAAGAATTATTAGCTTCTTATAATATCAAATAAAATGGCATTAGAAAACACAGCTATTCAAGAAAAATTAGTAGAAAATTTTGCAGGAGATGCTTTTAATTTCCAACAGGAAAGAGATATTTTTTCCTTTGAGATCAATGCTAACAAAAATACCGCTATCATTTTATTCTTAAAAAACGACCCAGATTTACGTTTTCATTTCTTAACAGATTTATGTGGCATTCATTATCCGGATAATCCGGTAGAAAAACAATTTGCGGTTGTATATCATTTGCACAATTGGTACGAAAACAAACGCATTAGAATCAAAACTTTTATTAACGGAGAAAATCCAGAAATAAAAACACTATCTAATATTTTCTTATCGTCTAATTGGATGGAAAGAGAAACCTATGACTTCTTTGGTTTTAATTTTATTGGTCACCCTCAGTTGAAACGTATTTTGAATATGGATGAAATGACTTCTTTTCCTATGCGTAAAGAATTCCCATTAGAAGACGGTGGAAGAACCGATAAAGACGACCGTTTCTTCGGAAGAACAATAGACAATTGCTAAAAAAACAATATATATAATTTTTCACATTCTATAAATGTCAGAACTATTATTACCACCAGAGCATCGCTATGCTAAAATAATAAAAGAGCAACTAAATGAAGACGGAAACGAGCTTTCTATCCTGAATTTAGGGCCTACTCACCCAGCTACTCACGGAATTTTCCAAAATATTCTGTTGATGGATGGAGAACGCATTTTAGATGCTGAACCAACTATTGGTTATATCCATCGTGCTTTTGAAAAAATTGCTGAGAACAGACCTTTCTACCAAATTACACCTCTTACTGACCGTATGAACTATTGCTCCTCTCCTATCAACAATATGGGATGGTGGATGACTTTAGAAAAATTACTGGGTGTTGAAGTTCCTAAAAGAGCTCAATATTTAAGAGTAATTGTAATGGAATTAGCAAGAATTACCGATCACTTGATTTGTAATTCTATTTTAGGAGTAGATACTGGTGCTTACACTGGTTTTCTTTATGTTTTCCAATTTAGAGAGAAAGTATACGAAATCTACGAAGAAATTTGTGGTGCCCGTTTGACAACAAACATGGGTAGAATTGGTGGTTTTGAAAGAGACTGGACTCCAAAAGCATTTGAATTATTAGACACTTTTCTCGAAGAATTTCCACCAGCCTGGAAAGAATTTGAAAACCTATTCGAAAGAAATAGAATTTTTATAGACCGAACGGTTAATGTAGGTCCAATAACTGCTGAAAAAGCCATGGCTTACGGTTTTACTGGCCCTAACTTACGTGCTGCGGGTGTTGATTATGATGTGCGTGTAGCACAACCGTACAGTTCTTATGAGGATTTTGATTTCAAAATTCCAGTAGGAAAATCAGGAGATACTTACGATCGTTTCTGTGTTCGTAATGCCGAAGTTTGGGAAAGTTTAAGCATTATTCGTCAAGCTTTAGACAAAATGCCAGAAGGAAACGAATACCATGCTGAAGTTCCTGATTATTATTTGCCTCCAAAAGAAGATGTTTACAATAATATGGAATCTTTAATCTATCATTTCAAAATTGTTATGGGAGAAGTTCCTGTTCCGGTTGCCGAAATCTACCATCCGGTAGAAGGAGGAAATGGAGAATTAGGATTTTATTTGGTTACTGACGGAAGTAGAACACCATACCGTCTTCACTTTAGAAGACCTTGTTTTATCTACTACCAAGCTTATCCAGAAATCATAAAAGGCGCATTATTATCTGATGCCATTGTTATTTTATCCAGTTTAAATGTAATAGCTGGAGAATTAGACGCATAAATTATGGAACGTACACATTACAAACAAGAAATAAATATGACGGAAGCATTGATGACTCGCATCAATGAATTGATTAGTCATTATCCTGAAGACAAGAAAAAATCGGCTTTATTACCTGTTTTACACGAAGTTCAAGATGCTCACGACAACTGGATGAGCGTTGAATTAATGGATAAGGTTGCCGAAATTCTTGGAATATTACCTATTGAAGTTTACGAAGTAGCTACTTTCTATACCATGTACAACCTAAAACCTATTGGGAAATACATGTTTGAATTTTGCCAAACTTCATGTTGTTGCTTAAGAGGAACCGAAGATTTAATGGACTATACCTGTGAGAAATTAGGTGTTGCCATTGGCGAAACTACTGCTGACGGACTTTTTGAAGTAAGAGGTGTAGAATGTTTAGGTGCTTGCGGATATGCTCCAATGATGCAATTGGGTGATTTCTACAAAGAACATTTGACTAAAGAAAAAATCGATCAGTTAATTACTGATTGCCGAGATAATAAAATAATATTACACGATAAATAAGATGTCAAAAAAAATATTATTAGACAAAATCAACGTACCTGGAATCAAAACTTACGAAGTATATCGTAAAGAAGGTGGATATGCTTCTGTTGAAAAAGCAATAAAAGCCATGACTCCAGACGAAGTAGTCGAAGAAGTAAAAAAATCAGGACTTCGTGGTCGTGGTGGAGCGGGTTTTCCAGCTGGAATGAAATGGAGTTTTATTGACAAAAAATCAGGAAAACCAAGACATTTAGTTTGTAATGCTGATGAGTCAGAACCAGGAACATTCAAAGACCGTTATTTGATGGAATTTATTCCTCATTTATTGATTGAAGGAATGATTACTTCTAGCTTTGCTTTGGGTGCAAACCTTTCTTACATCTACATTCGTGGAGAATACATGTGGGTTTTTAAAATATTAGAAAGAGCCATTGCTGAAGCGAAAGCTGCGGGTTGGTTAGGGAAAAATATATTAGGTTCAGGTTACGACTTAGAACTGCACGTTCATTGTGGTGCGGGAGCTTATATCTGTGGTGAAGAAACGGCTTTGATTGAATCCTTAGAAGGAAAAAGAGGAAATCCTCGTATCAAACCACCATTCCCAGCAGTATCTGGATTGTGGGCAAACCCAACAGTAGTAAACAATGTAGAAACAATAGCATCTGTGCCGTGGATTATTAATAATTCAGGTGATGATTACGCAAAAATTGGAGTTGGAAGATCAACAGGAACCAAATTAATTTCAGCTTCTGGTCACGTTAAAAATCCTGGAGTTTACGAAATCGAATTGGGATTAAGCGTTGATGAATTCATGAATTCCGACGAATATTTGGGTGGAATGAGTTCCAGCAGACCTTTGAAAGCCTTAGTTCCGGGAGGTTCATCAGTGCCAATTTTACCAGCCGACTTAATTTTTAAAACTGCTAATGGCGAAGACCGTTTAATGACGTACGAATCTTTAAGTGATGGCGGATTTGCGACAGGTTCTATGTTAGGTTCCGGTGGATTTATTGTTTATGATGATACGGCTTGTATTGTACGTAATACTTGGAATTTTTCCCGTTTTTACCACCATGAATCTTGCGGACAATGTACCCCTTGCCGTGAAGGAACAGGATGGTTAGAAAAAGTATTGTGGCGTATTGAAAACGGTCAGGGTCGCGAAGAAGACATCGATTTGTTGTGGAGTATTCAAAGTAAAATTGAAGGAAACACCATTTGTCCACTTGGAGATGCAGCATCATGGCCAGTGGCAGCAGCAATTCGTCATTTTAGAGAAGAATTTGAATACCATATTCGTTTCCCGGAAAGAATAAAGAACAGAAATCACTTTGTTGCTGAGCCTTTTGATAAAGTAAGACATTTGGTAAGCAAACAAACAGTTTAATCCCCACCTAGCCTCCCCAAAACGGAGGAATATTTGGAGAAAATAATAACTTAATAATTAACCTAATGACTCCCTCTCCTTTGGAGAGGGTTGAGGAGAGGAAAGATGAAAGTAACAATAGACGGTCAAGAAATTGAAGTTGAAGCAGGAACAACCATCTTGCAAGCGGCTCGTATGATAGGAGGAGAATCTGTTCCACCTGCGATGTGCTATTATTCTAAACTAAAAGGAAGCGGTGGAAAATGCCGCTGTTGTTTAGTTGAAGTTGCCAAAGGTAGCGATGCCGATCCTAGACCAATGCCAAAATTAATGGCATCTTGTGTAACAGGATGTATGGATGGGATGGAAATCAACAGTAAAAATTCAGATAGAGTGCGTGAAGCGCGTCAATCGGTGACTGAGTTTTTATTGATCAATCACCCGCTGGATTGTCCTATTTGCGATCAGGCTGGAGAATGTGATTTACAAGATTTAAGCTTTGAGCACGGAAAATCTAAAACACGTTTTATAGAAGAAAAGAGAACATTTGAACCGGAAGATATTGGTCCAAATATTCAATTGCACATGAATCGTTGTATTTTATGCCAACGTTGTGTGCAAGTTGCGGATCAATTGACTGATAAGAGAGTTCACGGAGTTTTAGACCGTGGAGATCATGCTAATATTTCGACTTGTATTTCTAAGGCTATTGACAATGAATTCTCAGGAAATATGATTGATGTGTGTCCTGTAGGTGCTTTGACTGATAAAACTTTCCGTTTCAAATCGAGAGTTTGGTTCAACAAACCGTACAATGCACACAGAGAGTGTACTACTCCGGGATGTTGCGGAAAAACTACTGTTTGGATGTTTGGAGATGAAATTCAAAGAGTTACAGGCAGAAAAGATGTTTACCATGAAGTAGAAGATTTTATTTGTAACGAATGTCGTTTTGACCACAAAGATCCTGCTGACTGGGTGATTGAAGGGCCAAGAAAATTTGACAAAGATTCGGTTATCAATCAAAATAACTATACTCAAAAATTGGAAACGGTTCATATTGCTACCGAAGAAGGAATTCTAAAAGGAAGAGAAGAAGACCGTAAAAAGATTAGTATGCCAGCTATCCCTTTGGATAAAGAAGAGCAAGAAGAATTTAACAATGGTAATCTATAAAAAATGGACAGTACAATTATTATAGAAAAAAGTGTTATCATTCTGGTTGTCTTTGCAATTACAATGGTTATGGCAATGTATTCTACACTTGCAGAAAGAAAAATTGCAGCTTGGTTACAAGATCGTATCGGCCCTAACAGAGCTGGAAAAGGTGGACTTTTACAACCCCTTGCTGATGGTTTAAAATTATTTTCGAAAGAAGAATTTGAACCTGATACACCTAATCGATTTTTATTCTTTGTAGGTCCGGCAGTAGCAATGAGTACGGCTTTAATGACCAGTGCAGTAATTCCGTGGGGAGATCATTTTCACCTTTTTGGAAGAGATATCATCTTACAGGCTGCCGACATTGATGTCGCATTATTGTATGTTTTTGGAGTTATTTCTGTTGGAGTTTACGGAATCATGATTGGTGGATGGGCTTCAAACAATAAATTCTCTTTGATGGGAGCGGTTCGTGCGGCTTCGCAAATGGTTTCTTATGAAGTTGCTATGGGATTATCAATGATTGCTTTGTTGATGATGACAGGAACTTTAAGCTTAAGAGAAATTAGTTTGCAACAATCAGGAATGCACTGGAATGTATTTTACCAACCGCTTTCGTTCTTAATCTTTTTGATTTGTGCTTTTGCTGAAACGAACAGAACGCCATTTGACTTAGCTGAATGTGAAAGTGAATTAATTGGTGGTTATCATACCGAATATTCTTCGATGAAGATGGGATTCTACTTATTTGCTGAATATGCTAATATGTTTATCTCTTCTACCATTATTGCAGTTTTATTCTTTGGTGGTTATAATTATCCAGGAATGAGTTGGATGGTAGAAAACGCGGGCGTAAATTTGGCAAACGTAATAGGAATTGGAGTTTTATTTGCAAAAATATGTTTCTTCATCTTTTTCTACATGTGGGTAAGATGGACCATCCCAAGATTCAGATACGATCAATTGATGAATTTAGGATGGAGAATATTAATTCCTTTATCAATTGTAAATATCATGATTACAGGAATTGTAATTTTGAGACACGAAATAGCCGTTTTTCTGGGATTTTAAATTAGCAAAGATTAGCACTAGCCCTGATTGAAGCGGCATCCTTTAATTTTTTTCTTTAAAAAATTAAAGATACAGCGGAAAGCAGGATTAGCTTCAAATAAAAAATAAAAATAAAGATGTCAATAGAAACCATATCCTTATCGGGAAGAAAAGTACAAGTCTCTAATAAAGAGATGACTTTTTTAGAGCGTTTGTATCTTGTTGCGATTGTAAAAGGATTAATCATTACCATTAAACACTTGTTTTCAAGAAAGGTTACCATTCAGTATCCGGAGCAAGTGCGTGCGATGAGTCCTGTATATCGTGGGCAACACATGTTGAAACGTGACGAACAAGGAAGAGAGAACTGTACTGCTTGCGGTTTATGTGCTCTGTCTTGTCCTGCAGAAGCCATTACTATGAAAGCTGCCGAGCGTAAAGCCAACGAAAAACATTTGTATCGCGAGGAAAAATATGCCGAAATATATGAGATTAATATGTTGCGTTGTATTTTTTGTGGATTATGCGAAGAGGCTTGTCCAAAAGACGCGATTTATTTGACTACTTCAAAAGTATTGGTTCCTTCCAGTTATGAAAGAGAAGATTTTATTTTTGGAAAAGATAAATTAGTGATGCCTTTAGATATCGCTATGAAAAACGCTCAACTTAAAAATGCTAACTAAATGATACATATTCCTGATTTTGCACACGCATCTACTGTACAAATTATATTTTGTTTCTTAGCGTTTATCACTGTAATTACAGCATTTTTAGCCATTTTTAGTAGAAATCCTATCCATAGCGCGCTTTACCTGGTTATTTGTTTTTTCTCTATAGCCGGTCATTACTTGTTATTGAACTCTCAGTTTTTAGCCATTGTTCACATTATAGTGTACTCGGGTGCGATTATGATTTTATTCCTTTTCACAATTATGTTGATGAACTTGAATAATCAAAATGAAGTCCACAAACCTCGTATAACACGATTGGGAGCTATAGTTTCCTTTTGTTTAATCTGTATTGTTTTGATTTTGGTATTTATCAATTCAAAACCTATAGCAGGAGAATACATTGCTACTGGAGAAGATTACCAATCGATTAAAGTTTTAGGACGTGTTTTGTTAAACGAATACATGGTCCCTTTTGAATTTGCTTCTATCTTGCTTTTAACAGCAATGATTGGAGTTGTGTTATTGTCTAAAAAAGAAAAAACGGAGAAATAAAATGACAAATATTTTAAATGAAATAGGCATCGAGAACTATATCTTCCTTTCTGTAATACTTTTTTGTATTGGAGTATTTGGAGTTTTATACAGACGAAATGCTATCATCGTATTTATGTCGATAGAAATTATGCTGAATGCGGTAAACCTTTTATTCGTAGCATTTTCAACCTATCATCAGGATGCACAAGGGCAGGTATTTGTGTTTTTCTCTATGGCTGTGGCTGCTGCCGAAGTTGCAGTAGGTTTAGCAATTTTGGTGTCGATTTATAGAAATTTAGGTTCGATTGATATTAATAATTTAAAAAACTTAAAAGGATAAACGATAATGAATACGAATTTAGCTTTACTCTTATTATTAGCTCCTTTTTTAGGATTTTTATTTAATATTTTCTTTGGAAAAAAGATTGGAAAATCGGCTTCAGGAATTATTGGAACATTGACTGTTGCAGTATCATTTGTAGCTACTGTTGTTTTTTTCCTGCAAATCAACGAAACTAAAGAAGCTGTCCAAATTGAATTATTCAATTGGATTCAAATTAGCAATTTCCGTGTGAATTTTGGTTTCTTGTTAGACCAATTATCGATTTTGTGGTTGCTTTTTGTAACAGGAATTGGTTCTTTAATTCACCTCTACTCTATCAGCTACATGCATGATGATGAGAATATGCATAAGTTCTTTGCTTATTTGAATTTGTTTATCTTCTTCATGATTACATTAGTTATTGGAAGCAACTTATTGGTGCTATTTATTGGATGGGAAGGCGTTGGACTTTGTTCTTACTTGCTTATCGGATTTTGGCATAAAAACCAGGAATACAATGATGCGGCTAAAAAAGCTTTCATCATGAACAGAATAGGAGATTTAGGATTATTGATTGGTATTTTCATCATCGGTTCTATGTTCTCAACTTTAGATTATTCTACTTTAAAAACGGCTATTGCTACATCAAGTAATTTAGATCTTTACATGATTTCAATTGCTGCGTTTGCCCTGTTTATTGGAGCTTGTGGTAAATCGGCTCAGATTCCATTGTACACTTGGTTGCCTGATGCGATGGCTGGACCAACTCCCGTTTCTGCTTTGATTCACGCTGCTACGATGGTTACTGCTGGTATTTTCATGGTGACAAGATTGAATTTTGTATTCGATTTAGCTCCCGAAGTACAAAACATTATTGCTATTGTAGGAGCTGTAACTTCATTAGTTGCTGCAACCATTGCTTTGGTTCAAACCGATATCAAAAAAGTATTGGCTTATTCTACCGTTTCCCAATTAGGGTTAATGTTCTTGGCTTTAGGTTTTGGAGCTTATGAAATTGCTATTTTCCACGTAATCACACACGCTTTCTTTAAGGCTTGTTTGTTCTTAGGTTCAGGATCGGTAATTCATGCTTTACACGGAGAACAAGATATGCGCAGAATGGGTGGATTGAAAAAAATAATGGGAATCACCTTTATTACTTTCTTACTTTCGTCATTGGCTATTTCAGGAATTCCTCCTTTTTCAGGATTTTTCTCGAAAGATGAAATTTTAATGACTGCTTTTGAGCATAACAAAGCACTTTGGGTTATTGCTTCGCTCGCTTCTTTAATGACTGCGTTTTATATGTTCCGTTTGTTGTACTTGACTTTTTTCAAAGAATTCAGAGGAACAGAACATCAAAAAAGTCATTTACACGAAAGCCCGGCATTAATTACTTTCCCACTTATTGTTTTGGCAATTTTGGCGACTATTGGTGGTTTAATTAGTTTACCAACGAATAGCTGGTTGAGTGGTTATTTAGCACCTTTATTTTCGAAAGAAGCTCACGAAGCACACCATTTTGGCACAACAGAATATACCTTAATGGCTGTAGCAGTACTTGGTGGATTAATCGGAATTACAATTGCTTTTGTAAAATACATTAAACAAAATCAGGTTCCAGCCGAAGATGCTGAAATTACAGGATTTGCAAAACTATTATACAACAAATATTATGTAGATGAAATCTATGATGCTATCTTCGTAAATTCAGTAAACGGCTTGTCCAGATTCTTTAGAGATTATGTCGAAACTACTTTATCAGCTGCAGTTTTTGGATTAGGAAAAGTAACCAACGAATTAAGTTACCAAGGGAAGAAATTACAAACAGGAAGTATTGGTTTTTACTTGTTTGTATTTGTTCTAGGACTTTGCAGCATAGTAACTTATTTATTTTTAGCTCAATAATTTTATATCATGAACGTATCAGTACTATTAATTATACTTCTTGTTGGCTCATTTGCGACTTATTTTGCCGGTGATAAGCTAGCTTCAAAAGTGGCATTATTATTCAGCTTATTCGCCTTAGGAACTTCAATTGCTTTATTGAATATTTATAATGCAGGTGAAAACATCAGTTGTTTTAAATTTTGGATTAACAATCCTTCGATTTCTTATTCGTTAACAGCCGATGGATTATCAATGATCATGTTATTATTAACTACAGCATTGACTCCTTTAATTATCTATTCTTCTTTTGGAAACGAATATAAAAATGCTAAATCATTTTATGCACTAATCCTGTTTATGACATTTGCTATGTCTGGAACATTCTTAGCATCTGATGGGCTTTTGTATTATATTTTCTGGGAATTATCATTAATCCCTATTTACTTCATTGCTTTAATTTGGGGTAATGGAGATACCGAAGAACGCAAAAAAGCAGTAGTTAAATTCTTTATCTATACCCTTGCAGGTTCTTTGTTCATGCTAATTGCTTTTGTTTATTTATACCAAAAAGCAGGTAGTTTCCTGATCCAGGATTTATACAAATTAGAATTAAGCCGAATGGAACAATTCTGGATTTTCTGGGCATTCTTCTTAGCTTATGCTATCAAAATTCCGATTATCCCTTTCCACACCTGGCAGGCAAAAGTGTACCAAAAAGCTCCAACAGTTGGAACTATGCTTTTATCAGGTATTATGCTAAAAATGGGATTGTATAGCGTGTTGCGTTGGCAACTACCATTAACTCCTATTGCTGCAAAAACTTATTTACCTATACTGATTGGCTTGGGGATTGCAGGAGTAATCTATGGTTCGATTGTAGCTTTAAGACAAAAAGATTTGAAAAAATTATTGGCTTATTCTTCATTGGCACACGTTGGATTAATTGCTGCAGGAGCTTACACCTTAACAATTGACGGTTTACGAGGAACGGTTTTACAAATGATTGCTCACGGTTTTGTTGTAGTTGGATTATTCTTTGCTGCCGAAATTGTTTATAGAAGATACGAAACCAGAACCATTGCTGATATGGGTGGTATTCGAACTCAAGCACCAAAATTTGCTTCGATGTTTATGATTTTGGTTTTGGCATCTGTAGCCTTACCAACTACTTTTAACTTTGTTGGAGAATTCACGGTTTTATACAGTCTTTCTCAAATCAATCTATGGTTTGCTCTTTTAGGAGGAACAACCATTATTTTAGGTGCTTATTATATGTTGAAAATGTACCAACAAGTAATGCTTGGAGAAACGAATACAAAAGTATTTGCTGATGTAACTTTCCACGAAGGCTTAGTTTTGGTTATTATAATTGCAGTTTTATTCTTTTTTGGATTGTATCCAAGGCCAATTAATGAGTTAATCACTCCTTGTTTGGATCAGATTTTAAGAACAATAAATAAAATTCAGTAATAAATTCACACTAAAGATTTAAGTCTTTTGATCTTAAATCCTGAATCACTAAATAAAATATGAACACATTAATAGCAATAATAGGATTAGGTATTTTATGCCTTATATTAGAAATTTTTGATGCTAGAAAAGCAATTATTCCAGTTGTAGTTATTGGGTTATTGGCTGTACTGGGATTAGATATTTCTGAATTTAATAGCCCTAACGCCTACTACAACAACATGATTATTGTAGGCAAATTTTCGTCTGCATTTTCAGCGTTATTTATCATACTAACTATTTTCTTAGTGAGTTTAGGTCATAAGTTTTATGAAAATCATCAAACTAAAATCTCCGATTTTATTGCCATAAAAATATTCTTGCTGTCGGGAGCTGTAGCCATGGTTTCTTTTGGAAACTTAGCGATGTTCTTTTTAGGAATCGAAGTTCTATCTATTGCCTTATATGTTTTGGCATCAAGCAACCGATTGAGCATTAAAAGCAATGAAGCCGGTTTGAAGTATTTCTTGATGGGTTCATTTGCTTCTGGAATTATCCTTTTTGGTATCTGTTTAATTTACGGTGCTATGGGAAGTTTTGATGTTATTGAAATTAGCGAATTATCGCGTTCTGCCGAATTACCAATTTGGTTCCCAATTGGAATTGTTTTGGTTTTTATTGGAATGCTTTTCAAAATTGCAGCTGTACCTTTTCATTTTTGGGCACCCGATGTATACGAAGGTTCTCCTGCTTTAACAACGGCTTTAATGAGTACTTTAGCAAAAGTAGTAGCCATTGCTACCCTATACAAATTGGTTAAAACCATGAATGCTGATATTTCTCCTTCGTTCCAATTAATAATTGTAATTATATCAATTGCTTCGATGAGCGTTGGAAATATCATGGCTTTACGCCAGGTAAATGTAAAACGTATGTTGGCTTTTTCTGGTATTTCACATGCCGGATTTATGTTAATGACTTTATTAAGTACTGTCAAATCTTCTGGAACATTATTGTACTATACTTCGGCTTATGCCTTAGCAGGAATCGCCGCTTTTAGCGTGATTTTATATGTTTGTAAAACCAAAGAAAATGAAGACATCACTAATTTCCACGGTTTAGGAAAAAACAATCCATTAATGGCAGCTATCTTAACTGCTTCCTTACTTTCTATGGCCGGTATTCCAATATTCAGTGGTTTCTTCGCTAAATTGTTTTTATTCAATCAAACTATTCAAGCTGGATTTATTGCCTTAGTCATCGTTGCCGTAATCAATTCGATTATAAGTGTGGGGTACTACTTTAAATTGATTTTAGCAATGTATACCAAAGAACCAAACGAAGCTAAAATTCCAACTCCAGCAGTTATTTATGTTGTAGCAGTTATTTCAATTGTTTTAAATATCGCTTTAGGTTTATTCCCATCCTTTGTTTTGGATCTATTAGGATAAAAAACTTCATTTCAAATTATACAATAGCCATCAAGAGTGATATTTTGATGGCTTTTTGGTTTTCCAAAACATTTACTTCGGTCTCCTTTTCCTAATAAAACTTAAAAGCCCTACTTTTCCAAAAGCATTTCGTTACATTTGTATATACAAATAATAGATTATTCACTTTAAAAAATAAAGATGGAAAATAAATTAAACATACAAATCTGGTCGGATATTATGTGTCCGTTTTGTTATATAGGAAAGAGAAGATTAGAAAATGCTATCGCGCAATTTGGTCATCACGATACCATTGAAATCGAGTGGAAAAGCTTTCAGCTAGATCCCAATTTCATAGCCTCGGAAGACGATAATTTAGTGGAGCATCTTGCTGAAAAATATAGAAAAGATAAAGATTGGGCTATTGAATCCTTAGAAAACATGACTCAAAATGCTGCGAATTCAGGATTAGAATTTCATTTTGAAAAAGCCATTATGGCCAATTCATTAAATGCCCACCGTTTATTGCATTTAGCAAAAGAACATCAATTGGCAAACAAATTAAAAGAACTGCTATTTAAAGCCTATTTAACAGACGGAGAAGATGTAAATAACAAAGAAACTTTAAAGCAATTAGGGATTCATACAGGACTTGATGCTAACAAAATAGACGAAGTACTTAACTCTAATCTTTATTCCAAAGAAGTACAAGAAGACATGCTGACCGCACAAAAAATCGGAGTTCAGGGAGTTCCCTTTTTTGTTTTCGAAAACAAATATGCTATTTCGGGAGCCCAACATGTGGAAACCTTTGTAAAAACACTGGAAAAAGTTTGGGAAGAAGGAAAATTCGAATCAAAAATTACTATCTTGAACGCTACTTCAGAAAATAGCTGTGGTATTGATGGTTGTAATTAATTAAGATAATAATGAGTACTATAAATAAAGAGAATACAATTATTCGTTGGGGAATTATAGGTTGCGGAGATGTAACCGAAAAGAAAAGTGGTCCGGCATATCAAAAGACAGCAGGTTTCGAAATCGTAGCTGTTATGCGAAGAGATGCTGAAAAAGCTGCAGATTATGCTAAAAGACACGGAATCCAAAAATTCTATTCGGATGCTGATGCATTGATCAATGACCCCGAAATTGACGCTGTTTATATAGCAACTCCTCCTGATTCGCATAAATTATACGGATTAAAAGTGGCCGAAGCAGGTAAAATATGCTGTATCGAAAAGCCATTGGCTCCAAGCTATGAAGACAGTAAAGCCATTTATGAAGCTTTCAAAACTAAAAATATTCCGCTATTTACAGCTTATTACAGACGCACTTTACCCCGCTTTAAGCAAATTAAAAAATGGCTGGAAGCCAATAGCATTGGACAAATCAGACATATCAATTGGCATTTAAGCAAACCCGCTTCTCCGCAAGATTTATCAGGTTTGTACAATTGGCGTACCGATGTTGAAGTTGCTAAAGGAGGCTATTTTGATGATTTAGCCAGTCATGGATTGGATTTATTCAATTATCTATTAGGAGATATTACTGAAGTTTCAGGGATGAGTCTGAATCAGCAAGGTTTATATTCTGCAAAAGATGCCTTAGTGGCCTGCTGGAAACACGAAAGTGGTATTACAGGAACGGGTAGTTGGAATTTTGGATGTGCTACAAGAGAGGACAAAGTAATTATTTATGGAAGCCAAGGAACAATAGAATTTTCAATATTCGATGAAAATCCAATAATCCTAACAAATGAAAACGGGATAATTCCACTTGTAATAGATCATCCGGAAAACGTACAACTTCATCATGTACAACAAATGAAAGAGCATTTATTTGATCAGGGAATTCATCCTTCCAGCGGAGCATCAGCTACACATACCAGCTGGATTATGGATAAAATAATGGGAACTCTATAAAATAAAAAAAAGCTTCAAATATTGAAGCTTTCTTTTTCACTACACAAACTAATTACTAACTAATAGCAAATTTCTAACCACTGTTCTATTATCATAATTCGTGCCAAAAAAATAAATTCAAACTTTTTTATTAAAATAATTATTTAAAACACCTCTTTCAATATTACAAAGTTGGTTTCACCACTTCAGAAAGAGGGTCAGACATAATGGTTGCTGAATCATTTAAAACTAAAACCTCATATTTTGTAGTTTTAGTTTTTGATTCCTCAACTAAATAATACACCCCTTCGTTAAAGTTATTTAAGTCATAACTTCTAACTACTTTTCCGTCCACAGTTAGGCTCTCACTATGGATTAACTTATCATCAGCATCATAAATACTTACTTTAATTTGATCTTTATCCTCTAGACCAAATGAAATCATTTTTTCTTGTCGAAATTTATTATGTAAGGAGAAATTAACTGCAACAGCATACACATTCATAGCCAATAAAACTATTCCTAGTACTAAACTAATTTTAAAAATCTTTTTCATAACAACTGTTTTTAGATTTATAATCATTTAACACCATCAAAGGTATTATAAGCTTTAACTCAAAAAGAACTGTAGATTTTCCAATTAGTATGTTATTTTACCTTTTACGAAAACGTTTTAGCATCGTATAGATAATATTACATATTTTTTAGTTAATTTAGTATAGCCAAATTAAAAACTATCAAAATGAAATCAAACCTACCAACACTCAAAATCATAGAACCTTCGTTTGGAAGTTCGTTCACATTGACCAAATACGATATTAATTACAACTCTCATTTCTGGCATTATCATCCGGAAATAGAATTGATTTATGTAAATGGTGGAGCAGGAAAACGCCAAGTAGGAAGTCATATTTCTTATTATTCTAATGGCGATTTGACTTTAATAGGTAGCAATTTACCGCACTGTGGTTTTACAGACGAACTAACAGGAAACAAAAATGAGATTGTTATTCAAATGAAACCCGATTTTCTGGGAGAACATTTTTTCAACATTCCTGAAATGCGAAACATTAAAGACTTATTACAACAAGCCAAGTCAGGAATTACTTTTGGTGGAAAAACGAAGAGAAAAATTGGGAAGAAAATTGGAAAAATGGAAGACCAAACTCCGTTTGAGCGTTTATTAAGCATTATCGAAATCTTCAATGAGTTAGAATTAGCCACCGAAGATGCTACGGTATTAAACGCCCAAGGTTTTCGAATGGAAATGCACGTTCAAGACAATGAAAGAATCAATTACATTTTTAATCATGTAAAGGATAATTTTAAAGAACCTATCCGACTCGAAGAAATGGCAGAAAAGGTAAGCATGACCGTGCCTTCATTTTGCCGTTATTTCAAAAAAATAACCCATAAAACCTTTACTAAATTCGTAAACGATTATAGATTGGTTCATGCCTGTAAATTATTAGCCGAAAAACCCATAAGCATATCGGCAATTGCTTTTGAAAGCGGCTTTAATAATTTCAGTCATTTTAATAAATCATTCAAAGAATTTACCGGAAAAAATGCCTCGGAATACAGACATGAATTAAAATCGTTTTTGGAGTAAAAAACCAGCAATTAAATGCTATTTTCTTTCCTTACACATGATTTATATTTGATTCAAATTTCTAAAAAGAGTTCTTAATTATGATAAAGCATTATATTTAAAATTGCATAAAAATTATTTGCTGACCTTATACTTTTCATTAGCAGTAATCATTTCCCAATCATCAGTCCTGAAAGGAGATGCCGGAAATTTTTCTTTATTGTACAAATTGATTTCAGTGTCATCATCAGCCCAACCGTAATGAATAGCAACCGGATTTTGCACATTTTCGCTGGAAACGACAACTTTATTATTTTTTATAATCGCTTTCGCAGAATGAAAAACTTTGTCGGCACCGGCAATTTCAAAACCTTTCACGTTTTCTGAATTATCTGAAGCCGCTAAACCGGAACCAATATTATCGAAAGTCAAAATGACTTGGTTCCCTTTTATTTCCTGAGATTTATAGGTTGGTCCGCTAAAGATTCTTTTTTTATCGTACACATTGTTTAATGCAATTGCTGCCAGACGCAGTCCAACATCTTGTTTGTTGGTTGGATGAATGTCTTTTGCATTTCCGATATCTGTAGTTACTACCATTCCGGTATTTGGCAATTTCAGCGTTTGTAATTGCGCTTCGCGAAGTTCGGCCCAACGACTTCCTTTTGTACTGTTTCCGCCAAACTCATCATAGGTTGACAATTGCACAAAATAGAAAGGAAAATTACCCTGATTCCCTGCCTGTCCGACAGAGAGCCATTTTGCTCTCCAATCATTTATCATCAAAGGAAATGCTTTTCTGTATTGTTTAGCTCTGGTCACATTGGCTTCGCCCTGATACCATAAAACACCTTGAAAAGCATACGGAATTAATGGATTTACCATCGCATTATACAACAACGAAGGATAACTATTAGGTGATAAAGCTATTTTTAGCTGCACTACATTAAATTTCCAAAGTCCTTCCAGCGGGATATTACCATCTTTGAAATCGATTTTCAAATCGGCAGTATTTCCATAAATTCCGCCGCCTCCGGAATAATCTGCAATTCGAACCGCAATTACATTCGTTCCTTCTTTTAAAACCCCAGCAGGAATTTTATAAACTCTTTTTGCTTCCCAAATGTTGTTAGTACCTACTTGAACTCCGTTTACATAAGTTACATCTTCATCATCAACTTTGGATAAATGCAAAACGGCCGCTTTTTTGGCTTGTTCCGCTGATAAAACAATCGTTTTTCTCATCCAAACCACCCCATCAATATTCCCTATTTGCTGGTTTTCCCATAATGAAGGTACTTTTATTTCAGGCCAATTGGCATCCTTAAAATCCAACGTTGCAAATTGATTTTCGTTAGTCGTAGTTACTTCAAAACCTTGGATTTTTTGTATATTCTCTAAAAGTGACTTTTTGTATATTTCAAAAACCGCATCCATATCAACTTGAGGCACTTCGGCAATCATGCCTTTAAAGTCATCACTTTTTTCAAAAGCGTCCCGACTTGTCCAGGTTTCTACACAGGTTCCGCCCCATGACGTATTTATGATCCCGATTGGAATTTTTAATTCGGTATATAATTTTTTAGCAAAAAAGAAACCTACTGCCGTAAAATCACGAACATTTTCTTTATTACAAACAGCCCATTTTCCTGCTTTTAAATCTTCTTTCGGAGTACCGCTTAAATCCTGAGCAACACCAAAATGACGAATCATTGGATTATTTGCCTGTTCTTTTTGAATTTCAAAATCAGGCAATTTATACATCTGAAATTCCATATTCGATTGGCCACTGCAAATCCAAACTTCTCCAACCAAAACATCTTTGATGACAATTTTATTTTTTCCGGTAATGCTTAATTCAAAAGGACCTCCTGCTTGTTCCGAATCTAATTTCACCATCCATTTTCCGTTTTTATCGGCTTGGGTACTTTTAGTTTGTTTGTTAAAATGAATTACCACTTTTTCATTGGCATCTGCCCATCCCCAAACCGGAATTGCCTTATTGCGTTGCAACACCATTCCGTCAGAAAACAACAAAGGCATTCGAACAGTAGCGTTTGCAATTAGGCTACAAATCAAAAAAAAGAAGACTATATTTTTTTTCATTTTTTTCTATTTTAAATTATACAAAATCCTTCAGTAATTCTCAAAAAGGCTGTTACTACTCTTTCCAAACCGTAACTCCTGCAGGCTTTAAAGTACTGTTACCGATAAGAATTTCAGCTTTTGGAGGAATTTCCAATTGATAGTCCGTTGATGAATAATTTACCGCTACCCAAAATCCATCACGCCATTGCACATAAACTCCTTCAGGATAATTTTCGGTAGTTGCGCCTGCCTGTTCATATACTTTTCTCAAAACATCACGCTCTAAACTGGCATCATCTGTATCCACACCAATATATGTAACGGTTCCTTTTCCAATGGTATTGGTAACAACGGCTGCCTTACCCGCATAAAACTGATCTGCATAAGTAGCCAAAACATTCTTCTTTTGATTGGCTTCTACTAAATCGGCCCAATTGTTCCAAGAATACGTTTTGCCTAAACCTGAAATCTTTCCTTGTACATTAGCAGGCAAATGGTCGAAATTATCGATTTTAGCATCAATGAGAGGCAAAATTGTTTCACCCCAAGCAGACCTAAAAATATGTCCATTGCGGTCTTTGACTCCTGTTCGAACCGTTAGCACTAAATTCCCTCCTTGTTTCACATAGTTTTCCCACTTAACAATAAGAGCTTTATCAACCAATTCAAATGCTGGAGCGATTACTACGTTATATTCATTCAAATCATCCTGTTCATATACGATATCAGCCGGAGCACCGAACGATTTAGCTATTTCCAGATATTTTTGAAAAAATGGCAACGTATTCCATTGTGTTGTTTGACCTTGCCTTCCCATGCTCCAAAAATTATCATAATTCCACAATATAGCCGTTTTACGAGCTTGTATTTTCTTGGGGATTTTGGCTTCTGAATTGTATGCTTTTTGCAAGATTTTCATTTCGTTTATCGCTTGTTGGTACTCTTTTCCACCCTGCGAAAGCGTTACTCCGTCAAGTTTCATTATTCCTGCATGATACTGTTCAGAACTGTAATTTATTTGGCGATAACGATACGAACAGGCAAAGGATAAATTACCTCCAAAACAATGATACAACCACATACGCACAGTACCTGGTTCCAATAAAGGATTGATAGCTCCCCAATTTACATAACCGGGCTGAAGCTCCATAATTCCAGCATTTGTATGCTCTTGTTTAAAAAAACTCAGCGCAAAAGAAAGCTCTTTAGGATCGCCTAATCTAAAACCTTTATCACCAATATTAGCATTTCCTTTATTAGGGTAAGAGGTAAAAGAATTAAAATCTAATTTATGGGTTCTTCGTGAATCTGCGCCAGCTGATGTAGCGGTGTAATTAGTCGTCACATACTGATTTTTAGAAATTAGAGAACGAAGTATTGCAGCTTGAAAATCTAAAAAATCAGCCTGCATATCAGCGGTGTAACGTTTGAAATCCAATAGTGCATGCGGATTTGTTCCCCACCAGCCTACCAGATTGGCATTGTAAATTTTAATCTGACTAAAATCACTGAAAGTTTGGCTCCAAAAAGCAGTTCCCCAAGCATTATTCAATGCTGCAATGGTTTGATATTTATTTTTAAGCCAAAGTTGAAAAGCCAGTTGTGAGGACGGGCTATAATCTTCCTTACCCTCGGGTTCATTATCCAATTGCCAGCCTATAACCGCAGCATTATTACCATATCGTTGCCCCATTTGTGTGATAATTTTTTTAGAAAAATCTCTCCAAACAGGATTAGACAAGCTTTGCACTCCCCTTGTGCCGTGTTCCGCTCTTTGATAATTGGAATTCAAAACGTAAATCTCCGGATATTTTATTCCCATCCAAACCGGAGAAATCGAAGTGGGTGTTCCTAAAACAACTTTCAAATGGTATTTTGTAGCTAAACCAATAACGGTATCCAACCACTTAAAATCATACTTCCCTTCTTCGGGTTCCATATCAATCCAGGCAAATTCGGCAATATGAATGAATTGAAATCCTAAAACCGATATATTTTTGATATCCCGTTCCCATTCTGACGAATCCCAATGTTCGGGATAATAATAAATTCCAAAAGTCATTAAATCTTTTTTCGAAAAAAAACGGGAACTGTCCTGTGCGTTCACCATATTAATTACCAATAAAAATAATGCTCCTAAATAAAATATTTTTTTCATCTATTTGTATTAAAATCGACCGCTAGCAATCGTTTTTTATTATTTTAAACTATTAAGGAAATAGTCAAGACATCTTTATTTTAATCCATCTAGCAAAGCATTCAAAGCCTGACTATCGTATACCGTATTATTGCTTCTATTAAATAAAGACATCGTATTTACTCCTAAATTTCCAGCATCCCAATAGAACGGAATCAGACCATTAGCCTTCGCTTGTTTTACAACATATTTTAGAAAATAAGCTCTTGAATTGAGATGTAAAGTCAATGCGTCGCCAGTTAAATCACGTCTAATAGCTCCAAACTCTCCTAAGATTACCGGAATACCTTTATCTACAAATTGTGTTTTCATGGAAACGAAAAACTTATCTAAATCAGCTTCTTCTCCCCAGGTTGGATTGCGGGTAACATCTGTAGCTGAGTGATAATTGACGCCCCAGTAGTAAAACATTTTACCCCAGTTAGCATCTTTATCCATAAGACAAAATTGATACGGAGTGTAATAATGAACCTCAGCCATCATTCGATTAGCTACTTTATCTGTTGGCAAAGTGGTCATCAATTTATTTGTTTTTTCGATATCTGTTGATGGCCCTTGAACGATTAAATTGCGATAGGCATTTTTACCTCCGGTAGAACGAACAGCATCAATAAATGTTTGATGATAAGAAGTTAAAACTGCCATTTGAGTTGTATTTTCAACATTTGGTTCATTGGCACTGGCAAAAAGCAAATGCTCATCAAAACCTCTCAAGTGAGTTGCAATTTGTTCCCAAAAAGCTTTTTGCTTGGCGTTGTTAGCTTCTTTTTGGGCTTCGGTACAATTATTTTCTAACCATCCACCATCCCAGTGAATGTTCACAATTACGTACATATCATTGTCAACACAATATTGAACAACTTCTTTTACTCTGTCCAGCCATTCTGTTTTAATTTGTGCCGTTGTAGCGTTTGCCAGATTCTGATTCCAAGAGCAAGGAATTCTAATAGCATTAAAGCCATTTGCTTTAACCAAATCAATCAAGGCTTTGGTCACTTTTGGGTTTCCCCAAGCTGTCTCTCCGCCAGTCGCTTCCATTGTATTCCCAATATTCCAACCCAATTTTATTTTTGCTGCTAATTGTACGGCGGTACTGCTCATTCCTGTTGCATCGGCTACAACTGGATTTGTATTGTAACTTGGATACAAATTAACAACAGGAGTTATTCCTTCTTGAGAAACTGAAACTTGTACCGAAGCAACTTCAGTTGAACTTATTGTAATAATAGCAGTTCTAGTAGCATTGCTGGTATTTGTTAATGCAGTTATTTTTACTGTAGTAGTTCCTGATATTCCTGAATTTTGACTCAATTGTATCCAACTAGCATCTGAAGAACTAATTGTCCATACTTTTGCGTTTGTTGTTATCGACACATTCGATTCATTTCCGGTATTCTGAAAATCAATATGATTAACATTTGCCGTTAATGTTTTTACTACTGGCGCTGGATTATTTGGTTCAGATTCCTTATCAGAACTACAAGCCCAGGTACTTAGAAAAGTCAATAACAAAACAGAACTCAACAGGTAACTTTTAATTATTTCCTTCATAGCTTCTTTATTTTATTTTTATTTAATAAGTACAACAACTTCTTTCTTTATGTCTCTGGAAGATGTTCCTACTTTCAACGTATAACTTCCCGGTTCTACAACCCATTTTTTTGATATAACATCATAATACGCTAATTCTTTCACTGGAACATTTATGATGACTTTTTGATTCTCGCCCGCTTTAACCAATACTTTTTTAAATCCTTTCAACTCTTGAGCAGCACGTTGAATTTTTGAATCTGATTTCGAAGCATACAATTGAACTACTTCTTTACCTTCAACTTTACCTGTATTTTTAACGTCTACAGAAACCGTAATTATATCATCATTATCATATTCCTTTTTATCTGCTTTAGCATTTTCGAAAGTAAAAGTCGTGTACGATAGTCCGTAGCCAAAAGGATACATTGGTGCAATATTTTTAGTATCAAACCAACGATAACCTACCAAAATTCCTTCAGCGTAAGTAACTGTTTTATCTCCAGGAAAACTTTGGGTAGCATGAGCCGGAGAATCCATAATGTCTTTAGGCATAGTCCAAGGTAATTTTCCTGATGGATTTACTTTTCCTAATAATACATCGGCAAGAGCATTTCCTCCTTCGGAACCATTAAACCAGCTCCACACCAAAGCCTTTGTTTCCTTACTGATTTCTTCAATTTCAAAAGGGGCACCTGCAATCATAACTACAATAGTTCTTGGATTTACAGCAAGTACTTTTTTAATTAATTCTTCTTGTCCAAAAGGTAATTTTAAGTCTCTACGATCAGATGCTTCCGTTTCATAATCACGGTTAGAACCGGCAAAAACAATAGCAACATCAGAATTTTTTGCCGCATTAATGGCTTCTTCTAATTTTTCCGGATCAAGTTTGTCAATAGTTACTGGTCCATTTAAAGTAATATCTCCTAGTTTTCCCTTATTTTTTTTATCATAACGCTCTAAATATCCTTCTGCATAATTAATTTTAATAGAAGAAGGCAATCTGTTTTTCAGACCTTCAAGAGGAGTGATTTCTCTCTTGGTTTTTACTCCAGCTCCAAATCCTCCTAAAGCATTTTTCTTTGTCGCATTATTTCCAATGACAGCAATCGATTTTACACCATTTAATTGTAGAGGCAATGCGTTATTCTCATTTTTCAACAATACAATTGCTTCTGCTGCAATTTTATAAGCATCTTGATAATGTGCTTCTGTAGCAATACTTCCTTTCACTCGATCTTTTCCGCCCATTGCTTTTACTTGGAACAAAACACCTAATATTCTTTTTACGTGTTTGTCAATTTCTGCTTCCGAGATTTCACCCGCCTTCGCAGCTGCGATTAGTTTGTCGGCTAGGAAAAATTCGTTGAATGGTTTTGGAGTTCCCATTTCGATATCCAATCCATTTTTCAGGGATTTTACCGTAGTATGAACCGCAGCCCAATCAGAAACGACAACACCTTTAAAACCCCATTCGTCTCGCAATATTGTATTGAGCATATAATCGTTCTCGCATAAATATTCGCCTCTAAACTTGTTGTAAGCGCCCATTATACTATAAGCTTTAGCCTCTTTTACAGCAGCTTCGAATGCCGGTAAATAAATTTCTCGAAGTGTACGTTCATCAATTTGCACATCAACAAAATCACGATTGGTTTCCTGATTATTGGCAGCAAAATGTTTGACGCAAGCCATAACATCATTGTCTTGTAAACCAACAATCAACGGCACGGCCATTTTTTTATTCAAAAAAGGGTCTTCAGTCGAATATTCATACGTCCTTCCTCCCAGTGGTGTTCTGACAATATTGATGGCTGGCGAAAGCAGCATATCCTTGTCTCTGGCACGCATTTCCTGACCAACACTGTTTCCGAAAGTATAAGCCATTTTCGTATTCCAAGTAGCTGCCAAAGCTCCAGAGGCTGGATAATAAGTCGCAAAATCATTTGTCCAACCTGCCGCAGACCAGTTGTCACGGGAAATTTCTTCTCGTACGCCTAACGGGCCATCGGCCATTTTCAATTCTGGAATTCCCAAGCGTTTTACACCTCCGGTAGAAAACATACTATTACCATGCAACATTCCTATTTTTTCTTCAAGCGTCATTTTAGCTACCAATTTGTCAATTTTCGCATCAAATTCAGAACTTAAAGACTTTACTGTAGTAGTTTTATTTTGTTTTTTCGCTTTAACCGTCTGGGAATTTGCATTGTATCCCGTAAACAATAACATTGAAAAAATGGATAAGGTGATTATTTTATTTTTCATAAATAGAGAAATTTATTTTATTTTTTAAACTATTGCTTTATAAAATTCAGCAACAGCACATCGTTTTCATTAATCTTGAAATCCTTGGTGTAGATTCCTTTTGCATCAATTTTCACTGTTTCCGTGGCAATTGGCGCACCATTATTTTTATCTTTAAGTGTATGTACCTGTTGTTTATTCAATTGATTGGGTTTATCCATTCCTAAATAATCGGTAAAAACGTCATTCACTTTGTAACCTACTTTGTATATCTCTAATTTATAGATGCCTTTTTGAAGTCCTGCAACTTCAATTTTCACACTTCCCTTTGGTTTTGAGGGTAAATCTTTTATATAATATTGCTGATTATTTGTAGAATCGGGCAAGGTGTAGATAAAATCCCAAAACAAAACCTGCACATCTCCTTTTGCATTTTTACATGCCCAAGATGATGTATCTGTATTTTGAAGCTCTGTTTCTCCCAATTTATTCATGAAGAAATAAGAGAAATAAGCCGGCTTTTTAATTCCTTGTGTATTCATTAATCCGAATCCTCCGTGAAAAGGGGTGAATCTTGGACCTGCTTCTTCAAAAATATCCGTAAAAACCCAGTATGACATTGAGTTTGCAGCGTTGCCAACTTGCTTTAATTTCTGCAAAATATAAGCCGCAGAATGGTAACTATCGTGAATGGGATCTGCTGGAGTATAAGACGAACTCCACTCTGTATAATGTAATTCCAGATTTGGCTTAGCCGAATTATTAATTTGTTTGCGTGAGTTTATTACATCACCGCTAATGCTTGAATCCTCTTTATTTAAAACAGTTCCCGAAGTCCCAAATTCATCCAAATAACCTTGTTTTACACCATAAGTATGGGTTGAAATAAAATCCAACGGAACATTCTTTTTGGTACAAAATTCAATTGTTTCAGGAACCCAGGCAGCTCCTGCTGTAGCAGGCCCTCCCACTTTATAAGCAGGATTTACACTTTTTATACCTCTTGCAGCATATTCATATAATTTGAAATATTCTGCCTGTGTACCTGTCCAAAAACCTGGCGACAAATTAGGTTCGTTCCAAACCTCAAAATACCAGGCCTTCACTTCTTCAGCTCCATAACGCTCGGTGAAATGTTTAGTCAGATTGCGAATTAAATCTTCCCATTTTTTATAATCTTTAGGAGGAGTGACATTTCCTTTCCACCAAAAAATAGTTTGGGGACCGCTTGCCAATGCTGAGGGCATAAAGCCTAACTCCACAAAAGGTTTCATTTTAATGCTTATGATAAAATCATATAAAGCATCAATATATTGATAATTGTATTCAGGATTTCCGTCTTTATCTTCACGGTAAACTGCCATGTCATCAGATAATAAACCATGCATTCTGATGTATTTGAAATCACATTCTTTTTTGGTCATTGTAAGCTGCTGCTGCCAATCGGCACGCAATCCTTCATTCGCTCTTCCCGCTCCAATGCATTCTTTGAACATGGTGTTTAACTTGCCGGCAGATTTATTATAATCTACTTTAATCGTTCTCGCAGAAGTATTGTTAGTTTGAGCTACTACAGTAGCTTCAAAAAAATAAAATAATAGAATCGGTAATACTAAAATTTGCTTCATCTGCTTTAAACTTTTACAGGTAATTTATATTTTTTTGAATCTTATTACTGTTCCACCTGCTCCGCCTAAATGCAATTTCAATACATCTGAAGCTTTAACCGTTTTCTTCGAAATTGCTACTTCTGATGGATTATGAGTTTCATCAGTTCCTGCTGCATCAGCATAAATTTGTGCTTCGTAAGTTGCATTTGGATCTAAGAAAGACAATGAAATAGTCACATCTCTTGCTTTTTCATTGGTAATAGTTCCTAAAAACCAATCAGCACTGTTTCTGTCTTTACGGGCTGTGGTGATGTATTCTCCAATTTTCCCCTCTAATACTTTTGTGTCTTCCCAATCAGTAGGAACGTCTTTCAAGAATTGCAATGCTGGTTTTCCTTCGTAATTTTCTGGAAGGTCGGCCATCATCTGAATTGGAGCATAAATAGTTACATACAATGCTAATTGCTGCGCCGCAGTTCCGTGGACTCTTTTTCCGGGATACCCTTGTTTTACCTCAACATCAAAAATCCCAGGTGTAAAATCCATTGGTCCTGAAAGCAATCTTGTAAACGGAATAATCGTCAAGTGATTCGGGGGATTTCCTTCGCTCCAGGCATTATATTCTTGTCCTCTTGCTGCTTCTCTCGAAACCATATTCGGGAAAGTGCGGCGTTCTCCTGTATCTTTTATGGACTCGTGGTATAATACAGCCAAATCATACTCGGCTGCTTTTTCTAAAATATATCTGAAATAATTCACTCCAAATTGTCCAAAGTGCATTTCCTTCATATTTAATTTAGAACCTACATGACCAATTTTAACCGAATGCATTCCCAGTTTTTTATACAATGCAAAACCCTCGTCAACTTCTTTTAAATAATTAATTAAGTTGGAACCTGTTTCGTGGTAACCGATAAGCGCTACACCTTTTTTGTTTCCGTACTCTACTACTTTTTCTAAATCGAAATTGTCGGCACTTTTTGTAAAACTGAACATATGCATTTTGTTTTCATACCAAGCAGGTGTCCAACCTTTGTTCCAGCCTTCAATCAATAAATGATGAAATCCTTCTTTGGCAGTAAAATCAATATATTCTTCGGCATGTTTGGTTGTTGCTCCTTGCTTGTCGCTTTCCCAAAAAGTATATTTCCCGATGTGCATTCCCCACCAAATACCAAAATATTTGTACGGTTTGAAGTAGCTTGTGTTCTTTAATTTATTTGGTTCGTTCAGGTTTAAAATCAAATAGGAAGTAATTAAATCTGCTGGTTTTTCTCCTATTTGAATCGTTCTCCAGGAAGAAGTAAAAGTATCTTTGACACGAACTTTTACACCGTCAGACCAAGGCACCAAATCAGATTTAAGTTGCGTTCCGCTTGTATTAACCAAAGTCATACTGGCAAAATCTACCAAGTTGGCTTCGTGAAAACTCAATGCTAATCCGCTTTTACTTTCAATAGTAAGTGGAGTCAAAACGGTATCAAGCGTACTCACAGGAGCATCTTTAAAAAGATATTCGTCACGGTTTTCTCTGTTTGCCGGAATCCACCATGCTTTTCCATCTTCTTTTAAGTTAAAAGTTGTTTTTTCATCCATAATGAAAATACTGTCTTTTACATTTTGTTTTGGATACACATATCTAAAAGCAACTCCATCATCGAAAGCACGAAACTGAATCTCCAGTTTACGCTTGTTTTTTCCTTTTTGCTGTAATTCAACTACTAATTGATTGTAGTGGTTTCTGATGTTTTTCCTTTCCCCCCAAACTTGTTCCCAAGTTTCATCGAAAGTGGAATTTTTTACACTTTTGATTTCGAAATCAGTACTTAAATTTTCATTTCCTTTTAGTAAAAATCCCATATCCGATGGAGCTATCACTTCGGTTTTTCCGTGTGACACCGCATATTTTGGAGCATTTTTTACTAACTCAAATTTGATTTTGTTTTGCCCGTTTGGCGAAGCCAATTGGTAAGCATTTTTCTGACTATATCCAATCGTGATTGAAAGTAGTACAGAGGGAAGTACAAGGTATTTTTTCATGTTTCTTTTCTTAATTCGCCTTTTATAAATCGGATGCCGCTAAACTGCATCCGATTTAAAAAGACCCAACTTAAACTAACCAAATTGTTATTTTATCCACTCCGTTTTAAAAGTGGTTTTTTCGTTTAATGCATTTGAAGCCACTTCAAAATTGTTTCCTTTTTTAGAAACTGTAATGGTTTGTACTACGTCTCCTTCTGGCAAGAATACTTTTGCAATAGCTGTTGTGGTTGCATCTGTAGCATATACTTTTAAAGTTAATTTACTCCAATCCATGTCTTTTGTAGATTGTGCCAATGCAATGTGAGGAATAGCCGAACCGTTTCGAACCAAAACCACGATTGGAATAGCACCAGCTTTAATTTTATGCCATCCGCCTTGGTATACTTTTTGAGTTTGGTAGTCAATCCAAGTCCCTTCCGGAAGATAGACATCTCTTTCGGTTACCTCTTCAAATAAAGGAGCCACTAACATGCTAGACCCAAATAAGTATTCATTATCAACTAACCAGGCACCCGGATCATTTGGATATTCCAAAAATAAAGCACGCATCATAGGCAATCCTTTTTGGGAACTTTCTTTGGCTTGTGCGTAGATGTAAGGCATCAATTCGTAACGCATATTATCAGCGTTTCTAAATCCTTCCAAAAAGTCTTTGCTGTACAACCAAGGTTCACGTGGAGGCTCACCATGACTTCTAACATGTGAAGTAAACATTCCGAATGGCGCCCATCTACGGTATAAATTCTCTGGAGATTTGGTTGCAAACCCTCCTACGTCATGACTCCAAAAACTGAAACCGCTTAATCCTAATGAAAGTCCGCCACGTAATTCGGCCGACATTGCACCATTACTTGTTTCGGCATCGCCTCCCCAGTGTAATGGGTAACGTTGGCTACCAGCCCAAGTACTTCTGGCCCAAATTAGAGTATATCCTTTTTCTTTTTGAGTAATTTCGGCAACCGCTTTATTGTAACGCAAAGGGTATAAATTATGCTCATAGAAACCCGTACGTCCTGAATGGTAAATTCCGTCTGGCGGAGCAGCTTCCCCAAAATCAACTTTGAATACACTTACCCCTTGATCGAATAAACGTTTTAATTTACTTTGATACCAAGTCACCGTTTCAGGATTTGAAAAATCCAGCACAGCATCTTCATAAGGAAGATTTCCTTTGCGGTCTCTTACCGCTAGATTTTTATCCATGATTTCATTGAACAAGGTGTTTTTTGGAGTGAAATAAGGCAATTGCCATAAACACACATGGAAACCGTCCTCTTTCATATCCGACATCATTTTTTCTGCATCAGGAAAACGAGATTTTGCAAACTCATAGTTGTTTCTCCAATCTACATCAAACCATCCGGTATCAAAGTGAATCACATCAGTTGGAATTTTATACTTACGCAAATCTCTTGCTACATCACGCCCTTCTTTTTCAGAAAAATAAGTAATACGGCTCATCCAGAAACCAAATGACCAAAGTGGTGGCATGGCTGCTTTCCCAGTCAAATTAGTATATTCATCTAGTATTTCTTTTGGTTCTCCAATAAAGAAAAACAAATCGGCTTCATCATCACCAATATACATTTCATTGGCACTACCAAAATATTTCCCAAAATCAACGGTAATAGGAGTTGAATGATGCATGAATACACCATAACCACGACTACTCATATAAAAAGGAACGGGTTTGTACATGGTTTCATTCTGGATTCCATTGGCATCATCGGTCCATAAAACCACCTTTTGACCACGTTTGTTAAATTGTGTGAAGGATTCACCACAACCAAATATTTTTTCATCAGGTTCTAAACTAAAAGCAGCTCCCATGCTTCTGGAATAATCACTGTTTCTACGAACATAAGAAAATGGAAGTGTTGGCGTATAGGTATTTTTAAAATCAGAATCATGTAAGGTTCCTGTCAACAATTTTCCTTTTTCATCATAAATTTTTACGTGCCAAGGTTTCGTCTGAATTTCTACCGAACCGTGTTTGCTGATAAATTTATAACCACCTTCAATTTTAGAATATTTCCATAATTCCGGGTGATTCGGAGCTACTCCGTCAACCAACATTAGGGATTCTTTTTGAGGGCGAAATTGTGGTCCTGAAGTTGTCTTAATTCTCAACGTACGATCAGAAACAAACTGAATTTGAAAAGGCAATTCAGGAGACACCTCATACTCGGTAGCCGGAAATTCGTTCGCTTTCTCCATATCAGGTTTCATCATCATATTGTTGAAAGCCTGACGCGTTTTATAATTGTATCTGAGGTATTTTACTGTCCCTTTTCCTGTTTTAGGATCAAAGGCTGTAAGCTCATCGGCAAAATAAAACGTATTGAGATAATTCTGGAAATCTTTACTGATATCCATCGGCGCATTTAACACATCTGCATTTTGAATCTGTGCTGTTGCTTTTGGAATAGCTAGAAATCCAAAAACAAAGATTGAAAATAGAGCCGTTATTTGAGTTTTCTTCATTTTTATGGAAATTTATATTTATTATTTTTTTAATTGAATCATTTGACTGATGTAAATATAGTATTACTTTTCAGCTCTTTGAAACTTACCACTAATTCTAATTATCTACTTTGTTAGACGTTTGAATTACTATAAACACATCAATCAATACGATCCAAATAACTTTCCTAATATTCTATTTAACTCTTAGGCACTAAATTCATAACTACTTGCACACCGTCATTACGAATCGCAGCATATCTTAAAGAACTTGCCGTAAGCTCTATTAACCTAACATTAGAAAATGAAAATCCTGACATTACATCGTTATAATAGGCATTAAGATGTAGCATTTCTATTCCTCCATTTAATATGATTCTGTCATTTGTAGAACCAGTTGTAAGACTAAAATTGTACGTTCCGGACTTAGTAGTTTTTACAGCACTTCCTGTAGTCAATGACGTTTGTGTTACTTTAACATTATAACCTCCATTCAGGTCGAAAGTAACTTCTCCCCAATTTTTATTTTCTACACCTGACCATGAAACATCATTGATGCTCCCTGGATACCAAGCCCAATCTCCTTCTACTGTCTTGTTTATATATCCACCACCAACAAATGCAAATGGACTTTCAGTTACCATATTAAATACCCATGTTTTTCCGACTATACCGTTAGTAAGCATTGCCCATCTAGGGTCACTGAATAAAGTTTGATCATTTTTTAAAATGGTTACCGTTTTTGTGGCTGTTACTGAACCGCCTTGTGTATAAGCTGAAAAATTAATGGCATAAGTACCCGCAAATGGCATTGGAATACTTGTTTCATTTAGATTTGAATGTCCTAATTCATTCCCTTTTGAATCAACGTAACTCCAATAAGGTATAACGTCCGGAGTTAAGTTTTTTAATTGGATGGTATTCCCATTTACTACAGCCGTAAAATTCAGGTCTGTAGACATCAGTGACATCGCAGGAAGACTATTACGGTCTTCTACTGGTTCGCAAGAAAATAACGAACCCACTGCAATTATAGCTATTACTGTTAAAAATATATTTTTCATAGTCATTATTTTTAAGGTTATTACCAACCTGGATTTTGTTTTATTGCTCCGTTAGAAAGTACAATTTGTGATTGAGGGATTGCAAACCATCCTAGTGTTTCTAATCTAAATGTTACGTTAAATTGAGAATCACTATTATTTACATTGTCAATGGCAGCTTTAGCCACAGCTGGGCTTTGTCTGATTAAGTCAAAAAAGCGTTGTCCTTCTAATGCCAATTCTAATTGACGTTCCTTCATGATATTTGGTAAAGTTACTGCAACACGGTGATTGGCATTTTGGAAAGCACGATCACGAACTCTATCAAGACAAGTTTTTGCAAAAGCATCATTTGTACCAAGATTAAGCTCTGCTGCCATTAGCAATACATCCGAAAATCGTATTACGGCATAATCTTCGACATTGTCAATTTGGAAATTTCCACCATTGGCAGTTACGTCTGCAATTCCGGCTTCATTGGTAACAGGGCAATATTTTTTCCAAGCGTATCCTGTATATTGACGTTGGTCTCTTTTATTTGGTGCCGGATCAAAATTCAATCCTTCTCCCGCAAAATTGATGATGGTAGCATCTCTACGAGTATCTCCAACTTCATATGCACCATAAAGACTAGGAGTAACAGGAAGTCCACCCCAACCGTAAGCATATCTACCTATATTTCCACCACGTGGCGCAATTAACACTGACAAACGATTTCCTTCATGAAGATTCCAATCTCCTTTTCCACTTCCGTTATAACGAATAGCCCAAACCATTTCTGTATTGCCTTCACCTGCATAATTCGCAAGTGATGCAGCAAGCCATAGACGAGAATAATCAGTAATCAAGGCGTGACCACTATTATTTACAACATCATTAATATAGGTTACTGCCTGAGCTTTTGTCACTACTCCTGCTAAATCTGGTTTAGTATAATAATCGGTATAGAATATAAAAGCTTTCGCCAAATAAGATTCGGCAGCCCATTTAGTGATGCGACCGTAATTTGTATTTCCTACTTGAGAATAATTCTCAGTACCTAGATTTTCTACAGCAAATTTTAAATCATTGGCGATTAAAGCATAAGTAACTTCGGGAGCTAATCTTGGAGAATTAAATTCACTGGTGTTAATAGAATGATCAAGCGGAACAATATCACCAAAAATTCTCGCTAATTCAAAATGGAAATGGGCTCTTAAAAAACGAGCTTCCGCCTCATATTTTGCTTTAAGCGCAGTATCGGTACCCCAATTTACTTTATCTAAATTTTCCAATAAAATATTGGCTCTGTATATCCCTTTGTAGCAGCTTTGCCAAACAACATTATTCATTTCTGGATCTGAGCTGTTTTTAAAACGATCCCAGTCTAAAACAGCTATTCCATCAGCAGTTCCAAAACCTCCAAAACAGTTATCTGAAGCTTCTTCGGTAATCATTTGAAATCCTGCCCAGCCGCCTTCTTGTTGTAATACATCATATATAGAAATAAGTCCTTCAAAAGCATCTTTCGGAGTTTTGTAAAAATTTTCCGAAACCTTTTCGGTTACCGGTGCGGTGTCTAAAAAATCATTCGAGCAAGAACTTAATATTAATAGGGTTGATGCCGTAAATAGTTTAATATAATTTTTCATTTTTTTGATAATTAGAAGTTAACATTAAGTCCCATCATATAAGTTCTTGGCTGTGGATAATAACCTACATCAATCCCTTTTGCCCATGATTGGTTTGCATTTCCAAACCCAATTTCCGGATCCATTCCTCTATACTTAGTAAAAGTGAACAGATTGTTGGCGGCAACATATAATCTGAATTTAGAAAAGAAATTTAACATGCCTGTTAGTTTTGTCAAATCACAACCTATTGTAGCCGATTTAATTCTAAAGAAGCCAGCGTCTTGAACATATAAATCTGACATCTTAGTATAATTCCCATTCGCATCTGAACCATAAGTAACTCTTGGTATAGAATTAGAACTTCCTTCTGTTGTCCAACGATTCAAGATTGTCGTTGTGTAATTAGAGTAAGGACGTTCGATACTGCGAAGTCCAATAACATTTTGATTTCCTGAAACGCCATAAGTATAGATAGAGAAATCAAAAGCTTTGTAAGACAGCTCCATATTTAATCCATAAGTAAAGTCCGGATTTGGATTTCCAATTTTAGTTTTATCTTTAACATCAATTTTTCCATCAGCATTTAAATCTACAAAACGAACATCTCCAGGCAGTGCATTAGGTTGAACTCCCGCAGCAACTTCGGCTGCATTTTGAAAAATACCATTCGTTTTAAGTCCGTAAAAATAACCTATTGGTTGTCCTACTTCTACTCGATTCATTTCATCCAAACCTTGAAAAAGAAGGTTAGTATCACCATGGATTATACCTTCAGAATTGGCAACACGAAGCACTTTGTTTTCATTATGAGATATATTTCCGTTTATAGAAAATGACCAGTCTTTTCCAAAATTAGTTCTATATCCTAATCCTAATTCAATTCCTTTATTATTAACATCTCCACCATTTATATAAGGAGGCGTAGCTCCGGCAATTTCAGGAATAGCTGCCTGTACTAACCAGTCTTTGGTTGTTTTGTTATAATAATCGAATGTCAAAGTCAGGTTTGAAAATAATGCAGCATCAAAACCAAAGTCAGTTTGCTCAGATGTTTCCCATTTTAAATCAGGATTTGAAAGTGCATCCGGACTAGAACCTGTGTACAATGTTTCATTAGGACCTGTACCGAAATGATAGTTTTTATCATACGAATTTATGGTAGACATGTAAGCAAATCGTTTTGAAAATTGATCATTACCGTTTTGTCCCCAACTGGCTCTAATTTTAAAAGATTTTATAAAACTATTTTGTGGAAAGAAACTTTCGCGATCTACATTCCATCCGGCTGATACCGCAGGAAAGTAAGCGTATTTATTATTAGATCCGAACTCCGAAGAACCGTCTCTTCTTAGTGTGGCAGTGAATAAATATTTATTGTTGTAATCATATAACAATCGACCAAAATAAGATTGAAGTCTATAATCATATCTTTCACCTGAAACTGTGTTTGATGTTTTATCTGTTGCATTGTTTAAATAAGCATGGTCAAAATCATTAAAAGTTAAATTTTTACCTGTCGCTCCCATACTTTCTGAAGTATTTGACTTAGCAGAAGTTCCTAACAACACATCAAAGTGATGGATATCATTGATAGAAGCTTTATATTGTAATGTGTTTTCCCATAACCAGCCCAAACTTTTATTGGAACTTTGTGAAACGCTTGAGATTAGATTATTATCAAAAAGGGTTTCATTATAAACCGGTTTAAAAGAACGATATGAACTATCCGACATATCCACTCCAAAACTCGTTTTGAATGTAACATTTTTTAAGAATTTTGCTTCTGCAAATACATTTCCCACATAACGATTTATTTTATCTTCTTTAAAGTTATTATGATATAGAGAAGCCAGGGGATTAAAAACATCTGCCGCAATAATTGAAGTTGCAAAATTACCATTGGCATCATAAGCAGCGTCTAACGGAGAGGCATTTAGAAAACTTCTTATACTGTTATTGTAAAGACCTTGGTCAGAAACACCATTACTTTTGATATTGGCGAAAGAAAAATTTTCTCCGATTTTCAAATGATTTTCTATAACTTCAGATGTAGTATTGACATTGAATGTTATACGATCATACTGTGATTGATTGTTTTGACTTCCTATAAGACCTTCCTGTCCATAATAAGATAATCCTGTAGCAATAGTCGATTTTTTATCCCCACCCGTAATCATTAAGGAATGATTTTGTTTTGCGGCTCCATTATTAAATAAATCTTTTTGCCAATCGTGGTTAGGAAGTGCAGCTATTTGCGCTGCAGTATACAAAGGTGTAAAACCGGAATTCACCCTTGATTCATTCATGATAACTGCATATTCATTAGAATCAAGCAGGTCTAATCTTTTGGCAATTTCCTGATATCCTGTGTAACTATTTAAAGACACATTCATCTTACCATCTTTTCCTTTTTTAGTAGTCACTAATATAACTCCATTAGCTGCTCTGGCTCCATAGATAGATGCAGCCGAAGCGTCTTTAAGAACATCGACTCTTTCAATAGTGGATGGATCAAGATACCCAATACCATTATCCACAACAACTCCATCAACAACATAAAGCGGAGAGCTGTTTCCTGCGGTTCCCACACCACGTATGTTTACAGCCATTCCAGCTCCTGGTTGTCCTGACGTAGAGGTAATAGACACCCCTGAACTTTGTCCCTGTAAAGCATTAACAACATCAAGACTGGCAACTTGCTGAATATCTTTTCCCGAAACCAAAGAAGTAGCAGCTGTTGATACTTTTTTCTTCTGAGAGCCATACCCTATCACAACTACCTCTTTAAGATCTGCTGATTCCACTTGCATGGCAATGTTTATTACTGTTTGGTTTTTTATCGATACTCGTTGTGTTTTATAACCCATATAGCTGATTATTAACACTGCATCAGATTCCGCATTAATTTGATATTTACCATCAAAATCGGTTGTAGTACTTTTATTGGCAGACTCTACTTTAACAATTGCACCGGGAATCCCCATACCGTCGTTACTAGATGTTATCTTTCCGCTTACAGAAAGAGATCGCTGTTGCGCAAAACCTGATTGCAGCATAAACATGCTGAACAAGATTGCTATACAAAAGGGAAGCATTGTCGAAATACAATATTTTCTTTTCATAATAATTTAAGAATTGGTTAATTTTTTAGTTAATGGTTTTTTAATTATAATTATTTCAGGTATTCTAATTTACTCTCTATTATTCATACTAATTTTTTTTAGCATCAATATTCTATTTATCTCAATTCATAAATAGCTTACAAATTTTAAAAAGACTTCTTTTTACAAAAAATATATTTTTGAAGGGCTTCGAATAACCTTATGGTTAATTTGACTACAAGTATATAGCTTTTTTTTAGATTAACAAAATTTTAAGCAATAAAAAAAATATTGAATAAAAAATTCTAAGAATTTATACACATATAATAAATATTATGCGCCACAAAACCATTGTTACTTATATTTTATTATTTTCGTGAAATATTATACTATTATGCTTAATGAGAAAAATGATACAGAATCTATGTCATTAGTTGAAGGATCAGCTATTGATGATATTTCTATTGACTGTGTAATATTTGGCTTCAACAACGGAACCCTTGAAGTCCTTTTAGTACAACACGGAGAAGGAGATAGTAAAGGAGAATGGGGGCTTCCGGGTGGTTGGATAAAAAAAGAAGAAAGTATCGATAATGCTGCCAATCGCTTATTGGAAGAGCTTACCGGACTTGACGATGTTTTCCTGGAACAATTAAAAGTTTTTGGAGACCCAAAACGTGTGTCTTTCAGAAGGGTACTTACTATTGGATATTATGCTCTAATAAAAAGAGAAGATGACAAACTCAAAGCGAGTTTAGTATTAACTGACGCTAAATGGTTTAAAATTAAAAACATTCCGGATTTGATTTTTGATCACAATGAAATCATTAATTACAGTTTAAAACATTTACGCAATCGAGTACGTCAAGCACCTATTGGCTTCAATCTTTTACCTGAAAAGTTTACCTTATTACAACTGATGAAACTCTATGAAGAAATTTTAGATATCGAAATGGACAAATCTAACTTTAGAAGAAAAATTCTACACATGAAATTACTGAAGCCTTTAGATGAAAAACAACAAGATGTATCACATAGAGCCGCTAAACTATACCAATTTGACCAGGAAATATATGACCTACTCACTCAAAAAGGGTTCAACTTTGAATTTTAAAACATCGAAAGAAAAAAAGAATTAATTCCTTCTATCAGCAAGTTGATTTTCTACAACTTCTAACTTTTTTTCATCAAGAGGATAAAACAAAATAAAAAATAACGAGATAACAGCTGCAATAGCCGGCAGAATACTCATCATCAATAAAATTCCATTTTGCGCCAACAAACTTTGGTCCACATTAGCTTTAAAGCCATAATAGCCTAAAAGCCAACCTGTACCCGCGCCTCCAATAGTCCAACCTATTTTTTGTGACATTGAAGAAGCCGAAAATATAAGTCCTGTTGCACGTCGCCCTGTTTTCCATTCTGAATAATCAGCACTATCAGCATACATAGACCAAATTAAAGGAAATATACAACCCGCACAAACACTTATCAGGACCTGAAAAGACATAATCAATACTACATCCTCTTTCTTAAAAAGATAAAACAGAAAACTAAAAATAGCAATTAAAACGGTAGCTATCATAAAAGTATTTTTCTTCCCTATTTTATTAGCAATCGGTGTAGCAACAACAACTCCAAGAAGATTCGCAGCTTGCCCTAAAACTAAATAAAGGGTAGTAGGAGTCATAGTAAACTGCTCCGAAAACAATGTTAAGGTATAACTTTGACTAATGTCTATATAATATTTAAAATAATAAACAGCCGAACCATCTCGAATGGAATTGAATATTAAAGTACCTATTCCTGATCCTAATAAAATCCACAAGGGTTTATTAGCCCAAAGATCTTTCAGATCTTGTTTTAAATTTACTTTCTCATTTATAGGCTGAACTCTTTCTTTGGTTAAAAAAAAAGAAAGCCAGAAAAAAATGGTGGTAATAATACCAAAAACTACAATCATCCCCAACCAACCGGATTCCGATTTTAAACTTTTACCAAAATAATAAACTAATGGTTCAATTAACCACAAAGCCAATAAACTTCCGCCAAAGGCAAAAAACATTCTATACGATGAAAGCGCATTGCGTTCTTTTCTTTCGGAAGATATAACCCCTAAAAGCGAGGCATAAGGAACATTGATTAACGAATAAATCATCATCATCAAAGAATAAGTAATATAAGCGTAAACAATTTTTCCTTTATTGTCAAGATTGGGAGTGTAAAATGTTAATACCCCGATTAACGCAAAAGGAACTGCCACCCATAACAAATAAGGCCTGAATTTCCCCCAACGAGTTTTAGTTCTATCAGCAAGAATTCCAACTAGAATATCGAAACAAGAATCCCATACTCTGGTTATTAAAAACATGGTTCCCACTACAGCAGGTGCTAAACCATAAACATCAGTATAAAAAAACATAAGATACACGCTAAAGATCTTCCAAAATATTGAAGAAGCAGCATCTCCTAAGCCGTAACCAACTTTTTCTTTAAAGCTAATCTTATTTCGCATTTAATTTTTAAAACTTAAATATCCAGTTATATAACAATACAAGGATAATAAAATAAAAGTACAATATTCACCAAACTTGCTAATGTTTTTTAACTAACTCAACAATACTATTGACTTTAAAACAAAAAAAGACTCCTAAAAGGAGTCTTTCTAACTACTAACCTAACCAAAAGTTAATTATTTAACCGCAACCGTTTTATGCACTTCTGAATAAGGATCTGACATGATAGTTGCAGTTTCATTCACTACAAGAATTTCATATTTCACCGTTTTAGTTTTAGAATCAGCAACTAGGTAATAAACCCCGTCTGCTAAAGGATTTAAATCGTATGTTTTAACGATTTTTTCATCTGATTTAAGTGGATTCAAATTTAACGTATACACTTTCTCTGTATGTAACAGTTTATTATTTGCATCATAAATAGAAACATTGGCTTTGTTTATATCATTTACAGCAAAGGTTACCATCTTTTTTGAACTAGCTTTTTCATTTTTAGAAATTTTAACGCCAGTTGCACGAGTATTCATAGCAATTAGAACTACCATTAATACGAAACTAAGTTTTACAATCTTTTTCATAATTAGAATTTTTTAGATTTATAATTCTTTTAACTGGGTCAAAGATAGTATGCTAACATAGAATTAAACTGCAGTGGTTTTTCACATTTCTATGCTATATTACCTTTTACGAAAACGTTTTAGTTAAAAAATGGTAATTTTAAACATTTTAAAGACAATATAGCATAGTTTATAGCAAAAAACACAACTTTATTATCTTTTGCAAAAATCAAAATACTTTCTAAAATTTCTAAAAATTAACTTTAGAACAGGATTCGGCAAAAAAGTGTATTGCGTAATTTTGTATCATGTATGCTTTAGTCGATTGTAATAATTTCTATGCTTCCTGCGAACGTGTTTTCCAACCGGAATTCAACGGCAAGGCTGTCGCGATATTATCTAACAATGATGGCTGCGTGATTTCCAGAAGTTATGAGGCCAAAGCAGCCGGAATTCCTATGGGCGCTCCCGCATTCCAGATTAAAGATTTGGTAAAAGAAAAAAACGTAAAACTATTTTCGTCTAATTATGCGCTCTATGGCGATTTAAGTCAGCGTGTAATGGCCATCCTAAATCAGTTTACGCCTAATGTGGAGATTTACAGCATCGACGAAGCCTTCCTGAACTTTGACGGATTAAACATTGTCGATTACCACGATTATGGTCTTCAAATGAAGACTCGTGTTCGAAAATGGGTTGGCATTCCTACCTGTATTGGATTTGCAGAAACCAAAGCCTTATCGAAAGTAGCCAATAAAATCGCTAAAAAATTCCAAGATAGAACCCAAGGTGTCTATGTTATTGATTCAGAAGAGAAACGCATCAAAGCTTTAAAATGGACTAAGATTGAAGATGTCTGGGGCATTGGTTATCGAACGCGTAAAAAAGCAAAACTGAGAAACATCAATACAGCCTTAGATTTTATACAACCGCAACACGAAGCCTGGATAAAAAGAGAAATGGGCGTTATTGGACTTCGATTGAAAGCAGAATTAGAGGGGAAATCGGTTTTAGATTTAGAACCTATTGCCGAGCAAAAGAAAAGCATTGCCATTACAAGAAGTTTCCCCAAACAAATCTCCGATTTTGATTTACTCCGGGAACGTATCGCTACTTTTGCAGCCGTTTGTGCAGAGAAATTACGCAAACAACAATCCTGTTGCCATACTATAATAGTACTACTCGTTATTGACAAACATACTGTAAAAACATCCCAATACTATTTTAACAAAGCAATCACTTTGCCGTATGCAACCAATTCGACTTTAACAATTTCGAATGCCGCTATTGAATTATTCAAACAATTGTATCAAGGAAACGAACATTTAAAATTTAAAAAAGCAGGAGTAATTGTTAGCGAACTCATTGGCGAAAACCAAAAACAATTTCAATTATTCGAAGAAGAAAACCCAAAGCATTTGGCACTGATGAAAGCAATAGATAGTCTCAACACGAAGATTGGCGATACCAAAGTAAAATTGGCCAGCCAAAATTTAGAGCTAACATGGAACATGAATCAAAATCATTTATCACCCAAATACACCACTAAATTTAAAGATATTCTCGAAATACGATGCGAATGAAAAAAGACCAAAAACTCAGCTTTTACAAACCGGATTACGAAAGTGAACTAAGAATTCCTTTCATCCCTGATGGTGTTTCGGCAGGATTTCCTTCTCCCGCAGCTGATTTTATGGAGAACAATATCGATTTGAATAAAGAGTTGAGCGAAAATCCCTTAGCTACCTTTTATATTAAGGTAAAAGGAAATTCGATGATTGACGCCGGTATCAACGATAAGGACGTACTAATTGTAGACCGAAGTATTGAACCACAAGACAGCAAAATTGCTATTTGTTTTATCGACGGAGAATTTACCGTAAAACGCATTAAACTGGAAAAAGACTGCCTTTACCTGATGCCCGAAAACAGCAATTACAGCCCCATAAAAGTCACCGAAGAAAACGAACTCATCATTTGGGGCATTGTAACCTATGTGATAAAAAAAATGTGAAATCAAACAAATTTGATTTCACATTTTTAATTTAAAAACTTATCCTCTGAGTTGCAGAAAATTCAGTTCTATTAATTTATAATTTACGAGCCACACGAAAGGATTCGTGCCGCAGACAGTGAGAACTTTCTCATTGTTATGGGCACAGTTTAAAAAACTACGCTAATGAAACCGCATATCCGAGCGATCGGGTTCAACAATCCATGGAATATATTTAACAACTTTTTTATATTTATTTTTAAATAGAAACGATATCATTGAAATATTAATATTAGTACTCACACTATTTATTTTTCTACCTTTCACATAAAAGTTAATTTGTTTTTTTATATTTTTTTTATGGTTATCTTCTATCAATACTTCTTCTACTGAAGATATCAGATGATTGTAAATAAAATCCAGAGTTTTTTCAATAGGTGCTATTTGCTGTTGTATCACTATCTCTTCATCATTTACAAAAAAATCATAATAACCATCGAAAAAATCAATCTTAAAATTAACAGATTCTTGATTAGATGTAGATAGAATCATTATACATAAATCTTTTTTAAGATCTATTTTAATTCTTGATGATTTCATTTTAATATAATCAACTTTTTGAAATATATCAAAAAGACCAACTGACAAGTTTTTTGTTTCTCCTTTAAGATTATGTAATTTTTCATTTACATCTGAATCAAAAAATGAATATTCAATCATAATAGTTATTTATAAATCTGTAAAAATTTTCGCCCAACATATTTAGCTCTAAATACATGACGAGCTCCATGATTAGACCAGCCTATTCCTGTTTTCATTCCAGTATTTAATATTCCTCGTCTGCCAAATGGTAAAAATTGTGAATGATAACGACCAAATAGTAAACTTTTTGGTCCAAATGTTGAAGATTGCCACATTGCTTCACCTAAGCCATATTTTACAGTATTAATTCCAAAACCAGCACCTGAATAAATCCCTCTTGTTACTACTAGTTCAAGTCCTTTTTCTGTTCCAAACCCAAGATCATAACCTATTTCATAAGCAGACATATTTGGAACATTCTGCATATAATTTATTGGAGCGGTAACCATTTGTGTTCTCGTATCAGATCCTTCAGGACACATCCAGCATGCTGCCATACCAATAGTATAAAATCCATCTCCTACTGCTTGCCAACCTTCGGCTGTACCAAGACTCTTAAAAAATCCAATTGTACCACCAACACCTGCATTAAATCCATCACCAAATCCATTACTAAAACTACCTTGTCCAAATGAATTATTACCTCCTCCAGCCGTATAAGGACTCATATTAACATTAGTAGCCCTATTAGGTGGCGGCCCTGATTTTTTTCCTCCAAAAATATCATTCCATAATGACTGTGCATTTCTACCTATAAAATTACCTACAGAGCTAGAATTTCTATCAACCCAACCCCAACCTGATTTAAGATTATTAGTTCACCATTTTCTTTATCTTTAAAAAAATCATAAATAGACTTAATAGCCCCATTTCCTTCTCCATTATTACCAAGACAATCAACACATTCTTTTGATGCTTGCTCTCCACTAGGATCTATATACTTTAATGGATTATTTAGCACATACCCATATCTATTATAATTCTGGGTATCAGTCGGGTCTTGCACATAATTATCCGGTTGTAAAAAACGATGTAATTTAGCATCATACAATCGCCCGTTCATGTGTATCAATCCTACGCTTTGCAAATGCTCATGCCCTGTATAGCCTCTATCTAGAATAGTAAGACCGTTTAAAGTATTACCATTACCGTCTTGTACCAATACATTTCCCCAGGCATCAAACAATCGTTTTTCCAGTACTATCCCTGAAGCATCGCTAATAGCAACAATACTGCCTTGGTAATCCCGTTGTAAATATAAATAATTTTGGGTGGTTCCGTCACTTTTTAACACTATAGGAGCGGTGTAGCCATCACCACCTATATAGGTTACAAATTCTATTGCCCCTGTTGTAATATTGTGTTTAATTTCCATACTACCATCAGCAGAGTAGTATTTACGTAACGGTCTTAGCAATTTATCAGTATCCGTACTACCATAAAACATCGTACTTCTACCATTACTGTCATTATAAGTAAAACTTATTTTGTCTTTGCCCGCTTCCTCAATTTGATAAGGACTTTTAAAGGCATTGTAAGTGATGTTTTGGGTTTGATTCCCAAGGTAATAGGTCAAAGCATCAGACGTTAGTGTTACTGAGGTATTTCTGTATGCCTTTTGGGAATCTAAATCATTATAATTGTAAGTTCCTACTGCATTTTGTGTGATTCTTCCTCTATCATCATAACTTTGGGTTTCGGTTACTCCTGCGGTATTTTTAAACGAAGTAAGTCGGTCTAAAGAATCGTATGAATTAGAAAAGTCTTCACTCCAATTGAATAAACTATTTGTTCTACTAGTCAAATTTCCTCTCTGTGAGTCAAAAAGCGTATTAAAAGTTATGATATTATCCGGAGAAACAATCAGTCTGTCCTGTTTGGTTTGTGTAATAAAACCATAAGGATCATAGGCATTGCTAACACTAATATTATCATTAGCCATGGTAGCTCCTGTAAGTTGTCCTCTGGCATTAACCGTATTAGTTTGCCATAATACCTGAGAATTTGTCGCATCTATAATCTGCCATGGCTCTCCGTTTTTATAAATATGCTGAACTGTTTTTGAACTTGATTTCCCTGCTGCACTGGCTATCGAAGTTTCTGTATTTATCCTGCCGAAAGCATCATAAGTCATTTGTTTGGTAAAAGTAGCATAAGGTGTTGTTTCTTCAGAACTAACCAATCTTTTACTGCTATCATAAGTATAGACTGTAGTTGTAGTTGCATTATTTTCTAAGACATCTACGAAAGTACTGGATGTCAGCAATTTAGTAGTGCTGTCATAGTTATAAGTCGTTGCGCTATTCGTATTAGTCCCCACAATTGTTTTTTGGGTTAGTTTCCCTACTGCGTCAAGTGTATAAGTCGTAGGATTATTTGGTGAACTATTAGGCGTTTTTTCCGTTAAAACTTCCCCCAAATCATTATACGTATAGGTGTATTCCCCAGCCGATGGATCAGTCAGTTTGGTTTTTCTCCCCCAACCGTTTTGTTCAATGATTGTGGCTACGCCTCCATAATCTGTTGAATTAAGATTACCATTGGCAAAATAAGTATAAGTAATACTTCCTCCGGGATTATCTGCCACAGTAACCACATTGCCTATGGCATTTTTGGTTACTGTTTTAGTTTTAGTACCATCATTTATTGTAGTGGTTAAACCTGAATAACTGATACTCGTAGTTTTACCAGTAGAACTTATATTTTGAGTCGTTCTTCCATATTCATCAAATTGGGTTTCATTCCATTGTGATGGGCTACCACCTGAATACGGCTCACTTATTTTTATATTTCGATCATAAATATCGTATAGATAGGAAACACTGGAAGTATTCCCATTTAAATCCTTTGCACTGGCGGTTATTTTCCGTCCTAAATCGTCATAAAGTTCTTCGCCATAACTACCGTCATCTCCTGTTACCGTTATTTTCGTTTTCTCTGTATTTCGAATATAGCTGTAAGTATTACTCTTACCTAAATAATCGGTGGTTTTTGTCTTTTTAAACCAAGAATCATATAGATAAGAAGTCGTTAATCCATAAGGATTAGTTTCAGAATTTAAAACTCCATTTGTCGTATTGTAATTATAAGTTGTAGCTAATCCTTCTACATCTATACTTTTAGTTAAAAAGCGTCCCGATGAGTCGTATTCATAATTTGTCTCTCTGGCGGTCAAGGCTGGTGCCGAAATAGTTTTCTTGGTAATGTTACCAAACCCATCATATACATTATCTTCAGTAATAAAGTTGGTATTATGTCCTTTTTTCTTTACTTGAGTCAATAAACCACCTGTGTTGTATGCGTATTGCTCTTCAGAAGTCATCGTATCTCCTGACGCTACGCTTTGAGTTTTATTTATGGGTCTGCCTACTACATAATAAGGCGAACTCGTAGGCGTTGCATAAGTCAGATTACTTATTGTAGTTTGTTGGATAGTACTTCCATTTTTTAAATAAGTTGTAGAACTTAAGGGATTGTTATTAGCATCATAAGTAATAGCAGTAGTCTCACTACTAGTACCTTCTAAACCATTATATTGTTCTGAAGCAGTGAGTTTTACACTAAAAACCTTATTAGTTCCTAAAGAACTATTGAATGTTGATGTTGTTTTACTAATAAAATTGCTTGGAGCAGCATAATCACTGGCATTGTACTCACCAAGAACAGTATAATTTTCTGTATTAGCACCACGTTGATTAATGTCATATTTAGATACCGTTGATATAATTGGATTATTGTCGTCAAACCAGTTGGTTTTGGCAGTCGATTTAAAACCTAAAAAACCAAGACCTTCGGTATTAGAAACAGCATCATAATAAGAGTACAATTGTTTTTTATAATCCGTAGCACTTTGTTTTTCTAACTTAGTAACCACTTGTATACTTGAGGCAGATTCTATATTTGAATTAGGATAAATCTCCGAGTAAGAGCTATTATAAATGGTATTATAATCTTCATCATAATCATTATTCAATGGTTTATAGGCAATAGACTCTTTCACGCCATTACCCGTTGTAATTGCCCTTAATAATTGATCTTGGGTATTGTCTTTATTGGAGTTAAAATAGAAAATTTTATTATTACTCAAAAAGGCTATTTCTAAAGTAGGATTATAAGGTTTGTCTTTACTTTGAATTCCTTTACCAGTAGGCAAATAAATAGGAAGAGCATTAAGGTAAATGTCCGAATTAGTGGGGCTAATAGCTGTAACAGCACTACCATAAAAAAAAACTCCATTAAGATTTTCATAACATGTTACTGTTAAGGTTCCTAATGTATTACCCGAATTCCTATTACTATTTGTTAAAATTAAATCTGATCTACCATCTTTATCATAATCGGATGCAATATAATTATAGGTATTTGTAGAGTTGTTCTGCAAAAAACTAATCCCCGAATATGTTTGTGTTGTTTTTATAAAATTGCTTCCTATCGAAGTATATTTATACCACGTTGTCGAACCATAACCGTTAGGAATAATAAAATCAGTTTTACCATCTCCATTGTAATCTCCTAATAGAATTGTTTTACTTGAATCTACCGAAATATTCGCGTCTGTATAATCCCATAATAGAACCAATTGATTGGCATCATTCAGTGTATAACTGGTTACCTTACCGTTCTCAAAAACCATAAAATCTGATTTTCCATCTCCATTTAGATCGGCTACTTCCACTTTAGAACTGGCAGTCAGATTAGCTAACAATTCCCCTGAATAGGTTAAAAAATTAGAGGTATTGTCTCTTTTTAAATCTACAAAATATACTTTTTTAGAGAGGATTGTCGTTTTTTTCTGAGAACAAATAAGGTATTTAGTTATATTCTCAAGTTCCATGTCAATAGCAATCACATCAGTAAGACCATCACCATTAAAATCTCCTGATAATATTTTTTTAGGAAAAATTCTGTTACCATAAACAACGTTACAACTTTGAAAACTTACCCCGACTGATTGAGTAGGAAAATTCACTACTCTGTCATATTGATAAAGTATTGGATATACACTACTCATACTGTAAACAGTAAAAGTATAATTAGTATCTGTTTTTTTAGCTACAGTCCATCCCTGTTTAGGCATTAAGTGATTGTTCCAACTCAACCAGGTAGTTGGGAAAATAGTTTCAAAAGCTCCTACATTATGCTGATAACCAAAATTTGTATAATTTCCAGAATCAATATTAGAAAACAACCAATATTTAGCTTTACTATCAGTACCAGTTGTAGGGTAGATTAAAAATTCCATTTTTTCATCACCGTCAAAATCTCCCGAAACGGTACCTGCATTCAATGAGGTAATATTTCCAACACTTAAACTTGTTGTTATATCAGCATAAGATATTGATTTATTTGTAGTCTCATAAGTAAAAATAGTTGGATTATAGCTTTTTAATCCATCACCTGACCTTTCAATAATACTATATAACCTACGATAACCATAAGATGTATAATAATCTAAACTATAAGTTCTATACCCAATAGAATTACTATAAATATCTATTTTATATATATATTTACTTTTTATAATTTTTTGACCTCCTACATAAGATTCATCTTTTCGACTATCAATATCATAACGAAATTGTATTTTATTTATAGGAGAAGAAAGTCCTAATGCCCCATACTCAATAGTAGAGATTGTCAAATTATTATCTGTATTTTCATAAAGATAACTTATACGAACTGCCTGTGGGTTTTCCCAATAGGTAATTGCATATTCCATTATACTTCTGGAATCAGTTGAATTACCATAATAAGCTTTCGAGCCATCTGGGTATTCAACTAAAAAATAAGCAGGACCATAAGTAGCTCCGCTAGGGTGTACTCCATAAGAAGTAATTTTTATATTTGAAAAATTTTCGGTTTCGTAAACAGTACCATTAGCTCCATAGGCTCCAGCGGTTCCTGTTTTAACTATCAATCTTTGGCCGTCTAATGCAAATCGATCTAAATTGTCAAAATCCACACCATCAATAATACCATCATGAAATTTAGTTGCAGGTATTCTAGTAATTTTAGAAACACCTGCTATATCCCATCGATATCCTGCTAAACCACTACCTCCCTGACTATTGTAAGCCAAACTTATTTGAGGAACAACCCCATTAATTCCGGGAGGAACCATAATGGGAACATTGTAAGTAGCAGCTCCGGAAAGTGAAACCGATAATTGTCCTTCTGTTATACCTACCTCGTCAGAATATCCTGTAGGTGCGGTTGCTGCAGCCATAGACTGCATCTCAGACATTGACATAGTACTAAATTCATTAGTGGTATTTAATGTTTTTTGTGCTGGACTGTCAGTTCTTTTAATCGGAACCAAACCTTCAACAGGTGTGCCCCCCATATCTTGTGCAGAAACAAAAAAAGAAAATCCAAGTAAAAGTAAACTATAGTAAAATTGCTTCATATCTTATTTTTTAACGATTTTGATTGATTTTTGTTCTCCGTTTTTATAAAACAATATTACCCCATACATTCCAGTTGGATAACTCTGAAAAGCAATGTTTTGATTGTTCCTTTTATCTAGATTAGTAAACGACTGAAGTATTTGACCATTTAATCCAAATACTTGTATTGAAGAAACATAATTCCCTTCAATCAATTCCCATTTAAGAAAAAGTTCTTCTTTTACAGGATTGGGATAATAAGAAATGAGATCTTGAGGAGAGAATTTCAGCAAATCTCCTTCTTCCATTGCAGTTGCAGTGATCTCTTTCGTTTTCTCATCAATCATCTTTGATGTTGAACAATTGATACATAACAATCGCTGTATTTGATTGCCTGCATCATCATAAGAAAAAGTAATACGATCTTGTGCTTGAGAGATGCTACAACACAGAAACAGTAGCAAAAAAAAAAGTTTTTTCATTTTGATAAATTTTAAGAAAATTTTCACAAAATTATCTACTTAAAACAAATCTTACAATACCCACTTTTAGTGATATTTATAAAAAATTTAGCATAAAAAAAATGTAAAATCAAACGAATTCGATTTCACATTTTCCCCCTATCTCGTCCTAAAATAGGTTTACAACTTATTTTTAGTCCTGTTATTGGTTTACAATAATAGGACTTTTAAATTTTTCCATCTTTAAATAAAACCTGAAAAAAGCCGGGAACGGTTTCCTCACGATTCCAATCGCGCTGTAATTCACAAAGCAGTTGGTTTACCGAAATGAGTTGGCTACCCGCCTGTTCTATTCTTCGCAATGCAATATTATGAGCTTCAGATGAAGTCCCGCCAACAGCATCAACTACAGGGTAAACTTCAAAACCTTCTTTTAAAGCGTCAAGAGCGGGGAACGTTAAGCAGGCTTCTGTCCAGAGTGCGGCCATGATTAGTTTTTTCCTTCCTGTCGCCTTTACAGCTTCATAAAATTCCTTGTCTTCCCAGGCATTAATACTGGTGCGGTCATAAGAAACGGTATCGGCTAAAACTTCCTTTAAAGGAGCAATCGTATCCTGATTTCTACCCGTTTGGACATTTACAGTTGATAAAATTACAGGTATATTAAACACTTTTGCCGTTTTGGCCAAGCGTACAATTTGCTCCACTAAATGGGTCTGATCCGTCGATTTGATGGAGGATACCTGAATGGGTTGATAATCAATAATAATAAGTGCTGCATTTTCAGGACTTAGCAAATGATCGTTTTTGGGGTCTCGAATAGGTGATATACTGCTCATAATAATAGTAAAAAAGGTTAATTTGAATAATTATAAAAATTTGAATCCATGAAAACTATCATCAACGATGCGTTTCCATTCCGGATGTCTTTTGATGTAAGCAAATACTAACGGACAAAGAGGGATGAGTTTGTAATTATTGTCTTCAATATAAGCCAATGTTTTTTCAATTACAGCTGTAGCCGCACCTTTTCCTTCCAATTCAGACTCTACTTCGGTGTGGATTAAAGCGATAACATTGGGTTGTTCTTTGTAAACGATAAAGGCTTTATGTCCCTCAACAGTAATTTCAAACTGCTGCTCTTCTTCATTTTTGACAAGAGGAATATTTTCGAATTCTGGTTTCATGCTCATATTATTAAATTATTAAACGGTTATTAGATAAAAACAACAAGCTATTAACTAGCTTGCTATTTTGTTTAACAAATTTACGATTCTGAAAAAAGAAATATCTTAATCTATGTTAAGAAGATAGAGCAAATCATTTTTAAATCAGGTTTAGACCTTATTCAAATAAAAAATGTGAAATCAAACGAATTCGATTCCACATTTTCACATTTAAAACTATTATTTTTAATCTTACCAGAACTTCACGTACAAAGCAGCGATAATTAATAATGTAAGAATGATTAATACTGTAGTTTGAGGTTTTACCTTAAACATTTCAGTATCTAATTCAAAAGCTTTCGGATTTACTTTTGGTCCAGCAAAACTGATTCCAACCATAAGTAGCATTGTAAACAAGAATGATAATCCCATACAAATGTGGAATGGGATTTCGAAACCACCTTTACCATTTGGCCAAGCCGTGTATAAGAAAGTTTCGTTTCCAAACATTGCCGGTGCAAATTCGTTGAATAAAACCGATAATAAGAAACCTGCAATTACACCCACAATAGCAGCTGTTCCTGTAGTTCTTTTCCAGAACATCCCTAAAAAGAACATAGCAAAAACTCCCGGGCTAATAAATCCTGTGTATTTTTGGATATAAGTAAATCCTCCTACTCCACCAATTCCTAATACATCATTCCAAGTAAACAATACTGCAAGAACCATTGAAGCAAAAACGGCATATCTACCAATGTTTACCTGAGCTCTGTCTGAAGCCTCTTTTTGAATGTATTTTTTGTGAACGTCTAAGGTATAAATTGTAGAAATACTGTTTACTTTACCTGCTAACGAAGCCACAATAGCAGCAGTCAAAGCCGCAACTGACAATCCTTTTAATCCTGTTGGCAAGAAAGTCAACATTGCCGAATAAGCTCCATCTTTTCCTCCAACTAATTGTGGTAAATGTCCTCCTTCGTATAAAACGTAAGCTGCAATACCAGGCAACATCACAATTACAGGCATTAATAATTTCAACATACCTGCAAACAAAATCCCTGTACGAGCCGTTTGTAAATCAGCACCCAAAGCTCTTTGCGTAATGTATTGGTTACATCCCCAGTAATTTAAGTTGATGATCCAGATACCTGCTAAATAAGACAACATTCCAGGAAAAGTAAGGTATTTATCAATTTCTAATTGCGAAGAAGTAGCTGTTGGTCTAGGAATAATCATTTTGAAATGCTCTGGTGCTTTTTCCATCAAAATATTAAATCCTGCAATAGCATCTTTCCCTACTCCAAAATATTCTCCAACTGTAGTTAAAGCAATATAAGAAGTTACCAAACCTCCAATAATCAATACTGCTACCTGAATAACATCCGTATAAGCCACTACTTTCATACCTCCAAGAGAGATAATCAAAGCAAAAACAGCCAATCCTAACATAATAACATGAAGGTATTCTCCTCCAGCTAATCCGTTAATAGCAACTGCTCCTAAGTATAAAATCGAAGTTAAGTTCACGAAAACATACAAAAACAACCAGAAAACAGCCATAATCAAAGCCGTTGAATCATTGTAACGTGTTTTCAAGAATTGAGGCATAGTATAAATCTTGTTTTTCAAATAAACAGGAATAAACCAAACTGCCACTATAATTAACGCAATCGCAGCAACCCACTCGTAAGCGGCAACAGCAATTCCTAAGAAGAATCCTTCCCCACTCATTCCGATAAACTGCTCAGCAGAAATATTAGAAGCGATAAGTGAAGCTCCAATAGCCCACCATGTTAATGTTCCTTCTGCCAAGAAATACGCTTTGGCATCGTGTTCGTTTTTTTCGCGCTTGCGATAGATAATATATCCGTAGATTGAGACTACTAAAAAGTAGACGATAAATACTGCATAATCTGCAAATT
>JBDLTG010000013.1:0-47399 GCA_039805885.1 Bacteroidota bacterium
TTTTTGATTATTTCAACCAAGTAAAATTTAAAAATCAAAACTTATTTGAGTATTTACTACAAGAAAACATTGCTTTTTATACTCAAAAAATACAGCGATGGAGCATTAAAAAAAAGGATTTTATTAGCTTAAAAGATAACTTATTAGGAAACGCTGATGCTTTTATCAAACTTAACTTCTACTTTATTGAAGATAAAAATTTACAAAAAACACTGCAATTATTACAGAAAAAAGAACAACGCAATTCCTTATTAGACAATCAGCTGGAGCGCATTCAATTTTGCAACACTTATTTACTTGAGCCGAATGATCTAGCTTTTATCAACACTTTGAATCGTCTTCAAAAACAAACGAAAGACACTCTTTTAATACAAAAAATTCAATTAGAGAAAGCGGGTATTTTAAACAATCAAGCTTCCAAAGAAATACATCCGGATTACAACACACAAGCTGTAACAGTACTTGACAGTATTATTAGTACAAATAAATTTTCTAATCCATATAAACTAGCCATTCAAAAAAAGCAAACTATTATTTCAAAATCCCTGAACATTCAAATGCAAAAACAAAGCTATTCGGATGAAAACACTAGGGCATTTATTAATTATAAAAATGTGAATCAAGTAGTCATTTCATTCTATAAAATTCATCACAATCAAGCAGAACAATTCAGAAATTCATCCTATCCAAAAGATAGTTTAGCCGATGTAATTATCAAAAACCAAAAAGCTGTCACAACTAAAAACTACGAACTCCTAAACAAAAAAGATTATTTTCAATACACCACCGAAGTGATTTTACCCCAACTTAAAACAGGGAATTATTTGGTTTATTTTGAAAGTGATTCGGATATAGAAAACAAAAAAGCATTTACTTACGAAACCATAACACTCACAAATCTAGCTATTTTGGCTTCGCAAAAAGACAAAACGGAAAATTTTCAAATATTAGATCGAAAAACAGGAAAACCACTTGAAAATGTTAGCATCAAACTGTTGAATCAAACTATTAAAACAGATAAAAATGGTCAGGCTTCTTATACCAAAGAAAAAAACGAAAACTATTACGAACCTATTTTATTGACCACAACCAATGACACACTTTTAGTTTCTAAAAACTTCCTGAGTTACCATAATAAATACGATGCTACGGATAACGAAAACCACAAAGGAAGAGTAGAGTTCTATTTAGACCGAGCCATTTATCGACCGGGACAAACCGTGTATTACAAAGGAATTGCTTTTCAGAAAAAAGGCAGCATAAAAGTTATTGTTGCAAAAACTTCTTTCAAAATTACAGTGAAAGATGTCAACAACAATACTTTTAAAGAATTTGAAGTTACCACAAATGAATTTGGTTCTTTTTCTGGAGAATTTGTATTGCCAAAAATAGGTTTAACAGGTAATTTTAAATTAAACGCTTATGAACCTGATGATTATGAAAAAGATACTGTTTATAACAAAACAGAAGACACACATCCATTTTGGGATAAGGTAAAATTCATGTATTCTGAAATTAGCTTTAAAGTCGAGGAATACAAGCGTCCCAAATTTGAAGTTCGTTTTGAGCCAGTAAATAAATCCTACCAAGTTAATCAGAATGTTACTATTAACGGTATTGTCAAGGCATTTGCAGGAAGTTCTATCAGCGAAGCTAAAGTTAAGTACGAAGTCCAAATTTCTCCTTACGAATTTAGTAATGGAGCTTATTATCTAAAAAACGGTAAGTCTAAAAATATTGTAACCACAGAAACAAAAACAGATGCTTCGGGTAAATTCATTATTAATTTCAAGGCTGAACCATTTAAAGATACTAAAAAAGAACAACTTCCTATTTTTGAATATCTAATTAAAGCTACTGTAACTGACATTAACGGAGAAACCCATTCGGCAAATAAGACCGTAAAGGTAGGCTACCATGATTTGACACTTACAGCATCTATTCCTAACCAAATTGAAACTAAAAACAAAAACGAAATTCTCCTTTCAAGCACGAATCTCAATGGTACCTTTTTAGCAACCAAAGGCGAAATTAAGATTTATCATATTAGACCCTTAATTTATAAATTCAAAGAAAGAATCTTTCAAAAACCAGAAATTGAAAACATTTCCAACGAGGAATTTGAACAATTATTTCCTTATGAAAACAACACAAAAACAGTTGCCGACAGTCTAACGCAGACATTAGTTTTTTCTAAAAAAATAGATACGCAAACAGATAAAAAACTACTTCTTGATTTTATTTCAAACTATAAATCAGGAGATTATAAAGTTATTTTTTCGGCTAAAGACGCTTTCGATAATACCATTAAAACTCAATCTAACTTTAGATTAATACAAAGCAATGACAAATACAATTCAGCCAAGTTATTTACCGCAACCCAAGTCAATGCAAATCCTAAAAAAGACGGCTATGTTCTTGTAAAACTAGTTTCAATTATTCCGGAACTATACATCAGCACTTCGGGAAATTATGATCATAAAATGTATTTTGAGAATACTTTCCACTTACAAAACAACGAAACTATTCTCAAAATTCCGGTGTTAAAAGAATTCGAAGATGCCATCCAAATAAGTTTTCAAAGCATATTTGAAAACACCCATTTTCACGATGGGATTGAAATCTTTTTGGAAAAAGAAAAGGAAGGAAAATTAGAATTTTCTGTTGAAAGTTTCAGAAGCAAAATACAACCCGGAAGCAACGAAAACTGGTCATTTCAATTAAAAGCAAACAATAGCCAACAAGAAGCCGAAGTACTAGCTTCTATGTACGACAGTTCATTGGATCAATTTACTAAAACAGCTTGGAACGGATTAGCATTTACCCAGTACGATAATAATTATGGTAACTACAAATCAATCTTAGGTTTTGACAGAACCTATAACCAGCTTAGAAATATGAATGCTCCTATATACCAAATTTCTATTACCAATGAAAAAACACAATTGATGTGGTTTGGATTCAATTTTAACAATCCAAACCCCTATAATCAACAATACGAATACCAAAAACAACTGAATAAAAAAGCAACTAAGCCTTCTAATGTTGTAATGATTTCAGGTTCTATTACTGATCAATCTGGAAGTAAATTCCCAGGAGCATTGATCACAATAAAAGGGACTCAAAGAACCATAACATCTGATTATGCTGGATATTTTGAAATTGAAGCTGCTCCAAACGAAGTATTGGTTTGCTCATCTATTGGTTTTATGACTCAAGAAATTATTATTGGAAACAAAAAAACAATAACTATTGCTTTAGTTGAAGATAATAATGCCCTAAATGAAGTAGTAGTTGTGGGCTATGGAACTCAAAAAAGAAAAGATCTAACAGGAGCAGTATCGATGATAAGAGACAAAAAAATGGCTGCAGAAACTATAAAAGGAGATCCTGATGCAGTTATAGAGGAAGCTGACGATCAAGTTTACAGCACCGCTGGAATAGACATTCAACTAGCCTCAGCAGGTTCTGGATCCAATTTGACTTCTATGTTACAAGGCAGAATATCTGGTTTACTAATTAAAGGTGCTGCAGACAACAAAGACCCTGGCAAACAGCCCTTGTACATCATTGATGGCGAAATAGCTACTGTAGTAACTTTTACAAATTTAAATCCGGCTGATATTATTTCTTTAGATATTTTAAAAGATTCCAAAGCAACAGCCCTTTATGGAAGTAAAGGAGCAAACGGTGTTATTATCATCACAACCAAAAAAGTATTGGAAGCATTAACACAAGTAACAGCCCGAAAAAATCTTTCGGAAACCGCTTTCTTTTATCCAAATTTAAGAACAGATTCCAGAGGAAAAATATCTTTCAATTTCACATCACCCGAAGCCTTAACTTCCTGGAAATTGCGTTTATTGGCACACAATAAAAACGCCGTTTCAGCTTATTTAGAAAAAAGTATTGTCACCCAAAAAGAGCTAATGCTTTTAACTAATTTCCCTCGTTTTTTAAGAGAAAAAGACACGATTATCATTAGTGCTAAAATTGTAAATATGACCAATCAAACCAAAACAGGAATTGCCCAATTGCAGTTTTTTGATGCTACTACTATGCAAGCTATCGACAGCAAAATGTTGAACGTAAAAAACATTCGGAATTTCAACATCACCGCTTTCGGAAATACAACGGCAACGTGGAAAATCAGCATTCCGGAAGGTTTGCAAGGCGTTCAATATAGAATTGTTGCAAAAGCTGGAAATTATTCGGATGGAGAAGAAAATATACTCCCTGTTTTAACTAATAATATACTCATTACTGAAAGCAGACCGATTTGGGTTCGTGAAAATTCAAGCAAAAGTTATACTTTCGAAAATCTAAAAAACAATAATTCTACAAGTCTTAAAAACCATCAGTTTACATTAGAATACACTTCTAACCCTACTTGGTTGGCACTACAATCGCTACCCTATTTGATGGAATATGAACACGAATGTGCCGAACAAACTTTTGCCCGTTTTTATGCTAATGCTTTAGCTTCCAAAATTATTTCGAGCAATCCTAAAATTGCTACTTTATTCGAAACTTGGAGAAAAAATGGAAAACCAAATGCTAAACTTGAAGAAAATCAAGAATTAAAATCGATTATTCTTGCCGAAACGCCTTGGTTAAACGATGCACAAACTGAGACCGAAAAGAAAAGCAAATTGGCATTTCTTTTCGATTTGGAAAAAATGAAAAACTCACAAGAAGCTACTTTTAATCAATTAAAACAAAAACAAAGCGCATCAGGTGGTTTCGCCTGGTTTGATGGTGATAGAGAAAACGAATACATCACAAGACATATTCTGGCTGGTTTAGGGCATTTATCTAAATTGGATAAAAGCGCAAACAATGAGTCTAAAATTAATTCTATCGCTAAAACTGGGATTCCGTTTTTAGATGGTAAATTTTTAAACTCCCATAAAGCAAGAACTAAAAATCTAAAATCGGCTGACAAATTGATTTGGATTAACCCAAATACTGATTTGCATTATTTATACACCCGAAGTTTTTATTTAGAAAATTATCCTCTTTCGGATACCTTGAAAAAAACAACTAAATTATATCTCGAAACCGCTAAAAAAGATTGGTTAAACTATTCTCTTTACGAAAAAGGATTGGCCGCTTTGACCTTGAATCGTTTTGGTGAAAGAGAAGCAGCTAAAAAAATCTTAGAAAGTTTAAAAGAAACAGCCTCAAACAATGAAGATTGGGGAATGTATTGGATTGAAAACAAATCAGGTTGGTATTGGTACCAAGCTCCTATTGAAACCCAAGCTTTGCTTATTGAAGCCTTCGCCGAAATTACAAACGACAACAAATCAGTCGATGCGATGAAAGTATGGTTGTTAAAAAACAAACAAACCAAAAACTGGCCAACGACCAAATCTACAACCGAAGCCATATATGCTTTGCTTTTACAAGGTTCTGATTGGCTTAGTGTCAAAGACAATACAATTATAAAAGTAGGAGAAGAAAAATTGTTGACTAGAAAGTTAACCGAAAATGACAAAGAATCTGAAACAGGCTATTTAAAACTCAACTGGAAAATCAATGAGATTAAAAAAGAAATGGCCACGGTAACGATTCAAAATAAATCAAAAGTTCCAGGATATGGCGGAGTCTATTGGCAATATTTTGAAGATTTGGATAAAATAAAAACGGATGACACCAATACGCTTTCGGTTTCAAAAGAATTGTATTTGAAAAAAAGTGAAGCTAACGGAATGACTTTACAGAAAATAACAGCCAAAAATCCGTTACAAATTGGCGATTTGGTTACCGTTAGACTTATCATCACCGCAAAAGAAAACATGGAATTTGTACATCTGAAAGACCTGCGTGCTTCCTGCTTTGAACCTGAAGATGTATTATCTTCTTATGATTATAAAGAAGGTCTTGCTTTTTACAAAAGCAGTAAAGACGCTGCTACGCATTTCTTTTTTGATAAAATAAACAAGGGAGTTTATGTTTTAGAATATGATGTAAGAGTAAACAACAGCGGTGATTTCTCAAATGGAATAACAACAATACAAAGCATGTATGCTCCAGAATTCACCAGTCATACCAAAGGAATACGAGTTCAGGTGAAGTAAAATCAAAATCAACAAAAAAACCTTTCAGAGTTTTGAACTCTGAAAGGGTTAATATTCTAGAAAATTTATCTCTTTAAAGAAAAATGTCCCTTAAGTTTCTTTCCTTGTTCTGTAATTAATTCAAACCAATAATCTGAAGAAGGCATTGAGTTATTATTATAAGTACCATCCCAACCTATACTGTCTCCTTTTAGACTTTTGATAAGCTTTCCATATCGATCATATATCAGAATCTTAACATTAGCACCACTCGAAGAAGCTATAATATTCCAATAATCATTTATCCCATCGCCATTGGGTGTGAAAAAATTTCGATACATCATTAAAAAAACCTTTTCACTGATTACTGAACAATTATCTTTATCCCTGATAAAAATTTGGTATTCTCCAGCTAATAAATCTTTAAAAACAGGGTTATCCTGATAAGTTAAACCATCCATAGAATATTGGTAATTGCCACTTGCAAAAATTTCTATTTCATTTCCTTCACTTTTCCATTCACTAGTTTTTACAGTATATGTAATATTAGCATTTTGATTTTCAGGTCTTACATAAATAAAAAAGGAACTTACATCAAAACAACCCGTCAATGAATTTTCAATTCTAAAGAAAATCTCATTATCATTTTTATCAACATAATATGGGAAAATTATTTCATTGATTTTATTGAAGGCATCATCATAAGAATTGTAAAAATTAACAATATTATTTCTAACATCTCGACCGTTTAGAATCTCTTTAATTTTGTAATCAAAATCGTCTAATTTATAATTTGAATTTGGCGATTGACAAATAATAATGTCATTAGGATTAGAAAAAACTGGCCTTAAATTCGTCTTAAATCCAAATTTAGATACCGAAAAACATCCTGTCAATAAATTGGTTACTCTAAAATAAACAGGATTAGGATTATTATTCAATGTATATATATCTGGTAGCGGATTACTGTTATTTAAAGCATCAACATCAGATGCATAAAAAGTTACTTTTACATTAGATTGATTTCCTATAATCTCAGGTTCAACAGCTCTAAGATTAAAATTCAAAGGAAATACATCGCAAATTGCAACATCTTTTGGTATCGTAAAAGCTTGAAATAAGCTTATGATTAAATCAAAACTGGAAACAGAAAAACAGCCTGTTGAGGAATTTGTTACTCTAAAATATACTTTTTTATACTTCCCGCTTATGGTATATAGACCTGGTAATGGATTACTATCATTCATTGCATCTGTTTCAGATCCATGAAAACTAACTATTACATTTGACTGTGAACCAATAATTTCAGACACCGTCCCATTGATATTAAAAACGGACGCATTTGTATCTAATTCACAATGTTCAATATTTTTAGGACTTGTATAAGATGGAGGAATACCTATTTTTATATCAACTGGTACAATTTCAGATTGCTGATTTACTGTGTTTTTTATAGACACATATACTGTTTGTCCTCCTGGAATTGTATTATTCCAATTTAATGGCAATACATTCACTTCATTTTGAGCATCAACAGCTGTTTCATAAACCTTTACATCAAAAGCTATAGCTTCATTTTTTCCTGCTGCTCCAAACCATAGTCCGCCCGAACGATCATTATTTAAAATAACTTCATTACTAATAGAATTAGAATTGATTTTTATCCTAAATAATTGAGTTGCTGTAACACCATATAAACTACCTAATTCACTTCCTAAACCAAAAGTTCCATTAGGTAGGTTTCCAAGAACTGTATGTGAAACATAATTCATGTTATTATCAACAGTTACTTCATAAAGCAAGCAACTTCCACCTAAATTCCAAGCGATATACATTTTATCGCCAAACATTACAAAATCACCAGCAGCTTCACCATTTCCAAAATCTTTCCATACATTTAATTGATTATAGTTTCCATTATCTAGACGAAAGACTTTTGAAGTATTACCACCAAAATAAATATTTGATTGCCTATCGAATGACAGTGAATTAATATTACTTATTACATTAAAAGAATATACAGTCTCAATAGTACAATTTGTTTTATTTATTTTGTAAATATTGGATCGATAAGAAACATATATATCTCCGTTTTGATTATAGGCGATATCAAATATCGACAAACCTAAATTATTAAGAGAACATACCTTTACTCGGGAAGGATTTGTTGTTAAATTAGTAACTAATTGTATTTCACCTGAACTTGTACCTATATAAACACCCGATTCTGTAACTATTTGTGACGAATGATTATCCAAAACATAATTTTTTATCTCTTCTAGATTGATGGAAATAATTCCATCGCTATCGGTATCACAAAATTCAAAAGGTGAACTCCCTAAAACTCTATTTGTATTAGTTAACTTTCCAAAAGTTTTAGAATAAAACTCATTATTTGATGTAAGATCCTGACTAAAAGCAAACGTTGAAATTAGAAGATAAAATAGCAGACAAAGGTGTTTCATAAACTCATTAACTATTGGGTAAATATAACAAAAGAAATAATGTTAATTCATTTTTTTGAAAGAATAATATTTCAATAAATTCAACAAAAAAACCACTAACGAATCAAATTCATTAGTGGTTTTTATATGTTGTAAAAATACTACTTATTCATTCAACATTTTCCAAAGTTTGTCTTTCAATTCTGTTAATCCTTGTTGGGCAACAGAAGAAATAAACAGATAAGGAATGTCTTTAAAGGAAACATCTAACTCCGTTTTCAATTCGGCTTTTAATTCATCATCCAACATATCGCATTTAGAGATAACCAAAAGACGTTCTTTATCTAACATTTCCGGATTGTATTTTGTCAATTCGTTAACCAAAATATCATATTCCCCCTTGATGTCTGGCGTGTCTACAGGAACAAGAAATAACAAGGTTGAATTTCGCTCAATATGACGCAAGAAATAATGCCCTAAACCTTTTCCTTCGGCTGCTCCTTCGATAATTCCAGGAATATCGGCAATTACAAAAGATTGAAAATCACGGTATGCTACAATTCCTAAATTTGGTTTTAAAGTAGTAAATGGATAATCGGCAATTTTTGGCTTAGCCGAAGTCAAAACCGACAATAAAGTAGACTTTCCAGCATTTGGAAAACCGACTAAACCAACATCAGCCAAAACTTTCAGTTCCAGAATAACGTCCATTTCTACACCAACTAAACCTGGTTGGGCGTATCTAGGTGTTTGGTTAGTCGAACTTCTAAAATGCCAGTTTCCTAAACCACCTTTTCCTCCCAGGCAAAGAATTCTTTTCTCACCGTCATCTGTAATTTCAAATAAAACTTCACCCGTTTCTTTATCTTTCACTACAGTTCCTAATGGCACTTCGATAAATTTATCATCACCATCGGCTCCTGTACTTCTATCACCTCCACCGTCTCCACCATGCCCCGCTTTAATATGGCGTGCAAATTTCAAGTGAAACAAAGTCCACAATGCTTTATTTCCAACTAAATAAACGTGTCCGCCACGACCACCATCACCACCATCTGGTCCTCCATACTGGATAAACTTTTCTCTATGTAAATGCGTAGAACCTTTTCCTCCTTTTCCGGATGAAACAAATATTTTTACGTAATCTACAAAATTTCCTTCTGTCATTTTTTTAAGTGTTCAGTCATCAGTTTTTTAGTATTCAGTTTCAGATTGCTCCAAATTAACACTAAATCTTTAGACAATTTAATTCATTTTTCAATGTTCATTTTTTTAATCGCAAAAACTGCTAACTAAAAACGGGAACACTGAATACTTTTATTTTAAGGCTTTCACCATTACTTTATCAATCTTCACACCATCCATGTCAATCACTTCCAATTCAAATTTATGCCAAACCAATTTTTCTCCTTGTTTTGGAATACGCGACAATTCGGTCATGATTAATCCGCTAACCGTAGTTACATCGTAATCGCTTAACAACTCATCCAATTCAAAATAGGTTAAGAAATCGTGTAACGAATAATGTCCATCAACTAACCAACTTCCATCTTCTCTTTCAATTAATTGAAAATCTTCTTTATAAAAATCAGCTGCGTTTCCAACCAATGCTTCTAAAATATCATTCAACGTAATGATTCCTTGAAAAACACCATATTCATCAGCTATAACGGCATAATGAATTCCAGTCTTTTTAAAGTTTTCCAATGCGTTATAAGCCGTTGTGTGCTCCATTAAATAAGGAGCCTCTGACATGATACTTTCCAATTTGAAATTTTCTTTCTCAATGGTAGCAAAAATATTTTTCAGACTTACAACACCTACAATCTCATCAAAATTATCTTTATACACTGGATAAAAAGAATGCAATTCTTGAAGCATAAACTCTTTGACCTGACTTTTATTCGAATCCAATGGCAACATCACCACCGATTTTCTATGGGTCATTAACGAATTCACTTTACGGTCTCCAATATGAAAAACGCGCTCTACAATATCCTGTTCAATCTCCTGAACTTCCCCTACTTCAGTTCCTTCCTTGATAATGGCTTTAATCTCTTCTTCAGTAACTTTTCCATCAGCTGTTGGTCTTATCCTGAGGATTCTCAATAAAAATTCCGTTGAATGGGTCAACATCCAAATAAATGGAGCCGTAACAATAGAAACAATTTTCATAGGTACAGCAACCCCTTTAGCAATCGCTTCAGGATAATTCAAGCCGATTCTTTTTGGCAATAATTCACCTAATACCAATGAAAAAAAAGTCAATACCACTACCACAATTCCTACTGCAATAGAATGCGCCTGCGGTTTTAAAACCTCAAAACCAGAAACAAAAACTTCTACATCAGTTGTAATCTTATCACCACTAAAAATACCCGTTAAGATACCTATTAGCGTAATTCCGATTTGAACCGTTGACAAAAATTTATTTGGCGAATTAGCTAAATCCAGCGCAATTTGTGCACTATTATTTCCTTTTTTAGCTGAACTTTCCAGTCTTGATTTTCTAGCCGAAATCAATGCAATTTCGGACATCGAAAAAAGTCCGTTGAGTAAAATCAGAAAAAAAATGATTAATAGTTCCATTAGTATGTTGCTAGTTTAAAAATTTAAAGTTTAAGGTCGCTAAAATAACTTTAGCAACATTAAACTTTAAACATCAAACATTTTTTATTTACAAATTGTCAATTACGTTACTTAAACGTTCCGTAATTTCAGCAATAGATCCAATACCGTTAACGGCATGAAATTTATTTTGTTCTTTATAAAATCCAATAAGAGGTGCTGTTTTCTCATTGTATTCCTGGTATCTGTTACGAATTTTTTCTTCGTCCTGATCATCAGCTCTTCCAGAAGTTTTTCCTCTTTCTAACAATCTTGCTACAAGAATTTCATCATCAGCTTCTAATGCAACAGTAGCTGTAATTTTTTCGTTTTTAGTAGCCAAAAAAGCATCTAAAGCTTGTGCCTGAGCAATAGTTCTTGGAAAACCATCAAATAAGAAACCTGCAGAATCCGGATTACTTTCTACTTCACTTTGCAACATTTTTATCGTTACTTCATCAGGAACTAATTCTCCGTTATTGATATACGTTTGCGCTAGTTTTCCTAATTCAGTTTCGTTTTTGATATTAAATCTAAAAATATCACCTGTTGAAAGATGAGTCAAATTGTATTTTCCTTTTAAAAACTCAGCTTGAGTTCCTTTTCCTGCTCCAGGTTTCCCAAATAAAACAATGTTAGTCATAAACTTTTTTAATTTTTATTTAATGATTTAATCTTTTAACTGATATATTTCTGGCAAATTCCGACCTAAACCATCATAGTCTAGACCAAAACCTACTATAAATTTATTTGGAATTTGAATTCCAATATAATCGATTTTCACTTCTTTTTTATAGGCTTCGGGCTTAAAAAAAAGAGTCGCTATTTTAAAATGTTTCAAGTTTTGTTTCTTAAACAAAGCTTTCAATTCCACAATGGTATGTCCTGTATCAATAATATCTTCAATTACCACAACCGAACGTCCCGTTAAATCCTGATTCAAACCGATTAATTCTTTCACCTCTTCAGTTGACGACAATCCGCTATAAGAAGCCATTTTTACAAAACTCACTTCGCATGGTTTTGTATAACTTTTTACAAAGTCCGAAACCACCATAAATGAACCGTTCAAAACACCAATAAAAACTGGGATTTCATCAACAAAATCAGCTTCAATTTGAGCTACCATTTTCTGGATAGCAAAGTCAATTTCTTCGGCAGAAATAAACGGAACAAATTGTTTATCGTGAAGTTGAATCATTATTTTTTATTTTAAAATAATGCGCAAAGATAGGGATTTCGAAATTGAGTTTTGCAATTGATTCTTAATTTGTATTTTTAATGCCAATCCTTAGAAAACTATGAGTGAATTAGCAGCAATTATTGCACAAACAACCGGATATAAAAACAGCCGACAAGCCACCGCTAATTATGTGATGGCACACACTGAATTGATGGATGATTTTATGCAAATTTGTTTCGAAAATAAAAATCCTGACCATTACAAAGCATGTTGGGCATTGGAATTGATTGCCTACGAAAAGCTAAATTCCCTCCAAGAATATTTAAATTTAATTTGTTCCAAAAGTAAAACACTCACTAACGAAAGTGCCATTCGACCGCTTTCAAAAGTCATTTTTCTACTTATTGAAGCGCATTATAAAACGTCAAAAAATGAAATTCATTTTACCGAAACCCAACGCCAAGAACTCATAGAAATTAATTTTGATTGGCTCATTACCGATACAAAAGTAGCTTCAAAAGTCTATACCATGCGCAGTTTACAACTTTTAGGAAAAGAATACCACTGGATTCATCCCGAATTGGAAACCATTTTAACTAAAGATTTCAGTAATCACAGCGCAGCTTACAAAGCCGTTTCTAAGCATATTTTAAAGAAAATAAACCATCAAAAATAATTATTACGTACATTTGTAAAAAATATACGTATCATGAACACTAAGCTCACTTTATCGCTAGAAAAAGAAGTTATAGAACAGGCAAAATCCTATGCTAAAAAAACAGGCAGAAGTTTATCTGAACTAGTGGAAAGTTACTTTAAAAATCTGACTGAAAAAACAGAAAAAGAAGATGACATTCATCCGAAAGTTAAAAAATTGATTGGAAGAATCACTCTTCCAGACGATTTTGATGAGAATAAAGCAAGAGATGAATACTATAAAGAGAAATATGGTATTTAATCAGATTTTTTTAGATACCAATATTTTAGTAGATATTGTCGCCAATAGAAAACCATTTTCTAAGGATGCAATCGAAATTTTTGACCACTGTCAGAGAAAAAAAATCAAAATGTATTCGACTTCCATTTCAATTGCCAACTTACATTACATAGCAAAAAAAAATGTTGACGAAAAAGAACTTCGATCTATTATTGAGGATTTACTAGACACTATTTCTATAATTCCAATTACAGAAACTATTTTGAGAAAAAGTCTAAAATCGAGTCATAAAGATTTTGAAGACGCAATTCAAATTACGGCTGCGCAATCCATTCACAACATGGACTGCATTGTTACAAGAGATTTAAAAGATTTTAAAAATTCGGAAATTAAGGTTTTCACACCTGATGAATTTTTAACGAAAACAACAATATTATAATTATTTTACAAGATGAATTATTTTTCTTCTGATTTTAAATTAGGAATTCTGGGAGGCGGACAATTGGGAAAAATGCTCTTATTCGACACTAGAAAATTCGACATACAAACTTACGTCCTTGACCCAAGCGACGAGGCTCCTAGCCGAATGGCTTGCAACCAATTTTTCAAAGGGGACTTAATGGATTTTGACACTGTTTATCAATTTGGTAAAAAGGTTGATGTCCTTACTTTCGAAATCGAATTGGTTAATTTAGAAGCTTTAGAAAAACTAGAAAACGAAGGTCTAAAAGTCTATCCTTCTCCAAAAACACTGAGAAAGATTCAAAATAAAGGAACTCAAAAAGATTTTTATACTCAACACGCCATTCCCACAGCAGCCTACAAACGCTTTAATGATTTAAAAAGTCTTGTGGTGCAAATTTTAGATTCTAAGCTAAAAATGCCTTTTGTATGGAAATGCACTGAATTTGGATACGATGGAAATGGTGTAAAAATCATCCGTGAAATCGCTGATTTAGACCATCTCCCTAACGTAGAATGTATTGCCGAAGAAATGATTCCGTTCAAAAATGAATTGGCCGTTATTGTTTGTCGCAATCCATCGGGAGAAATCAAAACCTATCCTGTGGTCGAAATGGAATTTCATCCTGAAGCCAACCAGGTAGAATATGTAATTTGTCCTGCTCGAATAGACGAAAAAGTAGCCGAAAAAGCCAGAGCGATTGCATTGAATGTTTCTCAAAACTTCAATCACGTGGGACTTTTGGCTGTCGAAATGTTCCAAACACACGACGACCAAATTATAGTAAATGAGGTTGCTCCTCGCCCACACAATTCAGGACACTATTCTATCGAAGCGAGTTACACCTCTCAATTCGAAAACCATGTGCGTGCTATTTTAGATTTACCTCTTGGGAACACCGACAGCAAAGTGGCTGGAATTATGGTAAATTTAGTTGGCGAAGAAGGTTTTTCAGGAAATGTAATTTACAAAAACATCGAAAAAATATTAGGATGGTATGGTGTTACGCCACACATCTATGGTAAAAAAGAAACTCGCCCTTTTAGAAAAATGGGGCATGTAACTATTGTAAACGAAAACATGACCGAAGCACGTAAAATTGCTGAGGATGTTAAGAATACGATTAGAGTAATTAGTTAATTTGAAAATGTACCAATTTGAAAATTTGAAAACATAAAGACCAATCTTTCAATTTTTAATTAGATTTGTAAAAACTCAATAAATGAAAATTTCAAAATTACATATCGATCAATTTAGACATTTAGAGAATCTTGATTTTGATTTTACTTATCCTGAAGATTTCCACATTGAAGAAAAAAGAGGAAAACCTTTAGATAAAATATGTTTTATTGGACAAAGTGCTACTGGAAAGACTAGTTTATTGGAGTTGATTAATGAGCAATTTTCTTTTATAAATAATTTATTCGTTGACGGAGAATTTTATTCAGATTCGATTGGTGTAAAATCTATAAATGGCATTATAAAATTCAATATAGATGATTATTTCATTGAACTAAATAACAAAAATTTAATAATCAACAAAAAAATCTATTACAATAGAGAACTTGTATTAGGAAAACTATATGAATCAGGTGAATTATTTAAAAATTCTAATGAAAAAAAACGCCTTTTCTGTTTTAAAGCCAATATTATTTCAGACAAAAATTTAGAAATTTTATATAAAAATCCAATAGATTTAATTGAAAAACATAATAGTCAATTAACAGATCTTCCACGTTATTTCGAGTATGACCATAACAAAGAGTTTGTTTTTAATGATGAAGTTGACATAAAAATTTGGCTATCTCTTTTAAATGAAATTTTGCATTATCGCAAAAATCATTATCAAAAAATGGCTGAACTAATTCAAAAAGGTTTACTTGGGGATACAACAAAATTAAATTCAGAATATTCAAAATGGCAAAAAGACAACCCAAATGTTCTTGATGAATTTGCTCAGAAGTTTAATCCTATTTTAGAAAAATTGAATCTGGAAGTTGATTTAGTGAATACTGAATTTTCGATTCCAATAAAAAATAAAAGAACTGATAAAATAATTCCAATCCAAAATACAAGTACAGGCACAAAAGGATTATTATTATCATTTCTACCTCTTTTCAAACTCGACACCAAAGATTCAATTATTTTGATTGATGAACCTGAACGTTCCTTATATCCTGATATGCAAATGGATTTAATGGAATATTATAAAAACTTAGCTCCAGAAGCTCAGTTTATTGTAGCTACACATTCTCCATTTATTGCAGCGTCTTTTGAACCTGATGAAAGATTCATTTTATATTTTGATGAAGAAGGAAAAGTTGCGGTTCGTAGAGGAAGTTCACCTATTGGTGATGATCCTAATGACATGCTCGAAAATGATTTTGGCATCAATTACATCAATAAGTTCGGACAGAAAAAACATGAAGAATATTTAGAATTAAAACAACAAATATTTTTCGAAAAAGACGAAACTAAAAAGAAGAAAATTTCAGAAAAATTAGAAAAATTAGGCGAAGAATATAATTTCTAAATAGTATGAAGCGAATTTTTAAAAATCCTGATTCTGAAATTATTCAAAATAAAATTATCTACAAAAAATCAGATAATAAAAACCTAAGTGCGATTCTCCTTAAAGAGCAAAAGAACTTCTGTGCCTATACCGAAGAATATATTGGTTGTAATGATGCTGTTGATATTGAACATTTTAATCCAACTCTAAAATATTTAGAAACCGATTCTTATCAAAACTGGTTTATGGTCAAACACAAACCAAATAATTTAAAAAGGACTAATTGGATAGAACCTATTTTACATCCAACTGCAGAAGATTTTGAAACTCGATTAATCTATCATGATGGTTACTTTTTACATCAACCCGAAGACATTGAAACTAAAAATCTAATTGATTTATTAAATCTTAATGATGAAATTTTTGTAAAAAACAGAAAGAAATATATCGAAAGAAGAAAAGACAGAATCAATGAACGAAATATTCTTGCTATAGATTATTTCCAAGAAAAAATAAGCTCCGAAATAGATTCTATAAAATATTTAAGAGCCATTCAAGAAGAATTTAATATAAATATTTGGGATTTAATTCCACAACCATAATAATAAAACAAATGAGCAAAGTAGCCGTAATCATGGGAAGTATCTCTGACATGCCAGTCATGCAAGATGCAATCAACATATTAAAAGAATTTGGAATCGAAACAGAAGTAGATATTGTTTCGGCTCACAGAACACCTGAGAAATTATTTGACTTTAGTAATAATGCACATAAAAGAGGTATTTCAGTAATTATTGCCGGTGCTGGTGGAGCTGCTCATTTACCTGGAATGGTTGCTTCAATGTCCCCGCTTCCTGTAATTGGAGTTCCTGTAAAATCAAGCAATTCTATTGATGGTTGGGATTCTGTTTTATCGATTCTTCAAATGCCAGGTGGAGTTCCTGTAGCTACTGTTGCCTTAAACGGTGCAAAAAATGCTGGAATCTTGGCCGCTCAAATCATTGGAAGTGCTGATGCTACAATTTTAAACAAAATCATTGACTATAAAGAAAACCTGAAAGATGCCGTGATTAAGGCTTCAGAAAGTTTAAAAAAATAACAACTACATTTTTTCAATTACCCTTTCAGGGTTCAAAACCCTGAAAGGGTGTATTACTAAAAACAATGAGCATCTTAACAAAACATTTTAATACCAAACACAATACCGCTCCTTTTTCGAAAATTAAAATCGAAGATTATTTCCCTGCTTTTCAAGAAGGAATTTCTTTAGCCAAAGCCGAAATCGACGCAATTGTAACTAATCCTGAAGCACCAACTTTCGCCAACACTATCGAAGCAATGGATTATTCGGGAGCTATTCTCGATAGAATTTCGAGTATTTTTTTCAATCTAAATTCTGCTGAAACCAGTGACGAAATGCAAAAAATCGCTCAGGAAGTTTCGCCTTTGTTATCTGAATTTGGAAACGACATCACGCTAAACACTGATTTGTTTGCACGTATAAAAACAGTTTATGAGCAAAAAGACGCCTTAAACTTAACTACAGAACAAAGCACACTTTTAGATAAAAAGTATAAAAGTTTTTCCAGAAACGGAGCTAATTTAGACGAAGATAAAAAAAGTCAATTGCGTGAAATTGATAAAGAATTATCGAAGTTAAGTTTACAGTTTGGCGAAAATGTATTGGCTGAAAACAATGCCTTTCAACTACACATAACCGATGAAAAAGACTTAGCTGGTTTACCGGAAGGTACTATCGAGGCGGCTCGTTCTTTGGCGAAAAGCGAAGAAAAAGAAGGTTGGATTTTCACCTTAGATCATCCTAGTTACCTTCCGTTTATGACGTATGCTGATAATCGTGAATTGCGTAAAAAACTGGCAATTGCTTTTGGAGCAAGAAGTTTTCAAAACAATGAATTTGACAATCAGGAAATTGTTTTAAAAATTGCAAAACTGCGTCATAAAAGAGCCAATCTATTAGGTTACAAAACTCACGCTCATTTTGTTTTGGAAGAACGTATGGCCGAAAGTCCTGAAAAAGTACTGGCTTTTGAAAATGATTTATTGGCGAAAGCCAAACCTGCTGCCCAAAAAGAATTTGCTCAACTAACCGACTTTGCAAAAAAATTAGACGGCATCGAGCAATTAGAAAAATGGGATGGTGCTTACTATTCGGAAAAATTAAAACAACAGCTTTTTAATTTAGACGACGAAAAACTAAAACCTTATTTCCAGTTAGAAAAAGTACTGAATGGTGCTTTTGTAATTGCTGGAAAATTATACGGACTGAATTTTACCGAAGTATTTGACATTGACAAATACCACGATGAAGTAATGACTTATGAAGTTACCGATGAAAATAATAATTTGGTTTCCATCTTCTACGCCGACTTTTTCCCGAGAAAAGGAAAACGAAATGGTGCCTGGATGACTTCATTCAAATCACAATATGTAGAAAATGGTGTGAACGAAAGACCACACATTTCGAACGTTTGCAATTTTACAAAACCTACCGAAACCAAACCATCGTTGTTAACTTTTAATGAAGTAACCACTTTATTTCATGAATTTGGTCACGGTTTACACGGAATGTTAGCCAATACGGTTTATCCGAGTTTATCTGGAACTTCAGTATTTTGGGACTTTGTAGAATTGCCAAGTCAGGTGATGGAAAACTGGTGTTACGAGCCGGAAGCCTTAGCTTTATTTGCCACACATTACCAAACGGGCGAAGTAATTCCGCAAGAATATGTAGAAAAAATCAAAGAAAGTGCTAGTTTTCAGGAAGGTTTGGCTACGTTACGCCAGTTGAGTTTTGGATTATTAGATATGGCTTGGCACGGACAAGACCCAACGAATATTACCGATTTAAAAGCTTTTGAAACCGAGCAATTCGCTAATACGCAATTGTATCCGGATGTAAAAGAAAACGCCATGAGCACTGCTTTTTCGCATATTTTTCAAGGTGGTTATTCATCAGGATATTACAGCTACAAATGGGCAGAAGTTTTAGATGCCGATGCTTTTGAATATTTCAAAGAAAATGGCATTTTCAATAAAGAAGTAGCAACCAAATTCAAGGAAAACGTACTCTCTAAAGGAGGAACCGAAAGCCCAATGACTCTATACAAACGCTTTAGAGGCCAGGAACCAAAACCTGAGGCTTTGTTGAAAAGAGCGGGATTAATATAAAGATTACAGAATACAGATAAAAACCGAGGTAGAAATGCTTCGGTTTTTTTTAATTTAGAAATTAATAATTTCGACAGATTCATTCGGTGGTTTCATCCAATAAATATTAAATAAATCTTTTGGATATAATTTTTCAAATTCAGGACGACCATTTCTCAATAGTTTAAGTTTTATAAAATTTTCACCCAGCTCTAAAATCTCGAATGTTTGAATACTAAAAATAGTAAAATAGCAATGTGCTATATAGGATTTTAACATAAAACAATAACTTTTTTGATTTCTAATAATACTTGGATAAATCAAACCATCTGTTTCCATAATTGCTCTTTCTTTATTTATTCTATTTGTTAAAAAGATATGAGCAATTACAATACTTAACTTGTATTTATACGACTCATTATCTCCAACATTTTGATGAAATAACTTATCTAAAAAATCTTCAATCTCATATTGACTTTGATCTAATACATAATTTTCAAATGGCAATTTTAATTCAGGTATTTTTATTAAATAAGTTTTACCTATTGGTCTAATTCTAAATTGAGGTTTGTTTTGAGTATATAAGTTTTTAAAATTTGTCACTGTAATAAAGTCACCAATTTCAGGTTTAACTTCAAGAATAGCAGTTATAAAATCGCTTGAACAATAAAATACGCTTTCACCTTCATCATTACACCGACCTCTTTTAGCTTTTTCAATAGGTGGACTCCAAAATTCTTTTTCATTTATAAATTCGAACAAAATCCCATCTGCAAAATTCCCTTTAACATTGTTATGCTTTCTTGCACGATAAAAACCATTGAACGTAAAAGTTGTAAAAATATCAGTTACATATCTCTTGCCTAACATTGTTTGACTAATCTCTTCTTTTAATGTTGCAATATCTTTATACTGACTTTCTTTTATTAACTTTTCAAAATCCATAATTTATAATTTAAAAACTTCTTGAAATCATTCCTATTTCACCAATATTAGGTTTTTGTTTAAAGGAAAACCACCATCAACCACCAAAGAATCGGAATACTTTCCACCCAAAAAGAAGTATAATATTTAGAGCGTCTTGTATTGGAAAAAATCAAAAAAAGCGAGAGCATCACAACTAAAACCAAATTGACAATCAATTGTTTTTCGATAAAATTATTTTTAAAAAGCTCTAAAAAATAAAAAGGAATTAACAACAACAATCCCAAATTTTTGGTTTGCCTAACCCCTATTTGCTGTGGAACGGTTTTCAGATGTGGATCATCATTGGCTAAATCAATTATTTCGAAAATAAGAATGAGGACAAAAACCAATATAAATCGTTGTATGCATTTGAGATAAAAATCGGCACCTAAATCGACATGCGCATTGATTAACGGTAAAACCAAGGTAACACCAACCCAACACAAAGACACAATATAAATCTTAACACCAGCCCAATTTCGGGCATTCTTTCGATTCGGAAAAAAAGGTAAAGTATAAAGCATTGTCAGTGCGAGAACTCCAACAGAAACAAGTTGGGTTATCCGTTGTAATTGAAAGAAATAAAAACCAACACCCACAAACGAAAACAAACTCAACAGGGCAATTAATTTCAATTCGTTACGCATTTGGCTTTTCTTGGTTCGAGCCAAAGCATCATATTTCACAAAATTATAACCAACAACAGTTCCTAAAAAAGCAAAATTAGTCATCGCCGCATCATCAACGATATCAAACATAAAATACGTCATTCGAACTAACGAATAAACAGACAAAGCCACATGAAGACTGCTTGTTATGTAAAAATGGAACAGCTGTTTAATAAATTTCATCTCACAAATTTAATCAATTGCGAATAAAATTATCAGCAAATTGAAAACTCTGGAAAATAGAAGTACTAATATGCTAATTAAAACAGTAATAATACTTATTTTTGCGCCACGAAAAATAGAACCTTTTTTATATTACATGAAATGAGCATGACCTTAAATTGGTCACAGAAACGAATAAAGTTCTATGCGAAACGAAGTTCAATGACTTCAACTGAAATTAAAATTAGGAATTAATTCCATTTTCCGATTAAAAACAGATATTATCTACAAATGAAAACAGATGCTTTTGCTTTAAGACACATAGGCCCAGAGGAATCAGACCTACAACAGATGTTGAAAACAATAGGAGTTGACTCAATAGAACAACTCATTTATGAGACCCTTCCGGATGATATTCGTCTAAAAGCACCTCTAAATTTAGACCCTGAAATGACGGAATATGAATATTTGAAACATATTACGCTATTAGGAAGTAAAAATAAAATGTTCAAAACCTACATTGGGTTGGGTTATAATCAAGCAATTGTTCCTGCGGTTATCCAAAGAAATGTGTTTGAAAATCCAGGTTGGTACACGGCTTACACGCCTTACCAGGCCGAAATTGCTCAAGGTCGTCTGGAAGCCATTTTGAATTTCCAAACTATGGTTATCGAATTAACCGGAATGGAAATCGCTAATGCATCTTTACTTGACGAAGGTACTGCTGCGGCTGAGGCTATGGCATTATTGTTTGACGTAAGAACAAGAGAGCAAAAGAAAGCTAATGTTTGTAAATTCTTCGTTTCAGAAGAAATTTTACCACAAACTTTATCCGTTTTACAAACCCGTTCTACGCCTATTGGAGTTGAATTAGTGATAGGAAACCACGAAACTTTCGACTTTTCTACTGAATTTTTCGGAGCAATTCTTCAATATCCAGGGAAATTTGGACAAGTAAATGACTATACTGCTTTTATTGCTAAAGCAGCTGAAAATGACATCAAAGTAGCTGTTGCTGCCGATATTTTAAGTTTAGCCAAATTGACTCCTCCGGGAGAAATGGGTGCTGCAGTGGTTTTAGGAACTACACAGCGTTTCGGAATTCCGTTAGGTTATGGTGGTCCTCACGCTGCTTATTTTGCTACCAAAGAAGATTACAAACGCTCTATGCCGGGAAGAATCATTGGGGTAACTGTTGACACCAATGGAAATCGTGCATTGCGTATGGCTTTACAAACACGTGAACAACATATCAAGCGTGACAAAGCGACTTCTAACATCTGTACTGCACAGGTTTTATTATCTGTAATGGCAGGAATGTATGCCGTTTATCACGGACCAAGAGGTCTACGCTATATTGCAAATAAAGTACATGCTTCAGCTGTGAGTTTAACAAATGCTTTAGCAAAATTAGGTTTCGAACAAACGAACACTGCTTTCTTTGACACTATAGTTTTAAAAGCAGATGCTAAAAAAATACGAGAAATTGCCGAAGCAAACGAGGTGAATTTCTTCTATCCAAACGAGAATTCAGTTTCTATTTCTTTGAATGAAACTATTGGCTTTGCCGATTTGAATAAAGTGATTTCTATTTTTGCAGCTGCAAAAGGACTGGCAACATTCACCATTAATGAATTATCAGAAACCAATCATTTCCCGGAAAGTTTAGTTAGAACTTCATCATTTTTACAACACGATGTTTTCAATAGATACCATTCAGAAACTGCTTTGATGCGTTACATCAAAATGTTAGAGCGTAAAGATTTGGCCTTAAATCACTCGATGATTTCACTAGGTTCTTGTACGATGAAACTAAATGCTGCAGCTGAAATGTTGCCATTAAGTTCTCCTAGCTGGAATAGTATTCACCCTTTTGCCCCTTTAGATCAAGCGCAAGGATACCAAGAAATGCTTTCTAAACTAGAAGAGCAATTAAATGAAATTACTGGTTTTGCTGCAACTACCTTACAACCTAATTCTGGTGCGCAAGGGGAATATGCAGGATTAATGGTTATTCAAGCGTATCACCAATCCAGAGGTGATTACCATAGAGATATTGCTTTGATTCCAGCATCGGCTCACGGAACTAATCCAGCTTCTGCAGCGATGGCAGGAATGAAAGTGGTAGTTACAAAAACCTTAGAAAACGGAAATATTGACGTAGAAGATTTACGTGAAAAAGCTATTTTACACAAAGACAATTTGTCCTGCGTAATGATTACGTATCCATCAACTCACGGTGTTTACGAAAGTGCTATTAAAGAAATTACTAAAATCGTTCACGATAATGGTGGTCAGGTTTATATGGATGGTGCTAATATGAATGCTCAGGTAGGATTAACAAATCCTGCTACCATTGGTGCTGACGTTTGTCACTTGAACTTACACAAAACCTTCGCTATCCCTCACGGTGGTGGTGGACCTGGCGTGGGACCAATTTGTGTGGCGCCACAATTAGCTCCATTTTTACCAACAAATCCAGTAGTTCCTACAGGAGGCGAAAATGCTATTACTGCAATTTCTGCTGCTCCTTGGGGCTCTGCTTTAGTTTGTTTAATTTCTTACGGATACATTAAAATGCTGGGTGCTGAAGGATTAAAATCAGCTACAGAACACGCAATTTTGAATGCTAATTATATCAAAGAAAAATTAAGCGGTCATTACGACACTTTGTATTCTGGAGAAATGGGTCGTGCGGCACACGAAATGATTTTAGAATGCCGTCCGTTCAAACAAAAAGGAATCGAAGTAACTGATATCGCCAAACGTTTGATGGATTACGGTTTCCACGCTCCAACAGTTTCTTTCCCTGTCGCTGGAACTTTAATGATTGAGCCAACAGAAAGTGAAAATTTAGAAGAATTAGATCGTTTTTGCGAAGCGATGATTTCGATTAGAAAAGAAATCGAAGCTGCTTCTATTGAAGACAAAAACAATGTATTGAAAAATGCACCACATACTTTAGCGATGCTAACTGCTGAAACTTGGGATTTACCATACACCAGAGAACAAGCGGCTTTCCCATTAGATTATATTTCCGAAAACAAATTCTGGCCTAGCGTTCGCAGAGCCGATGATGCTTTTGGAGATAGAAATTTAGTATGTAGTTGTGCTCCTATTGAAGCTTACATGGAAAGTTAATACCATAAATTATAATTCAAAAATGCCTCGTTTGTTTCGGGGCATTTTTTTTAACTAACAGAAAATTACGGTACTAAATATTTTTTACTCAAACAACATTCAGAAATCAAAAATTAAAAGCAGTTGATTTCGGAAATTCTTTAAAAAATATCAGTAATTTTGCCAATTGTATAGCATTTAATGTTTTCTTGTTGTTTTGAAAATATTAAATTATCACTATCTTTTTTAACAGAAACAGCCTAATGAAAATAAAAATAACTGGAACTGGAAGTTACATTCCCGAAAGAGTGATTTCTGACAAATACTTTGAACTTCATCAATTTCTAAATGAAGACGGAACTCCCATCAAACAATCGAATGAAGTTATTATTAAAAAATTCAAAGCGATAACTGGAATCGAAGAAAGACGCTATTCAGAAAGTCATTACAACACTTCTGATTTGGCTTTTTTAGCTTCTCAAAAAGCAATAGAAAGTGCAGGAATTGATCCTGAAACTATCGACTATATTATTTTCGCACACAATTTTGGTGATGTAAAACACGGAACAGTACAATCGGATATGATACCGAGTTTAGCCAGTCGTGTAAAACACAAATTAGGGATTAAAAACCCAAAATGTGTGGCTTACGACCTTATTTTCGGTTGCCCAGGTTGGGTTGAAGGTGTATTGCAAGCCAATGCTTTTATTAAATCCGGAATGGCTAATCGTTGTTTGGTTATTGGTGCTGAGACACTTTCAAGAGTTGTAGATGACCACGACCGTGATTCGATGATTTATTCGGATGGTGCTGGTGCAACAATCATTGAAGCTTCTGCCAACGAAACTGGAATGCTTTCTTATGAAACTGCCTCTTATACTGAAGAAGAAGCCGGTTATCTATTTTACGGAAAATCCTACCATCCAGGCTTAGACGTCAATACTAAATACATCAAAATGTATGGTAGAAAAATTTATGAATTTGCTTTAAGCAATGTTCCTGCGGCTATGAAAAGCTGTTTAGACAAAAGCGGTATTGCCATAGAAGATGTCAAAAAAATCCTGATCCATCAAGCCAATGAAAAAATGGACGAAGCCATCATAGATCGTTTTTACAAACTATATGACAAAACGGCTCCGGCTAACATCATGCCTATGAGTATTCATGATTTAGGAAACAGCAGTGTTGCTACAGTTCCTACGCTTTTTGACTTGATTTTAAATGGTAAAATCGAAGATCACGAAATCAACAAAGGCGATATTCTTATTTTTGCTTCCGTTGGAGCTGGAATGAATATTAATGCTTTTGTATACCGATACTAATTTTTTAGAATCCAAAATAATAAATCCGCAACCTAAAATCTTTTTAAGTTGCGGATTTTCTATTTAAGCCAAATAATCTGAGCCAAAATTCTACAAAACAAGAAATATATCTTTGTACCTTTACAGCCAAAATCACAACACACCAATGTGATTCTGAACAAAACTTAAATTAATAATGAACGAGAGATTGCTTCGTTCCTCACAATGACTATGTACGAAAAAACGTTTCCTAATAAAAGATTCAAACACACCTTAGATTTTTTAAAAACACACGTTTCTACTTCTGAAACTATTTTTGACTTAGGAGTGCCGAACCCATTTTCCAGAATCATGGAAGAAAATGGATATCAAGTAAAAAACACCAAAGGAGAAGATTTAGATAAAGACCAAACGGCTTTGCAAACTGAATCGTATACTGTTTTTACGGCCTTCGAAATTTTCGAACATTTATTAAACCCTTATACTGTTTTAGAAAACATAAAATGTGATAAATTGTTAATTTCAATTCCGTTGCGTCTTTGGTTTTCTCCTGCTTATCGAAGTAAAACCGATATGTGGGACAGACATTATCATGAATTTGAAGACTGGCAATTAGACTGGCTTTTAGAAAAAACAGGCTGGAAAATTACAGCAAGAGAAAAATTCACCCATCCGGTAAAGAAATTAGGGTTTAGACCTTTATTGCGCTATTTCACGCCAAGATATTACATTGTATTTGCCGAAAGAGCCTAAAGACAAATCTCAAAAATGAAATTCCAAATTCCAACTTGAAAACCAACTTCAATTTGGAATTTGGAATTTTAAAAAATTGGAATTTTATTCAAAACATATGAACTACTACATAGTTATTCCTGCTCATAACGAAGAAGAATTTATTTCTTTAACCTTAGAATCCTTAGTTTCACAAACACTTTTACCGAAAAAGATTGTGATTGTAAATGATAATTCTACCGATAGCACTGCCGAAATTGTGCTGGCTTTCGCCAAAGACAATCCGTTTATCTCATTAGTAGAAAAAAAATCGAGTGCGATTCATTTGCCAGGAAGCAAAGTAATTCAGGCTTTTCAAAAAGGTTTTGAAACCTTAGACCAAGATTATGATGTTGTAGTAAAACTAGATGCCGACTTAATTTTTCCAAATAATTATTTCGAAACGATAACTAAACATTTTAACTCAGACCCGACTATTGGAATGGTGGGCGGATTTTGCTATATCGAAAAAAACGGCGACTGGATTCTGGAAAACCTAACCGACAAAGATCATATCCGCGGTGCATTAAAAGCCTACAGAAAAGAAACTTTCGAACAAATTGGCGGTTTAAAACCTCAAATGGGTTGGGATACTGTTGACGAATTACTTTGTAAATTCTACAATTGGAAAGTAGTTACTGATGCTTCTTTGAAAGTAAAACATCTAAAACCAACAGGAGCTAATTACAACAAAACTGCCCGTTACAAACAAGGCGAAGCTTTTTACACACTGGGTTACGGTTTTTGGATAACTTCAATTGCTTCGGCTAAATTGTCGTTCATGAAGAAGAAACCTTTGTTGTTTTTTGATTACATCCAAGGTTTTCTAAAAGCTAAATCAGAAAAAAAACCACTTATGGTAACGGCTGCACAGGCAAAATTTATTCGCAATTACCGTTTAAAAAAGATGAAAGAGAAGCTTTTCTAGGCAAAAGCTCATAACTCCTCATTCATAATTCATAGCTAACTACAATTTTCGTAATTTAGCCCATATTCAAAAACTATGATGCTCATTCGATATATAACGCAAATAGGAAGATACTTCCTAATGCTTAAAGAGATTTTCAACAAACAAACCAAATGGTCTGTAATGCGTAATCTCATCTTTAAAGAAATAGACGATTTAATCATTGATTCCTTAGGTATTGTTGCCTTTATTTCATTCTTCGTTGGTGGTGTTGTTGCTATTCAAACTGCATTAAACTTAACTAATCCATTAATCCCAAAATACCTTATTGGTTTTGCCACACGTCAATCGGTAATTCTAGAATTTGCTCCTACTTTTATTTCGGTAATTATGGCGGGAAAAATGGGTTCATTTATTACATCCAGTATTGGGACGATGCGTGTAACTGAGCAAATTGACGCACTAGAAGTAATGGGAGTAAACTCACTAAACTACTTGGTTTTTCCTAAAATTATTGCTTTGCTATTCTATCCATTTGTTATTGGAATTAGTATGTTTTTAGGAATTCTTGGTGGCTGGATGGCTGGTGTCTACGGCGGTTTTACTTCAAGTGCTGAATTCATCAATGGGGCACAAATGCAATTCATTCCCTTTCATATTGTGTATGCTTTTATTAAAACTTTCATTTTTGCCATGTTATTAGCAACAATCCCGTCATTTCATGGTTATTACATGAAAGGTGGCGCACTGGAAGTAGGTAAAGCAAGTACGGTATCTTTTGTTTGGACATCAGTTTCGATCATACTTTTCAACTATATACTAACTCAATTATTACTAGGATCATGATAGAAGTAAAAGACGTTGAGAAATCATTTGGAGACAGCAAAATCCTTAAAGGAGTAAGTACCGTTTTCGAAACTGGAAAAACTAATCTTATCATAGGGCAAAGTGGATCTGGAAAAACGGTTTTACTGAAGAGTTTACTTGGAATTCACCATCCTGAAGTGGGTACAATTTCTTTTGACGGTAGAATTTATTCTGAATTGAATCCCGATGAAAAAAGAGAATTACGCACCGAAATTGGTATGGTTTTTCAAGGAAGCGCCTTATTCGATTCGATGACAGTAGCCGAAAACGTGGCTTTCCCGTTAAAAATGTTTACCAATGATAATAAGGCAAAAATAAAAGAACGCGTTGATTTTGTACTTGAAAGAGTGGCGCTAAAAGACGCTCATCATAAGTTACCATCTGAAATTTCAGGTGGAATGCAAAAACGTGTCGCCATTGCTCGTGCGATTGTGAATAATCCAAAATATTTGTTTTGTGACGAACCCAACTCGGGATTAGACCCAAACACATCTATATTGATTGATAATCTCATCAAAGAAATTACTGAGGAGTACAATATCACTACCGTAATCAACACCCACGATATGAACTCGGTGATGGAAATAGGTGAAAAAATCTTATTCTTGAAAAATGGTGTAAAAGCTTGGGAAGGCACTAAAGAAGAAATTTTCAGAACCGATAATGAAGCTGTAGTTGCTTTTGTGTATTCTTCCAATTTGTTTAAAAAAGTTAGAGAAGCACATTTGAAAGAATAACGCTTTTAAAATCCAAATAATCAAAATCCCAAATTCCAATTGCAATAATTGAAATTTGGAATTTTTAATTGGAATTTGGAATCAACTCTACCTCAGCGTTAGGATTAAATAAATACAAACGTCCAGAACTCATTTCAAGGCATTCATAACGCTTCGTTCTAACAGCTATTTTCTTGAAAACCTTACCGTTTTTAATTCGGAATATGCTACCATAGGGAATTTCGAAAACATAATTTTTGTCGTTTTGCTTGTCAAATTGTTTCAAGGCAAGTGATAAAGTAGTATCGGTATCACTACTCGCACTAGGATTTCTAAAATGTCTGGCTAAAAGTGGCAACAATTGGTTCGGGAAAATTTCAGGACGAATGTAAGGCACCATCAATTGCTGAAAAGTATGTTTCCACTCATTTCCATGAGGTTTTATGTTGCGACCAAATTTTTCGAAAGCTACTAAATGCGCAATTTCGTGAATGAGCGTAATTAAAAAGCGGTATTTATTCAAACTTCCGTTTACGGTGATTTCGTGTTTTCCAGTCATGGCCTTTCGATAATCCCCATGACGAGTCAAGCGTTCGTTAACGATTTTTAAATGCACTCCATGCTCCACAATCAACTCAAAAACGGGTTTAACCGCGTGATCTGGAAGATATTTTGCTAAGGTATCGCTCAATTTTTTTAAGTTATGGGTTATGGGTTATTAGTTCTCAGTTATGGGTTTCCAGTAAAATTCAAAAAATAAATACTACTTTAAAAAAGTTCTTAAAGCCACCTAACTCTTAACTTATAACTCTCAACTTTTTTTAAGGATTAGTCGTTGAAACCTGCAATACTTTTCCGTTGAAATATTTATTCCCGTTCAGTGTAAAATCAAAAATATAAGTGGCCATGCCTTCTGCCGAAATGGGCGCTTGATAACCTGGAAAAGCTTCTTCGAGCATCTCGGTTTGCACAGCACCCAATGCCAAAACATTAAAAGCAATACCGCGTTCTTTGTATTCTTCGGCTAATAATTCCGAAAGCGTAATTACAGCTCCTTTACTTGAACTATAAGCTGCAAGACCTGCAAATTTTAAACTTCCTTGAACTCCTCCCATCGAACTGATGGTAACCACATGACTTCCTTTTTGTAAAAATGGAATGCAAATGCGAGTTAAATTTGCCACAGCAAAAACATTCACCTTATACACATTTTCAAAATCAGCTTGTGTTAAGGTTTCGAAAGGTTTATAAATTAAACTTCCTGCGTTATGAATCACAGCATCGACCTGTTTCCATGTTTCAGCAAGAAAATGTTCTACTTTTTCTAAATCAGATTCATTTGCCAAATCAACCGAAAGACAACTAATATTTTTATGATCGATTAACTCCTGAGGTTTTTTTCTCGAAATGGCTAAAACCTGATGTCCTGCATTAGCAAACTTCAAAGCCAATTCAAATCCAATTCCTCTACTGGTTCCTGTGATAATAATATTCTTCATGCCACAAAAATAAACAAAATCAATTAACCCTATTCGGTTTCGTTTTCTTCTAAAGGGATTTTATTAGAAAAGTATTTTTTGTAAACTTTATACCCTTGAAATCCTGCCATAAAAACAAAGAAAACAGGAATAATCACTGGTATCATATAATCGGTTAAAAAGACAATTTGCTTGTGAATTTTATCCAAAAAATAAATAATAAATAGCATCCCGAAGAAAACACCAACCATAGTTCCACCTACATAATAAAACTTTAATCGCTTATAAATACTGATGTAATTTTCGTTAAGAAAATAAAGATTCCATGCCAACCAAAAAGGGATTTGTAAAAAATTTAGGCAACTCAAGAAAACACCAATCCAGAAAATTGGCCATTGCAAATACGCATCCAAATAACCTTCACTGTGAATAGTATTTGATGATTTTTGGTAAAAAACAAAAGCAACGATCAACAAAAAGAAAACTCCAAAAACCTCAATTCCCTTCATGAGTTTTTTATTCTGCACTAATTGGTGAGCAAAGATTAAAGTATAATAGGCGACAAAAGCTTCAATAACAATAACACCTAGAATATAAGAAACTAAAGATTCCAAGCCCAATTTAGCATAGACTTCAAGCCCAACAATATTTAGAAAACCCAGAGGCAACGAACCCAAGAAACTAACTGTAAATCCTATCGCTATATTTTGAATGATTTTCATAATTAGAAATTTACAATTTTACGGCTTTGCTCCAAATGCAATTTATATTCTTTCATTCCTGCTTTATGTTCTAAAAAAGGAATCCCATTTTTATTATTCAACACACTAATTTCATACATGTAAGTGATGTGTCTGGCCAATTCTTTCCAGGCAAAAAAAAGCGAATGCGTGGGGTCATAAATGTGAGTGGGCTCACTGGCTGCGCCGTTTAATTCTACAACTGCAAAGTTTTTACCTTTTTCTAATTCTTCCCAAGAATGATACATAATATCCAATCTTCCGAAAAAGAATCCTGAAATTTGCAAACACAATATATTGATGGTTTCTTCTAATTCTGGACTAATCCAATGACTTCCGTCTATAAATTTAGCACCACGCGCATGATTTCCATAAGGAACTAAATTGCGTTTCTCACCTTTTTTTAAAATTTCAAAAAGTGAATTTCCATATTCTTTTTGCAAAGAAACCAATTGTAATTCAAATCTCGGGTTTTGTTTTATCAAACTTTCAATTGTTGAAATTCCATCGCCTATGACAATCAAAAATTCCTTAGAAACAATTCCTGTTATTTTACCTTTATTTTCATTGGGATAGCGCACATAAAAAATCCCCACTTCATTTTCATACGGAATCAAATCTTGGATAACATAATCAAAATTTGCCTTTAGCGCATATTGATTTAAATCGGCTTTCGTATTAATCTTCTTCACTCCCGAACCTCTTAAACCCACATCGGGTTTTGCTATTAACGGATAATTTATTCCTGAATTTGTAATTACTTTTTCAATATCTTCCAATGAACTCCCCTCTTTTATGAGTTCGGTTTTTGGGTAATATTGCTGCGGAATCAAATTGTAAATGGCTTTTTTAGACTCCATGATAAATCCGCCATTTTTAATCGTTGGATTAGAAGCATTAAAAAAAAATATCGTTTTAGCTCTTATCGCATAATAAGCCCAAAGAAAATAAATGGGTATATAAACAATTTGGAAAGGCCAATATTCCCAATGGGAAATTTTATGTAGCAGTAATTTTATATTTCTATTTCTTATCACTCGGATATTTTTAAACAATTATAAATGAAGTCGAAAAATCTTCATTTGTAACCAAATCATAATGCAAAATTGCCACTTTATTCTGTTCAATCACGGATTGCGTAATGCTTAAGGTTTTTGTTTCTTCGTTTCGATTAATAACCAATCCATTCTCCGTATTTTCTCCATCGGTATATCTGTGAAACTGATACATATCCGCCTCTGAGAGCAAGCCTTTTTCTTCTAAAAATGAATAAAACAAATCAGCTCTTTTTTTTCGAATAGAACTAGAATATAAAGTAGACGATGACCAAATATGTTTTTCATGGTTATCTAAAACTAATTTTTCTTTCTGCTTTCCATTCCAGCGAATTTGAAAAAGTTGATTATCTTGAAACAAAACCAAAGTAAAAGGTTCGATGTTGTCTAAATCTATTTCGTCCCAAAAATCCTTTGGTGAATCCTCGCTTATCAATTCCAAAACAATCAAACCACGGCTTTTTCGATAAGGAAGTTCAAGCTTATGTTTTTCATCAGCACCATTTAACAAAACAAGTACAGTACCTTTTTCGTCTACAATATACCAAGTCCCTCCTGCTTTTGGGTCTTTTGGAAAAATAACATTCTTTCCATTTACAGTATAATTCTTAGGTGGAATTGCACTAGGTCTTATAATTTTTTCATCTCGATTAGATGTGATGATAATTCGATTATTACTATTTACAAAACTTACTGTACACATTTTTTTCTGAATTCAATTGTAGAACGAGCCACTCCAAAATTAGCATCAATATTTATATTTTCAAATTGTAAAACAGCCACTTTTATCAAAGCTTGATGATGTATACAATGTTCCAGATTATAGAGTAATTCCCGATAATAATTACTCTCAATCCTTATTTCTTCGCCGTCAACAAATTGCTGTAATTCGAGATCTTTATTCTCGTTTCTAAGACTATTCTGAATGGCTTGAATTTGCTGAATCGCAAAAACGGCATCTGTTTGAATACGATTATTTCGTGCTCTGTTATCATAATTCACGACTCCCAAGTCATATTGTTTTTCGAGACATTCAAACATTTCTACAATATGTCTGGTATGTTCGCCAATGCTGGCATTACTCAATTCAGCACATGGATTTGAGTATTCCTTTTTTGACAATTGCTTTAGCAAATAAATCAATTCATTCAAACTATTATTTATAGAAGGTATAAGCATCTTAAAATTTTAATTTTAATAAATTTGGTATTTTACTCTTATATTGATAAATCAAAATAGCGCAACAAATAAAGATCGTTAACGCTAAGATGAAAAGAAGACCTCCATCATTTTGCACTTCAATTCCTAAAACAAAAAGATGCGATAAAATAGCGCCACTAATTACTGCTAAACCTAACAAAGCGCCAACTAAAACAGTTCTTGGAATTAAAACTAAAATTGCCGCAATCAATTCAAAAATCCCACTTCCTATTCTTCCATAAGGTTCCATTCCTAATTTCGAAAAAATATAGACACTTTCGGATGAGGCAGTAAATTTAAAATACAATGTTTGCAGAAATAGTACTGCAACAACAATACGCAATAACCAAGTAAACAATGATGATTTCATGACTTTGAATTTTTAGTTTATTATTTTTCTCCAATTAGCTTCTGCTTTTGTCTTCAAATTAGCTTGGTTTTTATTCCAGCTTTTCAAAGTATTATTAAAATAAGCATTGTAGAATAAATATAATTCGCCGTCAATAATTTTAAATGTATTTGGATTGATTTCTACTTTATCTCCTGAATCTCCCATTGCAAAAGCACACCATCCACCAAATTGTGGTTCATAAGCTGCAGGATTTTTCAAGAATAATTCCTTGTTTGCCAAAGAAGAAAAACGGTACTTCACTCCTTCGTAAACCGAAGACCAGGTTTCTTTTCCTTCAACTCCTTTTCCTTGCTTAAAATAAGCTACAGGATCATAGCCTTGTATCGCTAATTTATTTTCTAAATTAAATTCTTTTGCTCTTTTACTTTCAGTTTGCGAAAAACCCAAAAGAGTAAACAAGACACACATAAGTACCAATACTTTTTTCATGATATTATTTTTATTTATAGTAAAGGTAATATCCTTTTAAATGGTCTATTGTCGGCTAGTTTACAGTTTGCCTAAAAAAACTATAACTTAGTAATATCAGGAATAACAATCTCTCGTCTATTATATTCGAGAATTCCATTGGATTCCATTTCGTTGAGCAAATGAGTTGCCGTTTGTCTCGAAGTACAAATAATTTGGGCAATATCATTTTGGGTCAGATAATTTTCAATAACAACCTTATTACCTTCTTGTTTTCCTTCTTTTTCTGCCCAATCTTTTAGAAATTGAAACAATCTTGTTTTAGCATCTTTGGAAACCAAATTAGCATAATTGTTTTTGATGCGCTTCATCTTCAAACCCACAAATTTGGTATAAGACAAAGCCAAACTTGGATTTCGCAACAATAAATCTTCAAAATCCGACATCAGGAAACTGCAAATCACTACATCGTCTGAAAGTACTTTTGCATATTCATTGGACTGCATGTCGTTTTCCAAGGTCAATTCGCCAAATAAATCTCCCTTTTGGATAATGTCTTTTATGGTTTCATTACCCTCTTCATCAACGGCAACAATTTTAATATTTCCTTTTTTAAGTAGAAAAATTCGCGGTACATCAGAAGAAGAGAAATAAATAATCTCTCCTTTTTGAGCTTTTTTAAAACCTGTAATAATACACAATTGCTTAATTTGTCCAAAACTCAAGGTTCTAAACAACTTGTGGTCGCGCAAATACCAATATTTTAAATCTTCGTACATAAAGTGCTACTTTGGGATAAATGTAATTGATATTTTAAGAAGTTAATGTCCGCGAGATGACAATTCGCTGAATCTCTGAAGTACCTTCATAAATCTGGGTAATTTTAGCATCGCGCATCATACGTTCCACATGGTATTCGGCTACATAACCATTTCCACCGTGAATTTGGACCGCTTCAATAGTGACATCCATAGCTGTTTGTGAAGCAAACAACTTAGCCATCGCTCCCGATTGGGTAATATCCATTCCCGCATCTTTCTCAGAAGCCGCTTTTAGACACAGCAATTTAGCCGCCATAATTTGGGTTGCCATATCCACTAATTTAAAAGCAATGGCCTGATGTTGAAAAATTTCTTTCCCAAAAGATTCCCGCACATGGGAATATTTCAATGCCAATTCATAAGCACCTGTAGCGATTCCTAAGGCTTGAGAAGCAATCCCTATTCGACCACCATTTAAAACTGCCATGGCAAAATGAAAACCAAAACCATCTTCCCCTATCCTATTTTCCTTTGGCACTTTTACATCATTAAATAGTAACGAATGAGTATCAGAACCACGAATTCCCATTTTCTTTTCTTTGGGGCCAATCTCAAAACCAGCCCAACTTTTTTCGACAATAAAAGCATTAATTCCTTTATGTCCTTTTTCAGCATGAGTTTGCGCCATCACAATATAAGTCGAAGCCGTAGAACCATTCGTAATCCAATTTTTTGTTCCATTCAACAAATAATGATCTCCCATATCGATGGCTGTTGTTTTTTGCGAAGTTGCATCAGAACCGGCATTTGGTTCCGAAAGACAGAAAGCACCAATGATATCGCCTTTTGCAAGGGGAATAAGATATTTTTGCTTTTGTTCTTCGTTGCAATATTTTTCTAATCCTGCACAAACCAAAGAATTATTTACAGACATAATTACTGCCGAAGAAGCATCAATTTTTGCAATTTCTGTGAGCACCAAAACATAAGAGACGTTATCCATACCCGAGCCACCATATTTTGGATCGACCATCATTCCCAGAAAACCCAATTCGGCCATTTTTTTGACTTGTTTCGTTGGGAATTTAGAAAATTCATCCCGCTCTATAACTCCTGGCAATAATTCATTTTGAGCAAAATCTCTAGCGGCTTGCTGAATCATTTTTTGTTCTTCGGTCAAATTGAAATCCATAATAACTCTTTTAATAGATTAAGTCAAATACATTTTCATCTAATCTTTCAGTCACACTGAGCTTGTCGAAGTGTTTGTTACTATCTAAAACGAAGTCTTCGACAGGCTCAGACTGACATAAAAAATAGTTCGAAATTCTACACACAATCTTCGCTTATTGCTTTTGTGTTTTCTAAATTTACTTACTTTTATTTAAAAAATACAACTTAGGCTTTTAATATTTTAATCCTGTCTCATTTCCTATCCATGAAAAAAGAATTTTACAACGTAATTGGCGTCATGTCAGGAACTTCACTTGACGGAATTGATTTGGCTCATATCCAATTCGAAATAAAAAACCATCAATGGACATTTAGAATTCTGGAAAGCGAAACTGTTCCGTATAGTGCTGATTGGGTGAACCAATTAAAATCAGCAGTGGATTTTTCGAAAGAAAATCTCGCAATTTTAAATCGAAATTACACCCAGCTGCTTTCAAAGATTATAGTAGATTTTATCGAAAAATTCAAAATCCATAATTTGGATGCCGTTTGTTCTCATGGCCACACCATTTTACACCAACCTCAAAACGGATTCACACTTCAAATAGGAAATCTTCCGGAAATTGCTACTTTGACTCAACAAAAAATAGTTTGTGATTTTAGAGTACAGGATGTTCAGTTGGGCGGACAAGGTGCTCCTTTGGTTCCTATTGGTGACCGGATTTTATTTCGTGAATACGATTATTGCATGAATCTAGGTGGTTTTTCCAATGTTTCTTTCGAAGAAAACAATCAAAGAATTGCTTTTGATATTTCGCCAGTCAATACCGTATTAAATTTTTATGCCTATCAACTAGGCTTAAATTATGACGATAAAGGTCAAATTTCGAAAACCGGAAAAATCAATACTGAATTATTAAACCAATTAAACGCTTTCGAATTTTATCAAAAAAAGCATCCCAAATCCTTAGGATTCGAATTTGTGAAAGAAGCTGTTTTACCGCTTATCGAAAAATTCAATATTTCAATCGAAGATAAACTACACACTTTTACCGAACATATTGCTTTGCAAACTGCTTTGGCTTTGCCAACAAAAAAAGGGAGCCTTTTAATTACTGGCGGCGGTGCGTACAATGATTTTCTTATCTCCAGAATCCAACATTATTTACCCGAAATGAAGCTTATCATTCCCGAAAACAAAATTCTGGAATTTAAAGAAGCTTTAATTTTCGCCTTGCTTGGAATCCTAAAATTAAGAGACGAAATCAATGTTCTAAGTAGTGTAACGGGAGCAAAAAAAGATCATAGTTCTGGTTTAGTTTACTTGCCAAAACATAATTAAAACTAAGTTCTCGATACATTTTTTGTTTCATTTCATTACACAAAAAACACTCGAACTGACATTTTAATAATTTAATCCTATGAGTTATTTTAATTCAGAGCAGTGTTTTTTACTCTTAACAATTTTTAGTACTTTTCGACGTTTTAATACTAGCTTTAAAAATTCAATAATACCAATGAGTTCAACCATTACATCTGATCAAAAAAAATCTCTAGCAATCTCTTCGCTTTTGTATATCACTATGCTACTGATTTTATTCTTCATCCGTTTTTGGCCTCCTGCAAATTTGGATGAGCTAACTGGTGGTGGCGGTGGCGGCGGTGTTACTGTTAATTTTGGCGATAGTGATTTAGGCTCCGGTGCCAATTATAAAAGCGAAGTTTTGGAAGTGAAAAACCACGCCAAGCAAGCGCCTTCGAAAACAATTCCAGAAGAAGCTATATTATCACAGGAGAACACAACCGAAGAAAGTGTTGTAATCCCAACGAAAGAAAAAACAAAAAAACCTATTGTAGTTGTTAAAAAAGAAGAACCAAAACCTATAGTTGTAGTAAAACCCAAAGTTTCCAATAGCACCAATGATGCCTTAGCCAGCATCATGAAAGGATCAAACAAAGGTGGAGACGGCGATGACAAAACAGCTGGTAACAAAGGAAAACCTAACGGAAACTTAAGTTCAAACAGCTATTATGGAGCTGGCGGTTCTGGCGGAGGTACAGGTGGCGGCAATGGTACGGGTAACGGAACTGGCACAGGACCGGGAAGCGGAAGCGGATACGGAGGAGGATCAGGAAGTGGTTCTGGCGGAGGAACGGGTTATTCGCTAGGAAACCGAAAAGCAATTTCAAAACCAGTACCAAAATACAATTGTAACGAAGAAGGAAGAGTTGTTGTTGAAGTTTCGGTAGACCGAAATGGCAGAACCATAAATGCTGTTGCCGGAATAAAAGGAACAACCAACACTGCAAGTTGTTTATTAGATCAGGCTAAAATTGCAGCAATGAACACCCGATGGGATGCCAGCAGCAATGCTCCCGAAAAACAAGTGGGCAAGATTACTTATAATTTCAACTTGAATTAAAAAACAATACAGATTTAAGTTAAACTTTTTCAGTCGTCTCTTTGAGTGAGTTTTAATAGTTATGCGACAGCTTTACTATTAAAAATTGTATCGAGAAGTCTTAAAAAACTATCGCATTTTAAATAAAACAATCGAACTGACAAACCTTTTACTACTTGCATTTGATATAAATTACACACATATACATAACAAAAAATGCCCCGATAATTCGAGGCATTTTTGTTTTATATAATTCATCTTATTTATTTCGGACTCGTAGCAATCACAAATTTCAGATTATTTTTAACTCCTATTTGCAACACATCAACTAAATCCTGTACTTGTAAATTAAACGGAATTCTAACAATTACCGTTTGGTCTTTCTTCGTATCCATCTTAGACATCAAAGTGGTTTCTAATTCTTCAAAATCCACTGCTTGTTTGTCGATATAGAATTTCTTGTCTTCAGTAACCGATAAACTAATGTATTGCTTGTTCGTTTTATCATTCGACTTCGCTTTTGGCAAAGTCATTTTTATAACATTCGGATTTGCCAGAGTAGATATAATCAAGAAAAACAGCAACAAGAAAAACATAATGTCACTCAATGAGGAAGTAGCTACTTCAGCATGAAATCTTCTTTTTCGCTTAATTGACATAACTTATGATTTTTGAATAATATTGACAAATTCCAATATTTGTTTCTGAATTTTTAAAGCAAAATGATCAATCTTTCCGTTCAACAAATGGTAACCACTGTAAGCAATAATCCCCACAATTAAACCAGAACCACTACTAATCATTTTTTCATACAATCCACCAGAAATATTTCCGATACTGATATTCTCCGTTACCGAAATACTGTAAAAAATCTTGATAACTCCCGAAATAGTTCCAATAAATCCTAATGTTGGCGCAATACCGGCAATAAGACCTAGTTGTCCCAGATGTTTTTCCATCTCCCCTATTTCAATATCTGCTGCACGATCCATATTCGATTCAATCTCAGTAATAGGTCTTCCCACAACCTGAATTCCTTCCTTCAGTATATTTCCGGAAGCCGAATTGCTTCTTTCGGCTATAGAAAGTGCCATATTCAAATTTCCTGAAACAAGATTCACACTTACATCTTTTATTAAATGAGCGTCAATCTTTGAAGCCTTATGAATGTACAAATAACGTTCAATAATCAAATAAAAAGTATAAAATAATAATAACGCAATTGGAATTAAGAAAAAACCTCCCTTAAAAATAAAGTCCAAAACAGAAATTTCAGTATTTGAAGCCACCTTTTCGACAAGAACATTCGAAGCAGCATTAGCAATAGTATCGGCCTGTAATTGTATATAACTAAACATATATTATTTTTTAATTTTACTCATTAATTATAAAAAATACTTCAATTTTGCATTGCAGTAACTTTTAGTTGCAATATTAAACTAAAAAAATCAAAATTTATTTCAGACCTCAACTAATTTATCAAAAAATAAATGAATTATCAAGAAACTACAGCCTGGATGTTCAATCAACTTCCGATGTACCAATTGCAAGGAGCTTCTGCTTACAAAAAAGACTTAACTAATACTCATTTACTGATAAATCATCTCAATAATCCACATGCCAATTTAAAATGCATTCATGTAGCAGGAACAAACGGAAAAGGCTCCAGTTCGCATATGCTGGCTTCAATACTTCAAGAAGCAGGTTACAAAGTAGGTCTTTATACTTCTCCCCATTTAAAAGATTTTAGAGAACGCATTAAAATCAACGGAACGGAAATTACCGAAGATTTTGTTTGTAATTTCATCAATTCGAACAAAGCTTTTTTTGAAGCCAATGACATTAGTTTTTTCGAAATGAGCGTTGGATTAGCCTTTGCTTATTTTGCTAAAGAAGAAATAGACATTGCTATTATCGAAGTAGGTATGGGCGGAAGACTTGATGCCACTAATATCATCACTCCTCTAGTTTCCGTAATAACGAATATTGGCTTAGATCACGTACAGTTTCTTGGAAACACCTTAGAATCGGTCGCTTTTGAAAAAGCTGGAATTATAAAACCAAAAATCCCTGTAGTTATTGGCGAATATACACCCGAAACACAAGCTGTTTTTTTAGCCAAAGCCAAAGAAAATAATTCCGAAATCTATTTTGCTGCTGATTTAATTTCAGAAAACCTTCCTTCGGATCTAATTGGTGATTATCAAATTCACAATAAAAAAACAGTATTACAAACCATCAAAGTTTTAAACGAACAAACCGATTTTAATATTAATCAAAATAATATTGAATCAGGTTTATTAAATGTGGTAAAAAATACGGGACTTCTGGGAAGATGGCAACGATTAGGTGAATCTCCAAAAATTATTTGTGATACTGCACACAACAAAAACGGATTAGAGATTGTACTGAATCAAATCAAAAAAGAAAAATTCGAACAATTACATATCGTTTTAGGGGTTGTAAACGACAAAGATTTAGACGAAGTTTTGCCTCTGTTCCCTAAAAATGCTATTTATTATTTTTGTAAACCAAATATTCCACGAGGACTCGAAGCATTGGCATTAAAAGAAAAAGCAGCACAATTCGGCTTAAAAGGAGCAATACTACACTCTGTTCCAGAAGCTTATAAAAAATCAAAAGAATCAGCTAATTCCAACGATTTTATCTATGTTGGAGGAAGCACCTTTGTAGTTGCAGAAATTTTATAATTTTTTTTTGCTTTTTGCTTGCACATCCAAAAAAGTGCTGTATATTTGCACTCGCAATCACAAACGATAGCAACCTAGTAAAATAGGGCGATTAGCTCAGCTGGTTCAGAGCACCTCGTTTACACCGAGGGGGTCGGGGGTTCGAACCCCTCATCGCCCACCAAGAAACTCCTTAAGAAATTAATTAAGGAGTTTTTTTATGCTTAAATTTTCCAAATTATCTCGGATCAATCCTAAAACCGAATCAACTGATTTCAAAATTGACCTTCAAATACAACTTTACAGAGTACTTTTTTAGAGAATTAATCCTATCGCAACCAGACCAGTTATCTTTCTTTAGCATGTCTAGTACTGAAATAACGACACACAAAAAGCTCAGTATAGATGAGAAAAACAATTATGTAAAGCGCACCCAAAGTAATTGTTGCATGTCATTAAAACTAAAGATTATTAAAAAAACAAAACACTGTCAATATACTAACATCACTAATAAAAACAAGCCTTACAAGCTATTTATCCCATTTGTTGTTTTTGGTATTATTACGTATGTAACTCGATAAACATATCATCAAAAAACACATTCGATTTAGTTAAAATCATAAAACACCAAATTTTAAATTAATTGGTTTTAGAACAAAATTATTTTTTATTCTAAAGCAATAATCCACCGAAATAAGCAGAACAGGACAGGACAGGATAATCATAAAGTATTAAAGCAATAGTTTTGAAATAACCAACCTTAACTATTTATTTATGAAATTTAAAACTTTACTTTTCAAACATGTTCCAAAGGCAATAATATTCTGCGGACTTGCATTAAGTTCCGGGAATGCAAATTCCCAAACACTAGCCTTCCCTGAAGCACAGGGATTTGGTAAATACACAACCGGAGCCAGAGCTGTCGCTAGCCCTAAAATTTATTTAGTAACCAATTTAAATGACAGCGGACCAGGATCTTTCCGTGATGCAGTTAGTCAGGAAGGCCGCTTTGTAATATTCAAAGTTGGGGGGATAATTAACACCCTATCCCAAATTGTAGTCGCTAAAAACACCACAATTGCAGGACAAACAGCAACTGGAGAAGGAATTGTACTTTTAGGTGCCAAAGTAACCTTTACAGGTTCAAGCAATACGATAGCCCGATATCTTCGTATTCGTTATGGATCTACTACCCAAGGCCAGGATGCATCAGGTTTAGCGAATGGGGCAAATATGATTTTTGACCACATGGCTTTTACCTGGGGAACTGATGAAGTATTTTCAATTAACTGGGACAGCAAAGGCACGAGCCCTGACAATATAACGATTCAAAACTCAATTATCGGTCAGGGATTACATCGTCACAATCACTCAGCCGGAGGATTGATGCAGCCTTCAGGTGGAAAAATAAGTTTAATTGGAAACTTATATATCTGCAACAAAACCCGTAATAACAAAATAAAAGGGATTAATGAGTTTGTGAACAATGTTGTTTACAATTGGGGTAATTATGGTAATACTTATGGACATGCTGAATCTGGAGACGCCTACATTATGGGGGGAGATTCTGCAGGAAGCTCAGATGTAAATATTATTAATAATTATTTTATTGGAGGACCAAATACAAGTACTTCAGTTACTACACCTTTTAACAGAGGAAATGATAACTTCTCATTATATGGTGCTGGTAATTATTTTGACAATAACAGAAATGGAATATTAGACGGAACATTAGTACCTCAGGATTTATCAGGATATCCTACCGGAGATGCATCAACAATTCATTCAACTCCTTATGATTATCCTATGAAAAACACAACTTTATCAGCTCAGGATGCTTATGATAAAATTGTGGCAGGCGTAGGCCCATCGTATCCAAGACGTGATCAGGTAGACAATCTTATGATTTCTGATTTGAAATCAAAAGGAACAGTCGCTACTTATTTATATGTACAAACTGATTTAACAAGCAAGTTTGGTTTTATTAATGGAGGTGCCGGACACGTTTACGGAGCTCCTTCTCCATTAGACACCGACAATGACGGAATGCCTGATGCCTGGGAAGACAGCAATGGATTGAACAAAAACAATGCTAATGATGCCGTTGCTTACAGTACAACTTCTCCTGAATACTTGAACATTGAAGTTTACATAAACGGATTAATCAATACTGTACCGCCTGAATTTGTAATTCCTCCAACTTCAATTACTTTCAACGCAACTTCAGTTGAAACACCAACTCCTTCAAGCAAGGTAATTTTGGCTTGGAAAGACAATTCAGACAATGAAACTAATTTTGTAATTGAGCGTTCAATCGATGGAACAAACTATACACAAATTGCGCAAGTAGCAGCAAATACAACCACTTACTCTGATAATAATTTAGTTCCAAACACTAAATACTATTACCGTATTAAAGCAACAACCACAACTGAATCTTCCAGTTATAGTGATGTAAATTCCCTTACCACACCAGCTATTCCTTCAGCCCCTACAAAAGCAGCTACTCCTACTCCTACAACAGGAATGAATACAGTAGACTTAGTAAATGGCACTTTAGCTTTAAAATGGACAGGTAGTGCAAATACAACAACTTATTCTGTTTATTTTGGAACTGATCCTGCTAACTTAACAAAATTAGGTGATATAGCTTATGTTGCAGCCCCAAGCTATACACTTACAAGTTTAAGTCCGGCAACAATCTATTATTGGAGAATTGATGCTACTAATGCCAAAGGAACTGTGACTGGAGATGTATGGAACTTCAGCGCTCAAAAAGCAGAACTGGTTGGTCATTGGCCATTTAAAGAAGTGGCAGGTGAAGGCGAACAAATTGCAGATATATCTGCTTATGCTAATGATGGTCAGTTAGATGCTGCTTTCGACAAAGCTACTGTTAGGGTAGCCGGAAAAGCTAATAATGCAATCGATTTTTCAACATTTTTACCAAATAAGCAGATGGTAACTATCCCTCATCAGGACAATCTTTTATTCGATAAAAATTCATTTTCTGTTTCTTTTTGGATGAAGGCTGATGCCAGTCAATTACCAGCTACTTCAACCTTGAGTTCTTATATATTATGCAAAGGCTCGATTACAAAAAACACTACAACAGGTGCAACAGGTAAAAGATTTGATGTAGAAATTAAAAATAATCAATTCCGATTTGCTATAGATGATGATAAAGTAAAAACAGAACTTACATCAACATTAGCAGCTACTAAATATTATACCGGAGATTGGGTACATGTAGTTATCATGCGAGATGTTACTGCGAAAAAATTAAAATTATATACTAATGGTGTTTTCACGAATGAACTAGCTGATGGAACAGGAACAGCTGTGGGTATTGGCGAGCCAACTGATTTAGTAGTTGGTAATATTGGAGTACTCGAGTTGTATGCTAATACTACTCCTGCTCCTTACAAAGGAAAAATAGATGAGTTAAAAATATTTAACTACGCTTTATCAGCTTCTGAAATTGCAGCGATATATAACACAACTCTAATTAATTCCCCATCAAATGTAACATTCGAGACAAATATTGTCCCGATACCAGCTCCTTCAAGCATAGTAACTTTAAAGTGGAATGACAATTCGAACAACGAAGCTAATTTCGCAATTGAACGTTCATCTGACGGAAATTCTTTTGTACAAATAGCAGAAGTTGGAGCCAACACAACGACTTACACCGATACAAATTTAGCTGCTAACACCAAATACTATTACCGATTAAAAGCAACTAATAAAACGGATTCTTCTGCATATTCAGAAGTATTTAATGTAACAACACCAACTGATGATGACAATGACGGTTATTCCAAAACTAATGATTGTAATGATAACGACGTAACTGTACATGTACCTATTCAATATTATGTAGATGCAGACAAGGACGGATTTGGTTCGACTGAAACAGCGATGTTATGTTCATCTGTCGCTACTGAAGGGTATTCGACCAATAATAATGATTGTAATGATAATGACGCTACTGTACATGAACCAATTTTATATTATGTAGACACAGACAAAGACGGATTTGGTTCGACTGAAACAGCAATGTTATGTTCATCAACAGCTCCGGAAGGATATGCTAAAAATAATACAGATTGCAATGATAACGATGTAACTGTTCATGAACCAATTTTATACTATGTAGACACAGACAAAGACGGATTTGGTTCGACTGAAACAGCGATGTTCTGTTCATCAACAGCTCCGGAAGGATATGCTACAAACAATACCGATTGTAATGATAATGATGCAACTGTTCATGAACCAATTTTATATTATGTAGATGCGGATAAGGATGGATTTGGTTCAACTGAAACAGCAATGTTCTGTTCATCTATAGCTCCGGAAGGATATGCCACAAACAATACCGATTGTAATGACAATGACGCAACTGTTCATGAACCAATACTGTATTATGTAGATGCAGATAAAGACGGATTTGGTTCTACCGTAACAGCAATGTTATGTTCATCAGTAGCTCCTGAAGGATATGCTACAAATAATAGCGATTGCGACGACAGTAAAATATTATATGCAGATAACGATGGTGACAAACTTGGTAGTGGTGCTCCAATAGCTTGTGGTGTAGAGAACAATGATGATTGTGATGATTCAAATGCTATCCCACTGACTACTTCAATTCCTGATGTTTATGCTATTAGCAGTACACAGGAAAAAAATACGATTTATGTTGGTTATGGCTCTTCTTTGCTGCCAATCAAAGTTATTCCGACAGGAGGAACAGCTCCTTATTCTTATATATGGAACACAAATCAAACGACTCAGACCATATCTATAGCAACAGCAGGAATCTATACCGTAATAATAACTGATGCCAAGGGCTGCCAAACTTCAGCTTCAATAGATGTTAATGCAATAAATGTACAATGTGGTAACTCAGGCGATAAAGTTATGGTTTGTCATAATGGTCAGGAAACTTGTATCAGTTCAAATGCAGTTCAGGCGCATCTGAATCACGGAGACAAATTGGGAAGTTGCAATAATACTCCTGCGGCTAGTATTACTGAAAATGTTACGGTTTTCCCTAATCCGGTTGTAACAATTCTAAATGTTAAAGTAGATAAAGTTTATGATGGAGCAGAACTTGCGCTCTATAATATTTTAGCAAGCAAAGTCAAATCAGAACCTTTAACAAGCACTATGCAACAAATGTTCATGAGTGATTTAAACAAAGGAATCTACTTTTTACATGTTAAGAATGGAAAACATTATACAATAAAAGCTATCGTTAAGAAATAACTTTTTTCAAAAGCAAAAGCCGGCTCTAAATAGACTGCACCCAAAAGTTTAGACAAATTTATAATTAATTTTGATAATAATGAGTTCGATATTTTATCGGGCTCATTTTGTTTAAATTTGACTTTATTCTTTCGTTGTTGTAATAGATAATATATTTATCAATTTCCTTTTTTAATTGTTCTATTGATTTAAATTTTTGCGTGTAAAACATTTCAGATTTTAATATACCGAAGAAGTTTTCAATAATTGCATTATCTAAACAATTTCCTTTTCTTGACATACTTTGTACAATTCCTTTTTCTTTTAATAAATGCTGATAATGACTCATCTGATATTGCCAACCTTGGTCAGAGTGTAACATTAAATTTGTATTATTTGGTATTTTCTTAAATGCCTTTTTTAGCATCATAATTACTTGATTAAACAATGGTCGTTCTGTTAGTTCATAGCTGATTATTTCTTGATTAAACAAGTCAATTATTGGTGATAAATACAATTTATTTCCTGACACATTAAACTCAGTTATATCGGTTGCCCATTTTTGATTTGGAGCATCGGCTTTAAAATTTCTTTGTAAAATATTTGGAGCTATTTTACCGTTTTCACCTTTGTACGATTTATACTTTTTTACTCTAATATTGCTTTTCAATCCTAATAAGTTCATTAATCTAAGAACGGTTTTATGATTAATAAGTATTGCTCTATTTTGGAGTTCATCAGTTATTCGTCTGTATCCATAACGTCCTTTATGTCTTTGATAAATTATTTTAATTAACTCTTTAATCGCTTTGTACTTATCTGGTAATTTACTTTGCTTTTGATGATAATAAAAACTGCTGCGCGCCATATTTGCTATGTTCAGAAGTAATTCCAAACCAAATTTATGCCTTAATTCGTTTATGGCTTTGGATTTTTCCTGGCTTGAATTAAGGCTTGCAACTTTTTTAGC
>JBDLTG010000014.1:0-7510 GCA_039805885.1 Bacteroidota bacterium
GGCTAATTTAACTAGTGTAACTGCAGCAGCAGGAGTTCAAAATACTGCCAATATAATATCAGCTCCTACAACAATTGCTGCAGGTGGATCTGTAATTGTAAATTTTGATTACACCTTAGTCAATGCAGGGAAAGTAAAAGTAGATGTTAGAAAATATAACGGAACTTCCTGGTTATCTACTGGCCTAGTAGCAGAAGCCTATATAGACCCAGCTGCTGCAACAACGTCAACTCCAGTGTAGGAACAAAAACGCTAGTAATTCCAGCTGGAACAGCTTTGAGTAGCGCATTAGTCGCGGGTGAAAATTATAAAATTGCTGTTACTTTGTATGATGCTTCTTGGACATGGATTTTAGAAAAGAAAAGTGACTTAACAATAACGGCAAATCTTGGAGTTAATGATTTTGCAGTAAATGACAAAATCACCATCGTTAATCCAGTTGGGAACGAATTACAAATTAATTATAATGACTTTAAAGCTCAATCTTTACGTATTAATGATATTTCTGGAAGATTAGTCAAATCGTTAAATAATTTAAAATCTGTTAACGTTTCTGACTTGAAGCAAGGCATTTATTTTTTAACATTAAACAACAATAAAGCAATTAAGTTTATTAAGGATTAATTCTAATTTATTTTCAAAAAATAACCCAACTAAAATTTGACTTTTAGTTGGGTTATTTTATTATTTAAAGCCCCATCTTGAAACAGTTTTGAAAAAAAACTTCACTTAGTTGGGGTTCCTTTTTATAATTTATTTTCCATTTGATTTTTTTTATTGGAATAATCAGAATCTCAAAGGAGGTCTTTAAACTTATTTGCTTTATATGTTATTTCACTGAGATTTTAATACTATTAAATTGGTCAAAAGAATTAAAAAATTAAGTAATTATAAGTAGACCTCAAGAACGGCTGATTCAAAACTTGAATTAATAGTCACTTTTTTTGTTGAAGCTGGAAAAAGAATTGTTTCCCCTACTTTCAAAAGATAGGTTTCTTTTTCGCAAAGTATCTCTACAGAACCATCTACACAAATGTATATTACGAAAGAATCCAATCCCGAATAGTCTTTTTGTACCAATTTTGTTATTTTTATAAAATTAGTTTTAAAATACGGGGAGTTCACTAGCGTATTCGATATATTTTCTATTTGATCGTAAGTAGTTTTATAATTAGGTTGTACTTCATAATCAATTACGTCTATTGCCAAATCATTGTGCAACTCTCTTTCTGCACCTGTAGTGGCATCTACACGATTATAATCATAAATACGGTAAGTCACATCTGATGTTTGTTGAATTTCGGCTAATAAAACACCTGCGCCAATGGCGTGGATTCTACCCGTTGGAATATAGAATGTATCTCCTTTTTGAACTCTTTCTAAATTTAGTAAATCCAAAACCTTACCTGATTTTAAGCTTTCGAGATAGGTTTCTTGATTTGTTTCTTGATTAAATCCTACAACTAATTCCGCATCGGAATCGGCAGCCATAACATACCACATTTCGTTCTTTCCGTATGAATTGTGTCTCTTTTTTGCGATTTCATCACTTGGATGCACTTGAATAGATAGTGGTGTTTCTGCATCAATAATTTTTATAAGTAATGGGAATTCGTTGCCAAAAGTAGTGTAAACATTTTCTCCAACAAACTTCCCTTTAAATTCCTGAATTAATTGTTTGAGGGTATATCCTTTTAAAGCCCCATATAGCACTTCGGTTTCATCGCCTTGCACATCAGAGATTTCCCAGGATTCCCCTATATTCTCCCCTGAATATTCTTTATTCAATACTGTTTTTAATTTGTTACCACCCCAAATTCTATATTTAAATTTAGGTTGAAATTGTAAAGGATATAGTTTCATCTATTTTTATTATTATTTTCTAAAAAATTATTATTTTATTTCGAGATTTTTAATTTAAGTATTCCCAATACTAAGATTGTAATTTAAAAATGGATATTAATTTAAGCGACACTTTTGTAATTAAATTGATTCTATGCTAATAGTTTCAATCCAAAAAGGAACAATGCCTATTATAATTTCAATATAGTAAAATTTTCACTTCACTCAATTGAAGTATTTCCGAGTTATGGCGGCATTTATCATTATAAAATAGTTTAATAAAAAATTACAATTTTTAGATTAACATAAAAAACATCACTGTAATCAAACAACTGTACTGAAAATTATTTTTTCAATTCTAGATTGTATTTTTTAACTATTTCTAAAGTCGATTTGTCAGTAGAAAAAACACTGTTCAGTCCTTGTGGTTCTTGTGGCGGATCAGTGGTTAATGGATCTCCAGGCTTCCATTTTCCGTCTTTGGTAATTGCTTTTCCTTCACCGCCAAATCCCCAAAAATTTGCAGCTTGTAACGGACCATTATTTTTATGACTCTCAGCAACTCTTTGAAAAATATAATTGTAAAAAATATCTCTATTGACTACAGAAGCAGTTGCTGTTAACCCTTGATTTTCTCTAGGTAAACCAAATTCTTCAATAATAATAGGTCTTTTTAATATATTGGCCACAGCAATATGCAAGTCAATATCTTTTCCCGCATTTTCTATCGTTGTAGACAACGTTTTTTCGGCATTATCTGCCTTGTACCATCCCCAGTTTTTTGGCCATATATGAATTGTTAAATAATCAATGTTCGGATTAGTATGTGTTCTCTCAAAAATTTCCATACTGTTATTCGAACTATTTCGACCTTCAGAACCAGTAGAAACAAGATGGTTTTTATCTAAACTATCTATCAGGTTTACAATATTGTTGAGCCAAAAGGTAAATTTGATTTCATTTTCGACAGTAAAAGTGCGAGGTTCATTTCCCACTTGCCAAGCCATAATGGTATTGTCTTGGCTGTATTTTCTTTTGGTATATGTATTTGTTCTACCCAAAATAAATTTCACGTGATTCTTTAAAGCCTCCATACAAGGCTCACAACTATGAAATTTTTCGGTATAGCTCATAAATTGAGGCCAAGTATTTGGTGCGATATTCGGAACTGGAATTGGCCCCTGACCATTCCATTCTAAATATTGTGCCATTCCACCAGACCATTCCCAGTTGTTTGTCAAATACAGAACGGCGTACATATTGCGTTTTCCCATTTCTGCAATTAGAAAATCTAAACCGTCAAGCAAGTCTTGATCGTATTTTCCTTGCTCATATTGCAAAGCAGGACGAACGGTAAAATCGTATTTTCCGCCATCACCACCAACCAAAATACGCAAATTGTCTATGCCATTTTTTTGCATTAAATCCAGTTCTCGAAGCAATCTTTTCCTGTCCCCCACTTTCTTGGAAGCCAATAAACTTCCATACCAATAGTTGGTTCCAATGTAGGAATAGGGTTTGTCTCCCTTAAAGAACTGAGTTCCTTTAACGCTAATTCTTGGTTGTTGTTTTTGAGCTAAACATATAGTTGTAGAATGGAAAAAAAAGAACAATGAAAGAGTTAGTATTGAATATTTCATTTGGAAAATTGAAGAAATTAATTTTTAATTCGATGAATCAATTCGATGCAAGCTCTGCTATTATGGTAGGGGCATTTCCAAAAACCGGCTTTGTCTTTTGGCATCAGAGAATAGTCAGCATTTATACCCCAAATCCATTCCCCATTTTGTTTGTCTAAAATGTATTTTTTTACAAATTCCCAGTTTTCTAGGACAACATTCAAGTATTTTTGATCATTAGTAAGTTGATAGGCATTATAAAAACCAATAATTAATTCGGATTGTGGCCACCAATGTTTTTCAGTAATCAATTTGTTTTTTTTGGGATCGAATTCGTACCAAAGTCCTCCGTCAATTGGGTCGATGCCTTCGATGGTTGCATCAGTAAGAAGTATAGCGTATTTTTTAAAACGCTCAATCAACTCTTGGTCTTCTGTAATTTCAGCACATTGTTGCAATAACCAAGCAGCTTCGATGTCGTGTCCATACGAAATAGCATCTGGTTTTTCGATCCAGTTTTCGTTGAAAAATAATCGTAAATGCCCAGTTTCTTTGTTGATAAAATGAGTTTCAATGACTTCAAGCAATTCGACAATATCATTTTTTAAGATTTCGTCTTTATAAACTTTATATAAATTGGCAAACCCTTCGACGATATGCAAATGGGTATTCATTGTCTTTTTTTCGTTGGCATCTTTATCGCTTAAACGCAAATCTTCAATAGGTTGCCAATCCCTCGTGAATGCTTCGAAATAGCCTCTTTGAATTGGGTCGTAACTATGTTTTTTTATTTTTTTATAAAGGGCAATAGAATATTCTAAAGCTCTTTTATCTTTTGAAATAGCATAATATTCGGATATTCCATAAATCATAAATGCTATGGCATAAATTTGGTTTTTTGTATCTTTTGGCGTTTTATCCGGATGGATACTCCAAAAAATTCCTCCAAATTCGGAGTCATAAAAGTGATTAATGATGTATTCGAAAGCTTCATTGGCAAGTCGTTTGTGCTCTTCGTTTTTTGTAATTTGATAAGCTGATGAAAATGACCAAAGTATTCTAGCATTTTGGACAGATCCTTTTTCGGCTTCAAAATTTTTAAATTCATTAGAATCAATTTGACCTATGAAACCACCGTTTTTACTATCAATAGTATGCTTTGACCAATACTCAAGAATGTTGTCGAGTTCAGTGGTTAGTTCGGTTTTAAGATTTTTTGCTTTTTGGGACACGGTTTTATTTTTATGGCTATTGGTATTTGTATGAAAGACGAAACATTAAAACCATTAAGAGTATTAAGATTTGCAGTGTCTTTAACTTTCTTAAATCTCTTAATGGTTAAAAAAAAGAATGTTCACAACATTTAGTAGAATCTTTTTTATAGCTATTTTGTTTAAAAATGCGGTCGGAGACCGCTAGTCCATCCTCAATGTCGGAGACTTTGCGGAGCGGAGACAATTCTAAATTATTAATGCCCTAAATGTTTTTTATTGTTATTGACTTGAGCAATAATAGTATTCACTGAACCTGCAGATATAAAGGTGTCTTCAGGAGTATTTATTACATAATCAACTAATTTATCTACTGAAGAAACTGCCACGTGCATTCTCGTATCAGATGCTGCATAATAAATAAAAACAGTCCCATCTTTATCTTCAATCCATCCATTAGAAAATAAAACATTAGACACATCTCCTAATCTTTCAGCCCCTTTTGGAGCCATAAAATGACCTGCAGGGACGTGAGTAACTTTTGAAATGTCGTTTAAATCAGTCATAAACATATAAAGAACATAACGTAATCCTGCTGCAGTGTTTCTAACTCCGTGTGCTAAATGCAACCATCCTTTTGAAGTTTTTATGGGTGCTGGACCAAGACCATTTTTCAGTTCATAAATAGTATGGTATTGCTTTCCAAAGATAATTCTCTCCTCTTTTACAACTGGGTTTAGCATATCATCGATATAGCCCAATCCAATTCCTCCACCATTTCCCACATCGATAAATCCGTCTTGTGGTCTAGTGTACAAGGCATATTTTCCATTTACAAATTCAGGGTGCATAACTACGTTTCTTTGTTGTCCTGAATTCGAAATTAAATCAGGAAGTCTTTCCCAATTTACTAAATCTTTGGTACGCACAATTCCTGCATTGGCTATAGCCGAACTTGTATCTCCTTTTGGAGCGTTTGGATCTTTTCTCTCGGTACAAAATATTCCATAAATCCATCCATCTTCGTGTTCAACTAAACGCATATCATATACATTAGTATCAGGATTGCCTTCAATTTGTGGGATTACAATAGGTTTCTCCCAAAATTTGAAGTTATCAATCCCATTAGGGCTTTCAGCGATGGCAAAAAATGACTTTCTATCAATACCTTCTACACGAACTGAAAGGATGTATTTATTATTCCATTTCGTTGCGCCCGAATTAAAAGTTGCGTTTATGCCTATTCTTTCCATCCCAAACGGATTTGTATTTACATTTAAATCATACCTCCACTCAATGGGAGTATGTGCAGCAGTAAGGATGGGGTTTTCATAACGCGTATAAATTCCATTAGGATTCGCTTCTGGAGTGTTTTGTTTTTCAATCAATTTTTTATGATTTTTAATCAAAGTATCTAAATTGAATGTTTTTTCCGAGTAGTCAATAATTTCTTGTGTATTCATAATTAATATTTATTATTTTGTCGTTTTACGTTTGTTGTTTAAGTCTTGTTCTATTGTTTCCAATTTTTCTTCTGTCAACGGATAAAAAAGGATTAAAAGTACCGAAACTGTCGCTGCCGCTGCCGGAAGAATGCTCAACATTAACTGAATTCCGTTTTGAGTGACTGCGGTTTGTTCAATATTTGCTTGAAAACCAAAGTATGCTAAAAGCCATCCCGTTGAAGCACCACCTATTGTCCAGCCAAATTTTTGTGACATTGATGAAGCCGAAAACACCAGCCCAGTAGCTCTTCTTCCTTGTTTCCATTCTGAATAATCAGCGCTATCAGCATACATAGACCATATTAATGGAAAAATACAACCCGCACAGATACTTATCAATACTTGGAATATCATAATCAAAAACACATCTTCCTTTCCTAAGAAATAAAAGATTACGCTCAAAATTGCTGCTAGTGCCATCGCCCCAAAAAAAGTATTCTTTCTTCCAAATTTATTGGCAATAGGAGTCGCTGCAATAACACCAATAATATTAGCTGCTTGTCCTAAAACTAAATATAAAGAGGTGTGTGTCATTGCAAAATTTTCTCCAAGTAGATTTATGCTGAAACTTGTGGTGTCTTTTACAAAATATTTAAAATAATATATTGCTGCACCATCACGAATTGAATTGAATACCAAAGCAAAGACTCCTGCACCCAGAAGAATCCACCAAGGTTTATTTTTTAAGAGGTCATTTAAATCTCCTTTTAAATTTGGTTTTTCATCCGAAATTGGCCCCACCCTCTCTTTGGTCAGAAAAAAGCAACCCCAAAAGAAAATTGTAGTGATAATTCCGAAAACTATCATAGTGTATAACCAACCTGTTTTAGAATTTAAACTTCCCCCAAAATGATTAACCAAAGGTTCTATTAGCCATAGTGCCAGTAAACTTCCTCCAAAAGCAAATACCATACGATAGGAAGAAAGCGTAGTTCTCTCTTTTCTGTCTGACGATATCACACCAAGAAGTGAAGCATAAGGAACGTTGATAATGGAATACACCATCATCATTAAAGAATAAGTTACATAAGCATAAATGATTTTTCCTTTTTCGTCAAAATCGGGGGTGTAAAAAGTTAACACTCCAATTATTGCGAATGGAATGGCTGTCCATAAAAGATAAGGTCTGAATTTTCCCCAACGTGTTTTAGTTCGGTCTGCAATAATCCCTACTAAAGGATCAAAACAAGAATCCCAGATTCTCGTGATTAAGAACATAGTCCCTACTACAGCCGGGGCTAATCCGAAAACATCGGTATAGAAAAACATCAGATACATACTGAATATTTTCCAAAACATTGAAGATGCTGCATCTCCTAAACCGTAACCTACT